>CAXTME010000001.1:0-53452 GCA_964245215.1 uncultured Lichenihabitans sp.
CGCGGGCCGCTGCATGAAAGGCGTCACCGCGAGCCCGATCGACCGGAGCGGTATGGCGACCGTTCTGGCCGGTGCTCTGTTTTTCTTTGCCGTCAGCGGGCCTGGCAGCGCGAGGGCGTTGGGGATCGACGGTGCCGAGAGGGCCTTCTGGGCTGCCGCCGACGTCATGACCATCATGGCTATGCTGCAAGGTCGCGGGCGGGTCGGCGACCTTGCTCTGAGCAATCCGTCGCTGTTGGCGTGGCCGGTTCTGGCGATGATGTCGTCGCTCTGGTCGCTGACGCCGTGGTCCAGCCTCTACCAAGGCCTGCAACTGTTGATGACCCTTCTTGTCGGGTACCTGGCCATGTCTGTCCTCGATACGAGACGCCTGGTTCTCGCGGTCGTTCTAGGCATGGCTCTCGGCGAGTGCGCCTCTTTGCTGGTCCTCGCTCTACACTCCGCCACGGCCATCGGAGATGACGGAACCTGGGTCGGTGTCTACCCGCACAAGAATGTGCTCGGCAGCATGATGGTGTTGCAGATCATCTCCTGCGTGGTGCTGGTCATGGACGGACGGCATCGGCGTTTAGCCGCACTCTTGATCTTGCCTGCAGCCGTTCTCCTCTTCGGCTCGCGGTCCGGTACGTCGCTGCTCGCCCTCGCTCTGTCGCTCGCCGTCGTGCCTCCGGCGCTCGCCTATCGTCGTGGTACCACGACCTTCGGCCTCTGCCTCGGCTTGACGATCCTAGGAGGGGCGGCACTGGCTGCGATTCTCTTGGGAGGCGGCAACGTGGCGGCCTCTGTCCTCGGACAGCTCGGTAAGGACGACACGCTGACAGGTCGAACCGTGCTGTGGCAATTCGGTTTCGACCAGATCCGCGCCACACCTGTGATCGGTATCGGTTACAAAGCCTATTGGGACAGCGACCAAACCAGCGCGGCCTATCTTCGCTTTGTCATCGGTCAGGACCTTTGGTTCTTCCATAACAACTTCGTGGATGTCGGCGTCGCGTTCGGCGGAGTCGGGCTGACGGTCTTCTGCTGGGGCCTCGTCACGGCCGTCGTGCGCTCGTTCACGATCATGGCCAGGGACTCGCAGGTGCTGCAGCTATGGCGGCCGATGTTCGTCATCTACGCGATCGTCGAGGCAACGGCCGAAGACCCGTTGTTTCAGAACCACACCCTGCATCAACTGCTGCTCGCCGTCGCCATGACGTGGCCCGCAGCGGCGGCGGCACTGCCGTCGCGTCGAGCTTACGCGGTCGCGATGAGGGAGGCCAGATCATGACGGGAACCGCCTTCACGATCGCGTTCTTCGGCCACGATGCCAACGAGAGTACCATTCTGAAGCGGGCCGATGCCTTCTTGCAGCAGGGCTGCACCGTCATTGGCTTCATGTTCCGCCGGGATCGGGTGGGGCTGAAAGCCGGGGCGATCTTCCGCAACGTCGAATTGGGCTCGACACGAGATCGCAGCTACATCCGTCGGCTGCCGCGGCTGATGCTCGGGATCTGGCGGGCCACGCGGTCCCGCGGAACGCTGCGGCGCGTGGACATCATCTATGCCCGCAACATCGACATGCTCGCCGTGGCGCTCGCGGCCAAGATCCTGACGGGCTCCCGCGGCAGCGTGGCGTATGAGGTCTTGGACATCCAGCGGCCCTTCCTGCGGCAGGACATGGTCGGGACGATCTTCCGCCTGGCGGAACGCATGATGCTCCGGCGCTGCGCCCTCCTGGTGGTGAGTTCGCCCGACTTCGTGGACCGATATTTCGCGCCGGTGCAGGGCCGACGGACCGGCTGGATCCTGCTCGAAAACAAGGTCCCACCGAAGGTACTGAGCGCATTGGCGCCGGTGAGAAAACCGGCCGGGCCACCTTGGGTGATCGGCTGGTACGGAACATTGCGCTGCCGCCGCAGCCTGTCGGCACTCTGCATCTTGGCCGACACGCTCGGCGAAAAGGTCGAGATCCGCCTAGGCGGGAGACCGTCGCTCGAGGACCTGACGGTGGCCGAGATCGAGCACGCCGCCGGGCAGCGCCCCAGCATGCGGTATACCGGAGGCTATGCGAGCCCGGCCGACCTCGCCGCGATCTATGGACCCGTGCACTTCAGCTGGTGCGTCGACTACATCGATGCCGGCACCAATTCCGATTGGCTCATCCCCAACAGGATCTACGAGGGCGGCCTTCTCGGAACTGTCGCTCTCGCGCGCCGCGATACAGCGACCGGGCGTCTGGTCGAGGGCCGCGGATATGGCTTCGCCTTCGACGAACCGCTCGAATCCGCCGTCGTGGCTTTCCTGCGAGGTCTCGACCCCGATACCTACGAACAAGCCCGATCCCGGGTCTCGAAAGTTCCTCGGGATGCGTTTGTCGACCATCACGACAGCGCTGACCTCGTCGCGTCGCTTCGCAGTCTACGAGAGCCTCGCCGTGCGGGAACGCTATCCGGAGAGGTCGAGGGAGCCTCACAGGCCCGCGAAGGCTTGCGCACATGAGCAAATTCGAAGCGAGCGGTCACGCGAGCCGCGTCTACAAAGGTGTTTTCTGGTCGGCCGTGAATGCCCTCTACGTCAACGCCGCAGGTTTCGCGGTCTTCGTGATCTTGTCCCATCTCCTGGCGCCGGAAGATTTCGGATTGTCCGCCGTTTCGGGAGCCGCGGTGGCGTTCTTCGCCATGGCTCTCCCGACGGGCTTCGGGGAAGCGTTGGTGCAGCGGAAAATCTTGACCGATGCGCATAAGGACAGTGCGTTCTGGTTGAGCCTGGGCTTCGGCGGCCTGTGCACCGGCGCTGCTGTCCTGTGCGCACATCTCGTGGCTACGATCTATGGTAAGCCGGCTCTGGACATCGTGATGCCGGCACTGGCTAGTCGCATCCTGTTCGACGCGCTAGGCATCGTCCCGAACTCCATCATTGCCAGGACCATGAATTTCCGCCTTCTCGTGATGCGGACGGCCGTGACGACTCTCGCGGCAGGCGTGCTGGGAGTTGCCCTCGCACTCGAAGGACAAGGCGTCTGGGCTCTCATCGTGTCGCAGGTCGCGACCGCCGCCCTTTCAACCGGCGTCGTCTTCCTGGCATCCGGGTACCGGCCCCGATCCCTAGGCTCGTTCGAGGCGCTTCGAGACCTCAGCCGTTACGGCCTCTTTGCCACGGGCACACGTGGCGTGCAGTTCCTGAGCGGCCAGGCCGACCAACTCCTCGTCGGCCTTTTTCTCGGAACCGAGGCCGTGGGGCTCTATGCCTTCGCCAAACGGGTGTTCACGATTGCAATCGATCTGACGAGCGGCGTTCTCACCGCAGTGGCGCATCCCGCGTTCTCCAACGCGCAGGGCGATACCGTCCTAGTCCGCCGCGGGTTCATCCGGGCGACATCCTTCGTCAGCCTTGTCGCGTTCCCGCTTTTCACCGGGCTCGCCGCGACCGCGCCGACGCTGGTGCCTGCGATCTTCGGGGCGAAGTGGCAAGGAGCCGCAATCCCCCTTTCGCTGCTCTGTGTGCTCGGCATCATAACCTGCATCGGTACGATTCAGGCTGCCTTGATCACGAGCTTCGGCAAGGCTTCCTGGTGGTTCGGTTACCAGCTGCTGGCGGGTGTCTCCAATCTCGCAGTCTATGTCGTGGCAGCGCCCTACGGGCTCCGGACCATGATCGGTGCTTTCATCATAAAGACCTATCTGCTCTGGCCCGTTCCGGTCGCCATGGCGGTGCGGCTGCTCGGGATAGGTCTGACGGAGTATATGAGGCCCTTGCTGCCACCTTTGGCAGCCTCGAGCGCGCTCTATGCCGTAGTGGTCTACGTCGACTCGGCTTGCGGGGCGGCGGCACCTCTGATGCGGCTCTCGGCCGAGATCCCGGCCGGTGCCCTCGCTTACGTCGGCGCATTAGCGCTGCTGGCACCCGGCAGCCTTCGCACCTTCGTCCGATCATTGTCCCGCGTCAGGCAGGTGCATCATGCTTGAAACCATCACCGCCCAGCCGAGCCCTTCGACAACGCTCCAGCCTGACGCTCCAGCCATCGTCCGAATTGCTGTGGTCATTCCGTTTTTTCAACGAAGGACCGGCATCTTGGCCCGGGCGCTCCAATCCATCAAAGAGCAGCGCTTCTCGAAGACCATAGCGGTCGAGGTGCTGGTGGTGAACGACAGCTCGCCACTCAACCCAGGTGGCGAGTGCGCCGCCGCAGGGTTCGACGGCCATTTGAAGCTCCGCATCATCGACCGCCTCAACGGCGGACCCGGCGCTGCCCGCAACACTGGCCTGGACGCCGTCGATCCGGAGACCGATTTCGTGGCCTTTCTGGATTCCGACGACGTCTGGCAACCCGATCATCTGCAGGACGCCATCGATGCGCTCGGGCAGGACTGCGACTTCTACTTCTGCGATCATCGCTCGCCTGGAAACGGCATCTCTTATTTCGAAGAGTTGCGGGAGGAGCAGGCCCGCTACCGGCTTCCGCAAGCGTTCGTTCCGACCCCGGCATCGACGGGTGCCGACGACGAGCCTCGGATTTATTTAGGTGGAAAGGC
Organism: uncultured Lichenihabitans sp.; assembly: GCA_964245215.1. GTDB lineage: Bacteria > Pseudomonadota > Alphaproteobacteria > Rhizobiales > Beijerinckiaceae > Lichenihabitans. The sequence continues at coordinate 4,515 of CAXTME010000001.1, forward strand.
GGCGACCCTCGCCCTGGTGCGCCGCTACCTCGCTCATACCTCGACCATCGTGTTCCGGCGAGAGCCGATGTCCGCTATCCGATTTTTCGAAAAGCTGAGGTTTGCCGGAGAAGATTACCTCTTCTCGCTCGAACTCGGGCACGCCGCGCGGAAAACCTGCTGCTCGCTCGCTCTCAACGTTTGCCGAGGCAAAGGCATCGACCTCTACATGGGGGCGGTGGCCCGGAGTCACCCCGATAACCCTAAACTGGTACTCGACAATCTAAGATGCTTCATCCGAGCCAAAGCTCTTCTAGGAAAAGATACTGCACTGCGCGAGGCCGTCGATAGACGGATCAAGGTCTATAGGACCGAGTTCATTTGGGTGACGCTCCGCCAGTTCTTACTGTCCTTTCGCTTCGACTTTCGCACGATAAATTCCGCGTACCGCGCCGACTCGAGTCTGCTTTTGCTTGCACCCGCGCTGATGATCAGGGCGACCGGAGCCAGGCTCATCGGGCGGCGCCACACCGACCTTTGATTCAATCGGGGACGTCACATGAAGATGTACTACTTTCGCCATCCTATGACGCCCAATTTCGGTGACGAGCTAAACCTTTGGCTCTGGCCACAGTTGTTGGAACACGTTTTCGACAACGACGAAACGTCATTGTTCATTGGGATTGGATCCGTTCTGTCCAACGATTATCCGGCTAATGTCCGCAAATACGTCATGGGTGCCGGTTACGGCGCGTACTGGCCGCCGCCGGTTCTAGACGAGACTTGGGACATCAGCTTCGTACGGGGACCTCAGACGGCGCGAGCCCTGGGCCTCGAACCGAAAAAGGCCATCACGGACAGTGCGATTCTCATCCGTGCCGTCCGCGATTGCCGCGCGAGACCAAAACGCTTCAAAGCGTCCTTCATTCCGCATTGGCATAGCCTTTACACCGGCTATTGGGAGCTCGTCTGCCAATGGGCGGGCGTCAACCTCATAGACCCGCGCAACCCCGTCGAACAGGTGCTCGATGAGATCACAGCATCCGAGGTAGTGATCGCTGAGGCGATGCACGGGGCTATCGTTGCGGACGCTCTCAGAGTGCCCTGGATTCCGGTTCTGCCGCTAGCGCCGGAACACAGATTCAAGTGGACCGACTGGACTCAATCGCTCGGAGTGGATTTCAAGCCATTCAATATCGCGCCGAGTTCCTGGACCGAGTTGAAAACGACGCTATCCCGAACCGGCCATCGGTCTGGCGAAACGTCGGGCGGCATCTCAGGGCTCCTCGGCTCGGGTTCACGCCTCCAACGTGTTGCGCGTTCGAAGCCGGGACGCCTCGTCGAGAAGAGCCTCAGCATGGCCGCAGCAGCACGCCTCAGATGGCTTTCGACTCGCGAACCGATACTCAGCCGAGACACGGTCATCGCGGACCTCAGCGAACGCGCTTTGGAAAAGGTCCATGCGTTCAGTCGAATCCATAGCCGGTCTGCGGCATGATGGACGGAGGTCGCCGCGGCAAGGCTCAAAACCGAGCCCTGATAAGGGATGGCACTTGGTCGTGCCGGTGCCGGTCCACGTCGCTCTTCCATGACGCCCGCTGACCGGACCGCTCGACGGCGCAAGCCTGCTGTCGAACTGAGCCTGCGCTCGATCGTCTGCGCGCTCTGTCTTGCGGTCAGCGGGTCCGGCGCGAGCGCCGTGACGTCCGCCGACCGGGCACCATCGCTCGGCCGCGGCGTCAACGTGTTGGGGTACGATCCGATCTGGACGAACCGGCAGACCGCACGCTTCAAGGAGGACGACTTCGCTCGCATCAAGCAAGGCGGCTTTTCCACCATTCGCATCAACCTCCAGGCTTTCGCCCACATGGATGGCGCGAAGCGTCTCGACCCGCGCTGGCTCGAAACGCTCGACTGGGTGGTTCGCGAGGCCGGCCGTGCCGGGCTTATCGTCATTCTCGACGAGCATGATTCGGGTCGCTGTGCCGAGAACGCCTCGTCGTGTCGCGAGAGGCTGCTCGCCTTCTGGCGGCAAGTGGCCGAGCGTTACCGGATGTCACCCGCGACGGTGCTCTTCGAGCCGTTGAACGAGCCGAGTGGCGACATTACGCCGGAACGATGGAACGCGTTGCTGATCGATGTCCTCGCGGTCATCCGGCGCACGAACCCCACCCGCTGGGTCGTCATCGGCCCGGGCCATTTCGACGACCCGAAGGCATTGCCCGCGTTGATGCTTCCCGAGCGGGACCGCCGGATCCTCGTCACGGTCCACTACTACGAGCCCTTTCCCTTCACGCACCAGGGAACGACATGGACCGTGCCCAGCCGGGAGAAGCTCGTCGGCATCACCTGGGGGACGCCGGCGGATCGCGTCGCCGTCACGCAGGACTTCGACGCCATCGCGGCTTGGGCGCATGACCATGGCCGCCCCATCCTTCTGGGCGAATTCGGCGCCTATGACAAAGGCGATATGGCGTCCCGCGCCGCCTGGACCGCCACTGTCGCCCGTGCCGCCGAGCAGCATGGGATGGCGTGGTGCTATTGGCAGTTCGATGGTGATTTCATTGTCTTCGACGAGAAACTCGGCACCTGGGTGAAGCCGGTCCACGATGCCCTCGTGCCCCCTTGAGCGACCCGCACGTGGCGCGGGGGCGCGGGGGCAAAGCCGGTCGCGTCAGTTCTGCGCCCCCATGTTGAAGCCCGACAAGGCTCTGTTCGGGACCGCATCCTTGAAGTAATCATGCGGGCCGACGACGAGGTTGTAGGGTGCTGCCGTGAGATTGACACCCGTCCCCACGGCGGGGGAACCCTGTCGCAGCCTATAGGCGGCAGGGCCCGGCTGTGGCCCGGTCGTACTTCCGATCGTTACGCCCCCGCCGGCGTTCGTCAGCATCGGGTTCGCCGAGGCGGAGTTTGTTTCTTGCCATGTCCCCGATTGGAACGCCGGCAGATTGGCATAGGTGCCGCTCCCCCAGACGTAATTCGTCGTGCCGGTTCCGGCATTGTAATAGTCGTTGCCGGTCATCGTGATATTGGCAAGCCCAGTCGAGCCGTTCGATCCATCGACCATGCGGGTCCGATTATAACGGTCGGTCGATTGATTGACGCAGATGTTGTCAGCGATGATGACGGGTGCCGCGTAGGCGCCGTTATAGCCTGTCGACCAGCAGGACGCGGGTGTCTGTGTGGTGAGGGTGCCGCTCTTAAAGACCGTATTGTTATAGACGTAAAGAGTCGACGCCGGATTGAGGGCGATGGAGCCACCACCATCCAGCAGAAGGACGTTGTCGTTCTGGGAAATATTGAAGCGGAAAGTATTGTTCTGCCAAGAAGCGAGTTTGCCGCCCGTATAAGCGAGCAGTCCGGGGCCGGCGTTGTCGTGGCTGTAATTGTACTGCACATACGAATTGGTGACTTGCGCGTCGAGATCATAAGCGACCCAATCGCAACCCGATTGAAATGCGGGAAAGGGCTGCATGCGGTAAACCTCATTGTACTGGATGAGGATCTTGTCCGCCGAGTAAGCCCAAACCCCGCCAGGACCTCCGCATTTGGTCGCATTGGCGCCGTTGTCATGGACGACATTGAATTGTTCGATGCCGCCTTCGACACCGTTGGCGATCATGCCGTTGCCGGATGCGCCGTTGGGCGCCGAGGCGCGACCGCCGATGTTGAAGACTCTATTGCCCTGGTACAGTATATTGAGAATATTCTTGGCGCATCCGTAGCCGGAAATGCCATTGTCGTCCGCCGATGTCACGTTGTTGCCGTGTAATTGATTGTTGAGGATGCGAACAGTATCCAAGGACGCGCAAGCTCCTCGCAGAGAGTATCCCAGTATCAGGATTTCGGACGCGGCATCCGTCGTGGCGCTGGCGGGTGCCATGAAGCCACTGATGTCGCTGTTCTCGATCGTGATGTTGCTGGCCGCAAGAGATTTGTTCTCGTTCTCGATCACGACGCCATACTGGGTCGGGTTCGCTGCGCCAGACCCGCGGATCGAAGGTCCGTTCCAATCGAAGCCGCTGATGCCATCGATCGTCAGGGCCGCCGAGCGAGGTCCCTGCGTCGCCGAGCCGATCGTTCCAGGGCAGTTCGAGGTAACGGTCGCTGTGCCGGCGCCATAGTTTTGCACCTTGATGGGGTTGTTGCTCTGGGATGCGGGGACATTGCTCGTGTTGAAGACGATGCACCCGCTGAACTGGCTTCCGCCTTGCAGGTTGATCGTCGATCCGGCTGCGAACACTCCGTTGTTGATCTTATTGACGGTGCGCCATGCGGTGGTGGGCGAGAGTCCGTCGTTGGCATCGTTACCACTCTGCGAGACGTAATAGCTCGTGCCGGCTGCCGAACCGGCTTGAACCGGTCCTACCCAACTGACGAGGGGTAACAAGGTCGCAGCCGTCAGCGCGAGAAGGGGTTTCATCATGGATGCATGATCCTCTGGGGTGCATCGAAGCCTTCCACAAAGGGCTTAACTCGCTCCAAACGGAACCCGCTACAACTCGTGTATTTGTGGTACCTTATGGCAAGGCGCGTCTGCCACGGAATCCATCAGCCTGTTCTTTAAGCATTGACACAGGCTGGGTGTGGTTAGTCGGCGCTGCGCCGGTCCAAGGTGACGTCGGTTCTCAGCAGCGGTTTCTCATTCGGTGCTGCCCTTCAGCGGCACGGCCTCGCCGTCCCCGTCCGATGCCGCAGGCGCGACAGGCGGCATCGGCTTTGAGGATTGAGCTGCGGCGCCTCCCTTCGGCCACATGCGGGCCAGGGTCTTCTCGGTCTCGGAACTCCAACCCTCCGGGGCCGGTCGCGTCGGCGTGGCCCCGCCGCCCGGCACGATGTGGACGACGTGAAAGCCGTCTGTCTTCAGGGCCGCGAGGAAACGCGGCAGCATGTCCGTCGTCTGCCGCTTGATATCGTGCAGCAGGATGATGCCGCGCCCGGCCGCTCGGAGCCGTCCCATCAGGAGGGCGAGTTCAGAGTCGGGTGTCATCGGGATCCAGTCCGAAGCCCAGAGATCCGCGCCGAACACCGCCACGTGGCGGGCCTTCAGCGCATCCAGCAGTGCCGGCGTGTCGCCAAAGCCGGGAAAGCGAAAGAAGGGAACGCGCGGCTCGCCCGACCATGCTCCATAGGCGGCCTTGTCGTCGGCCGCCATGCCGCGGTCGATGTCGGCCAGGGCCGCGACTTCGGTCAGGCCGCGTAACGTCACGGCGGGGTGGTCCCACGTGTGGTGGCCCACGCTATGGTGCTCCGCGATCTCGCGCCGGACGAGGGCCGGGGCGGACGCGGCGTTGCGGCCGATCAGGAAGAAGGTCGCCTCCACGCACTGCGCCTTGAGGGCATCGAGGACCTTCGGGGTCGTCGACGGCGCGGGGCCATCGTCGAACGTGAGCACGACCTCATGGTCGTCGAGCGCCAGCGTCTGCGGATAGGACTTGAGTCCGAGTTCCGGGGCATCGCCGACCGCGACGGTCCGGCTGGTGCCGAGCGCCTCGGGGTTGGCGCAGGCCTGCGCCGGGGCGGAGGCCGCGGGGCCGGGCATGGCCGCCGTTGCGACGGAAAGGGCGAAGATCATTCGGCAAATGGAAACCATGCGCAGCGTTTGTCCGGCGCCTGCGGCGATCCTATGACACCGTGCGGGCCGCTTGCCGCGCCATTAACGCCGCGTTACCACGTCGGTTCTAAGTCTAACGCCGTCAACGCCACGAGTTGCGGTCCGCCCATGACGTTTGTTCGAGTGTTCAGCATTCTGGCCGCCGTCCTGGCCTTGGGCGGTTGCGCCGCGACGCCGATGGTCGAGAGCGCGTCGTCGTTCGGAGGTCCCTTGCCGACGGATTTTGCCGTGCACGGGATCGACGTGTCGAAATATCAGGGCAACATCGATTGGGCTGCCGTACGGGACTCGGGCGTGCAGTTCGCCTGGATCAAGTCCACCGAAGGCGGCGACCGGATCGACAGCAAGTTTCAGGCGAATTTCGAGGAGGCGAAGGAAGCCGGCGTGCCGCGCGGTGCCTACCATTTCGTCTATTGGTGCCGGCCGTGGCAGGAACAGATGGCCTGGTTCGAGCAAAACGTGCCGGTCGAGCCCGACATGCTGCCGCCCGTGCTCGATGTCGAACTGACACCGACGTCGCCGACCTGCAGACGAACGCTCTACCGCGAAGAGACGGTGCGCGAGATGCGCGCCATGCTGGAGGAGATGGAGCGCCATTACGGCCGTAAGCCCGTGATCTACTCGACGGTCGACTTCTACGCCGGGATCCTGGCCGGCGGGGCGCTCAACGATTTCCCGATCTGGGTCCGTAGCACCAAGTACCATCCGGCGGTCCGCTACGCCGGCCGGAAATGGCACTTCTGGCAGTATCAGTCGGACGCCCACGTCGACGGCATCAGAGGCCACGTGGACCGCAACGCCTTCTTCGGATCGCCTGATCAGTGGGCACAGTTCCTGTCGGGCTCGCCCCTGCCGTTGGACTGACCGCAGCATGTCGCAGTCAACCCGTCGCTGATCCAGAGCCTTGTTCTTTCTCGCCTCGAAACTCCTGTGGATCATCGCGGCCCCGACCAACCTCATGGCCGGGGTCGGCGTGCTAGGGCTGCTGCTTGTCATCCTGGGCCGAAGCCGACGAGGTCTGAGGTTCATCGTCGGCGCGGTGCTGGCGCTCGTGCTGCTCGGGTTTCTGCCGGCCGGGACCCTGATGCTGCGCCCGCTCGAGGACCGCTTCCCGCAGGCCTCGCTGCAGGACCTCCAGCCTGACGGCATCGTCGTGCTCGGGGGCGCGATCGATCAAGTGATCGGAGCCGCGCGGGGCCAGGTCACGATCAGCGATTCCGCCACCCGCATCACCGCCGGCGCAACGCTGGCACGGCGGTTCCCGAGGGCGAGGCTCGTCTACACGGGTGGCTCCAACGCCCTCGTGTCGGTGATCGGCGGAGAGGCCGAAGATGCGCGGCGTCTCTGGGTGGCGCTCGGGATCGACCCCGGCCGGATCACCATCGAGGACCAGTCCCGCAATACGGACGAGAACGCCCGCTTCGTTCGGGACCTGCTGCAGCCGGCTCCGGGGCAGACATGGATCCTCGTCACTTCGGCGTATCACATGCCCCGATCCATGGGGCTGTTCCGGGCCGCGGGCTTTCCGGTGGTGCCTTACCCGGTGGATTATCGCACGACCGGGACATGGCGCGATGCCTTGCCGAATTTGCAGCTGAGTGCCGGCCTGGCACGGCTCGATTTCGTGACCCGCGAGTGGATCGGCCTCGTGGCCTACAGGCTTTCGGGCAGAATCGCCGACGTCTTCCCGGCCCCCTGAGGTTCCACCAGGCCTTCGTCCGGCAGGTCGAGCGTCACGGCCGAGAGCGCGTCGGAGGCGAACTGGCGAACCAGAATGGCCAGAACCACGCAAAGGGTGGTCACGATGAGCACGACGGGGCCGATGAACCAGCCGAGATAGGCGAGGGCGAAGAAGAAGGCCCTTTGCCCGCGGTTGAAATGCCGGCCGGCCACGATGCACATTTCGGCCGCCCTGAGCGCGGTCAGCCGGCGCTGGTCCGGGCGTCCCGACTTCGGAGACGGTGTCGCCCCGACCAGGATCGCGACATAGTTGAACAGGCGATAGGACCAGGCGAACTTGAAGAACGCGTAGCCGAAGATCACCACCAGTCCGACAACCTTGAGGTCCCAGACGGCCCGGCTCGCCGCCGTGCCCAGCGGCAGGTCGGAGAGGATCCGCAACGCGTCGTCGGCACCGCGCAGCAGCGTGAGCGATCCGCCGAGCGCGAGTGCCGATGTCGAGGCGAAGAAAGCCGTACCGCTCTGCAGGGTCGCCAGGAGAGAGGCGTCGACGATGCGGGCCTCGCGCGCCTGCATCTCGAGCATCCAGCGCAGGCGGTATTCGTTCATGCGATTGTTGAGCGCTTTTCGACCGAAACGCGAGCGCTCCACGAGAAAGTGGTAGGCAGCCCAGCCGAAGAGAAAGAACGCCAGAGCCGAGACATCAAGGGGCGACAGCAGCATGATCCGAACCCCGCGTTTCGCTCGCGCCCGCTTATAGGGAAACGAAACGCCTGACGCCAAGGAGGGGTCGGAACCGCCGATCGCTTTCGATGATCGATTCCATGAAAAGTCTTGGCTTGTCGCAGCGTCGCACTCGCGTCCAGATGGCGTCTCGGCAGCGGAGGGGTTCGGCGTGACGTTTCATCTCACCATCGGCAACAAGGCGTATTCCTCCTGGTCGCTCCGGCCCTGGATCCTCCTCAAGCATTTCGACATCCCGTTCGACGAAACCGTGATCCCGCTCGACCGGCCCGAAACCCGCGCCGCTATCGGGGCCGCCAGTCCCAACGGCAGAGTCCCCGTTCTCGACGCCGACGGCCTCGTGATCCCCGAATCGCTGGCCATCATGGAATTCGTCGCCGAAGCTTTCCCAGATCTGCCGATCTGGCCCCGGGATCGCGCCGCCCGCGCCACCGCCCGCGCCCTGAGTTCCGAGATGCATGCGGGGTTCCAGGCGTTGCGGCAGGCCTGCCCGACGAATTTCCGACGCGAGCCGAAGCCGGTTCCGATCGGCCCGGAGGTGCGGGCCGACATCGATCGGATCGAGACGGCCTGGCGCGATGCCCGCCGGCGTTATGGGCAGGATGGGGCCTTTCTGTTCGGCGCCTTCTCGGCGGCCGATGCCATGTGGGCGCCCGTGGTCAACCGTTTCCAGGCCTACGCGATCGACGTCCTGCCCGAGACCCGCGCCTACATGGCGGCCATCATGGCGTTGCCGGCCTGGCAGAGCTGGATCGCCGGTGCGAAGGCCGAACCGTGGCGCATGGCCGGCTACGATGCCCTTTAGCAGGAACGGCGTTTCTCCGCCGGGAGGCGCGACAACCCGCGCCTTGATGGCGCCAGACTATCATCCTAAAGGAGAATGAACGTTCATTCTCGGGGCCGTGATGTCTGTCAGTGTTTTGACGCGGGAGCCGGACGACGATCGTCGAACCCGCATCCTGGAGGCTGCCGAACGCGCCTTCGCTCGCCACGGCTTTCACGCGGCCACGATGCAGATCGTCGCGTCCGAGGCCCGGATGAGTGCCGGAAACCTCTATCGCTACTTCGGCTCCAAGGAAGCATTGGTGTCGGGCCTGGCCGAACGCGATCAAGCCGCGATGGCGGCCGATTTCCGGCTGCTTTCCGCGGCCGATGATCCGCTTGCGGCCATGGAACCGCTGTTGCGCAAGCACCTGGTCGAGGCCCCGGTCGCCTGCGCCCAGATGGCGCTGGAGATCTGGGCCGAGGCTGGGCGCAACCCGGCGGTGGCTGCGATCTGCCGCAGCATCGACGCCGACGTCAGGAGCCGCCTTCTCGAGGTCGTGGAAGGTCCGTCTCGTGCGGCCGGCCTCGACCCGGATTTCACGATGCGCGTGCTCCTCACCGTCACGGCGGGCCTGTTCAAGCGGCGCGCCATCGAGACCGGTTTCGACGGCGAGGCGGAGGTGGCCCTGGCAATGGGGATCTTCGAGGCCCTGTTCTCGGGGGCTGTGCGGCAGGGGGCTTCGAACCCGAGGAGCGTGCCGGCATGAAACGCATGGTCCGGCGCATCCTGTTCCTTTTTCTTCTGGTTGCCGCCGCAGGGATCGCCGCAGATCTCTTCGTCCCGGCGTCCCGGCCCGCGTTGCGCGTCGCCTTGGAGCGCGTGGGGCTCGGGCAGGCGGCCGATCGGTTGGCGAAGCTCGCCGCGGAACACCCCACCGACCGTGCCGGCACACCGGGTGAGGTCAAGGAGGCCACTGCACCTCTGCCTCCCGCCATCACCGTGATCAAGACCGCAACGAGGCCCTTCCGGGATCAGCTTTTCGTTTCGGGAACCCTCGTGGCCCGCGAGGAGGCCATGGTCGGGCCGCAGATCGACGGTGTGAGGATCACCGACGTCTTGGCCGAGGACGGCGACCACGTCGAGAAAGGGCAGATCCTGGCGCGCCTCGATCGAAGCCAACTCGATGCGCTGCAGGCCGAGAGCGACGCCGCGCTGGCCCGCGCCGATGCCGCCATGGCCCAGGCTCAGAATGCCATCGCCCAGTTCGCGGCATCCGACACGCAGGCGCAGGCCGATTACCAGCGCAGCAAGCGCCTCGACGCCGGGGTCATGTCGCAAGCGGCGCTCGACCAGCGCGCCTCGGCGGCAAGGTCCTCCGAAGCCCAATTGGCGGGAGCCCGAAGCGCTCTCGCGGTGGCAGCGGCCGACAAGCGAAGCCAGGAGGCGCAGCGTCGTGAACTCGACGTGCGGGTCGCCCGCACCGAGGTTCGGGCTCCGGTGGCCGGGATCGTCAGCCGGCGGACCGCCCGTCTCGGTGCCCTCGCCAACAGCGGGGCAGATGCCCTGTACCGCATCATCGAGGATGGTGCGATCGATCTCGACGCCGAGGCGCCGGACAATGTCCTGGCCCGGACACGGCTCGGCATGAAGGCCGCCGTCGATGTCGCGGGAGCCGGCACGACGGTCAAGGGGAGCGTGCGGCTGATCTCCAGCGAGGTCGACAAGGCGACGAGGCTCGGGCGGGTTCGGATCGCGCTCGAAGGTGATGCCGCGGGCCGGATCGGCTCCTTCGCGACCGCCGTGATCGACATCGCGCATCGCGACAGCATCGGGGTTCCGACTTCCGCCGTGACCGGCCAGGACGGCATCTGGTCGGTCGAAGTCGTAGGGCAGGGCGACCGGATCGAGCGGCGCAGCGTCGAGACCGGCCTCACGGCAGACAATGAGATCGAGATCCGCAACGGTCTGAAAACGGGCGAAACCGTCGTGGCGCGAGCCGCGGCTTTCCTGCGTGCCGGCGATATCATCCGCCCCTTGGCGGCCGACCAAGAGGCCAGCCGATGAGATTTGCTGTTTCGGCCTGGTCGATCCGCCGGCCCATGCCGGCCGTCGTCAGTTTCCTGGTTCTCGTGATCCTCGGCATCGTCAGCTTCCGCGCGCTGCCGATCACCCGGATGCCGAACATCGATATCCCGATCGTCCAGGTCCTGATCACGCAATCGGGCGCAGCACCTTCGGAACTCGAAACCCAGGTGACCAAGAAGGTCGAGGACGCCGTCGCCGGCGTTCCGGGCATCTGGCACATCATCTCGTCGGTCAGCGACGGGTCGTCGTCGACGACCATCCAGTTCAACATCGGGGTCAATATCGATCGCGTCCTCAATGACGTGAAGGATGCCATCAGCAAGATCAGGACGGAACTGCCGCGGACCATCGACGAGCCGATCGTGCAGCGCTTCGACCTCGAAGGCCTGCCGATCGTCACCTATGCGGCCTCGTCGCCGAATCGCTCGGTCGAGCAGGTCTCCTGGTTCGTCGACGACACGGTGGCGCGCGAACTGCAGAGCATCAAGGGGGTTGGCGGCGTCACCCGGTCGGGCGGCGTCGACCGTGAGATCCGCGTGTCGCTGGATCCGCGCAAGCTCCTGTCGCTCAACGTCACCGCGGCCAGCGTCAACGCCCAGCTGCGGGCCACCAACGTCGATCTCGCGGGAGGCCGCGGCGAAATCGCCGGCCAGGAACAGGCCATCCGCACCCTGGCCGGCACCCGTACGGTGGCGGACCTCGCGGCTCTGCCGATCTGGCTCGGCAGCGGCCGAAAGGCGCGACTCGACGAACTCGGCTCCGTGACGGATGCGGCAGCCGAACCCCGCAGCTTCGCGTCGCTCGACGGCCAGCCCGTGGTGGCGTTCGGTGTCACCCGGGCCAAGGGCGCCAGCGACGCAACGGTCGCGGACCTCGTGTCGCGCAAACTGGCACTGATCGGCAAGGCGCATCCCGAATTCACCCTCTCGCGGGTCGACAACCAGGTCGACTACACGATCGGCAACTATCGTTCGGCCATGGAGACCCTGGTCGAGGGTGCGGTCCTGGCGGTCCTCGTGGTGTTCCTGTTCCTGCGCGACCTCCGGGCGACGCTGGTCTCGGCCGTGGCTCTGCCGCTCTCCGCCATCCCGACGTTCTGGATCATGGACATGCTGGGCTTCTCGCTCAACGCCGTGAGCCTGCTCGCCATCACGCTCGTGACCGGCATCCTCGTCGACGATGCCATCGTCGAGATCGAGAACATCGTACGGCACATGCGGATGGGCAAATCCGCCTACCGGGCGTCGCTCGAAGCCGCCGACGAGATCGGCCTGGCGGTGATCGCCATCTCCATGACGATTGTGGCGGTCTTCGCGCCGGTCAGCTTCATGGGCGGCATCCCCGGGCAGTATTTCAGGCAGTTCGGCTTGACGGTCGCGATCGCGGTCTTCTTCTCCCTCATCGTGGCGCGGTTACTGACGCCGGTCATCGCGGCCTACTTCCTGAGGGCGCATCCCGATGCCTTGCAACGCGACAGCGCGGCGATCCGCTTCTACTCGGGCATCGTGCGCTGGTCCGTGCGCCACCGCTGGCTGACGCTGACGGCCGGCCTGGCGCTGTTCGCCCTGTCGCTGTGGTCGACCCAACTCCTGCCGTCGGGACTCCTGCCGGCCGAGGACAATGCGCGCTCGCTCCTGGCGATCGAACTGCCGCCGGGCTCGCGGCTCGACGACACGGCCGCCGTGACCCGTCGCATCACGGAGAGGCTGCGCGCCATTCCGGAGGTAAAATCGGTTCTCGTCTACGGCGGCCAGATCCTCGGTGGGACGGCCGAGGTGCGCAAGGCCACGCTGGTGATCAATCTCGTTCACAAAAGCAGGCGGAGCGTCACCCAACAGGCGGTTCAGGCCGAGATCAGCCGCGACATGGCGGCGGTCCCCGACATCCGCTACTGGTTCATGAACGACAACGGCCAGCGCGACCTGCAGCTGACCATCGCCGGGAGCGACATCAAGGCCATCGACGAAACGGCCGACCAGCTCGCCAGCGAAATGCGGACGGTGCCGCTCTTCGCCAACCCGACCTCGACCGCCGATCTCGACCGGCCCGAACTCGAGATCGTGCCGAAGCCGGGCCTCGCGGCGGATCTCGGCCTATCGACGGAGGCTTTGTCCGAGACCATCCGGGTCGCGACTCTCGGCGACGTCGATGCCAACCTCGCGAAGTTCAATGCCGGCGATCGTCTGATCCCGATCCGAGTGGAGCTCGACCAAGGCGCTCGCTCCAACCTCGACGTCTTGAAACAGCTCCGGGTCCCAACGGCCTCGGGCGGGGTACCGCTCGCCTCGGTGGCGGATTTCAAGGTTGGGCGTGGTCCGACCGCTATCGCGCGCTTCGATCGGGCGCGTCGGGTGACGGTCGAAGCCGATATGGCGGGCCAGCATCCGCTTGGTGAGGGCCTCACGGCCTTCTATCAACTGCCGACCGCCAAGGCTCTGCCGCACGGCGTGGAGATCAGGCAGTCCGGCGACGCCGAGATCATGAACGAGGTGTTCTCGTCGTTCGCACTGGCGATCGGCGCAGGGCTGATGATGGTCTATGGGGTGTTGGTGCTGCTGTTCGGCAGCTTCACCCAGCCGATCACCATCCTGTTCTCGTTGCCGCTCTCGATCGGTGGCGCCATCCTGGCGTTGCTCATCACGGATCGGCCGATCAGCATGCCGGTGGTGATCGGCGTGCTGATGCTGATGGGCATCGTGACCAAGAACGCCATCATGCTGATCGATTTCGCCGTCGAGGAGATCCGCCGCGGGACACCGCGCCTCGAAGCCCTGGTCGAGGCGGGTCGCAAGCGGGCTCGGCCGATCGTCATGACAACCATCGCCATGGTGGCGGGCATGATCCCCTCGGCCTTCGCGTTCGGCGACGGCGGTGAGTTCCGCTCTCCCATGGCGATCGCGGTGATCGGCGGCTTGCTGGTATCGACGGTGCTGTCGCTTCTCTTCGTTCCGGCCGTGTTCACCATTCTCGACGATGCAGGGCGTCTATTGGGTGGGTTGCTCGGACGGCTCGTCGGTGAAGCAGACGAACCGACGATCGGAGCGACGCAACTGCGCCCGGGCATCCGCCCCTACGCACCCGACTATTCTGAGGCCGCCGAGTAAGGCAAGCCATCACTGGATCAGGATGTCTTGAGCTCGAAGCGAGCTAAAGACACGGGTGGGATCGAGTCAAAAGCTTCAGATCCATCATCCGTCATTCCAAGCGTAGCGAAGCAACCCAGCTCATCCGGAATAATGCGCTGGGTTGCTTCAACGTTACACTTCTCGCAATGACAACTGTAGAGCTCAAGCTTCAACGCCGATCTGGCACACCAATACGGCCGGATGCCCCTTATCCTTGACGGCAAGGGCATCCTTCCGACGGCGGCTCTCAATATGCCTGGTCGGGGTCCTGGGCAGGGTCGTAGACCGGTCGCGGATCTGCCGGCACACCCGCTTGTTGCGCATCCTCGGGGCTGGGCTTCGCCCGGCGACGGTTCTGCGAGACCTGATTTGTGGGGACCGCATCGCCAAGAACGACGACGTTGGTGCCGACATCGACGCGCTGGTAGAGGTCGAGCACGTCCTGGTTGATCATGCGGATGCAACCCGACGAGACGCTGGTGCCGATCGTATAGGGTTCGATCGTGCCGTGGATACGATAGAGCGTGTCCTTGCCGTCCTTGTAGAGATACATGGCGCGGGCTCCGAGCGGGTTGCCGGTGCCGCCGTGCATGCCGATGCCGCTCTGCAGCTTCGCCATTTCGTTGACGATTTCAGGCTGCCGTTCGAACATTTCCTTCGGCGGGTACCAATCCGGCCATTCGCGCTTGGCTTCGATCGATGCCGTCCCGGACCACAGAAAGCCTTGCCGTCCCACGCCGACGCCGTAGCGGATCGCCTGTCCGTTATCGATCACGAGATACAAAAAATGATGTGCGGGATCGATCACGATGGTCCCGACCGGCTGTTCCGTCGGGTAGTCGACGAGGGTGCGGAGAAACCGAGGGTTGACCCGCGAAAGGTCGATCCCGCGGACCGGGAAAGGCTCGCCAGTGACGGGTCCGTAGATCTCGGAGGCATCCACCTCCTGGGCTCGGGCCGCGAAGGGAATGAATGTGGAGCCCGCGAGGCTCGCGACCCCCAGGAGGACGGAACGGCGGTTCGGTTTCGACATCGAAAGATCTCCTCGCGCGCTGCGCGGCGGCGTGCGTCTTAGCGCCTCAACGTGAAGCTCACCCCCGGTTTCCACAATGCCGTCGTCAGGGTCAAGGTTGCGCTTCGCTCCATAGCTGCGGCATGGCCGGCCTGTGGCTTTTGAGCGGGGGACAGCTGGCGTTAACAGCTTGTGCCGCGGCCCCGTCGGGGCCAAAAACGTGACATGCCGCTTCACCTGCTGAAACTCTGTGTCGGCGCCGACAGCATAGCCGACCTCGAAGGCTGGATCGCTGCCCGTCTCGACGAGCAGCGGCGGATGGGCGAGACTCCCGAGCAGCGCCACACGACCCGTATGGTTCCCAAGCGGGCGGCCGAACTGATCGACGGCGGCTCGCTGTTCTGGGTCGTGAAGGGGCAGATCTCGGTCCGGCAGCGGCTCAGAGCCGTTCGCCCGTTCACGGACCACGACGGTATCGGGCGATGCCACCTCGTGCTCGAACCCACGCTCGTCGAGGTGGAAACGCGCCCATGCCGCCCGTTTCAGGGTTGGCGTTACCTCGACCAGGGCGGTGCCCCCCGAGATCTCGGGAGCGGACCTCCCGACATCGTCGCCATGCCCGAGACCCTGAGGCGCGAACTGCGTGACTTGGGGCTGATCTGACGCCTCCCGAACGTCATTTGCCGCCGGAAGGCAGCTTGCGAAGTTCCGATGATGCACGATCTACTCAACAACGTGTATCCTGGCACTTCGAGGTTTCGCTTTGCCCCCGACCGACGATCAACGTGCGATCGACCGCCGTGCATCCCAGGGCCCCGCGGACGTCGACGCTTTCCTGAATGCGGCTGCTTCGCCGGCCACCACCGGTGCGGGTGCCGGGAGAGGGCGGCTGATCTTCGCCCTCGATGCGACGATGAGCCGCCAACCGACGTGGGATGCCGCGATCGCCTTGCAGGGCCGCATGTTCGACGCCACAGCGAAACTCGGCGGCCTCGACGTGCAGCTCGTCTATTTCCGCGGCCTGCGTGAATGCAAGGCGTCGTCCTTCGTATCGGGCGGCGCTGGCTTGAGACGTCTCATGGCCCGCATCCACGTGGAGGGTGGCAACACCCAGATCGGGCGGGTGTTGACGCATGCCCGCGACGAAGCCAAGCGGGCCAGGACGGGCGCCTTGATCTATGTCGGCGACGCCGTCGAGGAGCGCATCGATCCACTCTGTGCCAAGGCCGGCGAACTGGCGCTTCTGGGCCTGAAGGCTTTCATGTTCCACGAAGGTCGAGATCCTGCGGCGGAGCGCGCGTTTCGCGAGATCGCCAGGTTGACGGGAGGTGCCTATGCGGCGTTCGACGCCTCTGCTCCCGGCAAGCTCGGTGCCTTGCTGTCTGCCGCCGCCGCCTACGCGGCCGGTGGCAGTCTGGCGCTCGAAGCCGAGGCGAAGGCCGGTGATCCGGCAGCCGCTCGGCTGCTCCTGTCGCAGATGCGCTGAGACGGGACTGTTCCATGGTTCCGCTCGTCGCCGGTTTCGTTCTGTTGTGGATTGGCTCGACGCTTCTCCGCCAGTTCCTTCGTGCCAGCCCGGCCCTGATGGCGGCCCGGATGAAACAAGGCGCTGGCGTCGTGTTGCTCGGCTTCGCGCTGCTCATGCTGGTGAGAGGGCGCATCGATCTTGCACTTGGGTTCGGTGGCCTGGGTTTCTGGCTCGCGAGCGGTCGCACCGCGGGCCTTTGGAGCACGCTGCGCCGAGCGAGACCCACGGGCACCAAACGCGGTCGCATGTCGAGGGTGCGCTCCGCGACGATCGAGATGGAGCTCGACCACACGACCGGCGTCATGACCGGTACCGTCCTGGCCGGACCCTTCGAGGGGGCGAGCCTCATGCAACTCGACCGCGAACGGCTGGTGACGCTCTACGACTTCTGCCGTTCGGTGGATGTGGAAGGCGCTCGCCTGCTAGAGGCTTATTTCGACCGCAGGTTTCCCGGATGGCGTGCTGCAGAACAGGACCAGGGACACGCGGGGAGCCGTAAAGGTTCGGCGGGCGCGGGCGGCAGGGCGGGTGGCCGTTCCGGTGCCATGTCGGAGGAGGAGGCCTACAAGCTTCTTGGTCTTGCGCAAGGCGCGAGTCGGGAGGAGGTCGCGCGAGCCCATAGGACCGTGATGAAGAAGGCCCATCCAGACCACGGTGGGTCCACCGATCTGGCGGCCCGGGTGAACGAAGCTAAAGACGTCCTGATGCGACGACATCCGTGATGTTCCGCTGGCAGACTGGGAGCTGGATTGGGGCGTGGTGATCAGCCCCGGGTGAGTTTCGACTGCTAGATGTGTTGCTACGGCGGAGGCCGCAGAACGGGGAGGCCCATCAGTTCCGGGTGGCGAAACACGCGAAGCCCGAACGTTTCAAGGTTTTGCAGGCCGTCTCGGCCTCGGCCGGAGCGAGGCCCGCGAAGCGGGCGCGATAAAGCGTTGAATCGCCTTTCTGGACCTTTTCCGTGAAGGGCTTGGCGGAGGCGAGCGCCAAGCGGCTCTCGGATCTGGCGCGGCTCAGGAGTTCGGCTGCGGCACCTTCATTATCGGTGGCACCGATCTGGATCACCCAGTCGCCTTTGGGGCCCGGGGCGCGGGCCTCGTCGTGGGGGATCCCCGCTACGGCGCCGATTTTCGGGCCGAGGCTGCCGGTCTTGTCGGCTGCGGTTTCGGAGACGATCGGTTGAGCCTTGCTGCCCGCGGTCACTTTGGCATCCTCGGCACTCGGGCCGCGGCGCACCGGGGCCGGGCCGGTGACCCAATGCAGGCTCGACGGTGTGGCGGTCGCGACCGGGACGTTGCTGGCGGAAGCGACCAGGACCCGTCGATTCGTGGATCCGTCACCCGAGAGGCCCCGCTCGGCCGCCAGGGGAAGCGGCACTCGGCCCGGGTCGACGGCTCTCGGAGCACCGGCGATGAAGGCTGGCCGGGGTTTGTTGTCGTTGATGTGGTCGGGCCGTTGCGTGGCGGCCAGCCGAGGACGCTCGCTCGGGACGGGTGGTGGGGGCACCGCCATCTCGGGTGCGATGAGGCTCGGGCCACGCGGCGGATGCAGTTCGACCGGCGAGGCTGTTGCCTCGTCGTCTGCGGCGTCCTGGGCCACGTCTCCGCGATCGGGCATGGATTCACGCTCGACGGCCTTGGGTTCCGGCGCGAACCTGATCGGCGTCGGCGCCGCCTCTTCGATCGGAACACCCTCCGCCACATGCGTGGTCGGGGTTGCGGACGCCTCCTCGATATGGCCTTCGATGAGCGACTGCATGATGCTGTCGCGGCTCGCCGCCGTCTTGCCGCCCATGACCACCGAGACGATGTGGCGGCCGCCACGGTTGACGGAGCTCAGGAGATTGAACCCCGAAGCGTTCGTGTAACCGGTCTTGATCCCGTCCATGCCGGTGACGCGGCTCATCAGGTGATTGTGGTTCGGCATGAACGAACCGGCGTAGGTGAAGCTCGGCGTCGAGAAATAATGATAGTAGTGGGGAAAGCGATCGTGAATGGCCCGTCCCAGCAGCGCCAGATCCCGCGCCGTTGTGATCTGGCGCATGTCGGGGAGACCCGAGGCGTTATGGTAGAACGTGTGGGTCATGCCGAGCGAATGCGCCTTCTGGGTCATCAGCTGAGCGAAACTGACCTCGTCTCCGGCGAGGTTCTCGGCCACGGTCACGGCCATGTCGTTGGCCGATTTCGTGACGATGGCCTTGATCGCGTTCTCGACCGCAATCGTGGATCCGGGCCGGAGCCCGAGCTTCGTCGGGGCTTGGGCAGCCGCGTGCGCTGAAACCTGCAGGGGGCTGTCGAGCGAGATGCGGCCCTTCTGCAGTTCCTCGAACAGGAGGTATAGGGTCATCACTTTCGTGATGGAGGCCGGATGACGCGGCGCGTCCTCGTTCACGGCGTAAAGGGTGCGACCGGTATTGGCATCCACGACGATGGCCGAGAAGTTCGGGCCGGCGCCGCCGAGCGCCACCCGGGCCGAGTGGGGAACGTGCTGACTGAAGGCGTGGCGATGGAAGAGATGTCCCCGGGCCTGCGCCGGCACCGCCGCGGCAAGCATGAGGACCGCTGCCGAAACAGGCAGAAGACGACGCACCCACACCTTAGCCACGCTACGCACGACCATATGACTCATCCCACTCCGAACCGGCTAAGCCGATCCGCGGCCCGTCTCGACGGCCCGCACGTGATCGAAAGGGCACAATCGGAAACGGTAGGGGATCGCGGTTACACCGCGGTTAACGCTGCGTGAGCCAAGTCCGGACGATTGTGCGAATGGTGCAATGCACAAAACGGGCGTTGACCCGATGGTGCGACGCAACTATGACGATGCTGCGAGCTCGACGGGATGCGTTTGGTGCCTTCTGGTCGCGTGCGTCGCGACTTTCAGAAGGGTGTCACCATGTTCAAGACCGTCGAAGACATGCAGAAGCTGGGCAAGAGTCAGATCGAAGCCGCGACCGCCTCCGCGGCTGCAGTGTCCCGCGGTCTCCAGCAGATTGCTGCCGAGACCTCCGACTTTTCCAAGAAGAGCATGGAAGACGGTTCTGCCGCGGTCACGCGCCTGCTCGGCACCAAGAGCCTCGACGCCGTCGTTCAGGTCCAGACCGACTATGCCAAGGCGTCCTATGCCAGCATGATGGCGCAAGCCACCAAGGTCGGCGAGATGCTGACCTCCGTCGGCAAGGACGCCTATAAGCCTTTCGAAGGCACGTTCAGCGTCTTCACGGCGCGCTGACGCCGGCGCCGTGCGGGCGCCTGTCCCGCCGGTCGCGAGAGCAATTTGAGCTCGAAGGTCCGGTTCGCCGGGCCTTTTTCTTTGCGGTTGCGAGCGTCTCTCCGCGACGCCAGTGAGACATGCTCTACGACGCCAACAGCAGTTCGATGTCGGCTTCGGTCATCGCCAGGGTGGGTTCGCCGTCAGGGTCGAAGAGCGATTGCGCCCTGGGGTCTTTCTCCTTCAGGATTTTGATGGTCTGTCGATAGGGTTTCGTCTGGCTGCCTTTGACCGACGATTGAATGAGGTCGTCCTCGCGCGCATTGGCGACGACGCGGGTCTGTCTTTGAAAGATCCGGCCGGCCTCGTCCGGCACCGGATCTCACCCTCACGTCGCGACCGCCGGGGCGCCCTCAGGCGGATCGCCGCCGGAACACGACGAACCGGGCACCGGCGAAATTGACCAGGAGCGCCAGGATCGATGCATAGGCCAGAGACAACACGGGCGCGTTGAGGGGAGGCGGCAAGAGCAGGTAGGCGGCCGAGTAGACCCCGAGATTGAGGAGGAAACCCACGCCTTGGACGCCGAGATAGGCCACCAGGCGTTGAAGGTAAGGCTGGGGGATCGCTCCCGCAAAGGCCCAGCGCCGGTTGAGTTCGAAGGTCGCCAGGACCGCGCAGGCAAAGGATGCGAAGCGGGCCGCCACGGGGTTCATGCCCGCGGCCCCGACCAGGAGCAGCAGGCCCGCCGCATCGACGCAAAAACCGACCGCCCCCACGGCGCAGAACCGCAGGAATTGTCCTCCGTCCGACCGGAGGCGCAGCAGAAGTCTCGGCCAAGCGAGGTTCAATCGACACCGAACCTTTTGATCGACAGATAGGTCAGACGCTTGAACTCCTGTCGCGCCTTCGTGACCACGTCGAGGATGAGGCCGGCGAAGATCGCCAACCAGGCCAGGACCACGAGCCCGACGCTGAGAACCGCGGTCGGCAGACGGGGAACAAGGCCGGTTTCGAAGAAGGTCAAGACGACAGGCAGGCCCAGCAACAGGCCGAGACACCCGACCGCAAGGCCGAGGGCGCCGAAGAACTGGAGGGGCCGTTCGTCTTTCACGAGGCGGGAAATCAGCATCACGATCCGTGCACCGTCCCGGTAGGTGCGCAGCTTGCTCGTCGAGCCCGACGGTCTCTCGCGATAGGGCGCCGCGATCTCCGCCATGGGCATCCGCATTTCGAGTGCGTGGACCGTCAGCTCCGTTTCAGTCTCGAAGCCGCCCGACATGGCCGGGAAGGATTTCACGAAACGTCGCGACATTCCCTTGTAGCCCGACAGCATATCCGAGCTTTCCCGGCCGAAGAACGACCGGACCATCTGGGTCAGGACAAGATTACCGAACCGATGCCCGGGCCGGTAGGCTTCCGTCGACGTCGAGACCCGCGCGACGTTGACGAAGTCGCAGCCCTCCCGGGTGAGGGTGCTGATCACCTTCGTCGCAACGCTCGCATCGTAGGTATCGTCGCCGTCGACAAGAATATAGCAGTCGGCCTCGATGTCGGCGAACATGCGCCGGATGACGTGACCTTTGCCCTGCCGACGCTCGAGCTTGACGATGGCACCAGCCGATGTGGCGCGGCAAACCGTGTCATCGGTCGAGTTGTTGTCGTAGACGTAGACCGTGGCGCCAGGCAGGGCGCTACGAAAACCCTCGACCACGCGCTCGACTGTCAGGCTCTCGTTATAGCATGGCACCAGGACCGCGACCCTGGGCTCCGCCTCTCGCACCGCGGGCGATCCAAGAGTCGGGGCGGCCAAGAGCAAAGGCCGGGACGGGTCGGTGGCTAAGGTGTCCAATGTCGCGGGCTCCTGCAGCGCGACGTCGGCCATCGTCGCCGCACCGTCGTTTGTCAGCCTGTCACCCCTTTGATGAACATGCTCTAACGCTCCGCATCCCGGTCTTCAACCCGCATTGGGTGCATGCTCTCGGTAACCGGTCGACCGCCCCCGTGTTGACCGATGACGGGCGCCGTTTACTTCAACACGAGCGAGGGCGTCGACAAGGGGACCCCTATCCCGGTACCCTGTCGACGATTTCGCCGCAGCCACAGAATGGAATGAGGAGCCGATCGATGGCAACCGCTTCCCCCGCCAGTACCCCAGACTTCGGCACCGGAGCGTCCGGGCCACACGCATCATCGAGCCAGGGCGCCGCGGCGCGAGCCGGTGCAGGCCGCATCATCCCGGTCATCATGTGCGGTGGCTCGGGGACCCGCCTATGGCCGGCCTCCCGCGAGAGCATGCCGAAGCAATTCATCCCGTTTCTGGAAGATCTGTCGAACTTTCAGACGACGGCACAGCGCTTCGCCGATCCCGTCTTCGCGAAGCCGGTGATCCTGGCATCGAGCGACGTTCGCTTCATCGCGGCCGAGCAATTGCACGAGATCGGCATCGCGGCCGAAATCGTTCTCGAACCGATGCGCCGCGACTCGGCCGCCGCGGTCGCGGTCGCGACCTGCCTCGGGCAGCGGCAGGACCCGAACGCGATCGTGCTGATCGTCGCGGCCGATCACCTGATCAGCGATACGGAGGCTTTCGTCACGGCCTGTCGGGATGCGGCGGATGGCGCGCGGGCCGGCTACATCATGACGCTCGGCGTTACGCCAACCACGCCCGCCACCGGCTACGGCTACATCCATCCCGGCATGCCGATCTCCGGCACCAAGGCGTCCAGGGTCGAACGTTTCGTCGAGAAGCCGGATGCCGAGACGGCCACCCGCTACATCGACCAGGGCTATCTGTGGAACAGCGGCAATTTCCTGTTCCGGGCCGACGTCATGGCGGATGAGCTCGAGGAACATGCGCCCGAGGTGCTGGCGGCGGCGCGCGCCGCCGTCGACAAGGCGCACTCGGATCTCGATTTCCTGCGCCTCGATGCCGAGGCCTTCGCCAAGGCGCCCAAGATCTCGATCGATTACGCCGTCATGGAACGGACCCGGATGGCGGGCGTCCTGCCGGTCGCGTTTCCATGGTCGGATATCGGCACCTGGGGAGCACTCTGGGACGCGTCTCCGCAAGACGGGCGCGGCAATGCCTTGCGGGGCAATGTCGAGGTCGTCGAGACTCGCAACAGCCTGGTCCACAGCGACGCGCTCCTGACGGCCGTGGTCGGGCTCGACAACGTCGTCGTCATCGCGACGCCCGATGCCGTGCTGGTCACGTCGCGCGACCGGTCGGATTCGGTGAAGGACCTCGTCACCCAGCTCAAGGCCCGAAAGCGGCTCGAGGTGGACGAGCACCTGCGCATGTACCGCCCCTGGGGCTGGTACCAGCGCATCGACACGGGACAGCGCTTCCAGGTGAAGCGCATCATGGTCAAGCCCGGCCAGCGCCTGTCGTTGCAGAAGCACTTCCATCGCGCCGAGCATTGGGTGGTGGTGCGGGGCACCGCCGAAGTCACGATCGACGATCAGGTGATCCTGCGGCACGAGAACGAGGCCGCCTATCTGCCGATCGGCTCGGTGCATCGTTTGAGCAACCCCGGAAAGATCAACCTGGAACTCATCGAGGTGCAGGTCGGCAGCTATACCGGCGAAGACGACATCGTCCGGTTCGAGGACGTCTACGGACGCTGAGGCTATACCTTCGCAGCCGGAAGAAGCGGGCCCGTGAGCGATCCGGCGCGGGTTGAAAGGCTGTGCCCCAAGCCGTAAGAGGCCTGCGGGCGATGGCCATCGCGCCCTTCGTGACACCAGCGAGCCCGCGACCCGGCCGGCAGCGAAGGATGAGGATATTCGATGGGCCTGTTGTCAAGGCGGCGCAAGGAGACCGGCCCGACCACGCCCGAAGGCCCGGTCCCGTCGGATCTTCTGCGGTCGAGCGGCCTCGTCGACGAGGACTGGTATAGGGCAACCTACCCCGAACTCGGAGCAGCCGGGCTCGACCCCGTCGAGCATTATCTGTCATCGGGTGCCGCCGAAGGCCGCAACCCCAATGCCTTCTTCGACTCGGCGTGGTACTCGGAGGTCAATGCCGACGTCCGCGAGGCGGGCCTGAACCCGTTGGTCCACTACTGGACGAGGGGCGCCGCCGAGGGGCGCAGCGCCGGACCGCGCTTCGATACGGCCTATTACATCGCCCAGAACCCGGAGGTCGGAGCGGAAAACATCAACCCGTTGCTGCATTACCTCCACTTCGGCCAGTTCGAAGGGCGCACCGCCGTCCCCTACGACGACGCCGAAGCCTTCGAGGTTGGGGTCAGGGCGAAGCAACTCGCCATGACGGGCCCTGCGAGCGCATTGTTCCGGGGTGTGCGCGGCGACCACGTCCACTTTCCCTTGCTGACACCGGCCGAGCCGGGGGAAGCGGGAGGCCTGCCGCTGCCGCCCTTACGTCTGGCTCAAAGGATCGGCTCCGTCACGCTCGGCGACTTCGAGGAGAGCGGCAAGGCGATCCGGGATACGATCGTCCGAGCCTTGCCCGAGGGCTTCGCATGGGAAGGAGGCCGCTGCCTCGATTTCGGATCCGGAGTCGGCCGCGCTCTCCGGCACTTCGGCAAGGAAGCGCAACAGGCCGAGTTCTGGGGCTGCGACATCGATGGTAGCAGTATCCGCTGGTCGGTCCAGAACCTGTCGCCGCCGTTCCGTTTCTTCCAGATCAGCGAAGTGCCGACGATCCCGTTCGAAGACGACAGCTTCGATCTCGTCTACGCGATCTCCGTCCTGAGCCACATCCACTCTACGTGGCACCAGTGGCTGATGGAAATCCGCCGCATCCTCAAGCCGGGCGGCACCTTCTTCGTGTCCTTCATGGGCCAGGTGCCGATGGAGGAGATGCTGGGCGAGCCCTATTGGACCCGCGGCGACGATTTCGGCATGTATGTCAAAGGGCCCCACCAGAACTGGAACGACGGCGGCCCGATGATCTTCGTGTCGCCGGAGTGGCTCAAACGGTTCTGGGGCAGCATCTTCGATATCGATTACATCGCAATGGAAGGCCTCATGGGCTACCAGTCGTTCTGCGTCATGCGGAAGCCTGAGGTCGGTGCGCCGATCCGCACGGAGATTCCGGTGCTGCGCTACGGCAGCCAGCAATCGTTCGACCCCGACGCGACCGGTCGAATCCTGGCGCAGGTCGACGAGAGCAAGCCGTTCAGAAAGAGCTACGGGCTCGACCTCGCCCCGCTGCGGGACGTCGTCATCGAGGGATGGATCGCATTCCGAGACGATGCTCCGGATTCGCTGGAGGTGCGGGTCGATGGCAGTCCGCTCGCGGCGGGCGGGTCTTTCGCGCCGGGACAAACGCATCGGGATTGGAACACTCCGCAATGCGCCTTCGCGGCCACGGTCGACTTGTCCGCCCTGCGGCCGGGAACGCACCAGCTTGAGGTCCGCTTGCGAAGCCGCAAGGGTCGCTCTCACTGTCTCTCGATCCCGCTGCTCATCCGTTGAGCTCTCCGCTTCTCGCCAACCCTCTTCTCCGGAGTCCGTCATGAAGCCCGTATCCGGCTTGAATCCCAACAGTTTCGCCTCCGAAACACAGCCCATGGTAAAGCCCACGGGTTTTCGCGAATACGATGCGCGATGGCTGTTCCCCCAGGAACTGAACCTTCTCGGTGCACAGGCCCTGGGACTCGGCCTTGCCACGATGCTCCGGGCCGATGGGATCCGCGATATCGTGACGGGCCACGACTACCGGGCCTATTCGGCCTCGATCAAACACGCGCTGGCGCTCGGATTGGTGACCGGCGGACTGCGGGTGCACGACATCGGACTCGCGCTTTCGCCCATGGCCTATTTCGCTCAGTTCGAGCTCGATGTGCCGGCCGTCGCCATGGTGACGGCGTCCCATAACGACAACGGTTGGACCGGCGTCAAGATGGGACGACAGCGCCCGGTCACGTTCGGCCCCGACGAGATGGCGCGGCTCCGCGACCTCGTCCTCGGCGGCGAAGGAACACCGGCCGAAGGCGGCGCTTATTGCCCGGTCGCGGACTTCCCGGCCCGCTACCTGGCAGATCTCGAAAAGAACCGGAAGGTCTCGCGAAAGCTGAAGGTGGTGGCGGCCTGCGGCAACGGAACCGCGGGGGCTTTCGCGCCCGGGCTCCTCGAAGCGCTCGGCTGCGAGGTGGTGCCGCTCGATACCGAAGCCGATTTCACCTTCCCGCGCTACAATCCCAACCCCGAAGACCTTCACATGCTCGAAGCCATGGCCGAAAAGGTCAAGGCCGTGGGCGCCGACGTCGGGCTCGGCTTCGACGGCGATGGGGACCGCTGCGGGGTCGTCGACGACGAGGGCCACGAGATCTTCGCCGACAAGATCGGCGTCATGTTGGCCCGCGACCTGTCGGGCCTGCATCCCGGCTCGACCTTCGTGGTCGACGTCAAGTCGAGCGGGCTCTTCGCCACCGATCCGGTGCTGATCGCCAACGGCGTCAAGTCCGATTACTGGAAGACCGGCCATAGCTACATCAAGCGCCGCGTATCGGATCTCGGCGCTTTGGCGGGTTTCGAGAAGTCGGGCCATTTCTTCTTCAACACGCCGATCGGACGCGGCTACGACGACGGCCTGCTGACCGCCATCGCGGTCATCGAGATGCTGGACCGCAATCCCTCGAAGACCATGGCGGATCTCTACCGCGACCTGCCGAAGACCTGGGGCTCGCCCACCATGTCGCCCCATTGCGCCGACGAGGTGAAATATGGAGTCGCGGCGGCCGTCGTGGCCAGGTTCGAGGCCATGAAGGCCGAGGGTGCCACCTTCACGGGACAGGCGATCCGCGAGGTCAACACGGTCAATGGCGTGCGCGTCACGGTCGAGGACGGCACCTGGGGTCTCGTGCGAGCCTCCTCCAACAAGCCGGAACTCGTGGTCGTGGTCGAGAGCCCGGTCTCCGAGGCCCGCATGCGCGACATGTTCAAGGCCATCGACGGCGTGCTGCGCGAGAACGAGGGTGTCGGGGCTTACAACCAGACGATCTAAGATGCCCCCTGCTGACCTCGATTGTTAACCTTTGGTTAGGTTCGAAACTCCCATCACCACGCCTCGTAACTCCTGCCGACGCGAAGCCCTGGCACTCCGTGCCGGCAGCGTCGAATGGGAGACACCCTATGACGTCCTTCACCACCGGCTTCCGCAGCCTGGCCCTTGCCGCTGCGCTGGCGGCCGGGACCGCTTCCATGGCCTATGCGGCCGACCCCATGGTGGGCGGAGCCCCCATGGTGGCCAGCAAGACGATCGTCGAGAATGCCTCGGCGGCCAAGACCCTCACGACCCTCGTTGCAGCCGTGAAGGCGGCCGGTCTCGTCGATACTCTGTCGGGTTCCGGGCCCTTCACGGTTTTCGCACCCACCAACGCGGCCTTCGACAAGCTGCCGCCGGGCACGGTCGAAAAGCTGACAGAGCCCGATATGAAAGCCACGCTGACCAAGATCCTGACCTACCACGTGGTGGCGGGCAAGATCGATGCGGCCGAAATCGCCAAGGGGATCAAGGCCGGTGGCGGCAGCTATAACATGAAGACCGTCGAGGGCGAGACGCTGACCGCCAAAATGGATGGCGACAAGGTCGCCCTGATCGATGCCAAGGGGACGGGCGCCTTCGTGGAGATCGCCGACGTCTATCAATCCAACGGTGTCGTCCATGTGATCGACAGCGTGTTGATGCCGAAGTAATCGCAAGTCATCCCAGGGCCGCCGCGAGGCGGCCCCACGTCGTGCAATGCGTCAGCCGCGCGCGCGCTGGCGGATCATGAAGTTGTCGAATGTATACTCGCTGACCTGCCACCAGAGGTATTGGTCGGCACGGAACGTGGTCGCAGCGTCAAGCAGGGTTTTGAAACGCGGATTGACGTCAGAGATCTCCTTGTAGGTCTCGTTCGTGGCCTTGTAGGCGGCTTCGAGAAGGTCCTGCGGGAAGGCCCGGAGTTCGGCACCCGCAATCACGAGCTTCTTCAAGGCCGCTGGATTGGCAGCGTCGTAGGAGGCCAGCACGGCGGTATGCGTGGCCAGAGCGGCCGTCCGCAGGGCCACCTTGAAGGAGTCCGGGAGGGCATCGTGTTTCGCCTTGTTGAACACCAGGTGCACCATGGAGCCGCCGCGCCACCAGCCTGGGTAATAGTAGAACGGCGCGACCTTCTGCAGCTTGCCGCCGTCATCGATATTCTGGTCGTCGTAGGGGCTGACCCAGGTCACGGCATCGAGCGTGCCGGCCGAAAGCGCCGCCACCACTTCGCTGCGCGCCGTCTGCTGGGGCACGGCGCCGAGTTTCTGCAGAATCCGTCCCGCGAGTCCCCCAGACCTGATCTTGAGTCCCGTGAGATCTGCGGCGGACTTGATCTCGCGGCGAAAGAAGCCGCCCATCTGGGCCCCGGTGTTGCCGGCCGGAAAGGCCAGCACGCCGTAGTCCGCGAGGAACGCGTTGGTAAGGTCGTTGCCGCCACCGTCGAGCGCGAAGGCGGTCTGCTGTCGCGCGTTCATACCGAACGGGAACGCGGTCGGGATCGCGAAGGCCGGGTCCTTGCCGTACTCGTAATCGAGCGACGTCTGGCAGGCTTCCACGGTCCCGGCCTGGACGGCGTCGAAGGCTTGCAGGCCCGGCACGATATCGCCGGGCGGGGACACATCGATCCGGAAACGACCGTCCGTGATCTGCCCGACTTCCCGGGCGAAACCCTCTGCACCGCCGTAAAGCAGATCGAGGCTCTTCGGGAAGCTCGAGGTCAAGCGCCACGTCACCTCGGGATCGGCTCCCGCGGCCCGGGTTGGACCTGACGCCAGTACGGTCGCGCCGAGCGCTGCTCCGGCGATGAAACCCCGCCGACCGATCGCCTCCCCCATCGTTTTGTCTCCCTCGCGCACCGATCCGTTGCTGCCGGATCGGTTCTGTTCCTAAAAGGCCTTCGTCGCAGGAAGATGGCAGCCATTGCGCCTCGACGACGCTACTCGATGACGATGCGCGGGGCCGGGCGAGCGCGTGAGCCTTCGAGGGTGGCCACAAGGCGCCGCGCGATGCTGAGATAGGCCTCCGCATGGGCACCGTTCGGCTCCGCGACGACGATCGGCCGACCGGCATCCGACGTCTCGCGAATCGGAATGGCAAGCGGGATCTCGCCGAGGTAGGGCACCCCCAGTCGCTCGGCTTCGTGCTGTGCCCCGCCATGCGCGAAGATGTCGGAGCGGGTGCCGCAATGCGGACAGACGAAGGTGCTCATGTTTTCGACGATGCCGAGGATCGGCACTTCGGTCCGCCTGAACATGGCAATGCCGCGCCGCGCGTCGATCAATGCCAGGTCCTGCGGGGTCGAGACAATCACCGAGCCGGCCAGCGGTACCGATTGCGCCATCGTCAGTTGGGCGTCGCCGGTGCCGGGCGGCATGTCCACCACCATGATGTCGACGTCCCCCCAGGCCACCTCGCGCAGCATCTGCGTGATGGCGGACATCACCATGGGTCCGCGCCAGATCATCGGCGTCTCTTCCTCGACCAGGAACCCGATCGACATGACTTTGAGCCCGAAAGCTTCGAGAGGCCGCATCATCTTGCCCTCGATGACCTCGGGCTTCTGCTTCAGGCCGAGCAGCCGAGGCATGGAGGGACCGTAGATGTCCGCGTCGAGCACCGCGACCTTGTTGCCGAGGTGCTTAAGCGCAAGGGCCAGATTGACGGCCGTCGTCGACTTGCCCACCCCGCCCTTGCCGGACGCCACCGCGATGATGGTCCGAACACCGGGGACGCCTTGAACCGTCCGAGCGGCCTGGGCCTTTGGTCCCGGGGAAGGACCTGCGGCAGCCGGACCGTGCGCATGCGCATGGGAGTGGTCGTGCGGGTGAGAGGTGGGCCGGGAGGCCGGGCCGGCCTTGCCCGTGGCCTGTGACGTCAGCGTCACGAAAGCCTTGCCGACCCCCGGTAGGCTCGACACCGCCCGCTCGACGCTGGCACGCAGCGGCTCGGCTTCGGCGGCGCGGGAGCTCTCGACCTCGAGCGAAACGAAAACCCGGTCGTCACGCACCACCACACCGCCGAGTGCACCCGATTGCGGAAGCGGCGTGCGTCCGTCCGGCCCCATGACGCCGGCCAGGGCCGTGATGACTTCCTGTTGAGACGGCATGTTGGTTCCACAGGCGTCGCCCCCGTCCGGGCGGAGGCTCGGACGGTGCGACGTGCTCGTCGTTTCATATAGGAGCGCCGCCCGCGCCGCGAAAGCCGGCCCGACGGAAGCCGCGGTCGCTGATCGATACTGAAACGTTACCGGTCGTCATTGCGAGGCGCGAAGCGACGAAACACCCAGTATGTGATCTGGGTCGCTTCGCTGCGCTCGCGATGACGGTCGATGGTTCTCGTTGCCTCAGCGGCCGGCTGACTCGATCAGAGTTTCAGCGGCACCTTGGGGACCGAGCCGCCGCCGGACTCGGAAGAAGGAGCCTCGAGTTCCTCGTCGGGACCGTCCCCCTCATCGGACGATGACTTGCTCTTCGCCCGTTTGCCGTCGGGGTCGCGCTTGCGGCCCGCCTCGACGATGTCGCGCTCCGGCCGAGGCAGCACAGGGCCCTCGGGATAGACGAAGTCCAGCGTCTTGGTGCCGGCCTCGTCCGTCACCACCACGATGCGAACGGCGCCGCCATTCTTGAGCTTGCCGAACAGGACCTCGTCGGCCAGTGGCGTCTTGATCTTGGACTGGATCACGCGAGCCATCGGCCGCGCCCCCATGGCCTCGTCGTAGCCATGCTCGACGAGCCACTTGCGAGACTCGTCGGTGAGCTCGACCGTCACGTTGCGATCGGCCAACTGAGCTTCGAGCTGCAGGATGAACTTGTCGACGACCTTGGCGATGACCTCTTCGGGAAGCCGGCCGAACGGCACGACGGCGTCGAGCCGGTTCCGGAACTCGGGCGTGAACAGCTTGTTGATCGCCTCGAGATCGTCGCCTTCGCGCTTCTGCCGCGTGAAACCGTAGGCCTCCCGTGCCATATCGGCCGCGCCTGCATTGGTGGTCATGATCAGGATCACGTTACGGAAATCGATCGCCTTGCCGTTGTGGTCGGTCAGCTTGCCGTGGTCCATGACCTGCAACAGGATGTTGTAGAGGTCCGGGTGGGCCTTCTCGATCTCGTCGAGCAACAACACGCAGTGGGGATGCTGGTCGATGGAATCGGTCAGCAGGCCACCCTGGTCGAAGCCGACATAACCGGGAGGGGCGCCGATCAGACGGCTGATCGTATGGCGCTCCATATATTCCGACATGTCGAACCGGATCAGCTCGACGCCGAGGCTGGCGGCCAGTTGCTTCGCGGCTTCCGTCTTACCCACCCCGGTCGGACCGGAGAACAGGTAGGAGCCGATCGGCTTTTCGCCATCGCGCAGGCCCGCCCGGGCCAGCTTGATGGCCGAGGTCAAGGCGTCGATGGCCTTGTCTTGACCATAGACGACGCGCTTCAAGGTCTCGTCGAGGTGGGCCAGGACCTCGGCATCGTCCTTCGACACGGTCTTGGGCGGTATGCGGGCCATCGTCGCGATGGTGGCCTCGATCTCCTTGATGCCGATCGTCTTCTTGCGGTTGCGCTCGGGCAACAGCATCTGGCTTGCGCCGGTCTCGTCGATCACGTCGATGGCCTTGTCGGGCAGCTTGCGGTCGTTGATGTAGCGTGCCGACAGTTCAACGGCGGCTTTCACGGCTTCCGACGTGTAGCGGACCTTGTGGAACTCCTCGAAATAGGGCTTCAGCCCCTTCATGATCTCGACTGCATCAGGAATCGAGGGCTCGTTGACGTCGATCTTCTGAAAGCGCCGCACCAGCGCCCGGTCCTTCTCGAAATACTGCCGGTATTCCTTGTAGGTGGTCGAGCCGATGCACCGCAGCGACCCCTGGGCCAGCGCCGGCTTCAGCAGGTTCGAGGCATCCATCGCGCCGCCCGAGGTGGCGCCGGCACCGATCACCGTGTGGATTTCGTCGATGAACAGGATCGCGTTCTTGTGGTTCTCGATCTCCTTCATCACCTGCTTCAGGCGTTCCTCGAAGTCGCCACGATACCGCGTGCCGGCCAGCAGCGTTCCCATGTCGAGCGCGAACACGGTGGCGTCCGCCAGAACTTCGGGAACCTCGTTCTTGATGATCTTGCGGGCCAAGCCTTCGGCGATGGCGGTCTTGCCCACCCCTGGGTCACCGACCAGCAACGGGTTGTTCTTCTGACGCCGGCAGAGGACCTGAATGGTGCGTTGGACCTCGCTCTCGCGACCGATGAGCGGGTCGATGCGACCGTCCTTCGCCTTCTTGTTCAGGTTGACGCAATAGGCCTCCAAAGCGCCGTCCTTCTTTTTCGGGTCGCCGGAATCCTTCGGATCCTTCCCGTCCCGGGCCTCCTCGTCGTCGCCACCACCACCGCGGGGCGATTTCGCATTGTCTGAGAGGCCCGGACGCTTGGCGATGCCGTGACTGATGTAGTTCACGGCATCGTAACGGGTCATGTCCTGTTCTTGCAGGAAATATGCCGCGTGGCTCTCCCGCTCGGCGAAGATCGCCACCAGCACGTTGGCGCCCGTCACTTCCTCGCGTCCGGAAGACTGGACATGGATGTGAGCGCGCTGGATCACGCGCTGGAAGCCTGCGGTCGGCTTCGCGTCGTCATGCCCGTCCGACACGAGGTTTTCGAGTTCGTGCTCGATGTAGTCGACGACCTGTTTTTTCAGCACGTCGACGTCGACCGAGCAGGCCTTGAGGACCGCATTGGCGTCGGTGTCGTCCGTCAGCGCCAGGAGCAGGTGCTCCAACGTCGCATATTCGTGATGCCGGTCGTTGGCCAAAGCCAAGGCACGGTGGAGTGATTGTTCAAGTGACCGGGAGAACGCTGGCATGATGGCGACAGCCTTTCACTTCTTTTCCATGATGCATTGCAAGGGGTGCTGATGCTTCCGCGCGAAATCCATCACTTGCGTGACTTTGGTTTCGGCGACCTCGTAGGTGAAGATACCGCATTCGCCGACGCCGTGATGGTGCACGTGCAGCATGATGCGGTTCGCCTCGTCTGGCCCCTTGTTGAAGTATTTGCGTAAGACCGCCACGACGAACTCCATGGGTGTGTAGTCGTCGTTGAGCAGCAGCACGCGGTACATGCTGGGTCGTTTGGTCTGCGTCTTCGGCCGCGTGATGACGGCCGTTCCAGTTCCGTCGCCACCTTTGCGCGGTTCCTTCGGGCCGGCCGGACCCGCGACCCCGACAAGGGCTTCGGATCGGCTTGAGGCTTCGTCGGTCGAGCAAACGGTCACGATCCAGGTATCCTCATCGGCAGCGAGCGGGATGGTTCGGCGCACCCGACTGATCCCAATGTACGGCTCGGATTCCAGCTTCGCTAGGGGTACAGGGCAGAGACCCTTTGTCATGTTTCGGAGGGTTGGGCCGAGCGAATGGCCTTAACCGCGAGCGGCGCGCACCCACGGCATCCGGATCTTTCGAACCGATCATGGCGCAACCAAGGCGGCAAGGGTCGTCGTGGCGCATGTTGCGGGGCCTCGACGGACGTGTTGAGGATCTCGATCGGCTCGCCGCACCGGCGGCGCGCTCTGGCGATGGAGGCCTTGGTGCTGCTCGGATGTATCGCGGACGACCTCACCGGTGCCACGGATCTGTCGCTGATGCTCTCGAAAGAAGGCCTGCGCACGGTTCAGGCGACCGGCGTGCCCTCGCCGACCCTCGATCTCACCCATGTCGATGCGCTCGTGGTCGCGCTGAAATCCCGTTCGATCCCGGCCAACGACGCCGTGAGCCTGTCGCTCGGCGCCATGCGGGCACTGCGGCATCTTGGAGCGGAGCGACTTCTGTTCAAATATTGCTCGACGTTCGACTCCACCGACGCCGGCAACATCGGGCCCGTGATCGAGGCCCTGCTCGGCGCACTCGGGACCGAGATGACCATAGCCTGCCCGGCGTTCCCGCGCGCCGGGCGGACCGTGTACCAGGGTCACCTCTTCGTCGGCGACACGCTTTTGAGCGAAAGTCCGATGCGCGACCACCCGCTGACCCCGATGCGGGATCCCGACCTC
The DNA here is from genome assembly GCA_964245215.1 of uncultured Lichenihabitans sp. Classification (GTDB taxonomy): domain Bacteria; phylum Pseudomonadota; class Alphaproteobacteria; order Rhizobiales; family Beijerinckiaceae; genus Lichenihabitans. The sequence continues at coordinate 38,290 of CAXTME010000001.1, forward strand.
CGGCGGGTGCTCGGACGCCAGATGGCGCGGCCCATCGGGCATGTGGCCTTTTCCGATGTAGACGCTGGACCCGTGCGGATCGCGGAAGCCCTCGGGCGCCAGGCCGCATCCGGGCGCCCGGTCGCGATCGTCGATGCGGTCACGGACCGTCATCTGCGCGACATCGGCCAAGCCCTGGCGGACCTGCCGCTCATCACCGGCGGCTCCGGGATCGCCATGGGTTTGCCGGTCGCCTATCGGGACAGGGGCCTTCTGGCTTCCCTCACCCCGCCTCCGTCCGGAATGGCGGCCCCGCGGGGTCGCGCCGCGATCCTGGCCGGCTCCTGTTCGGCCGCCACGCGTCAGCAGGTCGAGACCGCCCTCGCGGCCGGGATCCCGGCCCTGCAGATCGATCCCGTCTCGCTGGCGGACGGAAGCCGCAGCGTTTCCGACATTCTCGATTGGGTCGACGGCATCGGAGGCGATCGTCCCATCATGATCACGTCGAGTGCCGACCCGGCGGCCGTCGGCCGCGTGCAGGAGCGGCTCGGGCGCGAGAAGGCGGGGTCGCTTGTCGAGGCCACGATCGCGGCCGCGGCGCGGGGTTTGATCGATCGCGGCTTCACGCGGCTCGTGGTTGCGGGCGGAGAGACGTCCGGGGCCGTGGTCGAGGCTCTCGGCGCGCAGGCGCTGTCGGTCGGTCCCGAGATCGACCCCGGCGTGCCCTGGACCAGAACGGTCGGTGGCCCGGACCTGGCCCTTGCGTTGAAGTCCGGCAATTTCGGCGCACCGGACTTCTTCCTGAAGGCCTGGAGCCTGCTGTCATGAGCGATGCGGCCCTCCGCGAGCGGATCTGCGCCGTGGGTGCGTCTCTGTTCCGCCGCGGCCTCACGTTCGGCTCGACGGGCAACATCTCGGTGCGGCATCCGGACGGCGGGTGGCTTATGACCCCCACCAATGCATCGCTCGGCGAACTCGATCCCTTACGCCTGTCGCGGATCAACGAGGCCGGGGTTCTCCTCGGCGGCGAGCCGCCCACGAAAGAGGCGGTGCTGCACCGGGTGATGTATGCGAAACGCGCCGGGGCCGCGGCGGTGGTGCATCTCCACTCGACGCATTCGGTCGCGGTCTCGTGCCTGCACGGCCTCGACCGCGCCAACTGCCTGCCGCCGCTGACCGCCTATTACGTCATGCGGGTCGGACGTCTTCCGCTGGTGCCGTATCGTCCGCCGGGCGATGCGAGCCTCGCCTTCGAGGTCGAGGCTTTGGCGGGCCAGCACCACGCCGTGCTGCTGGCGAACCACGGTCCGGTCGTGGCCGGTACGAGCCTCGACAACGCCACCTATGCGATCGAAGAGCTCGAGGAGACGGCGCGGCTCTACCTCCTGCTCCACGACAGAGCCGTCGATGCGCTCACCGACGAGCAGGTCGAGGACCTGCGCTCGCGCCTCGGTCTTTGGTGAGGTCCTCGCCGGTCGACCTCCGCCAGGGTTTACCCGAACGAGCCCCGATGGCGCGATGATGGTTCCAGAGCCTCTAGCCCGACCGGACGGCGCCTACGCGGGGCCACTCGACCCCGTCGTTCGGTCGGCTTCATCCCGGCTCTGCGGCGCCGCGCGCCTGGTCTCGTGCCGCAACGGGAGAGTCACGCGGCCCTGAGAAAATCCTCGACGAGCTCCACCCAGAACGCGGCCCCGATCGGCAGAAGATCGTCGTTGAAATCAAACCCGGGATGGTGAAGCGGACGGTTCTTGTCCGGCGTGCCGGACCCGAGGAAGAAGTAGCTTCCCGGCCTCGCCATGAGCATGTAGGCGAAGTCCTCGCTGCCCATCGTGGGCCGCTGCATCTCGACGACGTTGTCGGCTCCGGCAAAGCGCGTCGCGAGCCGGCGCAGCATGTCTGTCTCGGGCGCGTGATTGATGGTCGCGTCGTAGCTTCTCTGGTAGTCGACCTTGGCCGTCATGCCGTAGCTCGCGGCCTGCCCATGAACGATCTCGCCGATCCTGCGCTCCAGAAGGTCGCGGACCGCCGGGTCGAAGGAGCGGATCCCGAGGATCAGTTCGGCGCGATCCGGGATCACGTTGCTGGCCGAGCCCGCGTTGAAAGCCCCGACCGTGACCACGGCCTGATCCAGGGGATGCACGTTGCGGGAGAGGAGCGTCTGCAACGCCATGACGATGCTGGCCCCTGCCACGATCGGGTCGAGCGTCACCTCGGGGGTGGCGCCATGGCCGCCGAGACCCTGGACCGTGATCAGGGCTTCGTCGACCGCCGCCATGACGGGACCGTCGCGGAACGCGAACTCGCCGAAACGGCGCGAGGGCTCGTTGTGCAGGGCGAAAACGGCGTCGCAGGGGAACCGGTCGAAGAGGCCCTCGTCGACCATGATCTTGGCGCCCCCGACATTCTCTTCCGCCGGTTGGAAGATGAGGTGCAGCGTTCCGTCGAAGGCACGACGCTCGGCCAGGGTCTTGGCGGCGCCGAGCAGCATCGCGGTGTGGCCGTCATGGCCGCAGGCATGCATCAGGCCCGGCGTCCGGCTGGCATAGGGCAGACCGGTCTCCTCGCGGATCGGCAGCGCATCCATATCGGCCCGGAGGCCGAGGGAGCGCCGGCCCGTTCCGTTCGACAATGTGGCCACGATGCCGGTCTTGGCGAGGCCGCGATGCACCGCATAGCCCATCGCCGACAGGCGGGACGCGACGAGATCGGACGTCCGCACCTCCTCGAGCCCGAGTTCCGGATGCATGTGGAGGTCGCGCCGGAGCGCGATCAGCTCGGGAATATCGCGGCGGAGAGTCTCGTGGATCTGCATCGTCCGCTTTCCTCGCTTGCGGGCTCGAAGACCTTAGCAGGCCACGCCGCAAGCCCTGCATAGCGCTTCTGCGGCAGGACCTTCAAACCCGATGGGTCGGCAGGCGCTTCTCGATGGTCCGGAAAGCCAGGATCAGCAGACCGGTCAGTCCGCAGTAGATCAGCGCCAGGAGCAACAGCGGCTCGTAGGTGATGTAGGTGTCCTGCCGGACGCGGTCGAAGACCGCATAGACATCCACGACCGTGATGGTGGCGACGAGCGGTGTGGACTTCAACTGCAGCACCGTCTCGCCCGCGAGTGTCGGCAGGGCGCGGTAGAAGGCCAGTGGCAGCCAGACGCGGCGAAGCAGCGTGAAAGGGCTCATCCCGAAGGCGCGTGCCGCTTCGATCTCGCCGCGCGGCGTCCCGGCGAAGGCGCCGCGCATGACTTCGCCCTCATACCCTGCGAACGACAGCGTGAGGGCCACGACCGCATAGGGCCACGCCTGCCGCAGATAGGGCCAGAAGACGGTGTCGCGGATCCCCGGCACCATGGGGAAGACCGAGCCGAGGCCGTAGTAGAGCAGCCAGAGCTGCAGCAGCAGCGGCGTGCCGCGGATGATCGTGCAGAACGTCCTAGCCGCGATCGACAGGGGCGCGCTGCCGATCACCTGGGCCAAGCCGATCGGGACCGCCAGCGCGAAACCGAGCAGCGTCGTGACGATGAGCAGCATGACGGTCTCGCCCACGCCCGACACGATCCTGCCGATGTAGAGAGGCAACCAGTCCCACCGCAGAAACATCGCGGCGCCGAGCACCAGGGCCGCGCCCACCAGCCCGAGGCCGATCCGGTGCGGTGGGATGCGGATTGCGCGGCGCCGAGGAATCGCCAGGATCTCGTCGCCGATCTCCCGCGCCACGATCTCGGGGCCGAGGTCCGTCATCGGAAGCTCGGCATCCAGCGCCGTGTCCTGCGATCCAGAAGACGCAGTCCGATGCTCGAGAGCAGCGTCAGCCCGAGATAGAGCACGCCCGCGACCGAGAAGAAGAAGAGGTAGTCCTTCGTGGCGCCCGCGGCCTGCCGGGTCGCCAACGTCAGTTCGGTGAAGCCGACGACCGCCAGCAAAGCCGTATCCTTCGTGGCGATGAGCCAGAGGTTCGAGAGGCCCGGCATGGCGTAGGGAACCATGCCGGGCAGGATGATGCGCCGGAACAGCGTCAGCGCCGACATGCCGGAGCACCGTCCGGCCTCGATCTGCCCCGGCGGGATCGCCAGGATCGCGCCGCGCAGGACCTCCGTCGTATAGGCGCCTTGCACGAAGCCGATCACCAGGATCCCCGCTCCGAGCCCGCTGATGTCGACCGCCGAAAACCCGACGGCGGACAGCAATTGGTTGATCGCGTCGGTTCCCGCATAGTAGAGCAGGACGATCAGGACGAGTTCCGGCACGGCTCTGACGACGGTCGTGTAGACGGCCAGCAGGTCTTTCGTCACCGGGCCGCCGTAGAGCTTGCCGGACGCACCGCCGATCCCGATGGCGAGCCCCAGCCCGTAGCCGCCGACCGCGATCTCGAGCGAGGCCAGAAGACCCCGCAACAGCGTGCCGCCCCATCCCGGGGGCCAGGGCGACAACAGCTCCCAATGCGAGAGAGGCACCGCCATGGCGGGGCGCGCCGGCTGCGAAGAGGCTCGGTTCAGCCGCCGTAGATGTTGAAGTCGAAGTATTTCTTCGTGATGGCGTCGTATTCGCCATTCTTGCGGATCTCGGCGATGGCGGCGTTGAGCTTGTCCTTCAAAGCCGTATCGCCTTTGCGGATGCCGACGCCGGCCCCCTGGCCCAGGATGACCGGGTCGTCCGCGACGATGCCGACCGAGACGCAGCAGGCCTTGCCTGTGGAGGAATCGAGGAAGTCCTGCTCGGCCACCTGATCGGCCTGCAGAGCATCGATGCGGCCGGCCGCGAGGTCCTGGTTGGCTTCGTCCTGGGTCTGGTACTGTTTCAGCTCCGCGACCGACTTCGCGAAGTACTTCTGCGCATAGGCCTCGTGCGTGGTGGAGACCTGGACGCCGAGGATCTTGCCCTTCAGGCCTTCGGGCGTCGGCTTGATGGTCGACCCCTTGGCCGCGATGATGACGGAGGGCGTGTTGTAGTACTTGTCGGAGAAGTCGATCGTCTTCAGCCGCTCGGCATTGATCGACATCGAGGCGACGATCATGTCGATCTTATGCGACGTCAGGGCCGGGATGATGCCGTCCCAGGCCGTCGGGGTGATAACGCAATCGAGCTTCGCCTTAGCGCAGAGCGCGTTCATCACGTCGACTTCCCAGCCGACCCATTTTCCCGAAGCGTCGAGGCTCGTGAACGGCGGGTAGGGTTCGGCCGCGAAACCGACCTTGACGGTTTCCGCTTGTGCGGCGTGAGACGCGAGTCCCATGGCGAGCCCGAAGGCCAGCGCGGCAAGACGCATTTTCATCGATCATCCATCCCAGGTGGTTCCACATCCCGATGCAACGTCGGGTGCTTTTAGCGCGACGTCAATCGCTGCAAACCCCATGCCGATTTCCTCGGGGGTTCGTCGTCGGGAGCCTTCGTTCCGCCACGCGCTTCCTCGAACGATGGGTTATTCGACAGACCTGGCGTTCCGGCAGGCTCGGGGTCGGCTGACGCAGGCTTGCCGGGTCCTCCGACAGACCGCATGATCGCCCGACCTCCAACCAGCGGACCTGCACGACGTGAGCCTGCGTGTTCCCTCGACCCAGGCCCTGCGCGCGCTCGAGGCCTTCGCCCGCACCGGCAGCGTCTGGCGGGCCGCCGAGGAGCTTCACCTGACCCGCAGCGCCGTTTCGCATCAGCTGCGTTTCCTCGAACGGGACCTCGGCTTCGACCTTCTGAAACGGGACGGCAAAGGCGTCAGCCTGACGCCGCAAGGCAAGCGCTACGCGACCGAGGTGCGCCGAGCCCTTCTGTTGCTCGGCGATGCCGCCGTCCAATATGGCGACAAGGGCATACGCGGCGCCCTCACGGTCAGCTGTACGCCGGGTTTCGCCTCCCTCTGGCTCTGCACCCACGTGGCCGAGTTCAAGGTGCTCTACCCGGATGTCCAGCTGCGGGTCGTCACGCCCTTGAGGCTCGACGACATCAGTCATCCAGACGTCGATGTCTTCATCGCCTACGGCGACGGGCACTGGCCGCGATGCGCGGTCGAGCTGATCAGCGAAGTCGAGTTCACGCCGCTTTGCAGCCCCGTCCTCCTCAACGAGATCGGAGGTCTCGGCGAGCCGGCCGATCTCGGCCGCACCATGCTGCTGCACCTCAACGATCACGAAGATTGGATCCGCTGGTTCGGGGCCGCCGGGATCGCGGCGCCGTCTCTCGACAACGGCGTCGTCTTCTCCGACATGAACCTCGTGGTGGCGGCCGCCAGTGCCGGCCAGGGTGTCGCGCTCGGTGACGAACTCACCTGCGGACAGGCCCTGAAGGCCGGGCGTCTCGTGCGACCCTTCGATCTCCCGATCCGCTCCGACGAGGCCTATTACCTGGTCGTGGAGCAAGATCGCAGCGGCAACCCGGCCATCGACGCGTTTTCGGATTGGCTGAAATCCCGTCTGTCCCAGACCGCTCTGGTGCTCAGGCCTGCTTAAACAAGCGTCCGACCCTGCACCGAACCTAAGCAGTGTCGTGAATTTTCTTGTTGGGAAACGGTCGAATTCTTCGTTTGTGGTGAGTCCGGTCGCTCTGTACGCTTTCGATCGTCGCTTTTGGAGAAGACCAACTGTGAGCACGCGGGCGGTCGGCCTGAACGCGGTCGGGATCGGCAAGAGTTTCGGAACGTTCGCGGCCCTGCGCGACGTGTCGCTCGACGTGGCGCCGGGCGAGTTCCTGACCCTGCTCGGGCCGTCCGGCTCCGGCAAGACCACGTTCCTCATGATCATGGCTGGCTTCGAGCGCCCCACCGCGGGGCGGCTGATGAGCGAGGGCGTCGACATCACGGCGCGACCGGCCGAAAGCCGTTCCTTCGGCATGGTGTTCCAGGGCTACGCGCTGTTCCCGCACAAGAGCGTCGAGCAGAACATCGCGTTTCCGCTCCAGGTCCGGAAGGTGCCGCGCGAGGACATCGCCCGCCGTGTCGCCGCCATGGTGGCCCGGGTCGGGCTCGCCGGGCACGAGCACAAACGGCCGTCGCAACTGTCCGGCGGGCAGCAGCAGAGGGTCGCGCTGGCGCGGGCGCTCGTCTTCGAACCTTCGGTGCTGCTGCTCGACGAGCCCTTCTCGGCGCTCGACAAGCATCTCAGGATCAGAATGCAGGACGAGGTGAAGCGACTGCACGAGGACTTCGGCACCACCTTCGTTTTCGTCACGCACGATCAGAGCGAGGCCTTGTCGCTGTCGACGCGCGTCGCGATCTTCGATCACGGGCGCCTGTTGCAGGTCGCAACGCCGCGCGAGCTCTACGAGCGGCCCGCAAGCCGCTTCGTCGCGAGCTTCCTCGGCGAGATCAACCTTCTGCCGGTCGAGGCCGTCAGCCATTGCAGCAGGGGAACGAGTGGTTCCTTCGAGGGCCGTCGGTTGCAGGCGCCCGCCCAAGTCCATGCGTGGCCGACCGGAACCCTCGCGGTGCGGCCCGAGCACATGACGGTCTCGGCCGACCAGGAACCCGATCGTAACGGCGTCCCGGCTTCGGTGGTGGCGACGACATACCTTGGCCCCGCGATGCGGCTCGGCCTCTCGACACGTTCCGGTGTGCCTCTCACCGTGACGCTGCCGGTCGAGACCGCGGTATCGGCCTTGAGCCAGGGCCGCGACCTCTGGGTGTCGTGGCCGACCGACAAGGGCACCCTTCTTCCGGCCGAAGCCTGAACCCTCACGCAGGAGCACCTCATGAACGACGCCTTCCGCAAAGACTGCCTCGACATCCTGGCCGCCAAGGTCGGCACCGGCGAGATCAGCCGCCGCCGCTTCACGCAGATGGCCGCGATGCTTCTCGGCACGGCGCCGCTGGCGCTTCGCGCAACCGGTGCGTCCGCGGCCGACGACAAGCAGCTCGTCTTCGTCAACTGGGGCGGCGACGCCATCAAGGCCTATAACGACGCCTATGGCGTGCCCTTCGACAAGGCCGACGGCGTCATGGTCAAGCAGGACGGCTCGGGCCCGACCGAGGGCGCCATCACGGCCCAGTTCAAGAGCGGCAAGCCGACCTGGGATATCGTGGACGCGGACCCGTTCTCGGCCATTTCGCTCGGAAAGCAGGGCATGATCGAGCCCATAGACTATAGTGTGGTCGACAAGGCCAAGATGCGGCCCGGCTTTGGCTGGGATTACGCGGCCTCGACCTATTTCTTCTCCTACGTCATCGCCTACGACGCCTCGAAGTTCGGCGACAAGAAGCCCACCGGCATGGCGGATTTCTTCGACGTCAAGACCTTCCCGGGCAAGCGCTCCATGTACAAATGGGGCGCCGGCATGTGGGAGGCCGCTTTGCTGGCCGACGGGGTCGCGCCCGACAAGCTCTACCCGCTCGATCTGAAGCGCGCCAACGACAAGATCGCCGGCTTCAAGGACCATGTGGTGTCCTATTGGGGTGGCGGTGCCGATAGCCAGCAGGTGCTGCTCAGCGGCGACGCCGCCATGGCGATCATCTGGTCGACGCGTGCGTCCCTGCTCGAGAAGGACTCGAACGGCCAGATCAAGTTCATCTGGGACCAGGGACTGATCTCGCCGGGCGCCATGGCGGTGATCAAGAACAACCCGGGCGGCAAGGCCAATGCGATGAAGTTCATCGCCAGCGCCCAGGACCCGCAAAAGCAGCTCGTGATGTTCGACCTTCTCGGCCAGGGACCCGCCAACCCCGCCGCCGACGGGCTGATCCCGGCCGACCGCAAGCGCTTCAACCCCGTCGATCCCGCCAACATGACGAAGCAAGTGGCGCTCGACATGCCTTGGTACGCCGAGAACTACGGCGCGGCACTCGACGCCTACACGAAGATCATCTCGGCGTGAGCGAAACCAATCGATCGATGCGTGAACGCTGACGCCAACCCCATGCTGACGATGTCTGACCTGTCCAGCCTCATGCTGAGCGGGCCGCGGAACGCGGTCCTGTCGAAGCATGGGCCGAGGCCGGTGTCCGGGGCCCCGCGTCCTTCGACTCGGGCCCGTCGGGCCCGGCTCAGGATGCGGGAGGGTTGAGGATGGGACGCGCCGTCTACGACTCCCGATCGACCGTCCCCGTCGGGGCGGCAAGGCCTCTGGTCTATCCGACCCTGCAGACGCCTCGACGTGAGAAGGGCTTCCGGAATCGCAGGTGGCTCTCTTGTCTTGTCCTCATCGCGCCGCTGCTCGTCGGCCTCTCGCTGGTCTATATCCTGCCGTTCTTCGGCGTCGCGGCCTGGAGCGTCACGTTGCCGACGGTCGGGCTCGGCCAGTACGAGAAGCTCGTCGGCGACGACCTCGTGCTTTCGGTGTTCCTGCGCACGGCCCGCATTTCCTGCACCGTGACGGTGCTGGCGGTCGCGGCGGCTTATGCGATCACCTATCTGTGGGTACGCGGCACGCGCCTGCAGCGGCGCCTGTTCGAGCTCTGCATCCTGGTGCCGTTCTGGATCTCGCTGCTGACCCGCGCCTTCGGCTGGCTCGCGCTGCTCTCGAGCCGCGGGCTCGTCAATACCTGGCTCCAGGCACTAGGCCTCGTCGCCGAGCCCTTGCAACTGGTGCGCAACGAGTTCGGCGTCGTGGTCGGGATGGTGCATGTGCTGATCCCCTTCGCGGTCTTCCCGCTGGCCTCGGCCATGCGGGCGGTCGACGAGCGGGTGCTCCTGGCCGCCCAGGGGCTCGGCGCGTCGCGCCTCCGCGTCTTCTGGAGCGTCTTCCTGCCCATGACGATGTCGGGCATCGCCGGCTCGGCGCTCATCACCTTCGTGTTCACGCTCGGCTTCTTCGTGACCCCGGCGATCCTCGGCGGCGGTCGCAGCGTCATGGTGGCCGAACTCGTCTATGTCCGAATGTTCCAGAGCCCGGATTGGGGGCTCGGTGCCGCGATCAGCGTGGTGCTGGTCGCGATCGTCGGCGCACTCCTGGCACTCGGCTACCGGTTCGCCCGGCCGGCCCTCGTCGGGAGCCTGCGATGATGGCCTCCCGCCCAGGGCCGCTGGCCATCTTGGCGGCGAGCGCCGTCGCGGTGTTTCTGCTGCTGCCGCTGCTGGCGGTCGTGCCGATCTCCTTCACGCCGGCCCGCTATCTGTCCATGCCGCACGGCACGCTGTCGCTGGTTCATTACCGCGAACTCCTCACGAACCCGGATTGGATCGCCGCGGCGCTGCTCAGCCTCAGGATCGGCATCGTCACGAGCCTCGTGTCGACCGCGCTGGCGCTCGCCTTTTCGCTCGGCCTGTGGATGCTGCAGCCGCGGTTCGCCGGCCTGATGATCGGCATCGTTCTCTTGCCCATGGTGGTGCCGCCGGTCGTCTCGGCCATGACGCTGTATTTCCTGCTGACCGGGCTGTCGCGGTTCAGCGATCTCGTGGGCTACGACACCTGGCTCGGCGTGACGCTGGCCCATGTCGTCATGACGGTACCCTTCGCGGTCGTGCTGATCCTCGTGGCGCTGGCGCAGGTCGACCGGCGCATCGACATCGCGGCGCGGGGTCTCGGCGCCTCGGTGTGGCGGCGCGCCACCGGCATCGTCCTGCCCAACATCCGCTTCGGCGTCCTGACCGCGGCGCTGCTCGTCTTCGTGCTCTCCTGGGAGGAGATCGGCGTCACGCTCTTTGTCACCAGCGTCAACGCCGTGACGCTCCCGCGACTCATGTGGATGGGCGTGCACGACAATATCGACCCGGCGGTCGCGGCCCTCTCGGTCGTGCTGATCGTCGTCGTCACTCTGGCGCTCGCGGGGCGCCTCATGTTCGCCCGCTCGGAACCAGCCTGAAGGAAGATCGTCGTCATGGAAGAAGTGTTCGGCCGCAGGGACATGATCACCCCGGCCAAGCTGAAGGCCCTCAGCATTAAATCCGATGCCGCTGGCTTCGTGCAGCTCGGCAGCCATCTCGGCGCCATCGCGCTCTCGGCCACGCTGCTGGCCCTGACCTGGGGCACGTGGTGGGCCGTTCCGGCCTTCGTGGTCGACGGCATCCTCATCAACTTCCTCTATGCCGGCCAGCACGAGATGAGCCACGGCACCGTGTTCCGGACCAAGAAGCTCAACGAGATCTTCGGCCGCCTCTTCGGTTTCGTCGTGCTCTACCCGCGCGACTTCGACCAGATCCAGCATTTCGCCCACCATCGCTACACCCAGCTCTGGGAAGGCGACGGCGAGCTCGCGCGCGACCGTTACTCGCTTGTGTCCTACCTTCTCTGGGTGGCGGGGCCGACCTACTGGTACACACGGGTGCGTCGCATCCTGCGCTTCTCGTTCGGCATCGTGACCGAGCCCTACATCACCGACAGCCTGAAGCCGACGGTGATCCGCGAGGCGCGCTGGATGCTCGCCGGCTACGTGCTCATCGCCGTCCTGTCGCTGGGCTTCGGCAGCCTCCTGGCCGTGAAGTTGTGGCTCCTGCCCATGCTGGTCATGAAGCCGGTCCACCAGCTGCAGAACACGATCGAGCATCTCGGCCTGCCGCATGTCGACACGATCACCGAGAACACCCGCTCGACCCGCACCAATGCCCTGATGCGCTGGATGTGCTGGAACATGCAGTACCATACGGCGCACCACGCCTTCCCGGGCGTGCCCTGCTACCGGCTGCCGGAACTCCACAAGACCATCTTCGACGAGAAGGGTCGGAAGCCGCAGACCATGTCGTATCTCGGCTTCCAATGGGCGGTCGTGAAAGCCTTCTGGAACGGCCGCACCGAAGCCGACTACCCGGACGACAAGATCTGGATCAGCGACGATACCGATCTCGAGCCCGTCGCCCCGCGGGTCCGCACGGCTCGGCGGGCGTGAGCCGAGTGGATAGGGAGTTCCGCGGCCGTCCTTCGACACGACTGCTGCGCAGTCGGCTCAGGACGAGGACTTTTGGTCTTCGTCTCCTCCGACCTCGTCCTGAGCCGGGCCTACAGGGCCCGTGTCGAAGGACGGGGGCGTAGAGCCCGCCCATGAGCCTCCTCGTCTACCAATCGCTGTGGGCCACCGAACTGCGCCGTCCCGGCGTCCCGGAAAGGCCGGTCCCCGAGCGGTTCGACCGCGTGCGCGAGGCCGGCTTCGACGGGATGGCGATCGACCTCGGGGCGCTCGACATCGCCGAGGCGCGGGCCATCGTGCCGGAATTCGACCGCACCGGCCTCAAGGGTCTGTTGACCGCTTTTCCGCGGTCGATCGAGGAGCTGCGCCCCGCCCTGCATCTCGCCAAGGACATCGGTTCGCCCTTCGTGATCGTGGTCGGGCAGGTGATGCCGCTCGCGGTCGCCGACATGGTGCCGGTGATCCGGGCCTGGCTCGACGTCGCCCGGCAAGAGGGCGTGCCGCTGCAGTTCGAGACGCATCGCAACTGCATCACCAACGACCTCTTTTCGACGCTGCTCCTGCTCGACGCCGTGCCCGAGATGCGGCTCAGCGCCGACCTTTCGCACTACGTCGTCGACCGCGAGATGATGCAGCCGATCACGACCGAGTATCAGGAGCAGGTTTCGGCGATCCTCCTGCGAGCCGACAGTTTCCAGGGCCGCGTCGCCAACCGCTGCCAGGTGCAGCTGCCGCTGCACTTCCCGCAGCACCAGGTCTGGATCGACACGTTCCGCGATTGGTGGCGGCGCGGCTTTTCGGCTTGGCAGGCCCGCGCGAGTGCCGGGCAGGACTGCATCTACCTCTGCGAGCTCGGCCCCCGGGACTACGCCATCACGGATGCGGACGGCGAAGAACTTTCGGACCGCTGGGAGGAAGCCCTTGTGCTCAAGCGCTGGGCGCAGGACGATTGGATCGCGGCATCGCGACCCGCAGGATGAGGAGCCCGCCATGTCGGTCGTCAGCTTGAGACCCGAGAACGAAGGCGCCGAGTGGGAACAGCGCGTGGAACTCGCGGCCTGCTACCGGCTGCTCGCCCACTACAGGATGACGGACCTCATCTACACCCACTCGACCGTCCGTGTTCCGGGCGAGCCGGGCCACTTCCTCATCAACCCCTACGGCTATCGCTGGGACGAGATCACGGCCTCGTCGCTGGTCAAGATCGACGTCGACGGCAACAAGGTGGGCGACGCTCCGGCGCGCGTGAACCCGGCGGGCTTCACGATCCATTCGGCCGTCCACATGGCGCGGCACGACGCGGCCTGCGTGATCCACACCCATACGCGGGCCGGCATGGCGGTCTCGGCCGTCAAGGGCGGGCTCCTGCCCATCAGCCAGATCGCGCTGCAGTTCTACGGCCGGCTCGGCGTCCATGAATACGAAGGGATCGCGCTCGATCTCGACGAGCGGCAACGCATCATCCGCGACCTCGGCGCCTTCTGCGGCGTCATCCTGCGCAACCACGGCCTGCTCACGGTGGGCCGCACGGTCGCCGAGGCCTTCAGCCTGATGTTCTACCTGAACCTCGCCTGCGAGGTTCAGGTCTCGACCTTGTCGATGGGCACGGAGCTCGTCGTGCCGCCGCCCGAGGTCTGCGAACGGGTCGGCCACCAATACGACCAGATGGCCTTCGACGACGGCGACCTTCAGCTCGAATGGGCGGCGCATCTGCGCATGCTCGACCGGCTCGACCCCTCCTACCGGACCTGACACCAGAGGCCGCCATGACCGCCACCCCCGATTTCGACTGGACCCTGCCGTCGAGCGCCTATCGCGACCCGGCGCTCTACGAGCGCGAGCGGCAGGAGATCTTCGCCCGCAACTGGATGCTGTTCTCCTGGTCGGAGCGGCTCAGCGAGCCCGGCGACTACGTCACGGGCACGGTGGCGGGCTACCCGGTCTTCATCATGCGCGACGATGCCGGCCGGGTCCGCGCCTTTCACAACGTCTGCCGGCACCGCGGCGCGCAGCTGCTCACCGAAGAGCACGGCCGCTGCGGCAAGCTCGTGGTCTGCCCCTATCACAGCTGGAGCTATACGCGGGACGGGCGCCTCAACAAGGCGGTCGACTTCGGCTCCGATACGGCTTTCGACCCCGATGCGTGGGGCCTCTACGCGATCGAGGCCGAAGAGTGGCGCGGCCTCGTGTTCCTGCGATTGAAGAGCGGCGGGCCGGACCTGCGCGCGTGGCTCGGCCCCATTGATACTATGGCGGCCGACTATCCGCTGGAGGCCCAGCACTATTTCAGTTCGAAGAACCGCGACTGCGCGGTCGATTGGAAGACCTACGGCGAGAACTACCTCGAATGCTATCATTGCCGGACCATGCATCCCGGCCTCTGCGCCGCCATGGACATCGACAATTATCGGATCGACACCTTCCCGCGCGAGAAGTTCTTCCACCTGCATGCGCCCAAGCGCGATGGCGGGCTGACGCGCGGCCTCTACTTCTACCGGTTCCCGTTCCTCATGCTGAACCTCTACGACTGGGGCAGTTCCATCGCCACGATCGAGCCGTTGGGGCCCGGACGCATCCGCCACGTCAACTGGTACTTCTTCACCGACGTCTCGCCCGAGAAGGCCGAGGAGAACCGGGCTTCGGCCGCCTGGTCGGCCGAGATCGTGTCCGAAGACCTCGACATCATCACGGGCGTACAGCGCAACCTCGACATCGGCGTCTACGAGCGCGGGCCGCTATCGCCGAAATACGAGGGCGCGGTGAAGGCCTTCCAGGACATGGTGCGCGACGAGCTGACGCCCGAGGCACCGCTCCTGTCCTTCTCCCGTCCGCGGGAGAAGGTGGCCCGGCGGAGCCGGGTCGGATGAGGGGGTGGGGCCGTGGCTCGCTGGAGTATCCTTCGACACGGGCGCGCCGTGCCCGGCTCTGGATAAGGATCGTTGGGAGCCTCGTCTTCGTGTTTTCTTCCACACCACCTCGTCCTGAGCCGGCCGCGTAGCGGACGTGTCGAAGGATGGGCCAAGGGCTCAGACCCAGATGGACCGCGCCTTCATCTACATCCTGCGCTGCGCTGACGGCAGCCTCTACACCGGCATCACCCGGAGGAGCGTCGACGAGCGGGTCAGCGAGCACAATGCCGGGCTCGTCGACAGCTTCACTTCCATCCGAAGGCCCGTCGAACTGATCCACAGCGAAGCCTACCTCAGGATCGATGAGGCGATCGCGACCGAGCGCCGGATCAAGGGTTGGTCGCGAGCCAAGAAACTGGCCTATGTTCGCGGAGATTTTTCTGCTCTCCACCGTCTGGCGGAGCGTCGCTCGAAGAAGGATCGTGTGGCAGCATCCCTCGACACGGGTCCTTCGGACCCGGCTCGGGATGAGGGCGGGTGAGAGGCTCAGGTTCCCTCGTGCCGAGCAGGCCCGCAGG
>CAXTME010000001.1:53552-72712 GCA_964245215.1 uncultured Lichenihabitans sp.
TCCCTCGTGCCGAGCAGGCCCGCAGGGCCGTGTCGAAGCACGCACCACCCGATCGATAGGATCCACGCCCATGAACGCTGTCTCCACCCCGGACGTCACGGTCGGCAAGACCTACGATGCCATCATCATCGGGGCGGGCCATAACGGGCTCGTCTGCGGCAATTACCTGGCCCGGGCCGGCCTCAAGGTGCTGATCCTCGAACGGCGCGACGTCGTGGGCGGGGCGGCCGTGACGGAGGAGATCGCGCCGGGGTTCCGGGCCTCGATCTTCTCCTACCTGATGAGCCTCCTGCATCCGCGCATCATCAAGGAATTCGACCTCAAGCGGCACGGCCTCGAGGTCCTGCCCTGTTCCGACATGGTGTCGCCGCTCGCGGGCGACGACTACATCCTGTTTTCCGAGGACATCAGGAAGACCCAAGCCAGCTTCGGCAAGTTCTCGAAGGCCGATGCCGCCATCTATCCGGAATTCGACCGCTACCTCAACGAGGCGGCCGACATCGTCCGAAAGCTCCTCTGGGAGACGCCAATCGATCCGACCAAGGGCGATTGGCGCAGCTTCAAGGACTCGGCCTCCTTCCTGTGGCGCTACCGCAAGATCGGCCGCAAGATGTACCGCGTCGCCGACATGCTGACGATGAGCGCCTACGATTTCCTGCGGGAATGGTTCGAGGACGACCGCGTCATGGCGGTTCTCGCCTATTACGCCTCCATCGGCACCTTCGCGGGCCCGAAGACTCCCGGATCGGCCTATGTGATCATGCATCACGTCATGGGAGAGCACACGGGGGCGGGCGGTTGGGGCTTCATCAAGGGCGGCATGGGGGCCATCACCCAGGCGCTCGCGGCTTCGGCCCGCGAGAAGGGCGTCGATATCGTGACCGGGGCCGACATCAGGGAGGTGCGGGTGCAGAACGGCCGCGCCACCGCGGTCGTAACCGCGAAGGGCGAGAGCTTCGGCGCCAAGGCCATCATCTCGAATGCCAGCGCCAAGACCCTCTACCTCGACATGGTGGGGGTCGAGCACCTGCCCGAGGAGGTGGTGCGCGAGATCAAGGGCTACCGCACCTTCTCGACCGCCTTCAAGATGAACATCGCCTGCGAGCGCCCGCCCCAGTACCGCATCCTCGACCGGGTGCGCCGCGAGGGCGCCCTCGGCAATTTCGCCTACCCGACCTACATGCATATCGCGCCCGACATCGATTATCTCGAACGCGCCTACGACGATGCCAAGCACGGCTGGTACTCGTCGCGCCCCTTCCTCACGCCGGTGGTACCCACCATGGTGGACGACACGCTGGCGCCACCCGGCAAGCATGTCGTCAACCTCTTCGGCGGCCACGCGCCCTACACCCTGAAGGGCGGCGACTGGGGGGCCGAGAAGGACAAGTTCAAGAAGATCGTCTTCGACACGATCGAGGATTACGCGCCGGGCTTCTCGAACGATGTCATCGATGCGCAGTTCCTGGTGGCACCGGATATCGAAAAGATCGTCAACCTGCCGCAGGGCCACATCTTCCAAGGGGAGCTGTCGCCCGACCAGCTCTTCTTCCAGCGGCCGGTGTCAGGGTACGCGGATTATCGCACGCCGCTGAAGGGGCTCTACATCTGCGGCTCCTCCATGCATCCGGGCGGCGGTGTCTCGGGCATTCCGGGTTACAACGCGGGGCGCGAGATCATGAAGGACATGAAGGGACGACGGGCTTAGGCATTTTCCCGACTTGAAGGCTGCCGTTCATTCGGCGATTTCTCAGCAGACTTTCACAAGTCTGCTTACACTTGGAATTCACAGCAGCATTGATTTTGCTTTGAAAAAAGCCAAATCAATCGTGGCTTTCGCCATGCAGGGCTGCTTAGGGTTGCCAAACGCGATGCCGTCCGATCTCATGCCGCAGACCGGGGGTGCAGCGTTCGTTGTCGACCCTATGAGGACCTGATCATGCCGCTGCAACGAATCGCCCTGTCGGCCGCCGTGCTCCTGCTCGTGGCGACCCCGTCGCTGGCCAAGATCCGGAGCGAGAGGGACCGGTTGCGGGCCGAAGCCGAGCACGCCTGCTATACGGACGCGACGACCCTCTGCCCCGATGCCATTCCGGACGAAGCGAAGGTGACGGCCTGCATGACCGTCAAGCGGGCCCAACTGAGCCCTGCCTGCGGAAAAGTGTTCGATCGCGGCATCAAGAGCTGACGTCGTCAGGCTGAGAGCGGGATCACGTTCCGGCCACCACTTCGACTCCGTATTCTTCGGCCGCTTGAACCATCCAGGTCGCGAGGCTACCGGCCGTGCTGCGGGCGACCGAGCAATCGTAGGTCGGCGCGTCGTCGACCTGCCAGACCTGGACCGCGATGTGGAACGCGGGGGTGAGCGCCACGTCGCCGGGCCGAAAGGCCCGGGGATGGAGATCGATCGCCACGGCTTTTCCGAGAACGTCGCGCGCCGACGGCCCCGAGAGGCGCAACACCACGCGGCCGTCGCCCTGGCTGGTGATCGCTGCGAAACTGCCCAAGCAGCCGCGCAACGCCGCTTCCAGACGATCGTCACCCGCTTCGGACATGGCGGTCCATCGTGCATCACCGGCCCAGAGGAACGCCAGCCGCGCGTCGCCGACCCGCCGCGGGGTGACCGGCAGGTCGAGGCCGAAAGCCTCCCGCGTCGCGGCCGCCACGGACGTGCCCTGTCCGCGGTGGGCCGCGACCGTGACGATGTCGAGCCCGCTCCGCTCCGTCATGATGACGCCGGCCGTTGCCGGCCGGCCTTGATGGCCGGCACGGAGGAGGCCAGCGAGGGCGGAGCGTGGCTTCAGGCCCGTTTCAACCACGGAGCCGCGCTCCTTCCGGGTCGACGAAGACGGGCGACACGACTTCGACCGGTACGTCTTCCTTCCGCAAAGGATCGTAGGCCCTGACGATCTCTCCTGTCCGGGAGGTCCCGCGGGCCAGCAGGCCGAGACCGATCCATTGTCCCACAGCCGGCGAGTAGACGACCGATGTGACATAGCCCTCGTCGTCGGCCGCGACGCCCGTGGCGTCCTGCCGCACGAGATGCGCCCCGCCGCGCAGTCGTGCCGTTCGCTCGACCGGCCGCAGACCGACCAGACCCGGCCGGTCGGAGTCGACGAGGCCCGGGCGCTCCGTCATGGCGGCGCCGACGAAGTCCTTCTTCCGCGACACCATGCGGCCGAGGCCGAGGTCGGCCGCCGTGGTCTGTCCGCTGAGTTCGTTGCCGGCCGGATGCCCTTTCTCGACCCGTAGGACGCCGAGCGCCTCCGTCCCATAAGCGCAGAGCCCCAGGGGTTCGCCGACGGCCATCAACCGGCGGATCAGGGCGTCGCCGGTGCGGGCCGGGACCGCGATCTCGTAGGCGAGTTCGCCCGAGAACGACAGGCGGAACACCCGTGCTCGCGTGCCACCGCAGACCGTCACCTCGGCGCAGTGCATGTGCGGAAATCCGGCGTTGGACAGATCGAACGGCGCGTCGACGATGCGCTCGAGCACCGCCCGCGACCGCGGCCCGGCGACCGAGAACTGCGCCCATTGATCGGTGACGGAGGACATCTGCACGTCGAGATCCGGCCACAGCCACTGCAGGCCGAATTCGAGATGCTGGAAGACCTTGACCGCATTGGCGGTGGTCGTCGTGACGATGAAATGATCCTGGCCGAGCCGCGCCGCGGTGCCGTCGTCCATGACGAGGCCGTCTTCGCGCAGCATCAGCCCGTAGCGCACGCGACCGACCGGCAACGACGCGAAGGCGTTGCAGTAGACGCGGTCGAGCAGGGTCGCGGCATCGGGGCCCTGCAGGTCGATCTTGCCGAGCGTGCTGACATCGCAGACTCCGGCCGCCTCCCGAACAGTCCGGGCCTCGCGGGTCACGGTTTCGAGCCAGTCCTTCTCTCCGGGACGGGGGAAGTACTGGGCGCGGAGCCAGAGCCCCGCCTCGACGAAGACCGCGCCCTGCTCGGTGGCCCAATCCTGCGTGGTGGTGCGGCGGATGGGCTTGAAGTCCCGGCCGCGGTGATGGCCCGCCAGGGCGCCGATGGCAACCGGCGTGAAGGGCGGCCGGAACGTCGTCGTGCCGGTCTCGGCGATGGAGCGTTCCGAGGCGTCGGCCATGAGAGCCAAGCCATTGACGTTCGAGGTCTTGCCCTGGTCGGTCGCCATGCCGAGCGTCGTATAGCGCTTCAGGTGCTCGACCGCGCGGAAGCCTTCGCGATGCGCCAGCGCCACGTCGCTGGTCCCCACGTCGTTCTGGAAATCCACGAAGGCCTTGCCGCGACCGTTCTTCACCCGCCAAAGCGGAACCAGGGCCGTGCTCTCGGGGTCGACGGAGGGCGTCGCCGGAACGCTGGTCTGGAAGCCGGACCGCTCCGCCGCCTCGGCCCCCGCGCGCGCGCCGGCCGCGAGGCAGAGGTCGAGCGAGAGGTCGCCGTTGGCGGCGCCCGCCACGGCGAGTCCCGGCGGCAGCTGCTCGGGTGGCAGGAACAGCGACCGGTCCTCGTTCCACACGGGCCTGCCGCCGTGGTGGGATGTGAGATGCACGGTCGGGCTCCAGCCGCCCGACATGGCCAGCAGGTCGCAGTCGAAGGCCCGGATCCGGCCGCCCGCGTCCGTCACCTCGACACGGCGGAGCGCCAGATGGCCGACCACCCGTGTAATGGCGGCGCCCGTCAGGAGCGGCGCCCCTGCGGCGTCGGCAAGGGTCCGGATCCCGGCCGGCACGTCGGCGCGGGCATCGACGAGGGCCGCAACCGCGACGCCCGCGGCCGCGAGATCCGAAACGGTCCTGGCCGCGTCGTCGTTGTTCGCGAACACGACCGCCCGGCCGCCCGGCGCGACGCCGAAGCGGTTGAGGTAGGTCCGCACGGCTCCGGCCAGCATGATGCCCGGCCGGTCGTTGTCGCCGAACACGAGCGGTCGCTCGATCGAGCCTGCGGCCAGCACATGGCGTTTCGATACGATGCGCCAGAGCCGCTGGCGGGGCGTGTAGGCGGCGGGAGACGCGAGATGGTCCGACACCCGCTCGACCGCGCCGTACTCGCCGTCGAAGACTCCGAACACGCTCGTCCGGTCGAGAATGCGGCAATCGGGAGCGGCGCGAAGCTCGGCCTCCGCGGCCGCGACCCAGTCGAGCGCCGGCCGGCCGTCGATCGCCCGGCGCTCCGAGAGCAGGCGGCCCCCCAGGCGGGCGTCCTCCTCGCAGAGCACCACGCGCGCCCCGCCCCTCGCCGCCGCCAGCGCCGCCATCAGCCCGGCCGGGCCGGCCCCGATCACCAGCACGTCGCAGTGGAGCGTCGCCTTGTCGTAATGGTCGGGGTCGTGCAGGCCCGAGGCCCGGCCGAGGCCCGCCGCACGACGGATCAGCGGCTCGTAGAGCTTCTCCCAGAAGGCCGCCGGCCACATGAAGGTCTTGTAGTAGAACCCGGCCGCGAGGGCCGGTGCCACGAGCTGGTTCACGCCCATCGCGTCGAAGCGCAGCGAAGGCCAGCGGTTCTGGCTCGTGGCTACGAGCCCGTGGAACAGCTCGGCCATCGTGGCGCGGGTATTGGGCTCGCGGTGCGGCCCGGTGCCGAGCTCGACGATGGCGTTCGGCTCCTCGGGGCCGGCCGACAGGATGCCGCGCGGGCGATGGTACTTGAACGATCGCCCGACGAGCCGCACGCCGTTGGCGAGAAGCGCCGAGGCCAGCGTATCGCCGGGATGACCGCGGAACGCCTTCCCATCGAAGGTGAAACCGAGCACCGTGCCCCTGTCCACGAGCCCGCCCGCGGCGAGCCGGAAGGGCTGGGCCGTCGCGGCGACGGCGCCGGTTGCAAGGGCTGAGGAGTCCTCGCGTCGCAGTACCGTATCGGCCGCCATCAGCGGGCCTCCGCGGGTTGGGCCATCGCGACCTCGCGGGCGAGCCGGGCCGCGAAGACGCCGTGGGTCCGGACGTCGCGCTCGACGACGAGCCATGCCTGGCAACCGGAAGCGTGGTACCACAGCTCCGAATGGTGTCCCGGCGGGTTGTCGCGCAGGTAGACGTAATCCGCCCAGACTTCGGGCGTAGCAGACCGATCGGGCCGCCGCAGCGTCGCATCGCCGTGGTAGACGAATTCTTCCGCGCCGCGTTCGCCGCAGAGCGGGCAGGGGATCCGCATGGCTGGCGCGCTCCTCAGTGCAGGTTCGGTTGAGGGCCGGCGCCCTTTTCGTCGATCACGTGGCCGGTCGCGAAGCGGTCGAGCCGAAGCGCCCGGCCCACCTCGTGCGGCTCGTCGCGGGCGATCAGATGGGCGAAGCAGAACCCGGACGCCGGCGTCGCCTTGAAGCCGCCGTAGCACCAGCCGGCGTTGAGATAGAGGCCCTCGATCGGGGTCCGGTCGATGATCGGGCTGCCGTCCATCGACATGTCCATGATGCCGCCCCACTGGCGCAGCATGCGGATCCGGCCGATGGCGGGCATCAGCGCCATGCCACCCTCGCACACGTCCTCGACGACCGGCAGGTTGCCGCGCTGGGCATAGGAATTGTAGCCGTCGATATCGCCGCCGAAGACGAGGCCGCCCTTGTCCGATTGGCTGATGTAGAAGTGGCCGGCCCCGAACGTCACGACGCCGTCGATGAAGGGCTTGATCCCTTCGCTCACGAAAGCCTGGAGCACGTGGCTCTCGATCGGCAGCCGCAGGCCCGCCATGGCGGCGACC
The DNA here is from genome assembly GCA_964245215.1 of uncultured Lichenihabitans sp. Classification (GTDB taxonomy): domain Bacteria; phylum Pseudomonadota; class Alphaproteobacteria; order Rhizobiales; family Beijerinckiaceae; genus Lichenihabitans. The sequence continues at coordinate 60,233 of CAXTME010000001.1, forward strand.
CGCGAGGAATGGCCCGCGCAGGCGAGCCCGATCTTCTTGGCCCGGATGAAGCCGCGGCGCGTCTCGACCCCGACCGCGCGGCCCGCCTCGACCCGGATGCCCTCGACCTCGCAGTTCTGCAGCATGTCGACGCCGCGCCGGTCGGCCGCGCGCGCGTAGCCCCAGGCGACCGCGTCGTGACGCACCGAGCCGCCGCGGCGTTGCAACAGGCCGCCCTGGATCGGGAAGCGGGCATTGTCGTAGTCGAACTGCGGGTAGAGACGCCGCACGGCCGCCTGGTCGAGCAGCTCGGCATCGACGCCGTGCATCATCATGGCATTGCCGCGCCGGGCATAGGCGTCGCGCTGCCCATCCGAGTGATAGAGGTTCAGGACGCCGCGCTGGCTCACCATGGCGTTGTAGTTGATATCCTGCTCGAGTCCTTCCCAGAGCTTCATCGAATGTTCGTAGAACGGGATGTTGCCGGGCAGCAGGTAGTTCGAGCGGATGATCGTGGTGTTGCGGCCGACGTTGCCGCTGCCGAGATAGCCCTTCTCGACCACCGCCACGTTGGTGATGCCGTAGCGGCTCGCGAGATACCAGGCGGTCGCGAGCCCATGTCCGCCGCCGCCCACGATGACGACGTCGTACTCGGGTTTCGGCTCGGGGTCGCGCCAGACCGGCTTCCAGTCCCGCTGGCCCCGAAAGGCCTGACCCAGCACGGAAAAGATCGAATAGCGGTCTGCCAGCATCGTCGAGGGTTCCAAACCTAAACAGGGGCAGCGTCCCGGGAGCCCCCTCCATCGCGTTGCACGCGGTCCCCCTCCCCCGCGGGCGGGGGAGGATAAGCAGCGGCCAAGCCGTTCTCCTCACCCATTGACGGGGGGGGAAGCACGGTGATGCCCGTCACGATCTCACGCGCGTCTTCTGCGGGTCGAAATGCGGGAAAGATGTGACGGTGGCGCCGAGCCGCTTCTGATGGCCGTCGAGCTTGCCGATCTCGAGCCCCGTGCCGTTCTCCGCATGGGCCACGTCGACCCTGGCGAGGGCGATCGTCTTCTTCAGGATCGGCGAGCGCGTGGCGCTGGTCACGACGCCGATCTGGGCGCGGCCGACGAAGAGCGGGTCGCCGTGGCCGATCGTCTCGTTGCCGTCGAGGTCGAGACCGACGAGCTTGCGCGACGGATTGGCCTTGCGCCGGAGCAGCGCCTCGCGGCCGACGAACTCGCTGTCTTTGGCGGTTGCCACCGCGAAGCCGATCCCGGCTTCGAACGGATCGGTGCCGTCGTCGAAATCATAATGCGCGAAGACGAGCCCCGCCTCGATCCGCAGCATGTCGAGGGCGTCGAGCCCGAGCGGCGCGAGCCCGAGCGGCCGGCCGGCTTCGGCGATGGCGTCCCAGACCGCGACGGCGTCCTTCGGATGGCACCAGACCTCGAAGCCGAGCTCGCCCGTATAGCCGGTGCGCGAGACGATCACCGAGGGACCGCCGGGTCGGCCCAAGCGCGCGATGGTGAAGCGGAACCACTTCAGTTCCGCGATGGACGGCTGGTGGGGCGGCGTCCAGATCACCTGGGCCAGCAGTTCGCGGCTTTTCGGCCCCTGCACCGCGAGGTTGGCCAGGTGGTCGGTCGAGGACTTCACGAAGACATTGAGGCCCCATTCCTCCGCCTTGCGGCGCAGCCAGATCCCGGTGAAGTCGTCGCCCGCGACGACGCGGAAATTGTTGGGGCCGAGCCGCAGCACCGTGGCGTCGTCGATCATGCCGCCGTGGTCGTAGCAGAGCGCCGTGTAGACGACCTGGCCGACACTGAGCTTCAGGATGTCGCGCGTTACGGTGCGTTGCAGCAGTTGCTCGGCATCCGGCCCCATCACCTCGAACTTGCGCAAGGGGGACAGGTCCATCACGGCCACGCCTTCGCGGCAGGCCCAATATTCCTCGACCGCACCCCGCCCGGTGAAGCTCGTCGGCAGCCAGAAGCCGCGGTAGTCGACGAAGTTGCGCGTCTGGGCCTCGAGGCGCGGATGGAAGGCGGTTTCGCGCGTCAGGCGCGGTTCGGCATCGGGCGTCATGCGGAGGGCCGATCCTTTGGAGAAGGTCTCACCCCCGTCATAGACCCGGATGTGGATGTCGGTCGGGTTCCAGCCGTTGGCGGGATCGATGTCGTCGGTGCAGGAGGAGGAGGCGCAGACGAGATCGGTCAGGGCGCGCAGGAGCACGTAATCGCCGGGGCGCGACCAGGGTTCGTCGGACGTCAGCGCGTTCGTGGTGTCGATGCATGTGTTGTAGAAGAAGTTGATGGCCGGCCACCCCCTGCGGCTCCGCACCGCGAAGGGCTCGAGCACGGCGTTGAAGTTGTCCGAGCAATTGGGATGACCTGGATAGCCGGCGTCTTCGTAATATTTGGCCGTGCAGGCGAGCGCGAACGTGTCGTGCCGACCGACGGTGTCGCGCACCACCTCGATCAGGGGCCGCATGTCCTCGTCGTAATATTTCGAATGAAGCCCGGGGCCGGGGAAGGCCGAGCCCATCAGGGTCCGGGTCGTCGTGGCGTCGAGGCCTTTCTCGACGCCGTCGGCCAGGGCTGCCGCATCGAAGGCCAGGAAGTCGGAACACTGCCGGCCTTCGACGTCGATGATCTGGATGTAGTCGCCCGCCCGGACCCGGTAGGCGCGCGCCTGGGCGGCCGGTACCCGCAGGTCGAGCGCCACGTCGGCCAGGGGCGGCGGAAGGACGGGAGCCGATATCGCCGTGCGTTCGACGTCGACGAGGAGGTCCGTCGCGGGCGATTGTTCATCGGGCGCCATCGCGGTACCGGGGGCGCTCACCACGGCGACGAGATCGGCGGGAGCCGTCCAAAGCACGAAGGCGCCGGCCACGTGGTCCCGGTCGAAGACGCGGTAGCCGCGAGCGTCCCCGGTTTCGACCCCGGCGGCCCGCAGGGCTCGGAGCGTGGTGGCGGTCTCCGGGTCGAGGCTCAGCAGGCGGTCGGCCAGACTCGGCCGGTCGGGGGACCGCACGAGGCCGGGCGGATCCTGGCTGTCGCTCGGCAGACCCAGGATGAACAGGTCGGCCGGCTGCAGCCCTTCCGGATCGCCGATGCGAAGCCGATCGCCGGCGTTCAGCGAAACGACCGCCGAGGCGCCGCCCCGCACGACCGTGCGTTCGGGGAGGCGGGGTCGGGTGGCCGGAGGCGCTACATATTGGTTCATGACTCGATCACTGTGGTGCGGTGAGGGAAACCCGGGCTGACCCAACCTCATGCTGAGCCGGCCCAAAGGGCCGTGTCGAAGCACGCAGGGCCTTGGCCTGTGTACCGGCCTGTCCTTCGACACGACCGCATTCCGCGGTCGGCTCAGGACGAGGGCTGTTCCATTTTGGCGAACGATTGAAGAGATGCGAGCAGAACTTGGCAACTGGGAGAAGGTGGGGAGCTTACGACTTGATCAGCAGCCGCCATTTGTTCAGCGCCACGAAAGCCCATATGCCCTCGACGAGGCCGATCGGCCAGGCCCCCTGCAGGAAACCATAGAGCGAGCTCGCGCCGCACGAGAAAGCGAAAGCCAGTGTCACCCGGGCGCCCCGGCTCTCGAAGGCGTAGCAGAGCAGCATGGCCGTGACGGCCGCGAGGCCGAAGAGCGTGAGCGCATCCAAGACCGGTGCGGGGCTCAGGCCGCCGCCTCGGGCGCGTTCAGGAAGGTCGGCAGGCTATCGTCCAGCGCCTCGATCCAGGTCGTATGATGCGAGGGCGACATCGTGCCGGTGACGGTCGAAGAATAGGCTCGGTCCCGATAGGTCAGGATGCCCTCGACCTTGTGATGCTCCCATTCCTTGAAGAGTTCGGCCACGCGATCGACGTCGAGCCGGGGGTAGTCGGTCGCCTTCAGGAGGTCCCGGACGTAGTCGGTCTGGTAGTCGATTGCCTGGAAGGGATCCTCCAGCGCTTCCTCGCGCGCGCGCCAGACCTTGATATCGGCCGCCATCGCGTCGGGCGAGGGCACGGCGATCCGCCCCATCATGATGTCGCGGGCGTACCAGGCTTGCGCGTCGAACATGTTGAACGTGTAGTATTGGTCCTGCATACCGATGTAGATCAGCTGCGGGTTGCTCTCCCATAAGATGCCCTTGTAGAGGCCGAGCGGGTAAAGCCGGTTGTTGGTCTTGAGCCGCAGGTCGTCGGGCAGGAACGGGAAATGGTGCTTGTAGCCGGTGCAGAGTACGACGGCATCGACCTCGCGGCTCGAACCATCCTTGAAATGTGCCGTCTTCCCGACCATCCGGATCAGCAACGGCACTTCCTTGAAACCCTCCGGCCAATCGAAGCCCATCGGCTTCGTGCGATGGCTGAAGGTGATCGAGGCCGCCCCGTATTTGTGGCACTGGATGCCGATGTCCTCGGCCGAATAGCTGGCCCCGATGACGAGGACGTTCTTGCTCTTGAACTCGTCGGCGCTGCGGAAGTCATGCGCGTGCATGACGCGGCCCGGAAACTTTTCCAGTCCCTCGAAAGCGGGAACGTTGGGGGTCGAGAAATGGCCCGTCGCCACCACCACGAAATCGAAGGTCTCGGACAGCATCTTGTCCTCGACGAGATCCTTGACCGTCACGGTGAAGAGCTTCGTCTCGGCGTCGAACGCGACATGCCGGACGGCGTGGCAGAACTTCATGTATTTGCGGACGTCGCTTCGCTCGACCCGGCCCGCGATATAATCGTGCAGCACGGCCCGCGGCGGGTAGGACGGGATGGCCCGGCCGAAATGCTCCTCGAACGTGTAATCGGCGAATTCGAGGCATTCCTTGGGGCCGTTGGACCAGAGGTAGCGGTACATGCTGCCGTGCACCGGCTCGCCATATTCGTCGAGGCCGGTCCGCCACGTGTAGTTCCAGAGGCCGCCCCAGTTGTCCTGCTTTTCGTAGCAGACGATCTCCGGGATCTCGGCGCCGAGCCGCCGAGCCGATTCGAAGGCCCGGAGTTGGGCGAGACCGCTGGGACCTGCACCGATGATCGCAACCCGCATCGTCGATCTTCCTTCATTGGCCATGGCTCGAAGGTGGCCGGCAACCGGTCACACGCGCCGGCCGATCCTACTCGCTCCTGTGTCGCCCACAAGGACGACGGGGCGTCGCCTAGCCCGGCAGGGGGAACAGCCAGTTCGACACGAGGACCACGACCACGCCGGCCGCGAGCGTGAGATAGGGTAGCATTCCGGCTTTCTTCCGGCTCAAGGCGTTGGCCGGCATCCCGAGATCCTCGAGCATATGGGCCGGGAAGCGTCCGCCGTCCTGGACGTAGTGCCGGTAGAGGAAGAGCGGCACGACGAGCGCGATCCCGACGACCGCGGCCCAGAGGGCCAGCGGGTTCCAGGTCTTCGCGCCGGCGCCCATGAAGACCATGTTGAGGAACGCGAAAACGACGCCGAGCCCGAGCAGCCAGGTCGGGGCCCGCCAAGGCCGCCGCATGTCGCCGTTGTCGACCCTGTGGATCCAGCCCGCGTTGAGGTTCAGGAAGTTGAACACGATGTAGCCGCAGTTCGACACGGCCAGGATGAAGAAGAAGCTCGTGGCATCGGCCGACGCGATGGCCAGCACGAAGAGGTTGACCACGAGATCGGTCCACATGGCGCGGGTGGGCGATCCGTGCTCGTTGAGGTGGCTCAAGTAGCGCGGCAGCCATCCTTCGGCCGAGCCCTGGTAGAGAGTGCGCGACGAGCCCGCCATGGCGGTCATGATGCAGAGCAGCAGCGCCAGGACCATCATCATGACGAGCAGCCCGTGCACCAAGGCCCCGCCGCCCACCATGCCGGCCATCGCGTCGGCCACGCCCGAGCCGTCGCCGATCGGCCCGGCCAGCATGCCGTCGAGCCCGAGCACGCCCTGGAAGCTGAACGGCACCAGGATGTAGAGCACGATGCAGAGCAGGCCGGAGTAGAAGATGGCCTTGAACGTGTCGGTGCCGGGGTTCTTGAATTCGCTCGTATACGCGACCGCGGTCTCGAAGCCGTAGGTCGACCAGGCGGCCAGGAACATGCCGCCGAGCACCAGGGTCCAGCCGGGTGCGTTCCAGGCCCCCGGCGCCGATGCACCTGCTGCGGCCAGGGGGACCAGCGGCCCGTAATTGGCCCAATGGATCTGGCCCGTCACGAGCGGCACGACGCCGACGATGAGCATCGGCACGATGACCAGCAGCCCCACGTATTTCTGCACGTTGGCCGTGCCGAGGATGCCGCGGTGCTGGATCGCGAAGGTCACGAGCATCAGCACGACACCGATGAAGAAGGTCGCGTTGAGCGAGAACGACACGGGTCCGAGCGACTGACTGAAGAGCGACCAGCTGCGCAGGGCCGGCGTGGCGGCGGCCGTCACGGCCGTCACGGCATCGGCGGGCACGGTCCCGGCATGGCTGGCGATCCAGGCCACGACCTCGGGCGATGTCGCCGTAAAGGCCGGGATCGGCGCAATCGCGTTCAGCATATAGGCGGCCGCGATCGAGCAGCCGAGCGAAAGGACCGGCGACCAGCCGAGCCAGTTGCACCAGACGGACAGCGGTCCGATGAATTTGGAATAGGGAAGCCACGCCGTGGCGCCGTAGATGGAAGCGCCGCCGGTCTTGTTGGGGTAGAGGCCGGCGATCTCCGCATAGGTGAAGGACTGGATGAAGCCCATCATCATGGACAGCGTCCAGATCACATAGGCGAGCGTGCCGGTGGTGCCCGCGAGGCCGCCGATCGAGAAGAGGACGAGGGCCGGGACGCCGCTTGCGACCCAGAACGCGCCCTGCCAGTTGATGGCGCGGTGGAACTGCCCCGACTCCGGTACGATGTTGTCCGTAATTGCGGTCATGCCGTTCCTCATCGAAGATGTTTGAGTGAACTCGACCCAACGCGGCGGCTTCCGCACGCCACCCAGTAAAACTATCGAAAAATTATTTCCTGCTAGTGAAGTGTCACACAAGGCTCGAAGCGGTCAAATCCATAGTTTGATCAACTTGCACAGATTTGCGGCAGTGCGATCCAACGGCCTCGCGAGCGGTGCGCCGAAGCTGAATTTCCTGCTAGACAAATTCCCTTCTTGGCTGGAAACCTTCGCGCAGCCGAACGGAGGGTCTCTCGATGAGCGTGATGTCTTGGCGGCGCTCGCCGCTCGCCGACCGGCACCGGGCGCTCGGTTCCGATCTCGAAGATTGGAACGGCATGGAGACGGCCTGGACTTACACGGCGAGCGATCTCGCCGACGAGCACGAGGCGATCCGGACCAAAGCCGCCATCATGGACGTGTCGGGCTTGCGCAAGGTGCATCTCGTCGGCCCGCATTCGCATCACGTCCTGCAGCGTGCCACGACGCGCGACGTCCGCAAGGTCACGCCCGGCAAATGCGTCTACGCCTGCATGTTGAACGACGCCGGCAAGTTCACGGACGACTGCATCCTCTACCGCACCGGTCCGAATGCCTGGATGGTGGTGATCGGCTCGGGCACGGGTTACGAGGAACTCACCCGCGACATCGCGGGCAAGAATGCCGCGATCCTGTTCGACGACGACCTGCAGGATCTGTCGCTGCAGGGGCCGGTCGCGGTCGATTACCTCGAATTGCACGTCCCCGGCATTCGCGCTCTCAAATACTTCCACCACATGCCGACGACCCTGTTCGGCTGTTCCGTGATGATCTCGCGGACCGGCTATACGGGAGAGCGCGGCTACGAGATCTTCTGCCGGGCCGAGGACGCTCCGGCGATCTGGGACCGGATCGTTGCCGAGGGGCGTGAAATGGGCATCGTCCCGGCCTCGTTCACGGCGTTGGATTGGCTCCGGGTCGAGAGCTACCTCCTGTTCTATCCTTACGACAATTCGCAGATGTATCCCTTCGCCGACGAGGAGCCCGGCGACACGCTGTGGGAACTCGGCCTCGACTTCACGGTCTCGCCGGGAAAGACCGGCTTTCGCGGCGCCGAGGAACATACACGACTCAAAGGCAAGGAGCGCTTCAAGATCTACGGCGTCGTAGCCGATACGGACAAGATCCTCGACGCCGGCGACGAACTCCTGGCCGACGGCAAGCCGGTCGGCGTCGTCACCTGCGGGATGTATTCGCGGCAGACGAAGCGCTCGCTCGCCATCGCGCGAATGGCGGTCGGCGTCGCGAAAGACGGCGTGCCGCTCACGGTCCGCGGCAGGAACGTGGAGTGCAAGGCCGAAGCGCACTCGTTGACCTTCGACGACCCCGGCAAGACGAAGCGCAACGCCGCGTGAGCCCGCAGGACCCTCGCGATGCCTGAGCCGAGCATCAAGAGCCGTCCGGTCTACGGCACGCTGCAACCGCAACCCGGCGCGTTGCACCTCTTCGTGGCGGATGGAGAGGGCGGGTCGGCGATCCTCGACCTCGCGGCCAAGGCGTCCCCGGAGTTCTTCCAAAGAGCGCATATCATCTATATTCCCGACTCCGCAGCTTCGACAAACTATGGCGAAGCTTTGCGGTCATTCCGTCCCGACAGCTTCTACGAGGGCCCGTCCATCGCCGCCGCTCTGCCGCGCCTGGCCCAGGCGCTGTCGACCGCCCGCATGGGGACGCGGGTCTACCTCGCGGGAACCGAGGGGCTGATCGGGCAGGCGATGCGCCTCGCGCTCGAGGCCGGCTTCGATCACGCCGCGATCGAGACCGAGCACCGTGGCTCGCTGAAGCGGCGCGTTCAATGTGTGCATTGCAAGGGCATTACCGAGAACGTGACGACCCAGCCGGCGGTCTGCGCCCATTGCGGTCTCCACCTTTTCGTGCGCGATCACTATTCCCGGCGGATCGCGGCCTTCCAGGGGGTCTGCATCGACGCCGAGGAACCCGGCGTCCTGCCCGAGACCGAGGAGCTCTATCGGTGAGCGACCGTTCGCCCAGGATCGCCGTGACGGTCACCGAGGTGGCCGAGGTGACGCCGCTGATCAAGCGGTTCCGCTTCGAAGCCGCGGACGGCGCGCCCCTCCCGGCCTTCGCGGGCGGCGCCCATGTGACGGTCGAACTCAACGACGGCGCCATCCTGCGCCGCAACGCCTATTCGCTGATGAGCCGGCCCTCCGACACGTCGCACTACATGATCAGCGTGCGACGCGACGAGAACGGGCGAGGCGGCTCGCGCTTCCTACACGACGCCATTGGCGTCGGCACGAGGCTCGTCATCGGCCACCCCGTCAATCTCTTCGCGGTGGAGCAGCGTGCCCGCAAGCACCTGCTCGTCGCGGGCGGCATCGGCATCACGGCTTTTCTCGCCGTGCTGGATCAACTCCAGCGCGACCATAAGCCGTTCGAGCTGCATTACGCGGTCCGGTCGCACCAGCATGCAGCCTACGCGCAGGATCTCGTCGCGGCGCACGGCTCCCGCGTCCATCTTTATCACGACGATCGTGGCGATCGGATCGACCTCGATCGGCTGCTCGGGCACCAGCCGCTGGGGACGCACCTGTCGGTCTGCGGCCCCCCCGCCATGATCGATTGGGTGCTGGGGGCGGCCCGCGGCCTCGGCTGGCCCGAACAGGCCCTGCATGTGGAGCGCTTCATCGCGCCCGCCATCGGTGAGCCTTATGCGGTGCGGCTCGCGCGCTCCGACCTCAGCGTCAGGGTCGGCTCCCACCAGAGCATGCTGGAGGCCATCGAGGCCGCGGGCGTGGACGCGCCCTACATGTGCCGCGGGGGAGCCTGCGGGCAGTGCGAGACCGCGGTGCTGGCCTGCGACGGCACCCTGCACCACCACGACCACTATCTGACCGACGACGAGAAGGCCTCGGGGACCAAGGTGATGCCCTGCGTGTCCCGCTTCGAGGGGTCGTCGCTGGTTCTCGATCTCTAACCCCGGAGCTGACGCATGGGCATCGTGTTTCGCCAAGAGACGTTCCGCGACGACTTCACGTTCCGCAACAGCGCGGCCGGCATCCGCCGCTTCCCGTTCCCCTTCGATCGCGACGACTACATGTACGCGGTCAACATCGAGCCGCACATCAAGGGAATGCCCGAGACGGCCTTCGAGAGCCTGATCGACGTCGACGAGCATTACGTGGCCGAGATGCACGACCGGGCGCTGGTGCTGAAGGAAGACCCGCTGCGCTGCCAGTCGCTGCCCCACATGACGCTGGCCGGATGGGATCTCCTGGAACTGCTGATGGAGCAGCAGGCTGCGGGCTACCCGGAGCATTTCGAGCTGCACCGCGACGGGAACCGCTGGCGCTGGATCAACCGGCCGCTCGGCATCGACGACAGTTTCGTGTTCGGGGACGAGTCGACCCTGCCGTACGGGCCGATGGAATATATCACGCGACAGTCGCAAGGCGACTTTTGCATCCTCGACCAGCGCGACGGCAATCTGTGGATGGATGCCGGGATCGTGACCACTCAGGCCGATTGGTCGCTCGATTTCGACATCGGCATGAACTTCATGGAATGGCATGCCCCGGTGCCGCGCGCCCACGAGATGGGCGTGTTCGACCGCGCCCTGAAGTTCATGTTGAACCTGCGCCAGGGGCAGCCGATGCGGCGTCTCAACTGGACCATGACGGTCAACCCGCGCCTCGACACGAGTCCCGAGAACTACCACAAATGGGGCACGGATCGCATGACCGTGACGCCGGAGAACGTCGCTCGCAAGGTCCATCTCAGGGTCGAGCTGCAGAGCTTCTGGCGCCTGCCGCGCTCGAACGCGATCGTGTTCCCGATCCGTTGCTACCTCATCGCGCTCGACGAACTCGTGACCGTGCCGAAGTGGGCGCGGCGCATGCACCGCGTACTGCGCGACCTGCCCGAGGATCTCGCGACCTACAAGGGCCTGATCCGCTGGCGGCCGACCGCCCTCGACTATCTGGCGCGCTTCGACGACGGCGCCCCGACCTCCCCGGGTTTCGCGCCGGAGTGAAAAGAACCGTCATTGCGAGGAGCTTCGCGACGAAGCAACCCAGACTTTGGGCCGGACTGAGCCCGACGTCGTCGCATCAGCCGGGGACCCGACCGAACACCGGTTCGTCCGCAACTTCTCGTCGACCTATGATCCTGAACGCGCGCTTCGGATCGTCGGCCACGAGGGCCAAGAACGATCGCACGGTAGGTTCCAGGGCTACGCGACCTTGTTCCCAATTTCTCCAGGTCTTCACGGGCACCCGTAAACGCTCTGCAATCTCTGCTTGAGTCAGTCCGGCTTTGGCTCGGATCTCTGCCGGAGTTCTAACTCGTTTAAAGCCTTTGAGCGTATCGGTCGGATCAAAGCCGTCCTCGACGTTAAAGCGTGCGATGTCTGCCTCGGTCGTAGCGTCAAGCTTGTCGCGGTCTACTTTCGCATTGGCCTTGGCTTGATCCAAGGTCACTCTGACGAATGCCATGTGCCTCTCTCCTGCCTGCTGGCTCGATTGGCCGAGATGATGCGGCGAACCTCGCCTCCGTCGGTGTAGACCACCTTGTAAAGGTCGCCGTCGATTGGCCCGATCGCAATCATGCGGACCTCGCCATAGTCGTGACGGGTGTCTTCGAATTCGATGAAATCACCATCGAAAACGAGAGCCGCATTTCGAAATCGAGTCCCCGATCGGCGAGACAGCGAGCGCTTTTCTCGGGATCGAACTCAAACTCCAGAGGCAGATACTACGCTTTTCGGGCACATCTACAAGAACCTAAGATGCCCATAAAGCGTAAACCACAACGCCACGCAGAGATCCCCGACAGCACTCAGCCCCGCTCGACCAGACCCTCGATGAGCCGGCGGAAGTCCTCCGTTTCGAAGAGCGCCGCGACCCGGTCGACATCCGGTCCTGTCGCCCTGTCCTCGACTAGCATCGGCACGCCCGCGCCCCGGATCGCGTCGAACAGCACCTGCGTGGACCGTGCCAAACGCGGTGGCTTGCGCAGATCCACGGCCTGCGCCGCCACCAGGGCCTCGATGGCGACGAGCAGGCGGAAGGGGACGAGCTGTTCGTCGAGTTTGCGGATCGTCAGCGGCGTCTGCGGCGCATGGTCCTCGACGGTTTCGGAAACCGCAAGCGCGTCGAGGCTGGCCGGCATGGCCTTCAGGCGGATCTCGCCGTGCAGAGAGGAGGCCGTCTTTTGGAGCGAATTGAAGCCGTTCGAGGCGCCCCCGATGGGTGACAGATATTTGGGCAGGCCGGAGAGCGCCGCATTCATGAGCTTGATCGTGCGATAGGCCGACGCCGTTGCGAGGTGACACAGTGCGATTCCCATCGTGTCGAACGCGAGGGCGATCGCCGGCGTGTGGAAATTGGCGGTCGAGAGGATCAGGTCGTCCTCGGCCATCACGAGAGGGTTGTCGGCCGCGGCGTTGATCTCGGTTTCGACGGCCGCGACCGCCGTATCGTGGCTCGTCAACGTGGGGCCGTAGACCTGGGACAGGGTCCGGAAGCTCAGGGCGTCCTGGATCGAGCGTGCCGCCCCTGGATCGTGGAGGGAACTGCCGGCGAGCAGGCCGCGGAACAGGGCCGCGGCGCGGATCTGGCCCGACGCCGGGCGGGCCGCGGCCAAGCGCG
>CAXTME010000001.1:72812-75053 GCA_964245215.1 uncultured Lichenihabitans sp.
GGGATCACGGGCGTGAGCCCGGCGTTGTACATCGCGATCATCGCGTCGAGCACCGCGGGCGAGATGCCCGAGCCGCCCTGCGCCAACCCGATCAGCCGGCAGAGAAACATGCGGCGGGCGACCGGCTCGGGGAAGGGTTCCCCGACCCCGATACAGCGGCCCCGCACCATCTGGACCTGAAAGGCTTCGATCTCGGATCGCGATAAGCGAAACCCGACGTTGCCGCCGAGGCCGGTGTTGAGTCCGTAGATCGGCTCGTCGCCCGCGGCATAGCGCTCGACCACGCGGCGGGCAGCCGCGACCTTCTCCTGGGCCGCCGCCGAGAGCGACACGCGAGTGCCGGGCCGGCCGGCCGCCATGACGGTCGATAGGCTCATGGGCGCACCGCCCAATTCGTACAACGTCACCTCGGACTGTCCCTTCTGCTGTCTAGCATCGATGTCCGGCGGGCCCTGGCTCGGCGCAGGATCGCGCTCCAGCTGTCGATCGTCGCGTCACGATGGAAGCGTCGGCCGGGAGGCGCAAGGCGATTGAGCGTGGCTTCGTTCACACTTGGCGATGGTCGAAGCAAAGTGCCGCGATGACGGCGCAGCTGTTGCGAACGGCACGCTCTTGGTGACATTATGCGACGGTCGGTATGCGGTTTCGAGGCGCGAACGAGATGAAACGCCGTCCCGAAGGCCGCGTCGGCATCGCGATTTGTGCCGCCCAGCTGCTGCTGTCGCTGCCGGCCCGTGCGGTGGATCAGATGGATCCTCCGCGATCGGCGTTCACCGAGAGCGCGTGCAGCCTCCCCGACCTCACGCCGGAGCTTCGGCCACGATTGCGATGCGGGACGGTCAGCGTTCCTCGCGATTACGGCAACCCCGGCGGCGGTCGCTTCGCGCTGGCGGTCGTCGTCGTGAAGAGCCTCACGCAGCCGTCGCGTCCCGATCCCGTCGTCTATATCAGCGGCGGCCCCGGTTCCCCCCTGACGGTCTATGCGGCTCATCAGGCTCGCTCGCCCTATGCGCCGGACCGCGATCTCATCCTCGTCGATCAACGGGGAACCGGCCGGTCGGAGCCGCGCCTGTGCCCTGATCACGAAAGTGCGAACATTTCGGCGACGGTCGCGGTGGCCGAGAACACGGGCGACGAGGCTCAGGCGGCCCGACGCGCCGCCATGACGGCTTGCAGCGACGAAGCCTCCACGCGGGGCTTCGACCTCAAGGATTTCGGCACCCGCGTGACGGTCGAGGATTTCGAGCAGGTCCGGCAAGCGCTCGGCATCGATCGCTGGAACGTCTACGGCGAGTCCTACGGCACGACGGTGGCCATGACTCTGGAGAGGCTGCACCCTGAGGCGGTGCGCTCGGTCGTGCTCGACTCGCTCTATCCGCCGGACCCCATACCCCTGTGGTCCACTTTGACGGGTCGGGCAAGGGACACGTTCTTCGCCGCTTGCGCCAAAGACCGGGGCTGCTCGAGCGCCTATCCCGATCTCGCCGGCACCTACAGGGAGACGCTGGACCAGCTCGACCGTTCTCCGGTGATGGTGGCGACACCCCCGCAACTTGAGCGAGCCGGCGGTGACATCAGGCTCACGGCCTCGCTGTTCGAGGCGCTCGTCAGCAATCTCATCTACTACCCTGTCAACTACCCGACCTTGCCCCGGCTGATAGAATCGGTTCATCGCGGAGACGGCCATGAGGCTGGGACGGCTTTGGTTTCCGTCCTTTCGATCCTGGGGGCCGGAAGCGCTGCCTTGCACGCCGCCGTCGAATGTCGCGACCGTCCGCACTATCGCGAAAAGCTGCCCGGGGACGCGTCGGCCATCGACCGGATGCAGCTCTACGGTTTGTGCGGGATCTGGTCGGACCTCGGGCCCCCTCCGCTGGTGCCGACCGGCACCGCAATACCGACCCTGGTGCTGGCCGGTGAATTCGATCCCGTCTCGGGACCCGCGCTCAGCCGCCATGTTGCCGAAGAGATCGGGCCGAACGCGCGCTGGGTCGAGGTGGCCCGGGCGGGGCACAATGTGCGGGCCTTCAGTCCCTGCGGCGCCGGCATCGCGTCCGCCTTCATCGATCGGCCGACGGAGCTACCCGACGTGACCTGTGCCGACCGGACGCCGCTTATCCGCTTCGTCGCGCCATAGCGCGCTTGAGCAACCAACGTCCCTCGTCCTGAGCCGGCCGCGGAACGCGGTCGTGTCGAAGGGCGCTCCAGAGCCCTTTACCGCAGGCCCTGCGTGCTTCGACA
>CAXTME010000001.1:75153-168255 GCA_964245215.1 uncultured Lichenihabitans sp.
CCGCTCAGCATGAGGATGGGAAAGAACAATCACCCTTTGGCATCACTCTTCTTCCCGAGGGTAGGAAATAATCGACAGAAAGCGGATCGGCAGTCGCCGCAGCTCTTCGGGCCCGTGGGGGGCGTCGGCATCGAAGAACAGGCTGTCGCCCGGCAGCATCGCGTAGAGCTTGTCGGCGTGGCGATACACGACCTCGCCTTCCAGCATGTAGAGAAATTCGAGCCCCGCGTGCTGGAACAGCGGGAAGACGTCCGATTCCTCCGTGAGCGTGATCATGTAGGGCTCCACGACGACGCGCGAACCGCGGTCGTTCGTATGGCCCAGCAGGTGATATTGATGCCCGTTGCGCGTGCCGCGCCGCTCGATCGCCAGACCTTCACCGGCCTTGACGAACACCGCGTTCCGCCGCTCCTCGAAGCGGCGGAAGAACGCCGTCACCGGGACACCGAGAGCGCGGGACAGCGCCTGCAGCGTGGTCAGCGACGGCGACGTCATGCCGTTCTCGATCTTGGACAGCATGCCGAGCGATAGGCCGGTGGCGGCCGCGAGGTCGCCGCCCGTGATGCCGAGCTTGTTGCGAAACGTCCGCACCTCGCGCCCGATCGCCACTTCGAGGATATTGTCGCGGGCGCCCTGGCTCGCATGCGGATCCTGGCCCGTGACCGCGACCGGCAGGTCCGGCTCGGTTTGCTCAGGCGGCCCCATCGGCCGGTCGCGCCGAACTGCGCCGTCGGCCTCGGTTGGCCTGCCGATTCGGCTTACCGTCGCGCGTTTACCCATCGACCCGTTCGTCCCGCTCCGGCCTTCCGAAACTCAAGATGCAGATCATCGCCGGCCATAGCCGCACGATAGGTCTTCTGTAGCACGCAAGTCCCGCCCTCTCCAGAAAGTTGCGGTCTGGCCACGCGCCACAGGGGCGCGACCCCGAACGACGTTTGATCACAGACGCGCAAATTTGCGATTGACTTTGAGCGAACGTCGAACGAGCCTCGTGTGCGGGACGGGATTCATCGTCATGAAGCCAGACCGGCTCGAAACCATCCGCCATCATCTCTACACGTGCGGCACCTCGTCGATCGAGGCGCTCTCCCGCGCGACCGGCGCCTCGGTCGCCACGGTCCGGCGAGACCTCGCGGCGCTTGAGCGGCAGGGTGTGGTCAGCCGCACCTACGGGGGGGCGCGGATCGCCTCGGGCGCCCATGTCGAAGTCGGCTTCGCGACACGGGAGCGTCACAACCTCGTGCAGAAGCGCGCCATCGCCGCTGCCGCCTTCGCGCTATTGCGACCGCAGACCGCGGTGTTCCTCGATGCCGGGACCACGGTGCTGCAACTGGCCCGCCGCCTGCGGGTCAGTCCCATGCCGCTCGCGGTCTTCACCAACGGCCTTCTCGTGGCCCAGGACCTGATGGAGGTGCCCAAGCTCCGGGTGACGCTCCTCGGGGGCCAGTTGCGGAGCGAGAACGCGTCCCTGGTCGGCCCGGCGGCCGAAGCCATGCTGGACGGGCTCTGGTTCGACCAATTGTTTCTCGGCGCGAGCGCCATCGGGGACGACGGCTGCATCTATAGCCTCGACGCCGCCGAGGCGAGCCTCAACAAGGCCATGATGGCCCGCTCCGCCGCCGTCGTGGTCCTGGCCGATGCGAGCAAGTTCGGACATCGTGCGACCTACCTCGTTGCACCGGTCAGCTGCGCCACGGCGGTGATCTCGGACCGGCAGCTCGGCGCCGTGCATCGCCGACGTCTCGCGGAGGCCGGCGCCACGGTGACGATCGCGCCGCAGGGTCGCACCGAGGCGACCTCCGGCGCCGAGACCACGGCCCGCGAGGTCTCCAGATTCGACGACACCGGATGAGCCGCGATCTCGTCCTCGGGCTCGACGGCGGCGGCAGCAAGACCGTCGTGGCCCTGGCGAACCGGGACGGAGCGGTCACGGCGCTTCATCACGGCCCGGGGCTCGATCCTTTCGGCAATCCGCAATGGCGCCGGGATCTCGCCGCCCTGGTCGAGGCGATCGGGACCGGCGGTGGCGATCTTCGCCGCGCCGTTCTGGGCCTGTCGTGCCACGCTGAAATGAAGGACGTCTCCGACGCTCAGAGGGAGGCCGCCCGACGCCTGTTCGACGTCGGCGTCGACGTTCTCAACGACGTGCACGTGGCCTTCGAGGGTGCGCTGGCGGGCCGTGCCGGGGTTTTGTCGCTGGCCGGGACGGGCTCCATGGCCTGGGCGGGCGACGGTCGCGGCTTGCATCGTCGAACGGGTGGCTGGGGGGACCTGATCGGCGATGAGGGAAGCGGCTACTGGATCGGGCGCGAGGCCTTGTCCGACATCACGCGGACCATCGATGGCCGTTCGGATCACGCCGCCTTCGCGCGGAGCCTCCTGGAGAAGATCGAGGTCGACCAGCACGGCCTGTTGGCTTGGGTCTACGGCCTGCCGCATCGGCGTTCGGGCATCGCGGCTCTTGCTGTCATGGTCGACGGACTGGCCGATGCCGGCGATCCGACCGCGGCTCGCCTGATGGCGCGGGCCGCCGATGAGCTCAGTCGCCAGGTTCGAGCGGCGTGGCGCCTCATCGGCGCGCCCGAGCCCCTGATCTGGAGTTATGCCGGGAGCGTGTTCACGAGCGCTTCGATCATGCGCGGCATGGTCGATCGGCTGGGTCCGCCCACGCCACCGCAACTCCCGCCGGTCGGCGGTGCGATTCTCGAAGCGGCCCGGCGTTCGGGCTGGGCGACCGATACGGCCTGGCGCAGCCGGCTCGCTGCCACGCTCGCGGCAGCGATCCGGCCCGGCGGTGTTCCGGAACAACCTGAACAGGGGTGTACAGCATGACCGACGTTTGGATGAGACTTCTCGGTGCGGGCGCCGTCGCCACGGCCCTGCTGGCCGGGCCCGCCGCCGCGCAGACCAAACCCTATGCGGGGCAGAGCATCACGGTGCTGCTGCCGCCGTGGGGGACGCTGCCCAAGGACATGACCGACAGGTTCACCGGCGATACCGGCATCGCGATCGACATGCAGACGCTCGGGTGGGACGATATCCGCACCAAGATCGTCACCTCGACGCTGGCCGGCAGTGCTCCGGCCGACGTGACCGAAGTCGATTGGTCCTGGGTCGGCCAGTTCGGTGCCGCGGGCTGGTACGAACCGCTCGACGGCGTGGTCAGCGCGGCACTTCGGCAGGATGCACCGACCGAGAAGATCTTCACCTTCGACGGCAAGCTGATCGCCATGCCGTACAACAACGACTACCGGGTGCTGATCCTGAACGACGCGCAGACCAAGAAGGCCGGCATCGACAAGGCGCCGACGACCCTCGACGAGCTCATGGCCGATGCCAAGACCGTGAAGGCCAAAGCCGGAGTCACCTACCCGATCGGCCTGCCGCTCTCGGCCACCGAAGGGAGCGCCACCGCCTGGTACCTCCTCACCAAGGCCTTTGGCGGGGAGCTCTTCGATCACGATTTCAAACCGCTGTTCACCGCCAAGGATTCGGCTGGCTACAAGGCCCTGGCCTGGGAAGCCGAAGCCATGAAGGCGGGGCTCGTCGACCCCGCCTCGACGGGCCTCAAGGACGTCGACATCCAGGAACTCTTCAAGAACGGCCAGATCACGTTCGATGTGGCGGGATGGGCCGGCAATCTCGCGCTCTACAACGACAAGGACAAGTCCAAGGTCGCCGGGAGCGCGGTCGCGGCCCTGATGCCGAGCGTCACGGGCAAGAGCCGAACCTTCGGGCTCCCCGGCGCCGTCGGCATTCCCAAGGCCTCGACCCACAAGGAAGCGGCCGGTGCCTTCATCAATTGGTTGCTGCAGCCCGAGAACCAGACCGAATGCTACACGGCGCTCGGCAACCTGCCGACCAGGACGACCGTGCTCGACGCGCTCGACAAGGCCGGCAAGCTCGCGGGCGGCAAGGTGCTGATCGAGGAGGCAGCCTTGGTGGAACCGCTGTTCGCCCAGGGGACTCCGGGATGGTACCCGCAGTTCTCGAGCGCCGCCGCGACCGCCATCAATCAGGTGGCCAAGGGCCAGATGTCGGTCGACGAGGCCGTCAAGGCGATCGCGGCGGGAGCCGCCGAAGCCATGAAGTAGGTGGGAACGGCGCCGCGGCTGCCCGATCATGAGTGCCATCGCGATCACGGACGAGGCGCCCCCGGGCACGGCGTCGCGGCGGCGCAAGGCCGAGGAGGCGAGGCTCGGCCTGGCCCTCGCGGCGCCGATCGTGATCGTCATGGGGGCGCTCGTCTTCGGCCCGGTGCTGCTCACCCTGTGGGACAGCCTGCACCGCATCGACCCCCTGAAGGTCGGGACGCCCTTCATCGGGTTCCAGCACTATGCGGACCTGATGACCGACCCGAACGTGCGGGCCGCCTGGCTGAACACCTTCGCCTATGTGGTATTCGCCGTCGTGGTCGAGACCGCCGGCGGCCTCGCCGTGGCGCTGCTCCTCAATGCGGTCGAGAAAGGCCGCCGCTGGCTTCTCGCCGCGACGGTTCTGCCCTGGGCGCTGCCCCCCGTCATCAATGCCATCGTGTGGCTCTGGATCTACAACCCGAGCTACGGACTCCTGAACGGCGTCCTGAAGGCGAGCGGCGCCATCGCGGCGAACCACGTCTGGTTCAACGACCGGGCGACCGCGCTCGTCCTGATCGGCCTCGTGCACGTGTGGCGCATGATGCCCCTCACGGCCGTCATCCTGCTCTCGGCGCTGCAGGGCGTGCCGGCCGACCTCATCGAGGCGGCACGGCTCGACGGTGCCGGACCGGTGCAACGCTTCCGGTTCGTTATCCTGCCCCTGATTTCGGGCGGCCTCGCCATCGCGCTCAGCCAGTCGACCGTCTTCGCGTTCAACCTCTTCGACGAAGCCTGGATCCTCAACGGATCGAGCCTCGACACCCGCACGATCGTGGCGGAAGTCTATATGGCGGCCTTCCAGAACCTGCATTTCTCCTACGGCATGGCGCTGTCGGTGCTGGTCATGCTGGCGTCGCTCCTCGTGTCGCTCGTCTACGTGCTGCGGGTCTACCGCGAGACGAGGTACGACTGATGGCCCGATCGCTCTTCGGCCGGTTCGGGCTCGGGTTCGGGATCGCGGTCCTGCTCCTGTGGTCGCTGGGACCGATCTATTGGTCGATCGTCACGAGCTTCACGAGGCCGACCGATCTCCTGTCGGCCTCGCCGCATTTGGTTCCGCCCGAGGTCACGTTCGAGCATTACGCAAACCTGCTCGGCGCCACGAGCACCTACCAGGGCAAGGCCACGCAGTCGGTCTGGCCGCAGTTCAGCCGGGCGCTGGTGAACTCGCTCCTGACCTCGCTTCTGGCCACCGTCGTGACCGTTGTGCTGGCCGCTTTCGGCGGCTACGCCTTCGTCAGGCTACGCTTTCCCGGGCGCGACATCATCTTCGTCCTGGTGGTCGCGACGCTGGCGATCCCGGCCTATACGGTGATGATCCCGCTCTACAGGCTGATGATCGCCTTGGGACTGGTCGACACCTACCTCGGCGTTACGCTGATCTACGTGTCGGCCTTCCTGCCCCTGGCCTTGTGGCTCATGCGCAGCGTCTATCAATCCTTGCCGTTGTCGGTCGAGGAGGCGGCGTGGCTCGACGGCGCCGGGCGCATGCACGCTCTCGTCCGAATCGTCATGCCGCTCGCGGCCCCTGGACTGATCGCCAGCGCCATCCTGACGTTCCTCAGCGCCTGGGGCCAGTTCATGATCCCGCTCGTGTTTTCGCCGACGCTCGCGACGAAGCCGCTGACGGTCCTGATCCCCGAGTTCGTCAGCAAGAACTACGTGGACTACGGACTGATGAACGCGGCCGGTGTGCTGGCCATCGTTCCTCCTATGCTCGTCGTCCTCTTCCTCAACCGTTATCTGGTGCGCGGGCTGATGGCCGGCTCCGGCAAGTAATGCATTCCGAAAAAGCAGAAGGCCACAGTATGAACACGACGGAGCGGGTGATCCGCGAACAGTTTCCCTTCTGGGCCAAGGCGCCACACCCGGCGCCGATGGCGGTCGATGCCGATTATGCCGTCGTGGGCTGCGGGACATCGTTCTATCTCGCGGAGATCGTCGCCAGGGCCTTCAACCTCATGGGTCGACCGGCGATCGCGGTGCCGGGCGGGGAATGGGCACGACGGCGGCGGGCCTACAAGGTCGGCGACACCGGCGTCACGGTGATCGCGCTTTCGCGGAGCGGCGAGTCGAGCGAGACCGTGCAAGCCGTCGCGGTCAGCCGCGCCGCCGGGCTGAAGACCGTCGCCGTCACCTGCGAGCCGGAGAGCAGCATCGTCCGCGCCGCCGCCACCACCATCGTGGCCGAGACGCATCCCGACGAAGGCATCGTCATGACGTCGTCGGCGAGCCTCATGCTGATGGTCGGGCTGCGCCTGGCCGGGGTCGCGGTCGCGGCGGAGCAGACCGCCGCCACGGCTGCGGCGCTGCTCGACCGGCTGGACACCGAGCTCGCATCCGCCCTGGAGGGGCGGTCCCACTTCGTCTACCTCGGCGCGGGCCCGATGCACGGCCTCGCCCAGGAAGGTGCGCTGAAGCTCCAGGAAATGAGCCTCAGCTACTCCCAGGCCTATCACACGATGGAGTACCGGCACGGGCCGATCAGCCTCGTCGACCGGACCACGCTGGTGGTGCTTCTCTACAGTCCGGAGACGCGCGACGAGGAAGCCGCCGTCGCCTCGGAGATGCGCGCCAAGGGCGCTTTCGTGATCGGATTCGGCGGGCCCGGCGATGTGACGTTGGCGGTCGACCACGACCCCATCGTGCGTGCGCTCCAAATTCTGCCGGCCCTGCAGATCCTCGGCGAGCGCGTGGCCGAGGCGCGCGATATCGACACCACGTCGCCGCGCCACCTCAGCAAGGTGGTGATCCTCGGCTGACGATCGTCCTCGCAAAGAGATTTCTACCTTTCGTCATTGCGAGAAGCGCAGCGACGAAGCAACCCCAGCGCTTGACGCAGGATGGGGCTGGGTTGCTTCGCCGCGCTCGCAATGAAGAGCGATGAAGCTGATCGATCCCATGGCTGGCTGGCACGCTCGGAGTCCGAAAGTGTCAGACGAAGCCCGCCCTGTCGAGAAAGAGCCGGTTGGCGATGGGCGGGATGCCGACCAGAGTCTTCTTCGTCACGACGAGGTAATCGTAGAAATAGGCGAAGATGATCGGCGTCTCGTCGAGCAGCATGGTCTCGATCTTGCCCGCGAGTGCCCGCTGTCCGCCGATGTCAGAGGTGCGGCCGAACGCCGTCACGAGCGAATCGTATTCGGGGTTCTTGAAATGGGCGCCGTTCCAGGTGCCGTCGCTGAGCAGCGGCGCGCGCAGGTAGACGTTCGGCACGCCGCGCTGGCCGTAGTCCGTGATGCCCATCGTGCTGTCGAGCCAGTCCGATTGACCGTAGACGGCCTTGCCGTAATAGGCGTCCTGCGCCTCGACGTTGAGCGTGATGTCGATGCCGAGCGGGCGCGCGAAGTTCTGCAGCAGGATGGCGTAGTCCGGGATCTCGTTGAAGCGCTCGGTCGTCAACGTGACCTTGAACCCCTTGCCGACCCCGGCAGCCTCGAGCAGTTCCTTCGCCTGTTTCAGATCCTGCTTGCGTTGCGGCACGCTCGTATCGGTCGACGGGAAGGCCGGCGCGAAGGGGCTGTCGTTGCCGACGACCGCGAAGCCGCGGAACAGGCCCGCCACGAGCTTATCGCGGTCGATGCTGAGGGCCATTGCGCGCCGCACGCGCTTGTCCTGGAACGGCCCCGTGTCGCAGCGCATGTGCACTTGCTCGTGGGCGGCGCTCTTTTCGCGGATCACGGTGAAGTTCGGGTCGTTCAGGACCGCTTGCCCACCTGCAACCGAGACCTGGTCGATGATGTCGACCGATCCGCCCTGCAAAGCCAGGATGCGCGGCTGCACCGAATCGTAGAAGCTGAACTCCGTCCGGTCGGGCACGGCCTTCTCGCCCCAGTAGCCGTCGAAACGGACGAAAGAGGCGCCGACCTTGGGCGTGAACTTGTCGAGCTTGAACGGGCCGGTGCCGGTCCAGGCCTTCTCGTAATCGCCGGCGAAGTCGGCCGGCAGCATGATGCAGTTGTAATTGTCGGACGACACCACGTAGGGAAAGCTGCCGTAGGGCGCATCCAAGTGGAACTCGACCGTCAGGTCGTCGACCTTGCGGGTGCCGCCCTTTGACAGGATCCCCTTGAAGGCGGAGAGCGCGTTCGAGGCATTGGCCTTGTCGGCGAGCCGGTCGATGGACGCCACCACGTCGTCGGCCTTGAAGGTCTCGCCCGTGTGGTATTTGACCCCGCTGCGCAGCTTGAAGGTCCAGACCGAGCTGTCGTCGTTGGGAGTCCAGCTCACCGCGAGCACCGGCTTCAAGGTGAGGTCCGGCTGCGTGACGCAGAGGAACTCGCCGCCCTGGATCAGCATCGTCAACCCGCCCTGGTCCGCCACCGTGACGGGATTGATGGCGCCGGCCGGCATGGCGGCCGCGACCCGGATGGTGCCGCCCGGCTTCGCCTGCGCCCGAGCCGGGGCGGGTGCGCCGACGAGACCGACCGCGCCCGCGAGGCCGCCCAGTGTCGGGAGCGACAGACCCAGCATGCTGCCGTGCCGCATGAAGGTGCGGCGGTCGACCTTCCCGGCCAGCAACTCGTCGATGAGATCGTTTTCCACCGCACCGAGACGGCGACGAAAACCATTGTCGGGGTCGGGACGCTTGGTCATGGTCAGCCTGTCTGTGCGTGGAGCAATCCCGAGTCTCGGCCAAGACGGCCCGCTCGATGCGCCTCCTCGAAGCAGGAAGCGCGCCATCATGCATGCGACGCGGCTGAATCCAATGCCGGTTTATCGATCGATCGTCGGCGCCGCGCGCTCGGACCCGAAAAGCGTCGGGACGTGCAGGCTCCGCACGGCAGCCGACAGACGCTCCACATCTTCCGTGGTGGCGCGATCCTCGTCGAGAAAGCTGACGTGCCGCCTCACGAAGGCGTGGAGGGCTGCGACGGCCGGCGAGGAGGGCACGAGAGGCCGCATGTCGAGCGCCTGGGCTGCGACGATCAACTCGCAGGCGAATACCTGCTGCAGGAACACGATCTGGGCCGCGGTCCGGCGTACCGCCTGCAGGGTGAACGGCGCCTGATCCTCGACGCCGAACGGCGTCGCGTCGTCGTTGGAGACGGGGTTCGAGCAATCGCGCGATTCGCGGTTGAGCGTGTGGCTGAGGAGCCCGAGGAGACCGAGCCCGGAACGCGTCACGGTTCGTGCCGCGAGGCCCGAGACCTCTGGATCGAGCAGCCGCGCCGTGCGCTGCGAGGAGACCGTGCCGACCTGCGCCAACGCCAGCCGCAGCGCGTCGAAGGCGATCCCCATGGCGGCGGTGTGGAAGTTCCCGGTCGACAGGATCTCGTCGTCCTCCGCCAGGATCAGCGGATTGTCGGCCGCGGCGTTGAGTTCCACCTCGGTCGCGTCTCTGGCCCAGCCGAGCGCCGTGGAGGCCGCGCCGTGGACGTGGGTCGCGCAACGAAAGCTGATCGGGTCCTGGATGCGCCGGGGGACATCCGGCCGGAACAGGGCCGACCCCGCCAGGAGCGAACGCAGCCGTGCCGCGGCCTCCACCTGTCCGGCCGCGGGATGCGCCGCGGCGATGCGGGCGTCGAAAGGGCTCGGATTACCCACGAAGGCTTCGTAGCTCATGGCCAGCGTGGCCTCGGCGAGGTCGAGCAGCGCCAAGGCGTCAGCGGCCACGAGCGCCCCGAAGCCGATCGAGACCGCGTTCGAGCTGCAGAGCGCGAGACCTTCCTTCTCGGTCAGCGCCACGGTTGCGATCCCGGCCCGGCGCATGGCTTCGTCGCCGGGCAGCAGCTCGCCCGCGAACCACGCCCGGCCGAGGCCGACGAGCGGCAGGCCGAGGTTGGCGCAGAGCATGAGGTCCGAGGTGCCGATCGACCCGATCTGCGGAACGAAGGGCACCACGCCACGGTCCAGCATGGCGAGCTGCGTCTCGACGATGATAGGACGAGCCCCGCCGCCGCCCCGGGCCAGGGTCGCGGCGCGGACGAAGAGGGCGGCGCGCACGACCTCCTCGGGAAAGCTCGGGCCGGCCCCCGAGGCCCTGGCTTTCAGCATGGAGACGCTGAAGGCGCCGCGGTCTTCGGCCGCGATGGCACTCGTGGCGCGGTTGCCGAGACCTCGGGTCAGCCCGTAGACCGGCCGGTCGGCCCGCGACCAGGCCTGCAGCACGGCCTGGGCCGCGAGCATGCGCTCCGCCGCCGCGGCGCCGAGCGTCGCGCTGGCTCCCTCCCGCGCCACGTGGCAGACGTCCGCGATGGCGATGCGGTCTTGTCCGAGGGAGAGTGCCATGGCGTCGTACTCCGAAGCGCCGCGATCAGGGCCGCCCGACGATCCGGGATTTGGCCGCGAGATCGCCGCCGCGCCAGACATAAAGCGCCAAGAGCGGCTCTGCACCTGTCCGCATGGCGTGGGGAACCCAGGACGGATGGTGGATCGGGGTGCCGGCCGCGTGCTCGACCGCGGCTTCGTGTCCCCGCGTCCAGTGAGCTGCGCCGGCGAGCGGCACGTAGAGCTCCTCGGCCTCGTGGGCGTGGAACGGATAGTCGATGTCGGGCCCGAGCATCAGGATCCCGCACGCGACCGTCTCGCTCGGCACGGGTCCGCGTAGCCCGACGAGCTCGGTCCAGCCGTAGCGATCGAGAAACGCGGCACCGAAATCCTCAGCCGTATAGCTCTGCCGCCAAGCCAGCGCGGCGGCATGGTCGACAAGCGCCGCGACGAGCGGGTCTGTCGAGGGGATCGACGACCGTCGCGCGGCATCGAGCCAGGACAGGACCGGGAGCGACGACGGGGCCACGGGCCGGGTCGCCCCGAGATCCGGCCAGCTCGCGAGGAAGGGTCTCGCCGCCTCGATGTCTTGGAGGAGGGCTCGCGCCGCAGAGATTACGGCCGAAGCAGCGGCGGCGTTGTTTTCCAGCACGGAGCCTGCGACCTCGATCTTCCGTCTCGAACCACTCGGAGATCTCCGGTTGCCATGAGGGATGACCCGTTTCAAGATCATCCATGCCGGATTGCCGGAGTAGAAGAGCCGATGCCTCGGCAGGTTTGCGTGTCGACATTCCCATCCGGTCATCGGTAAGTCTGCGCGTGATGACCATCACTCCCACCGCCGCCGACGTTTGCATCATCGGTGGCGGTATCGCCGGGGCGGGGGCGGCCTTTGAGATCGCGGCTTTCGCTTCCGTCATCCTGCTCGAACGGGAGACCCATTGCGGACTGCATGCCACCGGCCGGTCGGCCGCGAGCTTCAGCGAAACCTACGGCAACGACACGATTCGCCGTCTCGCTTTGACGAGCCGCGGCTTCCTGGCCGGTCCGCCCACCGGCTTCTGCGACTATCCCCTTCTCAAGCCTCGCGGGACCGTCACGGTCGCCCGCGCCGATCAGACCGATCTTCTGGCCGAGGCCTTGCAGCGCGCCCGCGCCCTCGTGCCGAGCGTCGCGCGCTTGGATCCCGCCGAAGCGCTGGCCCGCGTGCCGATTCTGCGCCATGAGGCCGTTGCGGCCGCCATGATCGAGCCCCATGCGATGGAGATCGACGTCGACGGCCTGCATCGCGGCTTTCTCCGTGGCGCGGTCCGGCGGGGTGCCCGCGTCGTGGTCGGGGCTGGCGTGACGGTCATCGAGCGATCCTCGGGCGGCTGGCGCATCGTCACGCCGGTCGGCGCCTTTGAGGCTCCGATCATCGTCGACGCGGCCGGCGCCTGGGCGGACGGAATAGCGGAACTGGCCGGCTTGCGGCCTCTCGGCCTCGTGCCGAAGCGGCGCACCGCCTTCCAGATCCCAGCCCCGGCCGGCCTCGACATCGCTGCATGGCCCCTCGTCGACGACATCGGCGAGAGCTACTACTTCAAGCCGGACGCGGGGCAAATCTTCGTTTCCCCGGCCGACGCCACGCCGAGCCCGGCTCTCGATGCCTACCCCGACGACCTCGACGTCGCGATCGGGGTCGATCGGTTCGAACGCGCGACGACCCTCAATGTGCGCCGGGTGTCCCGCGCCTGGGCGGGCCTGCGCACCTTCGCGTTCGACGGTTCGCCGATCGTCGGGCCGGATCCCGTGGCGGAGAGTTTCATCTGGCTGGCCGGGCAGGGCGGTTATGGGATCAAGACCTCGCCGGCGCTGTCGCGCGCCTGCGCGGCTCTGATTCGGCGCGAGCCTCTGCCCGACGACCTCCGGCGGCTTGGCGTCACCGCCCAGGACCTGTCGCCGAGCCGGCTGCTTTCGGGTACAGCACCTCTCACCACGAGCGAGGCTCCATGACCATCCAGCGTTTCGACAACGGCCCCCGCTTCTGCCGTGTCCTCAGCCACAACGGCACCGTCTACCTGGCCGGCATGACGGCGGACGACACGAGCGGCGACACCGCCGCGCAGACGCGTGCGGTCCTGGACAAGATCGATCATTATCTGGCGCTGGCAGGCTCGGACAAATCGCAGCTCCTGACCGCCATGATCTGGCTGCGCGACATCGCGGATTTCGAAGCGATGAACGGCGTCTGGGACGCCTGGATCGACCCCGCGGCCATGCCGGTCCGGGCCACCGTCGAGGCGCGCCTCGCGGGTGATCGCTACCGGGTCGAGATCATGGTCACGGCCGCAGCATAGATCGAACCCGGCTCGGGAAGGTCGCGGCATGCATGATCTCGTGATCCGCGGCGGCCGCGTGGCGCTCGACGCGGGCTGGACGGATTGTGACATCGGCATCGACGGCGGCCGCATCGCGAACCTCGACCGCGGCCTCGCGGGTGCCGAGACGATCGAGGCCGGAGGACACTGGGTGATGCCGGGCGGCATCGACGCCCATTGCCATCTCGACCAGCCGCGCTGGGGCGGCGCCGACATGGCCGACGATTTCGCCTCCGGCTCGATCGCGGCGGCCTTCGGCGGCACCACCTCGATCGTGCCCTTCGCCATGCCGGGTCCTGGCATGAACGCCCTGGCGTCGCTCGACCGCGCGCTGGCCCTGGCCGACGGCAAGGCGATCGTCGACTACGGCTTTCACGGTGTCTTCACCGAGCATACCGGGCGCGACATCGAAGCCCAGGTCTCTGAACTGGCGCGGCGTGGCGTCCCCTCGGTCAAGCTGTTCATGACCTATGCGGGCTTCGCGGTCTTGGACGACCTCATGCTCGGCGTTCTCGATGCGGCCCGGTCCGAAGGGGTTCGCGTGCTGGTCCATGCCGAGAACGACGCCGCGATCCGCCGCACGCGGGACCGCCTGGTCGCGTCGGGACGGACCGCCTTCCGCTACCATGCCGTCGCGCATGCCGAAGCCTTCGAGCGCGAGGCCACGCATCGCGCCGTCACCTTCGCCGAGATCACGGGCGCCTCCCTGGTCGTGGTGCACGTCTCCTGCGCCCAGGCGCTCGACGAAGTTCTGCGCGGCCGGGCTCGCGGGGCCGACGTCACGGCCGAGACCTGCCCTCAATACCTCTTCCTCACCGCCGTCGATCTCGACCGGACGCCGGCCGAAGCCGCCCGTGCGCTGTTCACGCCGCCGCCCCGGTCGCGGTCGAGCCAGGCGCGGCTCTGGACCGCGCTGGCCGACGGAGAGATCGCGCTCTGGTCCTCGGACCATTCGCCGTTCCGTCTCGCGGACAAGCTGCCCGATCCGGCCCAACCTCGATTCCACATGGCCGCCAACGGCGTGCCGGGCCTTGAAACGCGGCTGCCGCTTCTGTTCTCGGAAGGCTTGTTGGCGGGACGGCTGACGCTTCGTCGTTACCTTGAACTTGCGGGCACGGCCGCCGCCGATCTCTACGGCCTCGCGACCCGCAAGGGCCGTATCGCGATCGGGCTCGACGCCGATCTCGCGCTCTGGGACCCGGAGGCGCAATGGGAGATCCGGCAGGACCGCCATCACTCCCGCGTCGATTTTTCCTCCTATGAAGGGCGGCGCGTGACCGGCAGGCCCATGACCGTCCTGGTGCGCGGGGTGCCGGTGATCCGCGACGGAGATCTCTCGGGCGTCGCGCCCATGGGTCGCTTCCTGCATCGCAACCGGGTGCCCGGTCCGCTCCGCCCGCCCATCGAGGACTCCACGCCATGGCTCGACACCTGACGCTGGCCGTCTGCCAGACCGGCCCGATCCAGCGACGCGCCACGCGCCCCGAGACCGTGGGACGTCTGGTGCATCTTCTGGAGCGAGCCGCCGCGGCCGGCGCCGAGCTCGCGGTATTCCCCGAGATGGCGCTCACCACCTTCTTCCCGCGCTGGTCGCTGGAAGAGGGCGAGATCGATCCTTTCTACGAAACCGAAATGCCGGGTCCCGAGACGCAGTCGCTGTTCGATGCGGCGCGCCGGCTTCGGGTCGGCTTTGCGCTCGGCTATGCGGAGCTCAGCGTCGCCGACGGCCGCAAGCGGCGCTTCAACACCATGGTGCTGGTCGGCCCGGACGGCGGGGTGATCGGGCACTATCGCAAGATGCACATCCCTGGGTCCGAGGCGCCGGAAGAGGGCACGACGGTGCATCTCGAACGCCGCTATTTCGAGCCGGGGGACCTCGGCTTCCCGGTGTTCGGGTTCGGCGGCGTGCGAGTCGGCATGACGCTGTGCAACGACCGGCGCTGGCCCGAGACCTATCGGATGCTCTGCCTCAACGGTGCCGAGGTCGTGCTGATCGGCTACAACACGCCGGTGGTGCTCGATGAGGCGCCGGCCCTCGCCCATTTGCGCATGTTCCACAACCATCTGCCGATGCAGGCCGGCGCCTACCAGAACACCCTGTGGGTCGCGGCTGCCGCCAAGGCGGGCCTGGAAGACGGGCAGGCGCTGATCGGCGGCTCCTGCATCATCGCGCCGACGGGCGAGATCGCGGCCCTGGCGATGTCGATCGACGACGAGGTCGTGGTGCACCGCGCCGACCTCGACCTCATCGCCACGTGCCGACGCGTCAATTTCGACTTCGCCCGCTACCGCCGGCCGGAGACTTACGCGGCCATCGCCGAGCGGGCGGGGCCGGTGGTAACATGAGGTTCGTCCCATCCCGATCCAACGGGAAGGTGGAAAGGAACGATTTGCTTCGATTGTTGACGAGCTCAGTCAGGGCGTCCGTCAATTACACTTACGTGTCGTCCTTGGCGCCCTAATTCAGTTGAGCGCTGGACTCTCTCCATCAGCGTTTTGAGCCCCGCGGACTTTGGCGCGTCCGCTTTGGCTAAGTCGTCAATGCACCGACAGAAGGACTGGGCCTGTCGCCTCCTCTACGATTCGGCCGATAGCTTCTGCCTCCCCGCCGCGATAGCGCGGGACGATCAGATTGTTGTCGGCTCGCTGGCGAGCCTTGCGGGTCACCGAATTGTCCCTCTCCAGTAGGACTACGACGGAACACATCACACGGATCTGATAGCGAGCATAGGATTGCAAAAGAAGAGCTTCGTAAATCTTCGTGTCACTCGATCCGAAAAACACGGCAACCGGGTCACGTCCAGTTGCCCGTAAGATTATGTCGGCTGGATAGGCCGAAAGTTCAGGAGTGACCGCAGCATTCAACTGGATTGCGGCACGGCCAACGGCGGCGCTTTCCAAGTCGCGGGTTGCCTCTTCGATCCATGTGGTTTCTGCTCTCTCGCGAGTCAGGAGAAGTAAGTCCTGTACGCGTAGAAGGAGCGCAACGAAGTTGAGCGCGGCGGGAGCAACAGCTTCGCGTGCAATGGCTTCTGTCTTTAGTTCGCACAGATCCTCATCATAGATTGCGCCATACTCAAGCAGTAGCGCATGAAAAGCTTCGGCCCTGGCCTGTACGCCTAGATCGGCGCCTGCCGCCTCGAGGTACGGCACCGTCGTGCCATCATCCTGGATGAGGAAGCATCCGTTCTTGTCGGGGCCGATCACGTAAAAGCCTACGCGGTCTCCTCCCTCTTTCAGAAAGGCTGTGGCGACCGCCAAACCGGCTGGGACGGGAACCACATCCAGCGTTTGGCAGAAGGCCTCGCAGAGATCCTTTTTCATAGCGCACCGAGCCCCTGGCCAGAGCGATTAGCTAGCCTAAAGAACCTTGCCGCCATATTGAAGGCCGAATTGTCGGTGTTCGGAAATGCGGATTGATAAGCGCCCGCTGCCCCGCGAAAGCGTCTGTTCCAAGGACCGCGCTTGATGCCGGCCGGAACTTGGGCAAGAGGATCGCAACAGAGATGCGCGTGCCACGGGGGAGTGTGGTTCGCGTGATGCTCCAATGTCGCAATCACCTTCATGTCGTCACCAATGGTAATCCCGAGCATCGCTTGGTATTCATGTAAAGCAAAGCTGAATGAGATTAGAAGGCGGCACTCGGTGCCCTCTGCCGAGAACGTGACGACACGCCATCGGCGGTTCCCCAAGCGATAGGCTTTGGACCCAGATCGCGAAAGAGGAAAAGCGGTCTTCGGCATCTTGCCGCTCCCCCATTTTCCTAGATCCACAATCGTCTTGCTTGCTGCAATGATCAATCGAGCGTCTGAGCGCATCCAAGCCCCATCCGAGAACGGAACTCATTCTACCATAGAGAGTATTATGTCAAAGGTTCTTGACGAGTTCGGGGCGAGAGCGACGGGTGCAGTCGATCCCGTGGATGTCGACGTTCTCAGGCCAACAAATCAATTGAATCGATCGATGCGGAAGCGGTCGATCGGATGCGCGGTCCGGCCTTCGAGGGCGAGATCCGCCAGGATTTCGCCCATGACGCTCGCGAACTTGAAGCCGTGGCCGGAACAGGGCGAGGCGAGCACGATGCGCGGGTCGGCCGCGGCCCGGTCGACGAAGAAGAACTCGTCCGGTGATCGCGTGTAGATGCAGGTCTGAATGCGCAGGAGCGGCCCGTCGGCCGCCGGCACATAGGGCATCAGGCCCCGGCGGATCTGCGCCTCGTCGGCCGCATCCCCGTCCTGACGGAGGTCGTCCGCCCGGGCCAGGACCCGTCCCATCCGGTGCGACGCCGCCTTGAGCCCGGCCCCGTCGATCTCCGGAAAGCCGTAACAGGTCTCGTCGACCGCATCGAGGATGAACACCGGAAAGACGTCGGGCTGCACCAGTTCGGGGCGAGACGGCGCGAACCAGCCGAGCGCCTGACGTGTCAGGGTGAGCCGAGGCGCAAGCTCCGGCGCGAAGGCGCCGATCCAGGGCCCAGTCGCCACGATCACGCGACCGGCCTCGACCGGGCCGCGCGTGGTGTCGACGATCAAGGCCCCGGGATCCGACCGGATGCCGAGCACCTGCGTGCTGCTCCACACTTCGGCGCCCCGACGGCGGGCCTGATCGACGAACTGGATCACGGCGCGCTCCGGCCGCAGGAACCCGCCTTGCGGCTGGTAGAGGGCAGTCCAATCCGGAGGCAGCCGAAAGGCCGGGAAGCGCCGTGCGACCTCTTCCGCATCGATCAGCTCATGAGCCAGGCCGTGCTCGCGCGACGACAGAAGCGAGCCCCGCACCACCTCCGACCCGGGGTGTCCGGCTTCGAGGATGCCGGTGATAGTGAGAAGGCTCTCGCCGCATTCTTCCTCCAGCGCGTGCCACTTGTCGTAGGCGCGACGCAGCAGGGGGACGTAATCGGGATGTTCGGCATAGGCGAGGCGGATCGCGCGGCTCTCGCCGTGGGAGGAGCCTTTGTCGTGACCTGGTTCGAACTGCTCGATGCCGAGCGCGCGAATGCCGCGAGATGCGAGATCGTGGAGCGCGGCGCTCCCCATGGCACCCAAGCCGATCACGACGACGTCTGCGGTGCTCGCCATGCGATCTCGATCCAAGGTTCGCGTCGGCGGCCTGCCGGTGGACCGCGCGCTTCGACCCGTTATAGAGAAGCCATCCGGCCGAGAACAGAACACGCGCGGCGCTTGCGCGGATTTGGCTGAGACTCGGCATCACTCCGCCCCGAACCGAGAGGTCGATGCATGACGCTGCTGATCACCGGGGCCACCGGTTTCGTCATGAGCGTCATGGCCCGGGTCTGGCTCGACGACCATCCGCAAGGCCGGGCGGTGCTGCTCGATGTGGCGCCCTTCGATGCGGCGGCCACCCGCTACTTCGCACCCGTGGCCGACCGGCTGACGCTCGTGGTCTGCGACGTCGCGGATCCCGCGGCCTTGGACCAAGCCCTGGCGGGCCACGGCATCACGGAAGTCGTGCATGGCGCAACCGTGACGCCGATCTCGCGCGGCAGCGCCGCCGAGGCCCGGCGCGAGCCGGAGGCCGAGCGGTCGGTCGAGATCATGAGCGTCAACCTGATGGGGACGGTCCATCTTCTCGATTGGGCGCGCCGGCGGCCCGACATGAAGCGCTTCGTCTATGTCAGTTCGGGCGCGGTCTATCGCCATCATGGTCCGGACACACCGGGCGCTCCCTTGCCCGAAGATGGCTATGTGGCGCCGAAACGGCTCTACGGGATTTCCAAACAAGCCGCCGAACTGGTGGCCGAGCGCTACGGCGAACTCTTCGGCCTCTCGACCGTCTCGGTGCGGCTGTCCTCTGTCTATGGCACCATGGACCGCACCACCGCGAGCCGTGACTTCCGCCACCTGCCGAACCGTATTGCCCATCTGGCGCTCGACCGGCCCGGCCCGATCCGCACCAATACGCTCGACGGCGTCGGCGACTACCTTCACGCCGAGGACGTGGCCAAGGGTATCATGGCGCTCCTCGATGCGCCGAAGCTCAGGCACGCGGTCTATAACGTGGCGCTGGGCGAGACCGCGACGATCGGCGATATGATCGGCTGGGCGGCCGAGAAGGTCCCGGGTGTCCGGGCCGAGGTGACGGCGCCCGACGAGGCCGACATCCTGCAGGACTCGGCCTCCCGCGGCGGCATGTGGGGCGCCTACGACATCAGCCGCATCGTGGCCGAGACCGGGTGGCGTCCGCGCCCGATGCGGGAGGCCTTTCACGCCTATATGGACTGGATCGCGGCCGAGGAACGGTTTGCGATGTGATCGAGCGTTCCGGCTCGGCCCGACCGGTGTCGGAACTCGCCTATTTCAGGCAGATGATCACCGCACCCGCCACGAGGCACAAGGTTGCCAGGAGCCCGAGGGTGAATTGGCCGGCCCAGGCGACGCGAGCCGGGACCGCCTCTTCGACAAAGGTCCATCTCCGCACGCCCATGACGTTCTCCCAAGAGGCACTGCATTGCCTTTAAACAGCGCTCGCCGAGATGAAGCGCTGCCTCATACTGACCGAAAAACGATGATTTTCGTGTCAAATGCCTCGCAGTGGTTTCAGAAATCTTGATCGGTGGTTTAAACGCCGACATTCGTGATCGAATGCTATCGCTGATCTGCGGAGCCTGTCAGAGATGGGCACCCGCAGTATTGCTGCCGACCGCCTGGGCTGCGATCATTTGCGCAATGGGGATGGCCGATGTTGCAGCAGGGGAGGGTGCGTTGCCGACGTGCAGCATGCGATCGGTCTTGACGAAGAGGAAATCCTGCACGAGCGCGCCATCGCGTGTCACGGCCTGCGCCCGGATCCCGGCCTCGCGCGGTACGAGATCCTCGAGCGTCAGGCTCGGGCAATACTTACGGCATTCGGCGAGATAGCGGGCCTTGATCAGCGAGTTTCGCCCTTCCGCCAGGCCTGAGCGCCAGTTCCGCGCCATGACGCGCCAGAAGCCGGGGAACCGCGCGAAGGTCGCGACATCCCGGACGTCGAAGGACAGTTTCCCGTAGCCTTCACGCGCGAAGCCGAGCACCGCATTGGGACCGACCGTCAGGCCGCCGTCGATCATCGGGGTGAGGTGGATGCCGAGGAACGGCAAGGTCGGATCCGGAACCGGATAGATGAGGTGATGCACGAGATCGCGCTTGGGTGCGGCGATGTCGTAGTATTCGCCCCGGAACGGGATCACCTGATGGTCGATGGCAAGGCCCGCGAGCCGGGCGACGCGGTCCGACTGCAGGCCCGTACAGGCGACGAGCTTGCGCGCCTGCCAGCTCCGGCCCTTGGCCGCGACCGTCACGAGGTCGGGCGCTTCGCGGATCGCGTCGACTTGCGTGTCGAACAGGATCGTCCCGCCGGCCGCGCGGACGAGGTCGCCCATGACGTCGCAGATGCGGACATAATCCACGATGCCGGTCGTGGGCGTGAAGAGGGCGCCGAGGCCCACGACGTTCGGCTCGCGGCGCCGGAGTTCGGCCGCATCGAGTTCCTCAATCGCGATCCCGTTGAGCCGGGCGTTCACGGCCAGATCCTTCATGCGGGAGAGTTCGAGCGCATCGGTCGCCACGACGAGCTTGCCGCGCGTCTCGTAGGGAATGCCGTGCCGGTCGCAGAACGCCTTGGTGGCCTCGGCGCCGCGTCGGCAGAGGTCGGCCTTGAGGCTGCCGGGCTTGTAATAGATGCCGGCGTGGATGACCCCGCTGTTGTGCCCGGTCTGGTGGCGGGCGAGGCTCGCCTCCTTCTCGATGACGAGCACGGAGGCACCCGACCTGACGCGGCCGAGCTCCAGCGCCGTCGCCAGCCCCACGATACCGCCGCCGACGATGCAGAAATCGTAGATCACGGCGATACCAGCGTGGCTGTCGCGACCAGCGTGGCGCGAGGATCGACCCGGGCCACGCGGCCGAGCAGGAACTCGACCTCGGCCTTCGCGGTCGCGTCGAGCGTAGCGCCCGGCGAACGCTGTGCGTCGCTCGCGATGAGGCCGCGCCGCGCCATCACGTATTTGCGCACCGCGAGCCCGATCCCCGGCTGCTGCTCGTAGCGGATGAGCGGCAGATGCGCGTCGAAAAGGTCATGGGCGGCATCGCGGTCCCCGGCGGCGCTCATCCTGACGACATCGACCAGCATGTCGGGAAAGGCATAGCCCGTCATGGCGCCATCGGCCCCGCGTTCCATCTCGAAGTCGAGGAACAAGCCGCCGTTGCCGCACAGGATCGAGACGGGGCGCAGGGTGCCGTCACGCTGCCAACCGCGCAACGTCGAGATCTTGTCGAGGCCGGGCCAGTCCTCGTGTTTCAGCATCACGCAGCCCGGGTTGTCGGCGACGATGCGGCGGATGACACCCGGCGTCATCACGACCGTGAAGTTCAGCGGGAAGTCCTGGAGGACGAAGGGCACGTCCCGGCCGATCGCCTCCGCGGCCTGGGCGTAGTAGGTGACGATCTGGTCGTCGGTGCGCAGATGGTTCGGCGGCGCGATCATCACGCCCGCGGCCCCGGCCGCCATGGCGGCCCGCGCCAGCGTCCGCATCGCGGCGAAGCCCGGAGCCGACACCCCGACGACGACCGGGAGCCCCGCGGCGCGCCGGATGAACCGCGTCGCGACCGCCAGGGATTCTTCGCCGTCGAGCTTCGGCGCCTCGCCCATGACGCCGAGCACGGTCAGGCCGGTGCTGCCGACGTTCTCGTAAAAGTCGCAGAGCCGGTCGATCGATGCCCAGTCGATGCTGCCGTCCAGGAGAAATGGGGTCGGCGCGATGGGAAAGACTCCCTTCGCGGTTGTGTCCAGCCTCATGTGGCGCTGCCCTCCTGATCGGCATCGCGATAGCGTTCAGCATCGAGCCCATGCGGTTCCGCGGCGCGTCGCATCGCGTCCCAGACCTCGTCGGCGAGCGGCACGCCCTCGTCGAGGCGTCGGGCGCGGCAAAGACGCTCCGGCTCCCCCGGCAGCAGCACCGCTCCGCCATCCTCGGCCGGTCGTGCCGAAGCGACGTAATCGAGGTAGGCCTTGGTCTCGGCCCCGATGATGTCGGTCGAGCCGAAGAGGCTCGGGGTCATATAGATCGACAGCATGCCGTTGCATACGCGCTTTGCCGAGGGGCCGGCGCAGCCCGAGCCCGTGAGGGCGCCGGCCAGGAGTTCGCACATGAGTGCCAAGCCGGACCCCTTATGGTCGCCGAAGGCGCGGATCGCTCCGAGCCCCTTACCGTGGTCGCGGTCTGCTGTCCCATCGAGCGGGCCGTAGAGCGTGGCGGGATCGCGGTTCGGCCGGCCGTCGGGTCCGATCAGGCTTGCCTCGGGCAAGGACTTGCCACCCTTCGAGGCCACCAGCACCTTGCCTTCGGCCACGATCGAGGTGGCGAAGTCGAGCACCACCGGGGGCCGTCCCGGCACCGGCAGTCCGGCCGCAAACGGGGCCGTCGAAAAACGGCGATCGACCGCCCCGAAGGGTGCGACGAGGAGGCTGCCCGCGACATTGACGAAGTGGATCGACACGACGCCGGCATCCGCCGCCTGCTCGGCCCATTCCCCGATCCGCCCCAGATGGCCCGAGTGGCGCAGCGCCACCACAGCGACACCGTGCTCGGCCGCCTTGGCGATGCCGAGCTGCACCGCGACGGGGCCGGCCGTCTGTCCGAACCCGTGATGGGCGTCGAGCAGCGCGAAAGCGCCGGCGTCGCTCACCACTTCGGGGGACAGGCCGGCCACGAGGGTGCCGTCGTGCAGCCAGGACAGGTAGCGCGGGACCCGGATGACGCCGTGGCTATCGTGGCCCGTGAGGTTCGCGGCCACGAGGTAGCGCCCGATCCGGCCAGCCTCGGCTTCCGCGCATCCCGCGTGGGCGAAGATATCCCGGACCAGCGCTTCGAGACGCGCCGCGGCGATCAGCATGGGGTTCCCTCAGGCAACGATGTCGACCGTGAGGGTAACGGGAGGGGCGGCAGGTGTCACGGGGTGAGGGGAGGGTGCGGGCTGATCGAAAAGCGCCTGCTCGTCGCTGCAACCCCATCTGCAAATCCCTGCTGGACTTCGTTTCGTGTCCACTATCCAATCGCCGTGAGATCGGTCGTAGAGCCGGGATCACGCGAGAGGAGACGGCCATGGATCTGACGCGACGGGGCGTGCTCGGCGGGATAGCCGCGGCCGCGGCGAGCCCGATGTTGACGCGTCGCTCGGCAGCCGCCGAGGGTGCGACCGTCAAGGTCGGGATGGTGCTGCCCGTGACCGGTCCGGGGGCAGACGCCGGCCGCTTCGCGCTCGACGGCGCCAAGCTTGCCCTTGCCGAGGTCAACAAGGCGGGCGGCATCCTGGGCAAGCCGCTCGAACTCGTGACCGAAGACGACCAGACCACCAATCCCGGCGCCGTCCTGGCCTTTTCGAAGCTCGCGTCGCAGCCCGAGATCGTCGCTTTTCTCGGTTCGATCCGCTCGACCCAGAACCACGCCATGGCGCCCGATATCCTGAAGACCGGCAAGCCGGTCTGCTTCGGCGGCACCGATCCGACGCTGACCCACTTGGGCAACCCCTGGCTTTTCCGTTTCCGGCCGAACGACAGCTACTCGGCCCGGGTGATCGCGGATTTCGGCATCGGCACGCTCGGCAAGAAGAAATGGGCCTTGGTCCATTCCACCGACGCTTTCGGCACCAGCGGCGCCAAGGCCCTCACCGAGGCGCTCGGCGCGTCCGGCGCCACGGTCGTGCTCGACCAGGGCTATTCGAACCAGAGCCAGGATTTCACCCCCGTGGTGCTGGCCGTGCGGCAGGCCGGCGCCGAGGTGATCGGCTCCTACTTCACCTTCGAGAACGACCTCGGCATCTTCGCCCGGCAACTCCGTCAATTGGGGGTCAACCTGCCCTGGGTCGGCTCCCCCTCCATCACCAACGTGACGGCCTTGAAACTCGCCGGTCCGGCGCTCTACGGCACCTATGGCGTCGCGGATTATGCCGAGGAAGCGAGCGACGCGGCCCGCGCCTACGGCAAGGCTTACCGGGACGCCTACCGGCTCGAACCCGACAACCAATCCTCCTGGACCTTCGATGCCGTAACGGTGCTGGCCCAGGCCATCAACGCCGCCGGCAAGACCGATCCGCAGGCGATCCGGGAGGCCCTCCTGGCCGTCAAGGGCCATGCCGGGGCCGAAGGCACCTATGCGTTCGACGCCAATGGCGACGGGTTGCACGGCTACAACGTCGTGCAGAACGAGAAAGGGCGCATGTCGTTCACGAAGCGCGTCGACTTCCAGGACTGAGAGCCCCAGTGGATCTCATCCCGCAACTGCTCTTCACCGGTATCGGGATCGGCGCCGTCTACGCGCTCGTCGCCTTGGGCTTCGTGCTGATCTTCCGGGCCACCAACGTCGTGAACTTCGCCCAGGGCGAGTTCTCCATGGTGGCGGCCTTCCTGATGGTCGTCTTCGCGGTCGACCTCGGGTGGCCCTACTGGCTCGCTTTCCTGGTCTCCCTGGCCGGCATGGCGCTGCTCGGCGCGCTGTTCAACCTCGGGGTCTATTACCCGCTGCGTCACCGCAGTTACCTGCCGGTCATCATCTCGACCATCGGGGCATCGATCTTCCTGGCCAACACGACCCTCGCGCTCTACGGCCCCGAACCCCAGGTCCTGCCGGGCTGGTTCGAGACACCGGGGTTGCAGCTCGGCAGCGTCTTCCTCGACAGCCAATATCTCCTGATCATCGCCGTGACGGCGGTCCTGGTCGCGTTCCAGTACTGGTTCTTCGAACATACGCTGCTCGGCAAGAAGCTGCAGGCGACCTCGCAGGACAAGGAGATGGCATCGCTCCTCGGCATTCCGGTCGCCCTCATGATCATGCTGACCTTCGTGTATAGCGCCGTGCTCGGCGGCATCGCCGGGATCCTGGTGGCGCCGGTCCTGTTCGTGTCGATCCAGATGGGAGCCACCATCGCCCTGAAGGCTTTCGCGGCCACCATCATCGGCGGCTTCGGCGACGTCACGGGCGCCATCATCGGCGGTCTCGCGCTTGGCGTGATCGAGACGTTCGGGGCCGCCTATATCTCGGTCCCCTATAAGGACGCCTTCGGGTTCATCGTGCTCGTGGCGTTCCTGATCGTGCGTCCGCAAGGGCTCTTCGGCGAACGCATCGCGGAGAAGGCCTGATGGCCGCGCCCCCGCCTTCCGCAGCGCGTCGACCGGACCTGCGGATCGGCACGCTGATCTACGCGGCCCTGACGCTCGCGGCGGCGATCCTGGTCGGCGCCGTGCCGCTCAGCGGCTACCTGCTCAACATCCTGATGCAGGCCACCACCTACGCGATCGCGGTGATCGGCCTCACGGTGGTGCTGGGCCTCTGCGGCCAGATCAACCTTGCCCAGGCCGGCTTCTTCGGCATCGGAGCCTATGCGGTGGGGCTCGGCACGACGTCGCTCGGGTTCGACTTCTGGCTCTGCCTCGGGGGCGGCCTCGCGGTCGCGCTGGTTCTCGGCGGGATCCTCGGAGCCTCGACGCTGCGGCTCGGCGGCCATTACCTGGCCATGGTGACGATCAGCTTCCAGCAGATCCTCACGCTCGTGCTGATCAACTGGATCCCGGTCACGCGCGGTCCCGACGGCGTGCCGGGCATCGTCCGGCCGCCGCTCTTCGCCGATGGGCAGCGCTATCTGGCGCTGTGCCTCGTCGTCCTGGCGGGGGTCGCCTATGTCGTCTGGCGCATGCCCGAGACGCGGCTCGGGCGTGCCATGCGGGCCGTCCGGGACAACGAGCTCGCGGCAGGGGTCGTGGGCATCAACGTGTACCGCACCAAGGTACTGGCGTTTGCGATCGGCGCGCTTCTGGCGAGCCTCGGCGGGGGGCTGTTCGCCGGCGGCTTCGCCTATGTGAGCCCGGACCAGTTCACCTTCACGGAGTCGATCGTCTTTCTCACCATGGCGCTGCTCGGCG
The DNA here is from genome assembly GCA_964245215.1 of uncultured Lichenihabitans sp. Lineage (GTDB taxonomy): Bacteria > Pseudomonadota > Alphaproteobacteria > Rhizobiales > Beijerinckiaceae > Lichenihabitans. The sequence continues at coordinate 100,772 of CAXTME010000001.1, forward strand.
GCGTCGGCTCGCCGATCGGAGCCGTGATCGGGACGGCGCTCCTGATCCTGCTGCCCGAGTGGCTCCGCTTCCTGAAGGAGATCCCGGGTCTCTATCTCGCGGTCTACGGCTTCGCCGTGATCCTGATCGTCGCCTTCATGCCGGTCGGCATCTGGGGATTCGTAAGCCAGCACCTTGGACGCCGCCGGGCGCCGGTGCCCGGCGCAGGTCGGGTCGAGCCGCTCATCCTGTCGCCGGCAGAAGCCGGGGCGGCACCGGCTCTCGAGGTCGAGGGGCTCTCGAAATACTTTGGCGGCCTCAAGGCAGTCGATCGGATCGACTTCGCGGTCGAGGGCGGCGGCGTTCACGCCCTGATCGGCCCCAACGGTTCGGGCAAGACGACGACTTTGAACGTGTTGTCGGGGATCTACCGGCCGACCGCCGGCCGGATCCGCCTTTATGGCCGCGACGTCTCCGGGCTCGCGCCGCACGAGCGGGCGGCCGCGGGTCTCGGTCGCACCTTCCAAAATATACGGCTGTTCCGATCGATGACGGCGCTCGACAATGTCGTGGTCGGGGCCGAGCGACCCGGCAATGGGATAACCGAACGAGGCCGAACCGCACTGGAACTGCGAGCCCGCGCGGCCCTGGCCTTCGTCGGGTTGGAAGACCGGGCCGACGAGCCGGTGGTCGGCTTCTCCTACGGCCACCAGCGTCTGATCGAGATCGCTCGTGCGCTCGCCGGCAACCCGACGCTCCTTTTGCTCGACGAGCCCGCGGCGGGGCTCAACGGGAGCGAGAAGGTGGCGTTGACGGCACTGCTGCGGCGCATGACCGCCCAGGGTCTCACGGTGCTGATCATCGACCACGACATGACCCTGGTGCGGGATGTCGCCGACCGGATCACGGTCCTGAACTTCGGCCGTCGCATCGCCGATGGTCCGGCGGCCGCCGTCCTGCGCGAGCCGGCCGTGATCGCGGCCTATCTCGGGGAGGACGCTCTTCCGGCCCCGGATGTCGGGCTCAAGCTGGGCGATGCCGCCCTGAAGGCCCGTGACACCGCCCTGCCATCCGGCCTTGCGCCGGCCTGAGGACGACGTCATGGCGCTTCTGGAGCTTCAGGACCTGACCGTGCGCTACGGCGAGATCGAGGCGGTGCGCGGCCTCTCGCTGTCGGTCGAGGCCGGTGAGGTCGTGACTCTGCTCGGGTCCAACGGGGCCGGCAAATCGACGACCTTGAAGACGATCTCCGGCCTCGTCCGGCCGGCCGGTGGCGAGATCCTGTTCGACGGCCAGTCGATCCGCGGCCTCAAGCCCGAGGAGATCGTGCGCCGGGGGATCGCGCATGTGCCGGAGGGGCGCCGCGTCTTTCCGGGCCTGACGGTGCGTGAAAACATCATGCTCGGGGCATCGAACAGGCGCGGTCTGTCGAAACGACAGATCGGTGCCGAGACCGATGCGATGTTCGGTCTCTTCCCGGACATCCTGCCCTTCGTCGATGCGCTGAGCTGGACCCTGTCGGGCGGACAATTGCAGATGGTGGCGCTGGCCCGCGGCCTGATGGCCAAACCGCGCCTCCTGCTCCTCGACGAGCCCTCCCTGGGCCTGGCCCCCGTGATCGTGCAGGCGGTCTTCAAGATCATCGCCGAGGTGCGCCGCCGCGGCACGACCGTGTTCCTGATCGAGCAGAACGCCAGGATGGGACTTTCGGTGGCCGATCGTGGCTATGTGCTCGAAACCGGGCGCCTGGCGCTCAGCGGCGCACCGGACGCGCTCTGGGCCAATGACGATATCCGGACCGCTTACCTCGGTGGATCACGCGCGCTACCGTCCACCTGACGCAGCGCGAGCTAGGCCTGGCTGGTTTCCTCAGGCTCATGATCATCGAAGCTCGCGGCGGTAAGCCTAAGCACGATGCCGGCAAGACCGATGAAAGCGAAGGATGCGAGCAGGTCGAAGAGACCCGATGTCGCGCTCCCTGACGAAGGACACGCGCAGACTGTGCACCAGGTCAGCAGGCACCAGAGAATGCAGGACGCGACGAAAGCAAAGCCCAGCCCACGCATGACCCACTCCCTCTGAGAGCCCGGTTCGATGTCCGGCGATTTAACAGCAATCTATCGATGTGGTTAACAAACCCATAAAACCTGTTCCGCTTCTCGCAAAACACCGGGAGACCTGTCCGACGGGTTTCCAGTTTCGCTCGCGAGGTGATTCAGTCGGACGCGTCGGCGAGGCTTTACATGCATCTTGGCGCGTTCACACAGCCAAAGGAAAATTGCTTCCGAGCCATTCGAGACGAACGACGCTACTTTCTCAGCAATAGGGTGATTGGATGAGCTATGATCAAAGTTGGCATACGCGGTTCGACACCGATAGCTCGGTTGCAGCTACAAAGATCCTGAAGTATGTCGTGGATATCTTCTCGCCGGAAAGCTGTCTTGATTTAGGTGCTGGTGCTGGGAACTGGATAAAGTGCGCATTGAATTTGGGAATCAGCGATTGTAGAGCTGTTGATGGCCCCTGGACTGATGTCAGTAAGCTACAAGTCGATCCGAAATATTTCCTGTTCCATGATCTTAGTCAAGGATTGAGCTTAAATCGTAAATTCGATATGGCTATATGCCTTGAAGCAGCTCAATATATGTCTCCTCAAGGCAGTGCAGCACTGGTGCGAACCCTGATGGACCACGCAAATGTAATCCTATTTAGTTCTGCCGTACCCTTTCAAGGCGGAGACAACGTCACTGAACGATGGCAGAGCCACTGGTCCCAATTGTTTGAAGATCGTGGATTCCAAACCTTTGATCTTATTCGGCCTCGGTTCTGGCGGGACAAGTCGATTGCCTACTATTACAGGCAGAATACCATAGTCTATGTCAATAAGATCGACGACAAGGCGCTGAATGCAGCATTGCTCGCTAGCTTAAATCAGCTCGCCGCACCAGTACTTGATCTGGTACATCCAGAAAAATGGGAAGCGCTGATTGCGGGATCAAGACGGGAGAAGATGAAGAGATTTTACAGAAAGATCTATGACCTTGCAAAACCCTGGATGAAGTGAACGTCGATACGATCGAGACCAAGGACACGCGGATCCAGAACCGTGGCGTCGCACTTGACCAGACGACAGTCGATCGTGCGCTGAAGGCGCAAATACGAGGACGGCGACGCTTTGCCGTCAACGGGCCGATCAGTCACGTGCATGGTCGGACGCGAAGATTTCGGCACGTGCGAGCGATCGTACGGTCCGCGCCCTGCATGCGCTGGCGTGGTCTCGCCAAGGCGGGTCTGCAGGTTCGCCTGACGATGATCGCCAACCAAGTGTGCCGCACGAACGAGCCCGCACGGAAGGTGCGTCCGATAGGAGGCAACACGCTCTCGACCGAGCTATTCCGGAACTGTTTTCGTCTCAGACGACGTGCCTGACCAGAAGCGGCGAGAAACCGCTCTCATTCGACTTTGTCCGCACAGGTCTGATCGAAAACTGGAGCGTAGAGGGGCAGTCGGCGGATGCGAGTGGGCTTATTTCGGTTTCTGCTCGGCTCTGGAATGATGCCCGGCGACCCGGTGCGAGTGGGAATGAGCCTGCATCTTCTCGAGGCGTTTTGCCTCCATGCGCTCCGGATCGCTCTGGGCCGCCCATGCCTTCGTGCCCGACGCCGTCTTTGCTGGCTTGCTATCCTGTTCCATGGCCGCTTCTCCCGATCGTTCGACCGCCCCGGCTTCGAGCCGGCCGTTGACGCCAAGAGAATTGCAGGAATGAGCAGAAATTAAGGACGGCGGCAGGCCCACAGGTCAGGTGAAGACTTATCGGAAATCGGGAGGCCGCCAGGCGCGAGGCCGCGCTTCAGCAATCATGCCCTGCGGTTGTCAGACTTCGGAGCCACAGAGGATCGCTTCCCTCGCAACCGAGACACAGACCGGTCCGATCAGCATGGAGCAAATCATCCACGCTCGGTTCTTCTGTTGGGAAGACCCTCGTTTCAACTCCGAATTTCCTTCGTCGCCGATGCTCTTGCAAATGCCGATCAGAGCCTTTTGCAAGAAGGAAGCGTCGTAGATGGAGTTCTTGTTGTCACGCAGCCATCGTTCGAAGAACGATACGAGACACACGTCCAGGTGACTCAGCAGGTCCGGCACCGTCGTCTCCGCCTGCGATAACCGGTACTGGCTGAAAAGCTGGATGATGATGCCGTCGCGACTGAACGCGTCGAGCAGAACCACGATGGCGCGTGACAGTTGCTGCCGTGCCGGTTCCAGATCGTCGAAGCAGGCGGCTACTTCGTCCACCAAAGCCTGTAGAACGGGTAAGGTCGCAGCTTCGATGAGACCGTTTCGCTCGGGAAAGTAGTAGGTCACCAGCGCAGGCGTAACGCCTGCGTAGGATGCGATGTCTTTCCGGGTCACGTTGGCGGTCTTCATCGTACGGAGTGCGTTCCGCATTCCCTCAACGATCTTGTGCGAGCCGACCTCGTTCTCGCCGCGGGCAGGACGGCCTTGGGCACGTTTCTCCTGCATCATATCGAGGACTGCTGCGCCGTGCGCGATTGTTGCCGAGACGCGAACCTCATGTGAGCCTTGCCACGTAACTTCGAGGACGATTACCGCAGCTTCCCCATAGGGGCAACGGCGAGGCGGGTTGATTTCTTCAACGGCACAGTTACGTCGTTCTCTGCAGAAAGTTTCAAATTGATAACGATCCAGCCTCATCGCGCTTTTGCAGAGCGCGGTCGTAAGATCCGTGCGGCTCGGGCCCGACGACGTCGTCTCGAGTGCCCGATCGCGGACGCCATTCCCGACCGCGAGTAGCTCTCACCGGAAGACCCGGTTGGCCTCCGAGATCGCACCCATCAGGTGGTAGAGAGTGCTCGCTGGCATGTAGTCGACGATCGCGGCGCCGTGTTGGTCCACGTGATCGATCCATCCGCCGTCGAGCCTACTCGGGGCGAAAGTCGTCGCGATCTCGTCGAGAAAGGCGGTGGCCCGGGATGCCATCGACGGGCGTCCGCGTTCGTGTTCGACCGCCATGGCCTTCAAGGCCTCGGCGTGGGTCCAACTTCGCCGCGATCGGGTCACGGCGACCCCGGTCTCGTCGACGGTATCGATCACGATCCCCCTCTTGCCCGGCATGCCATGCCCCAACGCATGATCGAGGAGGGTCTGGACATGATGGTCGAAGCACCGACCCGACAGGCGCTGATACCAGCGCAAGAGCCAAACCCATTCGAACTGGTGCCCAGGTTCGACGACGTTGCGTCCGCTGGCTTCGATCGGGCACCATTCGACATCGAACAGTTCCAGCACCACGCCGCGGGTCCCGAGCAGGTGTCGAACGAACAACTCGGTCAAGGCGGTAGCCCAGGCGGCAAACCGGTCATCACCGGTCGCCTCCCACAGCGCCAGCACGGCTTCGAGCAGGTGCATGTGAGGGTTCTGTCGGCGAAGGGCGTCTCGTTCCGGTACGGCATCGCGAAAACCCGCACCGATCCCGACCATGCCGGTTTCGATCCAATCGAGCGTGTCATGCGCCAGTGCGATCGGCCCGGGAGAACCGGTCAGGCGATGCATCCACGCCAGCGCGTAGAGCACGAAGGCGTGACCGTAGAGGTCGCGGGTCACGTCGCGTGGCTGACCGACGCCGTCGATCGAAAAGATCCAGCCTTCGCGGCCGTCCGCCCTGTAATAGGCGTCGACCATCGAGGCATAGGCCCGCTCGGCCATCGGCGCACCATCGAACCATCCGAGCAGGCTCGCCTGCGCGAAGGTTGCGATCTGGCGCGCCTGCACCATAAGACGGTAGCCCGGTTGCGGGAGAGGCGAACCGTCGAAAGCGAGCCGTTCGTGAAAGCGACCGCACAGCGTGTCGAACCCCCGGGCCGACCATAGGGGAAACGCCTTCTCGGTCAGCCACGACCGCGCGCGACCGGCCGCCTCTCCCGCGAGGGCAGCCTCGTTCATGCCCGGCGCTCGGCCTGCGCCACGAGCCCGGTCGTCGACTGTCCTTCGACGATCGGCACCAGGACCACTTCGCCGCCGCGCGCCTTCACGATGTCTCCGCCGACGACCTGTTGCTCGCTGTAGTCGGCTCCCTTGACGAGGACATCCGGCAAAAGAGCCTCGATCAGGGCCAGCGGAGTGTCGTCTTCGAACAGGACCACGAGATCGACGACCCGGAAGGCGCCGAGCACCTGGGCGCGCGATCGCTCCTTCTGCACCGGGCGCCCCGAACCTTTGAGCCGCTTGACCGACGCGTCGCTGTTGAGCGCCACGACGAGGCGGTCCCCCTGCCGGGCGGCTTGGTGGAGCAAGCTGACGTGACCGGGGTGGATGAGGTCGAAACACCCGTTCGTCAGGACGATTCTTTCGCCACGAACATGCCATTCCGCGAGGATCTCGACCGCCCGGGGTAAGGTCACCAGGGCTCCGGCAGGCTCCGTCAACGGGCCGCGCAACCGTAAGGCCGCCATCAGTTCGTCGTGGGTCACCACCGACGTGCCGAGCTTGCCCACCGATAGACCGGCCGCGAGATTGCCCATGATGACGGCGGTCTCGAGAGGCTGGAGCGACGCAAGCGCGACCGCGAGGGCGGCGACGGCCGTATCGCCTGCGCCCGACACGTCGAAGACCTGCCGCTTTTCGGCGGGAACGTGAAACGGCGCCGCGTCGCGGCGGATCAGCGTCATTCCGTGCTCGGCGCGCGTGACGAGGAGGTCGCCGCCGAACTGGGCCGCCGCCAAGGCGCCGGCGGTCGCCACCTCGGCATCGGTGTCTGTCGGGAGGCCGGTGGCGTCGGAGAGTTCCTTCCTGTTCGGCGTGAGCAGCGTCGCGCCGCGATAGACCGAAAAGTCCCGGCGCTTGGGGTCGACGAGGACGGGGCATCCGGCCCGTCCCGCAGCCTCCATGGCACAGCGCAGAACCGCCGGAGACAGGGTGCCCTTGGCGTAGTCGGAGAGGACCAGGAGCGACGCCGTCTCGACCGCGGCGACGACGGCTGCCATCAACGCGTGTTCGGTCGTCTCGTCAGGACTCACGACGCTCTCATCGTCGATTCGCACGATCTGCTGAACGCCGCTCACGACGCGGGTCTTGATGCTCGTCGGCCTGCCGGGGTCGGTCACGAGATGGGCCGGACTGATCGATTGCCGCTCGAGGGCGCTCCGCAGTTCGTCGGCCGCACGGTCCCGACCGACGAGGCCGACGAGAGTGACGGTAGCGCCGAGAGCCGCGACGTTGGCCGCCACATTGGCGGCCCCGCCCGGCACGATCCGCTCCTGATCCAGAGCCAAGACCGGAACGGGTGCCTCGGGGGAGATGCGATGCACCCGTCCCATCAGGTACCGATCGACGATGATGTCGCCGACGACCGCGATACGCATCTTGTTCATGCCATGGTTCATAACATGTCTCTCGCGTGTCCTACTCGGAACCCGCTAACCGTTTCGAAGCGTTGTGCCCCGAGCCGGATCGAGAGTTCATGCGTGCCGTAGTAGAGTCGACGAGCCGCAGGGGGCGAAGATCGCTCTCCGTCACGGCGTCGGACCAAGCGCATCCGATACAGGAAGAACGATTTCTACGACGTCTCCCGGTTGTAGAATCGTGTCGGCCGAACCCACGAGGTGACTGGATTTACCGTTCGACGATCGGGTGATGTCTATCTGAACTTGGCTGTCGAAGCCCCGAATGAGTTGCGTCTTCAGGGCTCCGACATAACGGAGCTTCGTTGTCACGGCCTGCAGCTTGGTCTTGAGGCCGGCAGCAGTCGCGGTCACGTCTTGGAGATCGCGCAGCAACTGCTGTCGGCGGCTGTCGGACAGTCTCTCGAGGCGTCGATTGAGTTCACCCTGCTCCCGTTCCACCGAGGTCAGCGCTGCCGTCGTTTCCAACGCGCGCGTGGATGATCCGAGGACGGTGCGGCGAGCTTCCGATACGCTCGGCAGAGCGATCGCGCCCTTCTTGAACAGATCCTCGAAACGTTGAAGGTCGGCCGTGTCGTTCCTCAGCGCCTCGAGCTCCTTGTCCTCCTGCTGGTTGAGAATGTCGACCCGCTGCGCCTCTTTTTGCGATGCGTTCGTCAGATAGGTCCGCTCCTTGGAACTGTCCACGTTGTTGGTCTCGAGCTGGTCCTGCTCGATGGCCATCATGTTGTCCGTGAAGCCCTTACCTAACGGCGTCGCGACGAGCGAACCTGCATCGATTTGCTGCTTGCCGTGCAGTTCCGCCTGAAGCCGCGCGACCGTAGCCTGCGATCTCGCATATTCGACCCAGAGCCCGTTAGCCTCGCCGTTCAGATCCGACAGCTCCATGAGCGGATTGTCCAACTTGTAGCGAACAATGTCGAAGCCGCCCGCGAGTGCCGCGGCCTGACGCACCGTGAGCCCCGGTCGATAAGGGATCTCTCCTGGCCTAGCCACGTCACCGCTCATATAGATGGGGCGGTACTCGGCCATCGTGAGGCTGATCTTGGAGGCGGAGATCAAGACCGGGATCGTTCGACCGTCCTCGAGGCGATGATCGAGTTCCTTGCTCGGGAGAGCCGCCTGGACTTTGGCCGTCGCCTCGGCAAGGCTCAAACCGGACACGGAGATGGCGCCGACGAGCGGCAGAACGACCTTCCCGTCGGCATCGACCGGCGCCCTCGTATTCAGGTCGGGAAGCCCTGTCACGGTCAGAGCCACGACATCGCCGGGGCTGATCATGTACTCGGCCCAGGCCCGGGGCGCCGCGACCAGGAACGCCGCGGCGACAACCATCGAACGAAGCCACCAAAAACGCCGGCCCGAGATCGCACCGGCGCCTCGCCGCGGCGAGTCAGGGGCCGACGAGGGATGCAGCGATGGTGTGCTCACGACGAGCGGGTGAACGGCCGAGCAGATCATCATCTCTCACAAGGCTCCACGGGTTGAGGAGAACATTGCAGGGTTGCATCGTGCAGGCGACCTCGCACGGGACCGTTGACCGAGCGAGAGTTCTGCTGTCGCGCTACGAGGTGGCAGGGACGCGGGCCGCATGTGGTGACACCAGGTTAGGGTAGAGCACGGCCAGGATGTCCGCGCAGAGACGCTCATTGAACCAATTGTTGCGTTTCGCCCGCTCGAAGCCGGCCAGGGCGATCGTTTGCCGACGCCCCGGGTCGCCGAGCAACTGGGTGCAAGCCTCGGCGCACGAATCGGCATCATCGAAAAACACCGCCTCCTCGCGATCGGCGTAGAGGGCTTCGTGATCGGATGTTCTCGGGGCACAGAACATCGCGCCGATCGCCGGTATCTCCATGCTTCTCGTCGTGTGAAGGTCCTCATTGCCGAGCGAGAGGAGACCCAAGGCGATCTTGGTGCCCGAAATAGCCTTCACGTAATCCACATCGCCGAGGGATTGCGACATCACGTGCGGGGCGAGCAGCGGGTACTCGGCCGCCTTCTCCCACCGCGGCCCGAAGATGCGCAGCGGGACGCCGCGCTCGAGCAGTCGCTTCATGAAGGGGCCACGTTCAGGCATCCAAGTCCCGACGAAGGCGACCTCGGATCCGAAACGCTGCTCGTCGGCGTCACTCATCGTAGCGCGACGATGGACCACCTCGTCGGCGGAGAACATCAGCGAGATCGCCCGCCGGGCGCCGTTGGCATGTGCCGCCTCTCGGGTGGATCGTCTTGGCGTGACGAAGAGATCGTAAAGCGGCAGGGCCTTGCGGAAGAGCCGCCACCTGTTGCCGTCCCGGCCGGTAAAGGGATTGTCGAGGTTGTGATTGATGACGAACGTGGCGTGCGGCTTCAGTCGAGCCACCAGGGAGGCGCCGATCTGTTCGCCATTGTCCACCCAGATCACGTCGAACCGCTCGGAGCCGACCGCGTCGAGAACATGGCTCTCGATCCGGCGTTCGAGGCCCAGATAGCCGGTTTTGAAGCCCCAGCGCATGAGTTGGGGGCCATACCCGAAGGCCTGGAAAGGATCTATGATCCGGACCTCGTGCCGCAACCGTCGCAGCGCGCGGAAGCGATGTCCCGAGGTACCGCCGTCCGGTCCTATATAGAGGATCTTAGGCAAGCTTCTGCGCTCCCTTCGTCGCCGACTGCCGACTCGTCGAGACCAGTCGATCGACCACAAGCGTTCCACCTGAGATGAGGATATAGAGGAGCAAGAGTTGCGGTATTCCGCGTATGATCATTCCGACTTGATTGGATACGGATTCTTGCATGACACCAACGGTGAAAAGGGGCACGATATTCAACAAGGCCACAGCGGAGACGCGAAGCTTACCTGCCTGATCGAACCCCGACATGGCATCATACACGATGAACTGTATCAACAAGAGTACGCCGAGCACCGGCCAGAATAAGAAACCAAATATGGTTATTCCATCCGGGACCTCTGAACCGGTCGTGTATGAGCCGAGCTCCAGGCCTCGAGCGATGTAGCTATAGACGTCACCCGAACTGTACTCGATCTCGGTCTTATCGACGTCAATCCTCAGGTAGTTGAGGATCGGGGTCGGCAGCATCGCCAGGATGCGGGTCCAGGTGCTTTTCCTGATCTCTGCAGCCTGCGCATTCGAGAGGCTCAATGCATTGGTCATGTTGACATCGGCAAATTTCGTATAGACGAAACGTGCAAGGATAGGGTTAGAGACATAGTTCTCGTTATAGTCTCCGCCGGAAATGGCGGCGTCGCGGTGTCGTCGATCTTCGATCAAGCTCTTGTCTTGGAAATTGGCCAAGGTGATATCGATGAGTTCCATCGGTGACACATTGGATCGCTCGTCTCGAGCGATGACCATCGCGGTCGCCAGGTCGGACAGCACGGAAAACAGCGGAAGTCCTAGCAGAATGATCACGAGTCCCTTGGCTGCCACCTTCTGGGTTACTCGGAGATTGCCGCTCAACACGGCAACAGCGACACAGAGTATGAGCGTCAAAAATCCCGAACTGAAGGTGGCCCTCGCGTTGTTCACCATCGCGACGCCGATCAGCAAGGGGGCGTAGATCAGCAAGCTGAGAGAGGAGCCCTTCAGCCGCGAACTACCGCCCAGCAGCGAACTGCGCAAAGGGATCAGAAAGGGGGCCACGTTGAAGGGAACGTAACCGAGCAGGAAGCGGTCCAGCACATTGCCGAACTGCGCAGCGCCCGAGTAACCGCGTGCCGAAACCACCGTGGCCACACAACCGACGAGCCCGAAAATCCACAATTGCAGATCCGAGGGCGCACTGAGCAGTTTCAACGGCCGGAACAGACCTCGTGCCAGGCGAAAGCGCAAGCCGAGGAGCAGTTCCGAATGGAGGTAGATCCAATGGGTTACAATGGCGACGACCTGTGTCATCGCCAATGCGAGGAATGTTGGCAGCGCTGCGGTGAGATTGTAGGTCAGCGACACGCCATCCGCTGTCTGGATGATCAGCGACGCGCTGAACGCGGACACGTTGAAGCCGAACAACATGAGCGACGAAAGCGGCGTACGGCGAAACCGCTTGACATTGAAAGTGTAATAGATGGCCGCCGAAGAGGTCACTATAGCGATGATCGAGCATGTCAGGTTCTGTAAGCTATCATCGATGAACAGTTGCAACGGGCAGCATGCAATCAATACGATGATAAGTCCCAGGCGCACGTAGCCGATAAAGCTGGAGGCTGTCATCGGACGGCTCCTTGAGCAGGACGATGCAGCCGTGAGACGTGATTGACGAGTTCCAGTGTCGTTAGGGTCGCGACGAGGTCGCGCCATCCCCGTCCATAGCTGTTCCAACCCTCCACGGCTTGCCTCTCGTGTGGGATCCCAAGCTTATTTTTCCGCTTGCAACGGAGGTAGCCGATCCATGATCTGTCGAACGTGCCGAAGCCCTCGACCAGGCGAGCGAGGTGGCAGCGGTGGAATCGAAGGGAAGTTGGCGTTTCCTTCACGGCCCGTCAGTTCCTCATTGCAGGACGTCCACCGCTCAGTCGGGCGGATAGTCGCATCGCCATGTCGCGGGGCCGAGGGGCAGCATCGGTCACGAGGCGCCACCTGATCATCCGGGTCGAGACGATGCGGATGACGTGGCAGGTCATCACGGCATCCATGCACAGGAGGGTTAAGCCAGCTCCGACAGATCCCAACCAAAGGGTTGTCGGGTACGACAGGGTCGTGAAAAAGAGCGAGGTCGCCAGGAAAACATAGGAATACGAACTGTGGCGGTTCGCGGCGAGAAGGAGATTGGAGAGCGGCACCCAAAATCCCTGCAGCATCATGACGAAGGTCATGACGACGATGAGAGCTTCGGACGGCTCGATAGCGCCATGAGTCCAAACGCCCACAAACCATCGACCGAGCACGAGAATGCCGCACGCCAGCGGAAGCACCATGAGGGCGCTGGCCTGCAGGGTGATGGCGACGATCCTGGCTTGCAGTCGAAGATCATCGAGTGCAACGGCACCGGCCATCTCCGGCATGATGGCATGATTGATCATGGTGGCGAACTGCACGCCAGTGCGGGTCAGCGTTCGAACGGCGGTGAAGGCGGGGACCGCGGCGGGTGAAGCCGCAAGACCTATGACGACGATCGTTCCTTGCAAGAAAACGGCTTGTGCGACGGGAAGCGCCATGACGGCGACGGCGGGATGGTAGAGGCGTCGAATCTCGGTCCAGGAGGCGTGACGGAAACCGAACGGCAGCCAGGGCACGGTGCGACCCAGGACCAGAGACTGCAACAAAAGCGAGATCGTGCGGCACCCGAGATAGGTTGCTGCAAGATGGGGCAGCGAGCCCCCCATCGTCACGACGCCGACGGCCGCCAATCCCTCGACGAGCGTCGTACAGGCGCTGAGCGTGATACCGAGCGCATAAAGGCCCGCACACTGGAATGCGGCTTGGAAGATGCTGCCCTGCAGGCAGACAAGGGAGAAGAGGACAAGGATCAGCAACGTCGCCCGCAGCTCCGACGCCCCCATGGCCGCATTGCCGGGCAACCACGATTGAGGCAGGAGAGCGACGCTGACGAAGATGAATGTCGTTAACACGACGGACACGATGCCGATCAGGACCCAGGTGCTCTGAAAGGTGACGAGCGCGCCATGCCTATCCTCTCGAGCAACGCGCATCGTCATGTCGGATGCGGCCGCCGTGGCAAAACCGAAATCGCTGAGCGACAAGTATGATGGCACCGAGGAGAGCAGAAGCCAGATGCCGTAACGCTCGAGCCCCCAACGCGTCGCGAAGACCGGCACCAGCACGAGTTGGACGATGAAGACCACGACCTGCTGGAAGGTGTTGGCGCCGATGCCGCGAACGAGGCGGGGGACCATCATCGATTGTTCAACGACATGTTATGAGCCAGGTTCATCGCGCGTAATGGCGTTGTTGATAGATCAGGTCCCCGACGTGCTCCGCATGTGAAACCGTCGAGGGGCAGCCAGACGGGGCGCCCGATATCCAAGCTCTCATGTGAGAGATCTCCACCGGCTCTTCCGTATGTGGACGAGGCTGTCAGCGCTCTGCGACGCCCCAATGTCTCCTCGAAACCGGCCTTGGTCTCTAGGAGCAGCGTCGAGACGGTCGCGTACCAGCCGGCGTGCGCATCGCTGGCCTGCCTTGCGATCGGGCTGATCAACACGATTTCCATGCCGCGGTCGAGGAATGCGCAGTCCATGTCATCGCTCCTTGCGTCTGCGGAAAGATGACACCAATTTTAGAGAAATCTCTACCCCAGCATGCAATAACGTTTGACCCTTGTGCCTTCCAGTAAGCACGTTGATTTCTACACCGCAATTTAAAAATGCGGTCAGGCTAGGGTTACGAGACTACTCGAAGAGACGATGGCGCAATGGGCTTAACCGATCGAATTGTATTGAAGATCAATTGTGTTTCAATTTACCAGGCTCAATCATCGCGACGTCGATGGATCGGCACGACTAAGCCAAGTCTGCTTTTCCGGCGAACATCGGCAAGGGGCATATCGCGAAACTGGAAGGATCGTCGCTACGCTCTCCTCAGCGGATCATCGTAGACGTCGACCCGCCGGCGCGGTTGTCGAATGTCTTGACATCGTCGGAGAGCTTTTGATCTGGCCCAGTCTGCCGGTTTCCAGCGATATCGGCCCCGTAAACTCCCGTACCCACGACAAACGAGGTTGCGCAGTTCGTGCAGCTGTTGTTCTGAAAAATGGGCGCCACGGTAGCCGGTATGTCTCCGCTCAAACCGGCACCGCCTTCGGAATGGACGAGCGCAACGTAGCCTTCCCGTGAGGCATATTCTTCGGTTTGCGACGTGACGTTCGGGACGTTGGCGACGATCGAATTGCGACGCACTTCCGTGCCAAGATTGCCGATGCCGAAGGCCAACGGATCCGACCGCACATTCTCCAGCATGAGATACGACATCCAACGTCCCGTGTCGTTTTCGATCGTATTATCCGTGATCACAGTGTTCAATTGCATATTGAACCAATTCTGCTTCAGAATTTGGAAGGATCTGAGATAAATGCCACCTCCATTCATGATCCGATTGTTGGTAATGAAAACGTCGCGCACCGAGCATGAATAGAGCCAGATACCTCTAGGATTGTCGCTGAGTGTATTGCCATCGATGAGCACGTCATCGAGACCCCAAACGAAGGTTGCGAAATGAGTGCCAGCATCGGGGATCAGGTCCCAATCGCGATCCACTTCCAGGGTTGAATTTCGATAGCCGGTGATGCGTCGGGTTTGTCCTGCTCCTTTGCCGGACACGATGGCGACGGCGTAGTTCCATGGCAGGCCGGTTTTGAACGGATCGAGATTAATGACGGTGTTCGGGTCCGTCAGTGTCTTCGCGCTCGCCTCGGCGACCGTACCGGCCTGCTCCGTTCGCAAAGGGCCTCCACCCTCGACCAGAATGGTTTCGCCGTCATTCCTGAGCGTGTTGGTGACCGGGCCGTTGATGACGTCGAAGTGATTGCCGATGATGGAGACGCGGTATGCGAAGTCGATCACGAACTGATGGTGCGCAACGACGGGCGACTCATCCTGACGACTGGCGTCGCGCGTTATATGGTTGCCGATAAATGCCGCATCGTGCACGAATTGAAAGGTAGGTGAACCTGCCGTATTTGTGGATTTATTGTTGGAAAACACAAGTCCCGAGCTTCTGTCGAAGCGGTACGGGTTTTGTTCGTTATAGCTATCGGTTTGGTTGATAGTGTTATTGTCGAAGATAAAATCTCGATTATCGACCAAAAACCACTGCCGTGACTTCTGCATGTCGAAAGTGACTCTCTGGATAACGCTGCGGGTGTTGTCGCGCCAAAGCATGCCTTCCTCAACGGCCCCGGCATTGCGTAGCTGCAGGTCCTGCAATCCGACCAGATCGAGGCCTTGGGCAAAAATCGGGTAATTGCCTTCGTAGACCAGCTTGGTGCGCTCCTGCCCGGCGCCGCGGAGAACAACTTTCGAAGACAAATTGATCGTGCCGGCGATACGGCACGTACCCTCAGGTAGTGATACGACGCCACCGCCGTCTGAACCGGCCCTATGGACGGCGTCTTGAATGGCTGCCGTCACATCACTGTTTCCGTCGCATGTCGCATCGGCCCGAACGACGTGTTGGACGAAATCGAACCCCGCGGCCCAGCCAACACCGAGCGAAAGCGGATCGCCTGAGCCGTTCTCGATCGAGACGGGTGCCATCAACTTCGCGGCGCCCGTCCCATTGCCGTTATCGACCTCGATCTCGGCCCGGTTCGTGGGTCGCGCACCCACCGGGACGGTCGCGACCAGCATGGTCTCGGTACTGGCGTCGATGTCGATGGCGGCGGGCTGTTGATCAACCGTCATTCGCGGTTCGTGCCCTGCAACTTTGAGTTTCCGACCGAAGAGCCGCACTCTACCCCCCGGGACGACACGTGTCGCATCGATGTGCTGCGGGCGGGCTGCGTTCAAGCGAACAATGCCGCTTGTGCCGTTGTCGTTCTTGAGCCGAAGCAGGACTGGGTCGACCAAGGTCGGCGGTAGTTGCACCGAGACTTGCAAGTCATCGACACGATTGACGATCGGCAGCTTCGTCGAGGAGCCGTCCGGTCCTTCGAGGCTGGCGACGGTCGAGCGGTCGAGGTATGCGCCTTGAATCGAGATGATATCTCCACCCCTGGCTTCCTGGCTGGCATTGAAGATCTTGGGTGAAAGATCCGGAGAGATCCACGAGAGCCAGCCGATCGAACGAGCGGCGAAAGGGATGTCGCAAGGCGTGACAACCGCGGGCCGGACGAGAGGTCGACCCTCGGGCGTCGGACTTCGGCAATTCGAGTCGCTCTCGGCGAGCCGCGAAAGCCCGAGATGGAACCGCATAGACGATCCCAGAGGTCGCAGTTCGGCGCCGTTCACGTCGACCGTTGAACCCTGAAGGAGCACGAGCATCAAGGCCGCTCCTTTCAGAAACGCGATGCCGTCGACCCATGGAGCGCGCCATCCAGCAAGGGATTGCGGTTTCCCGCCATGCCACTCTCTTTGAGGGCTGCACAATCTCAGATTATCCCTTGCAGACATGAGAGTGTCCCAGAGCCTGATGACCATAAAGATCAGACGACGATCGCTTTGCCGCGGGCCAGTTCATACGGCGGTCGGCCCGCGTAACGGACCCACGCTCCCGGCACACCCCAGTCGGCAGAGCCGTGAAACTCGACACCGGCTTGTATCGCAGACTTGAGTTCGCCGGCCTCGGCGGCGGCCAATACGCACTCCGTCAAGTGCACCGGTCCCGTAAATTTGAGGATCGCCAACTTCGGGCTCTCGAAGATCTTTCCTTTATACAACGGATATTTTTCCACAATGCCATCAATGGCCCGTTTCAAGAGCGGGTGGCCGGGCGCAAACATCAATGCCCAATTGATGACGACTTTATCTGGATGTTGGAGATGCTCACGAGCGGCAATCGACGGCGAAAAAGGTGACGTGCCTCGCCGCTCCCAGGACAATACCGTCGTCGCTTCCGGTTGGACGAGCTGAGAAAACGGCGTCCCCACATTTTTGCCAATATCGCAGTAAATGCCACCTTGCTCCAACAAGATGCAATATCGCCAAATGTCCGTCTTCATGGGTCCAAAGCAGCAACTATTGAACACTTCAAAGATCGGATGCGTCCCAAATTGCCGTTCCATGTAAGTCGAAATATCGACATCACTGAAAAATCGAAAGGAGTAATCGGGATTTCGGGCTCGAAAGCGTTCCAGATGCTTGAGGTGCGTGCGGCCAAACAGGGGCGTGGTCCAGGTTTGATAGACCACGTTGGGTATGGCATTACCGGATCGTGAGACCTCGGTGTAAAGACCCGTTGCGCTTCTTAACGGCAGTTCCGCTTCGATCCTGGCCCAGAAGTTGGGTGCTCGTAGACGCAGGCGGTACATGACCCAATTCAGCGTCTTTTGAAGAAAGCCATAACCGCTTCGGGCCGCACTCATGATCTACTCTCTTTCAGCAGGCCGTTAACCATCTCTTTCGGAGATGAAAGCACAAAGCCGGTAAGCCCTGTCCAAACGCCACTAGGATTTTCGGTCTCCAGCGTAGCATGCCGCTGGCCGCAGACTGCGGGCCGCTGGTCCCGCGGGAAGACACTGATTGGGCTACGCGCGATGTTTGAGAACACCAAACCATCCGTAGCTCAATGGCCTGACGGACGTGGGGCGGACTTGCGCACGGCGCGGAGGCTTTCTCAAACTGTTTAACTGAAGGTTTTGCTCTGCAATGCCGAAAGGGCAGCTACAACCATTTGCCTCCGACGGGTATTCACGATGCCTTTCAGCGGACTACGACCTGCGCGAAATTGGCTAGCCCTTCTCCCTTCGACAAGCTTCTAGCCAAGCTGCGGCGCACCAAAGCCTTGTTGGTATCGGCTTTCCTTTCGCGCGACGCCAAGAGAATGGCGTTCGCCAAAGCCTGCGCATCACCAGGTTGTACCACGGTTACGCTATCCTGCACGAACGTCATCATCTCGGTTCCCGGATCCGTCATCACGACGATCGGCTTGCCACTGGCCAGCATTCCCCCGAGCTTCGACGGCAATACCAAGTCCGCCATGCTGGCCTCCTGCGGCAGCACATGCAGATTGGCCAATCCGAGGAACTCGGACATGCGTTCCGCGGGTTGAAACGGCAACACGTGCAAGTTCGGCAGGCTTGCGGACCGCGACTGGATGCGCTCTTTGACCGGTCCCTCGCCAGCAATCACAAAGCGTATGTCCCCGTGGCCGACCAGGTGCTCAGCCGCCTGAAGGAGAACATCCAAACCTTGCTTGCGACCGAGATTGCCCGAGTAAAGCACCGTGAAATCAGTCGAGCGGATCTGCAATTCGGATCGATAGGAGCTCTCTCGGTCCAATGGCTGTATCAGATCGAGGTCGACCCAGTTTCGAATCACGGCGATCTTCGAACGTGACACGCCCTTCTGCTCGATCCGTTCGGCCATCCTGTCCGAAATGGTGATGATCTGCGAGAAGCCCGTGATCACCCAGCGTTCGAAGGCCGTGCCCAGTGATTTCAACCACATATGATCGCGGAGATGGCCCACCGCAAAAGCCGCATCGACTTCGAGATCCTGCATGTGCAGAACGGTCTTGGAGCCGGCAAAGGCGGCTCCCAACAGCACGAGCGGCGCCCCTAGCAGCGTGGGCACCACCGAGAGCGCAATCTGTGGGCGATGTTTGACAAACTGCCAAAAGAGGACAGGCGCGGCTGCTATCGCGAAGGTCAAGGGAGCTATCAACCGCCATATCCCGCCTATATTGTGCCGTAGCAGGAGAGGGCAGCGTATAACCTTGACGCCGTTACGTCTTTCGACGGAATAGGACCAACGCTTGAACGGTTTCTGAACGATCCAGCCGGGGTAATGCGCGGGCGTCGTCACGACAACGACGTCGGAGCCGCGCCCCTGCAGGAACTCCGCGATTTCGCCTGTGTAACGGCCGACGCCGGCGAGTTCGGGCGCATAGTTCATGCCGAAAATGAGGACCTTTTGGCTCAACCATCCCTCCTGATTATGACGGCTCGAGGTTGAAGCGCACGCAGTTCGCCATGTTGATCTCCGGACCTGAGTGTTCGCATTGATCCTGTTGCAGCTGCAGCAGAGGCTGCCCTTGTCGGCCAGGAGGTCATCCGAACCAGGACGGCGTCGTCGGTTGCACAGCCAGCATAAGAAATTCTACCAAAAGCAAATATGGCTACGAAAAACGCTTGCGGCGTTAAAAAGCACACTGCGTGCTCTACATCAAATCAAAAACCCATTTAAGCGCAACAAAATGATTGATCAGCGATCTATTGAGCACGTATAGGATGCTTAACGGCTGAATATTACTGCGCGCGACAAAATTGCAAACGCTAGGAGAGGCAATAATTTGATTTAAAACGAGGATTATTTTGCATTGCTCTATGCTTTGTCGTTGAATGCTGAGGCCTAAGCTGAGCTAGTGGACGCAGCTGGCGATGGTAGAAAATTCAACGTCGGGGCGTTGAGCCGCTGTTACGTGGATGTGAATCGCGAATGGTCGATCCTGCCACCTGACGCCCTTGACTCTATCAACAGGCGGCAAAAATCCGAATCGTTCTTTTGCTCGCAATCCTTGTGGCAAGAGTGGCGGGCCTAGCTTGCTGAGTTGCGCATGCGGAGCCGAGGGCGTGCAGATGAGCCAAAAATAGATTGCGCAGACGGTTGATTGTGTTTGGATTTCAGAGTCGCTCATATGCTTCTCCCATTATTTAGTCGCCATCATACCTCAAGTCAGCCAAGGCGACGTCTCGTCGCCAGGACGGCTGTGAGCCATGAGTCAGTGGGAGGCGGCGTTGCCCTGCTAGACCTGTTGACGATCACCTTGGGCAGCACGCTTGCTCAGATCATCTACGCCGCCATGAGTACGTTCGAGAGCTACGATCTGCTTCAAGCCTTTGGGGTCGGGCTGATGTGCAGCATCCTCTATGTACCGATCGTTCGGTCTTTCGGCGCCTACAGCCTACCTGCGCTCATCGAACCCACGCGCGTCGTCAGGCAACTCGTGACGTCATGCGTCACCGTGATTCTGGCCATCACGGGCATCCTGTTCCTATTGAAAGTCGGGTCGTCGTTTTCGCGTGGCGCATTACTAGGTTACAGTTGTCTGATGTTGGTGCTCTGTGTGGCCGAGCGATTTGCGGCGGCCAGAGTGGTCCGGCGTCTCGTGGCCGAGAACGTGATCGCCGGCAAACCCGCGTTCCTGATCGGCGACGCTGAGGAAATCGGAAACCTCGACTCGTCGACATTGCTGCGGCAGTTCGGTTTGAGGGATGTCGGCTGCTTTTGCTTAAAGAGGCCCAACTCGAGCAACTCCAGTATCGACGTGCAGATCAGCGAAGCTTTGGCTCTGGCCCGCCGTCATCGGCCCAAAGAGTTCGTGATGGCGTTGAATCATCGTACGCCAGCCGAACTCCGGGACATCGAACACGCGATGCGCCAAACACCGTTACCGGTCAGACTTCTACCGAGTTCGAACTTTCGATCGATTATCGAACGACGCGACTTTGTCCTATCGGGAGCCTTGCACTGCCTCGAACTTCAGCGCGCGCCGCTCAGCCGATCGGAACAGGCGTCCAAGCGCGCCCTCGACATCGTGGGAGCCACCTTGGCGCTCCTCCTTCTCATGCCGCTGCTCCTGATGGCGGCCTTGGCCGTCAGACTGGATTCGCCTGGTCCCATCATCTTCCGGCAAAAGCGCAATGGTTTCGACGAGGTGCCGTTCGCCATCTTCAAATTCCGGACCATGACGGTTCTGGAAGATGGCGATAGCGTCGTACAGGCGCGGGTCGGCGACGCCCGGATCACAAGAATCGGGGCTCTCCTGCGAAGAACCAGTATCGATGAATTACCCCAGCTTTTAAATGTTCTCAGGGGTGAAATGTCACTCGTCGGGCCGCGACCGCATGCGATGGTCCACGATAAGGCGTACCGGACGATTATCGGCGATTATTTCAAACGCCATCACGTCAAGCCCGGCATGACGGGTTGGGCACAGGTGCATGGGCTTCGAGGCGAAACCTCCCAGACGATAGAAATGCAACGACGCGTCGAATTCGATCTCTGGTACATCGACCATTGGTCGCTACCGCTCGAATGTTACATCCTGCTTCGGACGGCTTTTTCCTTGGTGGGCAAAAAGGTCTACTAATCCGTAGTTGTTGCACCAAGTTGGCGATGTTTCAGAAGTGACCACGAACGTCGCGCCGTTCTGACTTGGATCGCGAAAGGCTGGTGGGTCACCACCGACCGGCCCTTGGTCCTGATCCCCGGGTGCCGCGGTACCGGACAGTTTGCGCCAGGTACTGATTGAGTTCGGTCATCCTATGGTGTCGAGGTCTACGAACCACGCGACCGGCTCATGGCTCCTCACACCTTTGGGGCGCTTGCACCCTGAGAACGCAGCGGCATGCACCCCCATCTTCTTGTCATTAGCCAACATTGAGCATAGCACAGCAAAATAATTTGCGCCAATGATCGTGTTTGCTAAAGTCCAATAATGAACATGGCTCAAATGCCAGGTGGGACGCGATATTGCCTGCGATAAGAACGAAAAATCGTTTCTCGCAACTTCAATCGATAGATCACTCTCTGGCGGGGTATGAAAATGCATCTCGAAAAGCGCGTTCTAGTCACTGGTGGATCGGGGTTCCTGGGGTCACATCTTTGTGAAAAACTGTTACAAGATGGAGCCCACGTTATCTGTGTCGATAATTTCTACACCGGTACGCACGCCAATATCGAGAGTCTACGAGGACATCCAAGGTTCGAGTTGATTCGTCATGATGTGTGCTTTCCGTTGTATGTCGAGTGCGACGAGATCTTCAACCTGGCCTGTCCTGCTTCGCCTATTCACTATCAACGCGATCCTGTGCAAACCACGAAAACCAGCGTGATGGGGGCCATCAACATGCTGGGCTTGGCTAAACGCCTCAAGGCCAAAATCCTTCAAGCGTCCACATCGGAAATCTATGGTGATCCGTCGGTTCACCCGCAACCCGAAGAATATTGGGGCAATGTCAACGCAATCGGTCCGCGCTCGTGCTATGATGAGGGTAAGCGATGCGCAGAGACACTGTTTTTTGACTATAGACGACAGCATAACCTCGAGATCAAGGTCGTGCGAATCTTCAACACCTATGGCCCGCGGATGCACCCTAACGACGGACGGGTCGTGTCCAATTTCATCACTCAGGCTCTGACCGGCAAAGACATCACCGTATTCGGAGACGGGTCGCAGACAAGGTCATTTTGCTATGTAGACGACCTGGTCGATGGTTTTGTGCGCTTTATGGCGACCTCTGCGGAGGTGTCGGGTCCGATCAACGTCGGCAACCCGGGCGAGTTTACGATGCTGCAACTGGCCCAGCAGGTCATCGACCTCACCGGTTCACCGTCCAAGATCGTCCATAAGCCTCTGCCGCAAGACGACCCGCGGCAACGCAGGCCTGACATCAGTCTTGCGAACGAAGTCCTTGGATGGCAACCGAAGGTTAGCTTGAGAGAAGGATTAAAGAGAACGATCTCCTATTTTGATGATCAGCTTCGAAGTAGAAATATCAGATCAGTTTCACGACAGTTGGCTGTCTAGTGCTTGCTAACATTAGATGAGAAAGCTGATGTCAAACAATATCATAGTGACAGGTGGTGCAGGGTATATAGGAAGCCATACCTGCAAGGCTCTCCGGCAGCAGGGCTACACGCCCGTCACCTTCGATAATTTGAGCCTGGGACATAAGGACTTCGTAAAGTGGGGACCGCTGGTTATTGGCGATACGCACGATTCGAAGGCGGTGACCCAGGCCATTTCCCAGTATGAAGCCTGTGCCGTCATTCACTTCGCCGCGTATGCATACGTTGGTGAGTCGGTGACCGATCCGAGCAAATACTACCATAACAACGTGGTCGGAACTTTGGGCCTGCTGGCAGGCATGCACGCGGCAGGATGCGACAAGCTGGTCTTCTCGAGTACCTGTGCGGTTTACGGCGAACCCGAGTCGCTGCCCATCCTCGAGAGCACCCCGACTGTTCCAGTCAATCCCTATGGTCGGTCCAAGCTTTTTTGCGAGAGTATCTTGCGGGACTACGAAAGCGCCTACGGCCTCCAGAGCATTATACTACGCTATTTCAATGCAAGTGGCGATGATCGGGAGGGCGAGGTCGGAGAGTTGCGTCAGGTGGAGACGCATCTGATCCCTCGTGCCATGATGGCGATTCAGGGCCATGTGACCGATTTCCAGGTCTTTGGCAGCGATTTTCCGACCCATGATGGCACTGCGATCCGCGACTACGTGCATGTGTCGGATCTCGCTGCCGCGCATGTTCTCGCGGTACGACGTCTGCTCGAAGGCGAGCGAGGTGGTACATACAATCTCGGTGTCGGCGCAGGCTATTCCGTTGGCGAGGTCCTGGGGATGATCTCCGACGTCTCTGGGGTGGATCTCCCGGCGCCCGTGAGCGGCCGCCGGGCAGGTGATCCAGCGGAACTCGTTTCGGACGCATCCCGGGCTCGCCTTGAGCTCGGATTTGATCCGGTCAACTCGGATCTTAGAACGATCATTGAAACGGCTTGGCGCTGGCATCTTCATGCGCACCCGCGTCGGCAATCCACTGTCAGGTCCGAGATGAGCAATGTGTGAGGCGGATCATTGTGAAAACGATGGCCAGGAACGTCGGGTACGTGTGACCGTGGCGGTACGATCAAGGCCTTGCCGAGCGCCCACGGATCACCACTGCCGATCCCACTAAGGATTCCGGCCAGACTGGCCTTGCCTGGCGAAGGCTCCGCGCCCGTCGACCCTCACATCTCTGCGAGGATGTGCAATGCCGCCACAACGGACCAAATGTTGTTGAAGGAGCCAATATGCGGATTAATTGTGTACTTGGTCCCTTCCTACCTGTCCCCCCATACATGGGGGGGGCCGTAGAACGCGTTTGGCAGAATCTGTGCGCGGAGTTCAGTAATCAAGGTCATCAGGTCAATCTTATCTCAAGGCAGTATCAGAACCTGGCACTCCGCGAGGACCGCGATGGCGTGAGCTACATCCGGGTGAAGTCGGCTGATGGACCGAAGTCGAAAGTTCTGTATCGAATACTTGATCTGATTTATGCACTCAGAATTTGTCTGATGTTGCCGAAAGCCGATGTCACGGTCACGAACAGCGTGTCGCTGCCGTTCATCATCCCCCGCGGCCGAGCCGGTAAGATCTACATGAGCGTCGCTCGGTTCCCAAAAGGACAAATGGCACTTTATCGACGGGTCGACCGCATTCAATGCGTGTCATCGCATGTGGCTCAAGCGGTGATCTCGCAATCGCCATCGGTGGCTCAGTTGGTCTGCACGATCCCAAACGCGATCGGCAGCGGCTTTGCCGACGCGATCGACGATCATCGTGGTCTACGTGAAAAGACCGTGTTGTTCGTCGGGCGCGTGGCTAAGGAGAAGAGCGTCGAAACCTTGATTCGGGGATTCGCCCGGGTCACTCGACTGTTCCCCGATTGGCGATTGTCCATCGTAGGGCCCCACCAGACGACACTCGGCGGTGACGGCGACGATTACCTCCGGGAACTACAGGCTTTGGTAGGCTCTCTAGATGCGCCGGTGACCTTCGCAGGTCCGATCTTCGATGAAGCGTCTCTGATCTCGCGATTGAAGACGAGTGAAATCTTCGTCTATCCATCGATCGCGACGAAAGGCGAAGCTCTGCCGCTTGCTCCGCTCGAGGCGATGGCCTGTGGATGTGCCGTGATCGTGTCCTCTCTCGATTGCTTTACTGACTATATCGAGGATGGCCGAACGGGTCTTACCTTCGATTATGAGAATACGGACGGGGGCGCGCTTGCTGATCAACTGGAAAAACTCATGAGTGACCAGCCGTTGCGTGAGAGACTCGGATCCGCCGCTACACAAACCGCGCGCCATTTCACCAGAAGCGTCGTGGCGCGGAAATACTTGCAGGACTTCCAGGCCTTGACGGAACCCGCGTAAGACGCGGCCGCTGAGGTAGCGATCGATTATTGTAAAATGGCGTTATGACGGCAGTCCAGTTCGGAACGTTGGATGCGGTCAGGACACGCATGATTTCTGAGGGGTGACCGATGCGTGTAGCTGTTATTGGGTCGGGTTATGTAGGCCTCGTCTCGGGGGCTTGCTTCGCCGATTTCGGGCATATCGTGTGTTGCGTCGACAAAGATGCCAGCAGGATCTCAGCCCTCGAACGGGGTGAGATGCCCATCTACGAGCCCGGTCTCGAAGAATTGGTGTCCAAGAACGTGCGTGACGGGCGACTCCGCTTCAGCAGATCGCTTGTGGACGGCGTAGCAGGCGCGGAGGTGGTCTTTATCGCTGTCGGAACGCCGTCGCGCAGCAGTGACGGCCACGCGGATCTCAGGTTCATTTATCAAGCCTCCCGCGACATCGCCGCCGCGCTCGACCACTATGCGGTGATCGTGACGAAGTCGACAGTGCCGGTCGGTACCGGGGACGAAGTGGAGCGCATCATCAGTGAAAACCGGCCAGACATCGACTTTGCGGTTGTGTCAAACCCGGAATTCTTGCGGGAGGGTGCCGCAATCTCGGATTTCAAGCGTCCGGATCGCATCGTGATCGGCACCGACGATTCGCGCGCACGTTCCGTTATGGAGGAGCTGTATCGCCCCCTGTATCTCAACCAGGCTCCGATCGTCTACACAGGACGGCGGACCGCCGAGGTCATCAAATACGCGGGGAACGCGTTCCTGGCCACCAAGATCACTTTCATCAATGAAATGGCCGATCTCTGCGAACGCGTTGGTGCGGACGTGCAGGCCGTTGCGCATGGCATCGGGCTCGACAATCGTATCGGGTCGAAATTCCTGCATGCGGGTCCAGGTTTCGGTGGATCCTGTTTCCCCAAGGACACGCGCGCACTCGTCCAAATCGGTGAGGAATGCGGAGCGCCGCTGCGGATCGTCGAAATGGTGGTCAGAGTGAACGATCAACGCAAGCGTGCGATGGGACGCAAGATCATCCAGGCCTGTGGCGGTGACGTGCGCGGAAAGACGATCGCTCTGCTGGGCCTCACTTTCAAGCCCAACACCGATGACATGCGCGAGGCGCCCTCGCTTGCCATAGTGACGGCCCTGCAGAGTGCTGGCGCTAAGGTAAGGGTTTATGACCCCGCCGGGATGGAGAATGCAAAATCCATGCTGACGGACGTCATTTACAGCCATGATGCTTATGAATGCGCGGCTGGTGCGGATGCTGTGACAATCGTCACGGAGTGGGACATGTTCAGGGCGCTCGATTGGGACCGCATCAAGCAGCAGTTGAGGCGCCCGATCCTTGTCGACCTGCGAAACGTGTACCGGCCGGCGGAAATGCGGAAGCGTGGTTTCAGCTATCACAGCATCGGACGGGGCGAGGCGGACAGCAGCGCGGAGTCGAACCGGGAAGTCGAGGAACTCATGGATTGAGGTTGCGGGCAATGCGGTCGTGGAGAACGGTGCCGGCCTTCGCAAAGTCACCGTGCAGCGTGAAACCACTGGCCATCATCGGTTTGGAACGTCTGTCGCTCGCTGATCTTCTCGCTTGATGGAGTCTGTTCGGCGAGGCCTTTGGTCAGGGACGGTACCCGCGACGGCGCTGTTGCAGCTTTCAAGGGTCTAACGTGAGTTGCTCTTCGCTCAGCGGTCTGTTCCGATTACTGAGGCAAGATCTGCAAACTACGCCAGAATTGCCAAGTACACTTCAGCTAAATATTTTGTGCATCAACTCATGTTATCGACCATGTCCATTGTCGAATGCCTTCATAAGGTTAATGCAGGCATGCATATCGACGTCAGACGTGTCTCGACCGGATGCAATTTTCGTGCGTTTCAATTACATTGTGTTTACAATCGCTTTTCTTCTTCTATAATGCTAGTTGACAGCGGACCAAAAGCTATTTGGGATTGATAAAGTGTTTTCTTTACAAGGCAAACGCGTTTGGGTCACCGGTCAACATGGCCTGGTCGGCTCCGCTATCGTGCGAAGGTTGGCATCTGAGCCTTGCTCCATCCTCACCGTCGAACGCGCCGACGTCGACCTGCGGGATCAAGCGGCGGTGGACGCCTGGGTTGACAGGAACAGGCCGGACGCCGTCGTCCTCGCCGCAGCGAAGGTTGGTGGAATTCTCGCCAACAACTCGTATCCCGCGGACTTCCTCTACGACAACCTGATGATCCAATCCAACGTCATTGCGGCGTCGCATCGGATCGGCGTCGCTAAGTTATTGTTTCTAGGTTCGTCCTGCATCTATCCTCGTTTGGCAACGCAGCCCATTCGGGAAGACTCTCTCCTGACGGGGCCGCTGGAGCCAACAAACGAGTGGTATGCGATCGCCAAAATCGCCGGGGTCAAGATGTGTCAGGCCTATCGTATTCAGCACCAGGACGACTACATATCGGCCATGCCGACCAACCTCTATGGAATCGGCGATAATTTCGATCTCCAGTCGAGCCACGTTCTGCCGGCGCTGATGCGAAAGGTGCATCTGGCTAAGCTCAGGGGGCACCGGGAGGTCACGATCTGGGGGACCGGCACGCCCCAGCGCGAATTCATGTTCGTCGACGACTTGGCCGATGCCTGCGTGTTCCTGATGAAGACTTACTCGGAGTTCGACACGATCAACATCGGCAGTGGTGAGGAGGTCAGCATCCGAGAACTCGCGGCTTTGCTGGCGGACGTGACGGGTTACCGAGGAGAATTTGTCTTCGACGACAGTAAACCCGACGGTACGCCGCGCAAGCGCCTCGATGTGAATAAGTTGGCGGATCGAGGCTGGAAGGCGAGCACCTCCCTCGAGAAGGGGTTGGCGATCGTCTACGATTGGTACGTCAAGAACGGTGCTCCTAACTAAATTTGCAAGCTCATGCGCTTGTGGTTGCCGAACCACGTAGCGGGAGCGATTTCGGAGCCACGTCCGCGCAAGAGGCAGGCGTCAGATGACAATAGCCACAACCGTCATATGATACGACAATGACGTCGTGATAACGAATACACCCTCTAATCTGAGAGCATGACCGCCAGTGACTGAACTATTGCTCACACGCAGCCTTCAGCATACGCCGTTCCACAGCGTCGCAAAGCGTGAAGCGTGAGCATGTTGTCCGGCAGTTCCTCTCTCGGAGACCGTCTTCAAGAGGCGACGTCTTTCAATCGTCCGGGTCAATCTCCCGGCAAAAGCGAGCGCAAGGTCGCGGAAGACGCTGCTTTTACAGGTACGTTGCTGATCTACCGGCTCGGGAGCTTGGGCGACACGGTCGTCAGCCTACCCTGTTTCCATAAGATCGCGGAACGCTTTCCGAATGCGAGACGGCTTGTGTTGACGAACCGGCCCGTGTCCGGTGCGGCACCTCGCCTGTCCGACATTCTGGGTGGCAGCGGTCTCGTCCACGAGACGATCGAGTACAGGTTATCGCTCCGCTCTCCGATCGCTTTGGCGCGCTTATGGCTCCAACTACGGAAAAGCGGTTCCGTCACCTTGTGCTATCTTGCGGCTCCGCGGGGACGGATCAAACTGTTCCGCGATCTCGCTTTCTTCCGATTCTGCGGCATCAGGCGTGTGATCGGTGCGCCCCGGACCTCGGATCTGCAAGACTGGCGGATCGATCCGAAGAACGGGGAAGAAGAGTATGAGTGCGAAAGGCTGGCGCGCTGTATCGAAGAACTCGGTCCGGTAGACCTCAACCTCCGGTCGGCTTGGGATCTCGGGCTGAGCGAGCATGAATGTGAGGCAGGTTCGAAAGTCTTGCAGCCCTTCGATGGGCACCGCTTCATTGCGGTCAACATGGGTGGCAAAGCGGCTGAGAACGATTGGGGCGAGTCGAACTGGCGGGAACTGTTCGCTTATCTCGGGCGCGATTGGGGTGGCTTCCGGATCGCGGTTGTCGGAGGCGGCTCGGACGCGGAACGCGCGGATTCGGTTGCGGGAAGTCAGGGAAGTGCAGTCCTGAACCTGTGCGGCCGGCTTTCGCCGCGGGGCACGGCTGCCGTGCTGTCTCGTGCCAGTCTTTTCATTGGCCACGATAGTGGCCCGCTGCATCTGGCTTCCGCCTGCGGTGTTCCGTGCGTCGGTATTTTCAGCAATCGGCACAAGCCGCACAAATGGCACCCTTATGGCCGGAGTCATAGGATCGTCCATCCGTCCGGCCCTATCTCAACGGTCTCCGTCGCGCTTGTCAGCGAAGCTGTCGCGAGCGCGATCCATGCCGTCTCGCGGACGGATCGCGAGAGGTCGGTCGCATCCTCGATGGTGGTTCAACCGTGAAGCCTGTCGATGTTCCTTTGAGGAGATCCGTCCGACAAGGGCCGAGTTTTACGCTGTCTCAGCGGCTCCATCGGATCTTGTGGAAAGCGGTCTGGGCCCTTCTAGCATCTTGGACCCCCGCGTCGTTCAGCCCCTGGCGCATCCAACTCTTGAAGCTGTTCGGAGCAAAGGTGCATCCCGGCGCCGCGATAGCGTCGAGCGCCCGGATTTGGCTCCCGAGAAACCTCGAACTCGGGTCGCATTCGGCGCTCGGACCGGGCGTCGACTGCTACAACATGGGTGTGATCACGATCGGTGCTGGTGTTGTCGTGTCGCAGCGCGCCGTTCTCTGTGGCGGGACCCACGACATTCACGACGAGTTGTTTCAGCTCAAGGTCGCTCCCATCACGATCGGCGATCACGTCTGGATCGCCAGCGAAGCCTTTGTGGGCCCGGGCGTTCACGTCGGAGAAGGCTGCGTCCTCGGAGCGAGGGGATGCGCGTTCTCCGATCTCGATCCCTGGACCGTATACCGAGGCAATCCAGCCGTGCGCTTGAAGGAGCGAAGGTGGCGCAAGGCCGCGACACCGGTGCATGACCTGGTGGTCGACCAGAGCGCTGCCGGCGGTGCAGATCCGATGCGGAAGCGCGACAGAGCGATGGCGCAGACCTCGCCCGCACTCGGTCAGTCCGACGCCAACACAGCAGGACGTCTCACTGACGAGGCCGTGACCGACGATGTGGTCGCTGACGGTCACGCGCCCCGCGCGCGTCGGCCCTAGAGGCATCGACGCGATGCAACATCTTTCCGTGGTCATTCTGACGTGTAACGAAGGCAAGCACATCGCGCGGGCCTTGCGCTCGTTGGCAGCCCTGGATGCCCGGGTCTTCGTGGTCGATTCATTTTCAACCGATGCTACGGTCGAGATCGCCAGGGCCGAAGGGGCCTTCGTCGTCCAGAATGCGTTCGTCCATCAGGCCCAGCAGATGCAATGGGCTTTGCTGAACTTGCCGATCACGACATCGTGGGTGATGCGCCTCGATGCAGACGAGGTTTTGACAACCGAACTTAGCGACGAAATCAATCTTCGCCTGCCGATCCTGCCGTTGGAGGTGACGGGCATCAATCTCAAGAGACGTCACATCTTCCTCGGTCGGTGGATTCGGCATGGCGGTCGATATCCGGTGACCCTGCTGCGCATCTGGCGCCGAGGGACGGCCCGCGTCGAACAAAGATGGATGGATGAACACATGGTCCTGCTGCGCGGCCAGGCCGTGACCTTCCAGCATGACTTCTCCGACGAGAACTTGAACGACCTCACGCACTTTACCGACAAGCACAACAAATACGCGACGCGTGAGGCCGTCGAGGTGCTCTCGACGAAATTCGGGATGGCAGAAGCCGATGCAGGGATCGCCGAACGGCACAGCTCGTTTCAAGCTCTAGCCAAGCGTACCATCAAAGAGTCCGTCTATAATCGTCTGCCCCTCTGGTGCGGGCCACTCGGCTACTTTCTGACCCGCTACATTCTGCAAGGTGGCGCGTTGGACGGGAGGGCTGGGTTGATCTATCACACATTGCAGGGGTTCTGGTATCGCTTCCTGGTCGCCGCAAAGATCGTCGAGTTCGAACAGCACTTGAAAGGTCTATCGACGCTTGATGACCGGCTCTCGACATTGGAACGGCTCAGCGGACTTCCGTTGCGGTCACAACTCGAGGCGCGAAGACAGGCCGGACATGCGCGACCGCCCGTCCAAGCGTACATCGATACCGAGGATCAGGTCGCGGATCCCCGATGACGGCTCGGGCCGGCCATAAGAGCCGAAAACATCGAGCGCACAAGTGGTTTGCATGTCTTCTATCAATTCTGTGTCGGCGAGATAATTGAATGACGAACTCAAATAAAGTCGCGATGATTACCGGCATTACCGGTCAAGATGGGGCCTATCTCGCCGAATTGCTTTTGTCGAAAGGCTACATCGTCCATGGCGTGAAACGGCGCTCCTCGTCGTTCAATACCGGACGCGTGGACCATCTTTACGACGATCCTCATGTCACCGACCCGCGCTTCATTCTGCACTATGGCGATATGACAGACTCGACGAATTTGATCCGCATCGTTCACGATGTACAGCCGGATGAGATCTACAATCTCGCCGCGCAGTCGCATGTCCAGGTGAGTTTCGAGACGGCTGAATACACGGCCAATGCCGACGGTATCGGAACCGTGCGTCTTCTCGAAGCCATTCGACTGCTCGGGCTCGACAAGAAGTCTCGATTTTATCAGGCGTCGACGTCCGAACTCTACGGAAAAGTGCAGGCCGTTCCGCAAAACGAGACGACGCCGTTCTACCCCCGCTCTCCCTATGCCGCAGCCAAACTCTACGCTTACTGGATCGTCGTGAACTACCGCGAAGCTTACGGCCTCCACGCGTCGAACGGCATTCTCTTCAACCATGAAAGCCCGCTCCGGGGCGAGACGTTCATCACCCGCAAGGTGACGCGCGCCGTAGCGGCCATTCACCTCGGGCTACAGGACAAGCTTTACATCGGCAACCTCGATGCGCAGCGCGATTGGGGCCACGCACGTGAGTTCGTGTACGGCATGTGGTTGATGCTGCAACAGGACCAGCCCGACGATTACGTCCTGGCGACCGGTGTTACGACAGCGGTCCGCACCTTCGTCGAGAAGGCCTTCCGCAAGGTGGGGATCGACGTCGAATGGCGCGGCACGGGCGTCGAGGAACGCGGCATCGATGCTGCGACCGGGCGGGTTCTCGTCGAGGTCGACCCGCGGTATTTCCGGCCGACCGAAGTCGATCTCTTGCTGGGCGACAGCACCAAGGCGCGCGAGAAACTCGGCTGGGTGCATAAGACAAGCCTGGACGATCTCTTGACCGAGATGGTCCGTGAAGACCTCAAGGTCATGGCGCGCAACGTCCCGCAAGCGTTGCCGGGCAAAGGCTACTCACACGTCTGATCACCGCGCACGCGGACCAACACGGTCGGACCCCGAGTGACGATGAAGGAGATCGTGCACGGGGCTTGATCCATCGTGCTACCCTATATCGTCGAGCAGATATGGGCCTGCCGATGTGATCTTGAGAACGGACAGGCGATTGGTCGCAAAGGCGCCCGTGTCGATGTTGATCCGGTTCCACCGAAAATCGACTTCGGTGACCGGCGTGTGGCCATGAACGACGATGAACCCGAAACTGCCGTTGTAATTGAGAAATGCGGTCCGGATGCCGGTCAGATCGTCTACCGATTGATGTTCCAAAGCGACGCGGGGCCGAAGCCCGGCGTGAACGAAGCAATACGGTCCGGCTGTGTGATAGCTGTCGAGAGCGCGCAGGAAGTCCCGGTGCTCCACTGGAACGTGCGAATCCGCGAAGTCTCGAACAACCCGGTCGGTCGCCGACAGCTGTCGGCCGCTTAGTCCATAGGAGATCAGCGTTTCTGCCCCGCCGAAGCGGCGCCAATCCTCGAAGCGGATTGTTGCGTCAAGAAAACGCTCGAACATCGTCTCGTGGTTACCGCGCAGGAACACCATGTCGCGATACGGTTTGCGAGCGAGTAGACAGTCGATCACACCCAACGAGTCCGGGCCGCGATCGATGTAGTCACCCAGATAGATTTCAGAGGCGAATTCGACCGAGTGGTCGTTTCGATCTTGCTCGATCAGCGCATGCGCCCTGTCCAGGCAATCAAGCCGGCCGTGGATATCACCGATGACATACAATACGTCGTCCCCGCTCAAGCCGGGGTAGTCGGTCGAGGGACTTGTTCTCGTCAAAAGGTTCAGAAACGAACTTAGAGAGAGCATAAAATTGGGCATGATCGCAAATCGGGGCTGAAGTGCGCTGTCGTACGTTTTGTACGCATTTCCAAACATCGTAACGAAGTGATGGATCGATGAGGATCCGTGACTTTGAAGATCGTATTTTACATCATTCGTAAATCTGCGTCGTGGATGATCTATCGACAGCATTAACGCACACTCGGATGTGGTGTCATGTTGAGCACCTACATGTCACGTTGCCTATTTCGATCACAAGAATACGACTTGCCTCGCTCGGGCTCAGTCAGCACAACCTTGATCGCTCAATCGCCATACATCGTGCGGTAAAGCGTGGGTTCACTGAGCGGCATGCTCACCGAATTCAGGCCCTCGCCAGGTCGCACGGCCTGCCTGGCCCTTCTGGCGGCTCACGCTGGCCAGTGCTTCTTTGAACGCCAGGATGGTTGAGGCTATCGGAGCGTGACGGCCGCTCTTCGCAGGTCCCCGCTGCATACGCTGGTGAACCATAGAGGTCGACTCGTCAGACGCGCCTGCCGTTGAGCATCCGAGGCTTCTAAGGCTCTGCCACGCAAAGCACGTTCAAGACGAGTAATATTTACTGAAATCACGATGGTAGAACGCTTTCGAGTCCGAGCCTTCGTAGAGATTGATCTTGTCGAGTTGGACCCGATTGTAGACCACCCCCAAGCAGCGGTTCGAGATTTCTTTATCATTGAGCAGCGTTGTCTGAACGACGTCACGAACTGTGTAACCCCAACGCGCCACGAAGACGAATGCGTCGAACAGGGCCGCGGCCGCCCGAACATCGACCACTGGCCCGATGGGCGGCAAGTCCACCACCACATAGTCGAATTGTTCGCCAGCCTCGCTCAGTAGATGTTTCATCTCTGGTGAGGAAAGCGAGTGGTTTGCATGCAGCAGTCGGGTCTTCAACACGGCAGGAAGAAAATAGAGACCTGATTCTTGTTCATGAAGAACCGTATCCATCAGGTTCGTATCGCCGCGCAACACCTCAAGCAGCCCGTTTTCCGCATGGCCTGCGAGGGCCTGGGTCAATCCTGGATGGTGTAGATCACCATCGATCAATAGTACCTTGAGACCGAGATGTGCGATCAGCGATGCGAAATTTTTGGAGACGGTCGACTTGCCCTCATTAGGGGACACCGAGACGATACCCACCACCTTGGGAATACTTTGCCCAAGTTGAAGATCGACAGCGACTTTGATGGCTCGGAGCGTTTCCGCGAAGCTCGTCAGGGGCTGATCGACGGCGTATTGTAAAATCGGATCTCTGGAATCGACGCGCCTGGAGCCGCGCTCCGGTTGTTTTTCTTGACGAGCGGACTTCGGCGCCTTGACGGTCGGCAACATCCCCAGGAACTCGAGATCGAGGCCATTCGTGACATCTCCGGCTGTCCGGAAGGTATTATCCTTGTACTCCCGGACCGCGCCGAAGCCGATGCCCGTCAGCAAACCGAAGACGAGCGACAGCGACATGACGATGCCACGTTTGGGATAAGCCGGGGCCTCCGGCGGAGATGCCGGCGTAATGATGCGCGCTTCGCTCTCAGGGCTCGTTTCCCCCTCCTTGACCTGTTGCATGCGATCGAGAAACGTCGTGTACAACGTACGGAAGCTATCCGACTCCCTCTGCAACTCGCGCAACTCCACCATGGACTGAGACCGCGAACTACTGTCGCTGGCGAGCTTCGCAAGCGACTGCCTCAGCGAGTCTTCCTTGGCCCGCGCGACTTCCGCGTCGCTCTTGTACGCGGTCGCGATCCTGGTCATTTCGCCGAAAATGAGCTTCGTGTAATCGTCCATGGATTTTTGCAGGGTCAGTACCTGAGGGTGGGTCGGACCGGCGGAATCGGCGATCTGCGCCTTCAGTTGTGC
The DNA here is from genome assembly GCA_964245215.1 of uncultured Lichenihabitans sp. Lineage (GTDB taxonomy): Bacteria > Pseudomonadota > Alphaproteobacteria > Rhizobiales > Beijerinckiaceae > Lichenihabitans. The sequence goes on from CAXTME010000001.1 coordinate 135,687, forward strand.
CGCGCTGAGGTATTTTTGCCGCAAGTCGTTGACCACAGGACTTTCCAATGTTCCCGCTACAACCGCTGCCGCGTCGCCTTTATCGATGACCGAGCTGATCTGAGCATACCGAGCCTCGGTCCTCGCCCTGTCGCCTTGCGCCATGATCAGCTGTGTACTGAGCTCAGACAGCTGCTGGTCACTGACGAGTCTTCCATCCGACGTTAAGAGACCGTGCTCCGATTTGAACCTCTGCACCGCGAGGTCCGAGCTCATCGATTTCTGCTTCAGGTCGGTGATGCGCTTTTCCAGCCAGCCGCTCGCCTGCTTCATGGAAGCGAAACGCGCCTCGAGTTGATCGTTGATATACCCTTGCGCGAAAGCATTGGCGAAATCTGCCGCGGCAACGCGGTCGGGAGAGGTGTAATCGATATTAATGACGTAGCTGCGTCCGACACGCCGGACTTCGAGCCCGGCTTCCAGCTCGCTGATCAGCGCTCTCCGCTGGAAGGCTGCCAGTTCGGAACTGTCAAATGCTGCATCGTCGTGAGCCGAGCTGAAATCCAGCATCGATCTAAATCGGTCAAGTATTCCCTTCAAGAACCCCGGGGGTTGCTTGGGTATTGTCGAAGCCTCGAGCTTCAAATCCGTGACAACGGTCTGTGCAAGCCCTTCGGATTTCAAGATCTCCAACTGGCTGTCTATGGCGCCGGCGTCGTAGGTCAGGTCCGCGATGGAGGCTGACAAGCCGGTCTTATCCTTGACGCTGCCGATCAGCACCACTGCGGTCGCCGTGAAGCGAGGCACCACATGTGCAAGATAAAGCGCGCCGCCGACGAGGCTCAAGATGCAGAAGAGAATAAGGATCCCGACCTGACGACGGCCCGCTTTCACCAACCGTTCGAAATCGATACCGGTCGTCTCGAATTCTTTGTCGGTAAGGCGCGCAGGCGCGATTTCCTGATCTCTCGTCGAAATATTCAACATGCTGTGATCCAATGGCCTAAGCGTGTGGCATAGCTAAGAATGACCGCTCGCAGCAACTTTAGTAAGTTACTCCACTGAGCTCCTCCTGATCAAGGGATCAGAATGGTTGATGGTTTTCGTTATGGTTAAGGTAAACATGAGCACTGGAAAAACGAGCTTTGCAATCTCGAGACGCAGTCCGAAGCTCATTTCGCCTCAGCCCATTGTCGTTAACGGCAAAATAATTCTTGAGCGGGTCGTGAAGCTTCAATGACAAAATGAATACGGCCAAGTGTAGGCGACGATCCCACTGAGCTCGTGTTCGGCCTGCAGGTGAATGCCGTGCAGCAACAGGGGAAATGCCAACAGCGGCAAACAGGAGAGGGTTACGGATCGCCGATCTGGCGGATCTCCGGCGAGGTGAAGCATCACATAGGCAGCGACGAACCCGATGGCTCCGCCGATACAGACTTCGGGAAGATTGTGCGCCTTCAGCAACAGGCGAGAGGCGCCGACCGCCACCACAACCGCCAAAACAACGATGACACGAGACAGGCCTCGTCCGCCCATCCGAGAGTTGATAAAAGCAAAAATGCTGCCGTAAACGGCACCTGCCGCCGCGGTATGGCCGCTCGGACTTTCGATCATGCCGCTGAACACTTCCGGCCCGCAAGCTTTGAATAGGAGCTTGAGGATCACCATGACGCCGAGCGTAGCTGCTGTGCCAACGAACCAGACGTAAGTTCCCCGTCGCCAACCTGATATCCACAGCGCGGCGGCCACGCTCACGATCAGCGGCAGGATGACCGCCTGGTCTGCGAAGTCGGTGAGGAAGCTGGCGATGGGATGCGGCATGGCACATGGGAGCTCAACTAGTTACGACCACGCTTGCTCGTTTCCACCCGATCTCGGGACAACCTTTTTCACGTGCTTGAACACCCATTACAGGATCGCGCGCCGTTCACGAAATTAACTGCACCGATCACGGGCGCTTTCGCGGCTGCCGTTCTGCTGACGCCTCGTTCGGGAGAGTGACGCCCTGCTGACGAAGGCGAGCGAGCGTCCGGGCCTTATGATCAGTGGCGAGATCCATCGCACTCGAACGGCAATCTTTGGGGTCCTTTTACGAGTGTCTGCTCACATCTCGCCATGCCGGCAAACGACCGGCTCTGGCTTCGGAGCAGCCCAATGCTGTGGATCGGCATCGTCTACCTTGCAGGGGTGGCAACGTTCCTGACACTTGCGGAGCGCGCGCCCCTGAATCACGACAGCCGATATTCGGACGACGATCAAAGCAGCTCCCAAGCGCCAAGTTGCAGGATGCCGAGCGGCTTAACGGTCGAAGCTAGTGGTCCGACCCAAACAGATGATTATCTGTTTGGACCAGTCGGCCCACCAGCTTAGAGGCGGTTCATTTCACCGGCGGCGAAGGGAGCGAAAAGGGCGAGGGACCGAGGGGACGCGGATCAGACCGACACGTACCGGGCACTGAACCGGGAAGCGTGACACACGGACTGAAAGGGCCGAGCTGGATATCCTGAGGAACTTTCCATTTGCAAAATTCGACATCAATGCGATGTGCGTCGAAGTAAATGGTAGAGATGATGATCGACTTGACGTCATAGAACTTGGTCAAGAGAATGGTATCCGCGTCGTGTTCGATGAGAAGATTTCCAAGAAAGACGTATGGCTTCTTAGGAACTAAGGTCTACTTTGCCCATCATCGCACGCTCCCGTGCATACCAAGAGCACCGAAAACCGAAGGTTCTGATGCAGGTGTCATTAAAACCTGCAGCGAGCGGACGCCGCCGTAGCGCCGAGTTCCCATAGAGACAAGCCGTTTTCGCCGCACGCGTTTGAGGGATCAGCGACGTTGGCCTGATTTCTCCACCGCCGATCGCATCTTCGACAGCATGTCCAATGCAGCCGCCCTGGCTTCGAAGTGAGTGTCGAAGACAGCCCGGGCCCGAGCCCGCATCTCTTGACGTTCTACCGAGTTCGTCGCGAGCCATTGGTTCAACAACGACGTGGCACCCTTTATGTCATCGGGCGCGACATAACCCGCCCGCGCCGCCGCAATCTCGCGCCAGATGTTCACCTTATCGCTGATCAGCACGGGCGTCCCGCAGGCAAGGCTCTCGGCCACGACGATGCCGAAATTCTCTTGGTGCGACGGCAGCACGAAGGCGTCCGCCCCTCGGAAAGCGCCCCACTTCGCCGCCCCTTGCAACATGCCCGGCCAATGCACGCGATCCGCGATGCCGAGATGATCCGCTTCCGACTTGAGTTTCGGCACCCACCCCGTCTGATCGGGCCCCGCCATCACGAGCTGCAGGTCCGACGCGCGCGACGCCACCCGGGCGAACGCTCGAATCAGCAGGTCGCAACCCTTCTTCGGATGGATCCTGCTCAGGTAGATCAGGTAGGGACGACCAGCTACGCCTGGGCAGGCGGCCGCGAAGGCCGCAATATCCGCTACAGGATCGCCTTCCGGGCCGCCCGTTCCAAAGCGTACGACCTCGCCATTATAGGAGTGCCCGAAGAACTCTCCCTGGGCTAACGCACGCTCCTCCTCCGTCGTGAACAGTAAAGCTTCGGCGCCTGCCGCTAAGCGGCCCTCGAACAATAGCCAAGAGACTTGCTTGACCTGATGCTTGAGCGGGTACGTTTTGCGAAACCACGGATCCATCATCCCGTGACTGATCAGGAAATACGGCAAGTCACCACCGGGAAGCGCTCGCGAAGCGCCGACGGCAGCGTAGTTCCAAAGTCCATGCACGATTGCACAGTCGTAGTTTCTCGAATGGCTCTTCAACCACGAGATCAAACGAGGCGAGTAGCCGAATCCGGCTAGTTTGTTGCGTCGGAGCTCTGCATAGGGGGTCACGCCCATGGCGTGTACGGGAAGAGCCAAATCCTTCAGGAAAGGTGCATCAGGAGGATCGAGACTCACAAGCTCACGTTGACCGTCGAGCCCCATAGCCTCGTTCTGCCGAATGATCCCCTCGATAGGTCCCCCGCCGCGTGGATCGACCGAGCGTATGATCTGTATGATTCGCATGCGTGCCAGTGTTGCCACGCTTAGAGAGCGCGGTCCAGAAGACACCACCAAAGGCTGTCTGACCGACCGACCGATCCTTTTACGCCTTTGGTTCGCCTCTCTGGCCGAGCACCAGAGCCGGACCCAAACTATGCAACGGTCGGTCCCGGTGTTCGAGCTCCAACTCTGGCCGAATTATTGATCCGTTCCGTCGTTGGCGCAGCTAAAAGATTTTTGCGGAGTACCGATCGCGCTTGCTATCCGGACCACTCGCTTGATCTGCTCTCCGGCAGGTATATTTTCAACATAATCGAAAACGCTACCCACTATTACACCCTTGTAGTCAAGCGCATTGCAGCGAACGAAGAGTAAATCGACGGGAGATATTCTAGAGTTGGTGATTGTATAAATGATAGTTGTGTCCTGGGCTTTCGCTGCAACTTCGCCAATAGCGATGGTGATGGGACTAGACGTTGTGCCGTCGGTCGGCACTGGGACAGGCAAGCTCATGGAAGCCGTTTCGTTCGGAGAGGCTCGGAGGCTCTCGTCCGGGACGGCTTTGACATCTCCCTCTTTGCTGTTCGGGGTCTTGTCCGGGTTTGGGAACAGGGATTGAGGGCGTACCGCATCGTGCTGAGAGTCGGATGCATCGCCGATCTGTGTGTCAGGTGGAACAGCAGTCTTTCCCAAGATCCCCGTCGTTGACCCGACATCGGCAGTATGGTCGTCATTGGTGGCGACAACGGGTTGTCCATCGCGGCCAGCGGGGACGAGCATCGGGGCGACGTCGGAAGATGGCCTAACGACACCGGCAGGCGCAACTACCCGTTCGGATTCCTGAGGTGGATCATCGTGCTTGAGGTCGAGACCAGCTGCAGATGCAGCGTTCGGCGCCGCTGGATCTGCGAAGTGTGGGTCGAGCATGGCCGCGGATGCTTCGGATTGGTTCGGAGCGAGGAGTGTCTTTGCAGTCGCGGCCGAAGCCGCCTCCGCGACGGGAGCGACTTGTGTGGGCGGGGCGACAAGCGCCGCAGCGGTTCCAGGATCGAGCAGGGAAGTCGAGTCGCGGGCAGCGGTCGACTCCGTCCTCGCGACCGCAGCCTCTTCATCGACGACGGTTGCCGGTGACTGGGGCTGGCTCGGCGCGATGAGCTTCGCCGCAGTCTCGGTCGGGACCGTATCGGGGGCGGGAGCTACTTGGACCGGTGTGGCGACACGCGCCGCGATATTTGCGGGATCGGCCGTGGGCGTAGAGGCGCCCTCATTGACGACGGCAACGGGCGCCTTGGGCTGGCTCGGGGCGGGGAGCTTCGCTGCAGTCTCGGCCGGCGCTGCCACGGCGATGGGAGCCACTTGTGTGGGCGGGGCGACGAGCGCCGCAGCGGTTACGGAATCGGGAACGGGTGGAGGAGCAGGCGGTTTCGGCTGATTCGGAACAAGGAGCGCTGCGGTATTGTCGGCCGGAATCGCCTTGGCGACGGGAGTCACTTGTGTGGGCGGAGCGACGAGCGCCGCAGCGGTTGCGGGATCGGGAACGGGCGGAGCAGCGCTGTTGAGGACGGCTGTGGGCGCCTTGGGCTGATCCGGAACGATGAGCGTTGCGGTATTGCCGGCGGGCGCCGCCACGGCGGCGGGTGCCACTCGAGGGGGCGGGGCGACACGCGCCGCAGCGTTCGGCAAATCTGGCGAGGACGTGAGATCCCGACCATCGGGCGACGCCGCTCTTGCGTCCAGAGCCTGCGCGCTGACGGGGGCTTCGGGTTTGTTCGACGTGAGCTTTGCTGAATTTTCGGCCGGTGCCGCTGTGGCGACGTGCCCGATCTGCACTGGCGTGACGACAGGTGCCGCGGCGTTCCCCGAAGCGAGCGCGGGCGTGGTGTCCCGACCACCGGTCGAGACCACCTTTGGATCCGGAGCCTGAGCGCTGACGGCGGTTGCGGGCGCCTCGGGTCTGTTTGGCGTCGGCTTCGCCGCACTCTCCACCGGGGCTTCCTGTATGGGATGCGGGATTTGAGAAGGCGGGGCGACCCGCGCCGCAGCGACCCCCGGATTGAGTAATGGCCCAGTGTTCCGACCTGGAGTCGATGGAAGTGCTCCGCTCGCAACGTGCCCGTCCATGGGTCGGACGCGGTCCTCGTCGGAGGCGTTGGGCGCGATTTTTTGCGCTACGTCACGGAGACTCGGGCGAAGCGACCGCGGCAATCGAGGTGGGAGAGGGACGCTGCGCGACGCAACGTGGGCAGGCTCGGACGGGTTCGCATCATGGTCGACCGAGGTCGTGCGGACCTTTTCGTCGACCGGCATCGATCGACGACGCGTCGTCGGCCCAGAGTCGGATAGACCATCGCCGCCCGTCGTCTCGGGAGTTTTGAGGCTCTTGGCGAGCTTCTTGGCCTTGGACCGTGCGGCCACGGGCCCTTCATCCGACGCATCGGTCGTTTCCGGGACACGCGCATTGCGCTTCGGTCTCGTATGCGACGGGCTAGCCTCGCCTTCGGGCTCGGAAACGCTTCCGGTACTCGTGGTGTTCGTCTCCAGGTTATCGCTGGGCGGGGCAGCATCCTGGACGACCGCCGGCGACTTGACCGTGTCGGTCGAGGGAGCCTGCTGTCCGGTTCCCGCATGGCTCTCGTAGCCCATCCAAGTGCGGCAGAAGCTGTTGCAAGGAAGCTTCTCGTCCTGAGCTAACGCATTGTCACTGAATCCAGTCACTGGTCCGGCTGCGACCATCAACACGGCGCAGGCCGACACAATCTGCATCGAGTGACGCATCACGAGACCTCCAAGATATTTGAAACGTGCGACAATTATTTTTCCACGCTAGTCCGTTACTTTGCGGCTCACCGAAATCCTTTCGAACCGACGAGTCAAGGGGGTGAGCGAGACGGTGTCGCCTGGCCAGAGTGCGACGAAGTGCAGCTCAGAACCTTCTGCCGTGAGAGCCCCAACTCTCGTCGATTGCCGGTTCCGAGCCGCTGTAGGTTTGCAAAAATCTCGCGACGCGTGGCCCCGACGGAGCGCGTTGTTGCTCGCATCAGCTGCGATGCGCAACGTCTCCGTCCAGCGGGCGCGAGGGTCCGCACTGGCGAGATCCGCCTCGACCCGTCATGAGGGCCAAAAAAGGCTGCCCGGCAGGAAGTGACCCGCGTCCGTGTTTCACCGTCATTGCTTGAACGTGTCCTGCGACGCGCCGAACTGCGACCCGTAACTGATCTGGTCGGTCACCGCCCCTAATGTCTTCCAACTCGGCGAATTGCCGACCAGGTTAGTGCCATAATCTCCAGTGCCGATCAGGAAAGCTTGCGTACAATTCTTACAGGTATTGTCGACGAGGGTCGTACCGAGGATGTTTGGAATACTGGCGCTGAGCTGCGCGCCGCTTGGCTCGACGTGGAGGAGCACCGTATAGCCTTCCCGATCGGCATAGTCCTCGACATTCGAGGTCAGATTGGGAACGTTGGCGATGACGGTGTTGTGTCTGATGCTAATGTTGACGAAGCCGGTGGCGAATGGCGTCGTGTCCGAACTGACATCCGCAACAACGATATAGGATAGCCAGAGGCCCGTCGTGTTTTGAACCGTGTTGTCTCGCACCATGATGTCGTCCTGCACGGTTCGCATCTTGATGGACGTGTTTTCATAGGATCTCAGGAAAATCCCGCCACCCTGGCTCATCAGGTTGCCAGCAATCAGCACGCCTTCAACGGAACATTGGTAAAGCCATATGCCGCGAGGATTGTCGGTCAGTGTATTGCCGATCAGCTGAACATCCTTGAGGCCCCAGACGAAAGTGCTGTACACACTCGTCGTGTCGGGAACGATGTCCCAGGCCCGGTCTACGGTCAACGTCGAATTGGCGTAGGATACGACGCGCCTGCGCTGCCCTGCACCTGTCCCGGCCACGATGGCCACCGCGTAGGTTTCAGGGATGCTCCCTAAGCCGAAAGGGTCGACGTTGATCACATTGGAGGGATCCGAGATCGTCGTCGCGGACGCGGTCTTCACGGTCCCGAAGTTCTCGGTGCGCGAGCCTCCCCCACCCTCGGTCAAGAACGTTTCACCGTCGTTCCTGAGTTTGTTGGTGACCGGGCCATTGATGACATCGAACGTATTGCCGATGAGCGATATCCTGTAAGCGAAATCAGCCACGAAGCCATGGTGAGCCACAACCGGGTTTTCGTTTTGGGAACTGGCGTCGCGGGTGAACCGATTTGAAATGAATACCGAGTCATGAACATTCTTGAAGGTCGGCGAACCTTCGGAGTTGGTCGAATGATTATTCGTGAATACTAGTCCATAAGAATAGGCGAAAAGGTAAGGATTTTGCTCATTATAACTGCCTGTTTGATTAATGATATTACTGTCAAAGACGAAATCGCGATTGGATGTCAGGAACAACTGGCGCGAAACTCCGATATTGAGCGTTACCCGATGAATGAAACTGCGAGTATTGTTTTGCCAGACCAATCCTTCCTGGGTAGGTCCGGCATTGACGAGTTGCAGGTCCTGCAGACCAACGAGATCGAAGCTGTTGGCATAGATAGGGTAATTGCCTTGATAAGTGATGGTCGTCAGGTTTTGCCCCATCCCCTTTAGGACAACGCGCGTCGCGAGATTGACGGTCGATTTGATAAGGCAGTTGCCGGCCGGTAATTGGACGACGCCTCCACCTTGCTGGCCGGCGGAAACTATGGCGCTCTCGATCGCGGCCGTATCGTCCGTCGTGCCGTTGCAAGCCGGATGGGCCACGACGGTGGCATTGGCGAACGTGAAGCCCGCGCCCCAACCGACGCCCAGGCCCAACGGATCTCCGCTCCCAGCATCGACCTCGACCGGCTGAGGCAATCGTACCGCCCCCAACCCACCGCCGTTGTCCACCGTTACCATCGCCGCGGAGGTCGGCTTCAGCCCTGCGGGAGCGGCGACGACCAGCATGTTCGATGTGCTGGCACTGATGTTGACCGTCGCGGGTAACCCTCCCACGGTCACGGACGGGGTGACACCGGGCAGGAGCAGACTGATGCCAAGAACCCGAAACGCGCCCCCCGGAACCAATCGGGTCGCGTCCAAGTGTTTCGGGACTGCAGCGTTGAGCGGAACTTGAGGGCTCGCGCCATGCGCGTTCTGCAGATAAATCGAGATTGGAGACGGCAGGGTCGCAGGCAACTGCACCGCAAGCCATGAATCGCCGACGCGGTTGACCACGGCAAGAGCAACGGCGTTGCCTGACGAGGCCGTGTAGTAGGCTTTGGCTGTTCCCAACCCCGCTCCCTGGATGGGAACGATATCGCCGCCGATGGCTTCGACCGGCGCGTGGAATATCTTCGGCGCCAAGGGATCGGTGCTGGCAGGTCTCGCTGCTGCTCGAGCCTGTAGCCCAGAAAAACAGAACACCATCAGCAATGCAGGTGCCAATAAAGGCCTGAATATCAGCATTGTACCTCCCTGAAAATATGTCGCTGGAGTATTGCTCGATTCAATTAGTCTCGAAGTCAAGCGGGAGATGCAATTTTGAGATGCTACACCGGGCTATGGTCACTACTGAAAGGTGTAAACTAATTAATAGAACGTAAAATCGACACGATTCGGCGAACTCTGAAGGGTTGTAAAGCTCCGACAGGATATCGACAGCGACCGATGCGTCTCGCGGAGGCGAATGCTGGGAATCGATAGACGATCAGCTACGGAGGCCAGGAGCCTCCTGGCCGGTCCGCGCCACATATTCGGTGTAGCCGCCGCCGTAACGATGGATGCCCTCCGGGGTGAGTTCGAGCACGCGGTTCGACAAAGCAGCCAGGAAGTGCCGGTCGTGCGAGACGAACAGCATGGTGCCTTCGTAACCCGAGAGCGCGGTGATCAGCATTTCCTTGGTGCCCATGTCGAGGTGGTTGGTGGGCTCGTCGAGGACCAGGAAGTTCGGCGGATCGTAGAGCATCTTGGCCATCACCAGCCGTGCCTTCTCGCCGCCCGACAGGACCCGGCATCGCTTCTCGACATCGTCGCCCGAAAACCCGAAGCAGCCTGCGAGCGCGCGCAGCGAGCCTTGTCCTGCCTGCGGAAAGGTGTCCTCGAGCGATTGGAAGACCGAGTGTTCGCCTTCGAGCAGATCCATCGCGTGCTGCGCGAAATAGCCCATCTTCACGCTCCCACCGAGCGCCACGGTGCCATCGTCCGGTTGCGTGGAGCCGGCCACGAGTTTCAGCAGCGTGGATTTACCGGCGCCATTGATGCCCATCACGCACCAGCGCTCCTTGCGGCTCACCACGAAGTCGAGCCCTTCGTAGATGCTCCGGCTACCGTAACGCTTGTGCACGTTCTTGAGACTCACGACGTCATCGCCGGAGCGGGGCGCCGCCGGAAAGTCGAACGCGACCGTCTGTCGACGCTTGGGCGGCTCGACCCGTTCGATCTTGTCGAGCTTCTTCACCCGGCTTTGCACCTGCGCGGCATGCGAGGCCCGCGCCTTGAAGCGTTCGATAAACTTGATCTCCTTGGCGAGCATCGCCTGCTGCCGCTCGAATTGGGCCTGCTGCTGTTTCTCGTTCAGCGCGCGCTGCTGTTCGTAGAACGTATAATCGCCCGCATAGCTCGTCAGTGCCCCGCCATCGATCTCCACCACCTTGGTGACGATGCGGTTCATGAACTCGCGATCGTGCGAGGTCATCATCAAGGCGCCGTCATAACCTTTGAGGAAGGCCTCCAGCCAGATGAGGCTCTCGAGGTCGAGATGGTTGCTCGGCTCGTCGAGCAGCATCGCGTCCGGCTTCATCAGGAGAATGCGGGCCAGCGCCACCCGCATCTTCCAACCCCCCGACAGCGCCCCCACGTCGCCGTCCATCATCTCCTGGCTGAAGCTGAGGCCGGCCAGGACCTCGCGTGCCCGGCCCTCGAGCGCGTAGCCGCCGAGTTCCTCGAACCGCGCCTGCACCTCGCCGTAGCGTTCGATGATGGCCTCCATGTCGTCCGCGCGCTCCGGATCCGCCATGTCGGCTTCCAGCAGCTTCAACTCGGCCGCCACCACGCTCACGGGGCCGGTGCCGTCCATCACCTCCGACACGGCGCTGCGCCCCGACATCTCGCCGACGTCCTGGCTGAAATAGCCGATCGTGATGCCGCGCTCGGCCGCCACCTGGCCTTCGTCGGGCTGCTCCTGTCCGGTGATCAGCCGGAACAGCGTTGTCTTGCCGGCGCCGTTGGGGCCGACGAGACCGACCTTCTCGCCCTTCTGGAGCGCCGCGGACGCTTCAATGAAGACGATCTGGTTGCCGTTTTGCTTGCCGATCTTGTCGAGGCGGATCATGGAGGCTCTGAAACTGCGAGGAACGTCGCTCGCGCATTACGCCATGAGCCCCGCCGGCGGAAGAGTCGGGGCCGTAATCGGCTTGCCATCGTCCGTGATCGACGGGCTTGGATTCCACATCGGTGGAAGGATTGCGGATCTCCTGGGCTTCCTCGGCTGTTGGTCGAGGGCAGGCCGATCCGGAACACAGGCGTTCTCCGAACCGACACTGTTCGACATCCGGCAACACGAGGTGGCACCATGGATCCGCGCATCGAAGCCGTAGCCCGAGCCATCTGTATCGGAGACGATCTCGATCCCGACGCTCTGATCAGCGTGCCGAACTATACCCAGGGGACCCGTTCGGGGGATCACGACGAGATCCCGCAATGGCAGGCGAAAGTGCCGGAGGCGAGCCGGTTCGTCTTGATGCAAGACGCGCTGACAACATCCGGCCCAGCCTCGGTCTATATGAGCCCCGCCAGCACCAAGATCGACGCCGACACCGCCTAGCCGAACGGAGAAGCTCGCGGCGAGTCCATCGGACCGGCATCGCTCTGCCTCGCGCGTCGCGCCGACTATTGAGAGCCCGTCACCATGGCCACCATCAGCTATCTCACGCGGATCGAGTTCGACGACGGCGCCGTGACTAAACTGCCGGTTTTGCTGGAGGGTCTGAAGATCGCGCGCCCGCTACTCGTGACCGATCCCGGCCTCATGGCGACGGGCCTCGTCGATCGCGTGACCGGTCTGCTGGCCGCAAAGCCGACCCTCTTCGCCGATACGCCGGCCAACCCGACGGAAGCCGCGGTGGATGACGCCTTCAGGCGCTATCGCGAGACCGACTGCGATGGAATTGTGGCGCTCGGCGGCGGCTCGTCCATCGATCTCGCCAAAGCCGTGCGCCTTTTGACCGGTCACGCGGGACCGCTCGCCCAATACACCGCCGTCGAAGGAGGGGCGAGCAAGATCCACGGCCAGATCTGTCCGCTGGTCGCCGTGCCCACCACGTCGGGGACCGGCTCGGAAGTCGGCCGTGCCGCCGTGATCATCACCCGGGAGGGTCGGAAGCTCGGCATCGTCAGCCCGTTCATGCTGCCCAGCATCGCCCTGTGCGATCCCGAACTGACCTACGGGCTACCCTCCTTCCTCACGGCCGCGACCGGGATGGATGCTCTTTCGCATTGCCTCGAAACCTTTATGGCGCCCTCGATCAATCCGCCGGCCGACGCCATCGCGATCGACGGGTTGAAGCGCGGCATGGCGTCGATCCGCCGGGCGGTAGCCGATGGCTCCGACCGGGCTGCACGCTGGGACATGATGATGTGCGCACTCGAGGGCGCCATGGCGTTTCAGAAGGGGCTCGGGGCCGTGCACGCCCTGACCCATCCACTTGGCGCGGTGCGCGAGCTGAATCTGCATCACGGAACGTTGAACGCGGTGCTGATGCCGGCCGTCCTGCGCTTCAACCGCGACGCGATCGGGGCCAAGTGGGGCATCCTTCGCGACATCCTCAAGGGTGAGCCCGACGAGGTCGTCCGAGAGCTGTCGGCCGAGATCGGGCTTCCCTCCGGCCTCGACGCCATGCGTGTCACACCCGTCATGATGGAAGCGGTTGCGGGCGAGGCCATGAAGGACCATTGCCACGCCACGAATCCGCGCATACCCACCAGGGCCGAATACCTCGCGCTTCTGTACGCCTCGCGCTGATCGGGGTCGAGGCGGCGGGGCTCGGCGCGGCGACGAGTTGGCCGGTCGAGCGCGCTTGGGGGCCGGAGCAACGTTTTGCCTCCCGTCTCGTTGAAGCGACACCACCTTCGACGGAAAGGAGTTTGTGCATGACACCTGTGCCGTCCGTTACGATAGGCGATGCAAGGCACACGTCGGTGACGGCGGAACCGGCGTTCGACAATTCCTACGCACGTCTGCCGGGTTCGTTCTACGCCCGCGTGCTCCCGTCGAGCGCCTCGACTCCGGGGCTGATCAAGCTCAATCGACCGCTCGCGGCGCTGCTCGGCTTCGACCCCGAGGCGCTGGCGACGCCGGAGGGCATCGAGGTGCTGGCGGGTCTGCGGATCCCCTCAGGTGCCGATCCGATCGCGACGGCATACGCCGGGCATCAGTTCGGCCACTTTACGCCACAACTCGGCGATGGCCGGGCGATCCTCCTCGGCGAAGTCGTCGGCCGCGACGGCATCCGTCGGGACATTCAGCTCAAGGGTTCGGGCCGCACGCCGTTTTCGCGTGGGGGTGACGGCCGGGCAGCCGTGGGTCCCGTCCTGCGGGAATATCTTGTCAGCGAAGCCATGGCGGCGCTCGGCATCCCGACGACGCGGGCCCTCGCGGCCGCGACGACGGGGGAGACGGTCTGGCGGGACACGGAGCTGCCGGGAGCCGTTCTGGCCCGCGTGGCAACGAGTCATATCCGGGTCGGGACGTTTCAGTATTTCGCGGCAAGAGGCGATATGGATGCGGTCCGCCGTCTCGCCGGTCACGCGATGGAGCGGCATTATCCCGAAGCGGCGCGAGCGCCGCATCCCACCCGCGCCTTCCTCGAAGGCGTCGTCGCGCGGCAGGCTCGCCTCGTGGCGCGATGGATGCACATCGGCTTCATCCATGGCGTCATGAACACCGACAACATGTCGGTCGCCGGGGAGACCATCGACTATGGTCCCTGTGCCTTCATGGACGTCTACGACCCTGGCACGGTGTTCAGCTCGATCGACCACCAAGGCCGCTATGCCTACGCGAACCAACCCGGCATCGCGCAATGGAACCTCACACGCCTGACCGAATGCCTTTTGCCGCTGCTGAGCGATAGCGAGGAGGAAGCCTTGGCGCAGGGTCGCGACGTCCTCGGCGGTTTCGCCCCGACGTTCCATGCAGCCCACCTTGGCGGCTTCAGGAACAAGCTGGGCCTCGCGACCGAGCATGACGACGACCTCGCGCTCGTCCAGGACCTTCTGGATCGGATGGCGGCCAGCAAAGCCGACTTCACCCTGACGTTCCGCCGCCTCTGCGATGCGGCGGAGGACCCCGGGGCCGAACGCGGCGTTCGAGACCTGTTCATCGATCCGACGGCCTTCGACGACTGGGCCGAGCGCTGGCGCTCGCGGCTCAGTCGGGAAACCGACGCCGCCCCGACCCGCCGTGCCGCGATGCGGGCCGTCAATCCAGCCTTTATCGCGCGGAACCATCGCGTGGAAGACGCCATCGGGGCAGCCATCGAGACGGGCGACTACGCGCCCTTCGAGACGCTCGGCCGCGTGCTCTCGAGCCCCTATGACGACCAGCCGGAGTTCGCCTCATACGCGGACCCGCCTCCCTTCGACTCGGGAACCTACAGAACCTTTTGCGGAACCTGATCCGATCGGAGCCGTCCTGGAGGAGGGCTCCGACACCTCAGAGCCCCTGCCGTTCAGCCCCTGGTGCACCGACTCGAACGAAAGATATACCTGTTCGAGCTCAATCGGTGCACCGCCTCTAAGCTGGTGGGCCGACTGATCCGAACAGTTGAATCATCTGTTTGGTCGGACCACCAGCTTAGAGGCCCAGTCCGGTCAGGAAACGTCGACCTGACGGTCGAACCGGGGGCGGTCGTAGTCCACCATCGCCATACGCCAGATGCCCTTGGCGAAGGTGACGATGACCGACGCAATCGTGTCCGCCTCGAAGCCGGCCTTCGAACTGCCGGACCCGAACCGAGACACCGTCGCATCGGCCGACCTGCTGAAACGAGGACCCCTGGTTCTCGTCTTCTACCGTGGCGTCTGGTGCCGGTTCTGCAACATCGAACTGAAAGCGCTCCAGGAGGTGCTTGGCGAAATCCAGGCGCGCGTGCATCACTCGCGGCGATCTCGCAGCAGACGCCCGCCAACACTCGCAAGACCCAGCGGGAGAACGACCTTCAGTTCCCCATCCTGAGCGACAAAGGAGGTGATGTGGGGCGTTGTTCGGTCTGCGCTGGGTGGTGCCGGACGACATGCGCCCGATTCACATTCGGCTCGGCGGGCCAATGCCCACCTTCAATGGCGAGGACAGCTGGACCCTGCCGATGCCGGCTCGTTAGGTCATCGGCCAGGACGGAATCATCGCCTATGCCGAGGTCAATCCGAACTATACCGAAAGGCCCGAACCGGGCGACCTCTTCCCGATCCTCGACCGTCTGAAGCGTCGCGCTGCGGCTTAGGCGTGCGGGCCGACCGATCCAAGCGGCCGAACAGGGCTGGCGATCCAGAACCGACTTTGATTGTCGCTCGGCTTGCGCGACGCCGGCCGTGCAGATCTGCGTAACCCAGGATTTCGAGCAGCCGACTTCAGCTTGCAGCCGCGGCCGTCTCTTTCGCCCTTACCCGTAACGGGATCGACATGCCATGGCTTAGCCCGGATAAACCGTGGGCTAGGACCTCCAGGTGCGCGCGCTCTCCTCCTGTATCGGTCGCCTCAAAGCGAAGAACGAAATGGCGTAACAGGAGCCCAGGTCGCCGGGCATGTGGCATCGGCGCCGACCATCCCACCTCGACGGCCCGAGGTTGCGCGTCGACAAGGATCTCGATCCGCTCAGCACCCTCCCGCATGGCGATGAAGCCCCGCACTTCGACTTCTCCCGGCTCGAAATCGAGGCCGTAGCTGTCGAGGTAGGGCTGTGAGGCGTCGAAATTCTGATCGATACCTCCGACCGCATCGGCATTGAACGCCTGCTTCGCTCCTACATTGACGACTCTGCCCGTCGCGCGAAGGGGAGATCCTGGAACGGGTTTCCGCATGACCGCAAGCGTATCATAGTCCATCAATCCGTTAGGAGCGATGAAGTCGACGTCGAAGATCGCGCCCCAATATTGCTTCAGCCAATCGGGGGTGACGAACACCAGCGGCCCTCCAAGACTCCACGGGTTGAATGGGTTCACGAGCGTCATACCGCCGTTCGACGCGAAGGAGACCCGAAGATTGTCCTCGAACGAGGTTTGGCTTGGAAAGCTGGCGATGAAGACGCCGCCCGGCCGCAGGATCCGGCGCAGTTCCACAGCGAGGTGATGCCAGTCGTCATAAATCTGGCTGAATACGCCGATTGCGTAGACGAGATCGAACGAATTGTCCTCGAACGGAAGACTGGGCGTCGGGCTGATTCTGTAAAAGCGAAATGGCGGCGAGAGCTGCTCGGAGAGCCAGCGGATGCTGGGTCCGTCGATGTCGCATCCCCAGAATTCACAGTTGCGCGCCTCATCCCCGAAGTAACGGAGCACGCGGCCGATACCGCAGCCGTAATCCAGGCAACGCGCCCCCTCGAAGCTGAACTGCGAGGGAAGGCAACGCAGAATGGTGTTGCGCACGCCCCGGCCGATCGCGGCCATACTATCGAGGTCAGCCGAGCCGATCCGGGTCACGAGCGACTCGGGAGGGGCCGGCAGCCCATCGGGCGCAAGGGCCGCCGCGGATCCGAGCGGGAAGTCGACCCGCTCGATGGCGGTCCGATAACCAGCCGCAAAGGGGAGAGCGCCCGCTCTACTGGCCGCCGCGAAACTGTCGAAGGCTTGGCCGGCGTCAATCGCTTTTGGGCTGTACCCTGCCTCCCGACCGAAGCGCAGATAGTGCAGCAACGGGCTTATACCGACCGATCCCGCCTCCGGACACTCGCCGAGGTACCACTGCCAATCGAAATTTGGACCAGGATTTCGGCCTTCCGAGGCACCCGTCGCCAGATAATGAATGGCCGGGTCTATCCCGGACGCTGCAACGTCCGGGTAGAGGGCGAGGTAGAAAGCAGCATCGAATAACGAACTCGAGCGCAGCTCGGCTGCATCGACATCCTGGGCCGACAGCGCCGGTGTTGCGGCAACCTCCTCGGTCGGTTCCACGCGCGCAGGCTGGCCCCTCCTGAACTGCATTTCATAAACCCCACGATCTGTCGTCACTCATGCGAGACATTGCTACAGCGGCGGGCCTGTCGCAAACCTTCAGCGTCGACGGTCGTTAACCACACCCACCGAGTTTGCCGCTCCCGTCCGGAGGTCCCTAAAATTCCCTCTACCGTCACAGCCAAGATGCGTATTCCAACGAAGCCGGTCCGGCTAGCCCTGTCTCAAGCTATGTTCCTGCTGTCGGTTCTGAATAGCGGCGCCAAGCGGTTCAACTTGCACTCATGCGGCTCGAGCAAGAAGCTCGTCAGAGCGCTTTTGCAGCTGTGCACCTTTGATCGGCAATCCCCAACGGCCCGCGACGGGGTCTCATAGCCGTTCGGAAAAGTCCCGATCACATTGAGGCGACGGCGATCACGCGCTCGCGCCACCACTGGCATGCCGCCTTCAGCTTCGTAAGGTCGGCTCGCAAACTCGGCCGATCACCTACGAACATGCCAAGCATGAGGATCTGCCGACTGCGGAAAAGGGAACAGGCGATCCGACTAACGCCCCATGCCTTTGCCAGCCCCGCGCGTCGAGGGAACGTCGGGCGCGGGCAGGGCGGTGACGCGGACGAAAGCCCGGCCGGCGCGTGATGCGCCGGGCTTCCCTGCCGACTCACACGATTCTTGCACCCTCCAGGGAGCGGGACTGTCGTGGCCAGGTGACGGCACCGCCCGTGTCGGTCCCCGACCGGCAGGCGCGTTTCAGCCCAAGGAGGCCGCATGCACATCGGCGCCATGCATTGGTCACAGGTCGAGGCCCGCCTGAAAATCGACGATCGGGTCATCGTGCCGCTGGGCAGCACCGAGCAGCACGCGGGGCTCAGCCTGTCGGTCGACTCGATCCTGTCCGAACGCGTCGCGACGGAGGCCGCCGAGCCGCTCGGGATCCCGGTCTTCCCCGTCGTGCCGTACGGCATCACGCCTTATTTCAAGGCCTTTCCAGGCTCGATCAGTCTCAGGGTCGAGACCTATGTGGCGTTGGTCCGCGACATCCTCGACGGTCTCCACGGCCAGGGATTCCGGCGCATCCTTCTCGTCAACGGCCATGGCGGCAACCAGCCGGCCAGCAGCCTCGCCATCGAGTGGATGGCAGACCACCCCGAGACGGCCGTGAAGTTCCACAACTGGTGGAACGCCCCGAAAACCTTCGCCAAGGTGCAGGAGATCGACACGGTCGCGAGCCATGCCTCCTGGATGGAGAACTTTCCCTGGACGCGGCTCGCGGGCGTGGTGCAGCCCACCCAGCGCAAGCCCATGGTGGATTTCGACCGCATGCGGGTCATGGGTCCGGAGGCGGTGCGAAAGCTTCTCGGCGACGGCAATTTCGGCGGCTACTACGAGCGGCCGGACGACGACATGCTGGCCATCTGGCAGGTCGCGATCGAAGAGACCCGGGAACTCCTGGAAGGGCCGTGGTCGTGAGGGACCCGATCCTGGTCTGGGGCGCCGGGGCCATCGGCGCCTGCCTCGGTGCTGCCTTCGTCAGGGCCGGGGAGGCAGTGGTCTTCGTGGACCAGGCGGGCGACCACGTCGACGCCATGAATGCCCACGGATTGACCATCACGGGTCCGATCGCCCCCCACCACGTTCGGGTCGAGGCGCTCCGTCCCGAACAGGTGTCGGGCCAGTTCCGCCGGTGCATCCTGGCCGTCAAGGCGCATCACACCGCGGCCGCCATCGGGGACCTCGGGGCCCATGTGGCGCCGGACGGTTTCGTCGTGTCGGCGCAGAACGGCCTCAACGAGCAGGTGATCGCGGCGGCGATCGGGGCGGATCGCACGATCGGCAGCTTCGTCAACTTCGGGGCCGATTACATCGCGCCCGGCGAGGTGCTCTACGGCGGCCGCGGCGCCGTCGTGATCGGTGAACTCGACGGCGCCCGCACCGAGCGGCTCGCCGCCTTGCACCGCCTGTTCCTGACCTTCGATCCCGATGCGATCGCGACCGACAACATCTGGGGCTTTCTCTGGGCCAAGCTGATCTATGGTGCGCTTCTGTTCGCGACCGCCCTCACCGACGATTCCATCGCGGACGTGCTGGCCATGGAGCCCTATCGGCCGCTGTTGACGGACCTGGCCCACGAGGTCTCGGCGGTGAGCCGGGCCGAAGGGGTGCGGCTCGACGCCTTCAACGGCTTCGACCCGTCGGCGTTTCTGCCGGACGCCCCCGCCGCTGTCACAAGGCGCTCCTTCGACGAGATGGTGGCTCACAACCGGAAGTCCGCAAAATCGCATTCGGGCATCTGGCGTGATCTCGCGGTCCGCAAGCGGCGCACGGAGGTCGACGCGCAACTCGGACCGATCGTCGACGCGGGACACCGGCACGGTATCCCGACGCCGATCACGGCCGGCGTCATCGTGGCGATCCATGACATCGAAGAGGGCCGCCGCGGGCTCGATCTTGCCAATCTCGACGCGCTTGCGGCTCTCAACGCCAGGACCCCTGCGTGAACGTCGACCTCTCGAGCCGGATGGCGCTCGTGACGGGAGCGGGGCACGGGTTCGGACGCGCCATCGCGGTGGCTCTGGCCGGTGTCGGCGCCAGGGTCGTGGCGTGCGACATCGCCGAGGATGAACTGCCCCAGACGGTCGCCGAGGCCGGCCCGTCCTGCGAGAGCCGCCGCCTGGACGTGACCGACGAGGCGGGCGTCGTGGCCCTGGTGGGCGAGCTCGAAGCCGCGGGACGGCGCGTCGACATCCTGGTCAACAATGCGGGCGGCGTTCTCGGCCAAGTCGGGCGGCCGCTCGACGAGATCAGCCGCCGCGACTGGCAGGCCATCTTCGACGTCAACCTGACGGGTGCCTTTCTCATGGCGCAGGCCGTCGCACCGGGCATGAAACGGGCCGGCTGGGGCCGGATCGTCAACATCTCGTCGGGCGCAGGCCTCGGGATCAGCCTCACGGGGATCCAGGCCTATGCGAGCGCCAAAGCCGGGCAGATCGGCCTCACGCGGCAGCTCGCGCATGAGCTCGGACCCTTCGGCATCACGGTCAACAATGTCGCGCCGGGTTTCGTGCGCTCGAATCCGACGACGGAACGGCAGTGGGACGCCATGGGGCAGGCGG
This sequence comes from uncultured Lichenihabitans sp., assembly GCA_964245215.1. Lineage (GTDB taxonomy): Bacteria > Pseudomonadota > Alphaproteobacteria > Rhizobiales > Beijerinckiaceae > Lichenihabitans. The sequence continues at coordinate 155,918 of CAXTME010000001.1, forward strand.
GACAGCAGCGCCTGCTCGAGTCGATCGCGGCGAAGCGGCTCGGCACGCCCGCCGACATCGCCAACGCGGTGCTGTTCTTCGTGTCGGACTATGCCGGCTGGGTCAGCGGCCAGGTCCTCAGCGTGGACGGCGGCAAATGAGGGCACCCCCGGCCGAGATCGGAGAAGACGGCTCCACTGCATCGTTGGCGGCGCCGATCGATGCGGCCCTCGAAGCCGATCTCGATGCAGGGTTTCCCGCCGGCGTCGAAGACCTGAAGGCGTTCTGCCGCCTACCCAGCGTCAGCACCGACCCGGACTACCGCGACGGGATGGCGGCCGCGGCGGCCTGGGTCGCGCAGCGGCTCGAACGCGCCGGTTTCACGTCGGTCGAGACCGTCGCGACCGGCGGACATCCGCTGGTCCTGGCGAGTTGGTGCGCGGCCGAGGGCGCGCCGACGATCCTGGTCTATGGCCATTACGACGTGCAGCCGCCGGACCCTGCCGAGCGCTGGACCTCGCCGCCTTTCGAGCCGACGCTCAAAAACGACCGGCTCTTCGCCCGCGGCGTGTCGGACGACAAGGGGCCGCTTCTGATTCCGATCCTCGTTGCCGAGGCGATGCTACGGCGGCGTGGGCGGCTTCCCGTCAATCTCAAGCTGGTCATCGAAGGCGAAGAGGAATGCGGCAGCCCGCATTTCGAGCCGACGGTCGCCCGGCTGAAGGACCGGCTCGCCTGCGATCTCGTGGTTTCAGCGGATGGCGCCATGTGGCGGGCGGACCTGCCGAGCGTCACGGTGGCGAGCCGCGGCCTCGTGGCGCTGGATGTCGTGCTCGAAGGCGCCGCGAAGGATCTGCACTCGGGCCGGCACGGCGGCACGGCGCCCAATCCCGTGCAGGCGCTGGTGCGGCTCCTGGCGAGCCTGCACGATGCGGAGGGCCGGGTGGCGGTCGCGGGCTTCCACGACGGGATCGAGCCGCCCGATCCTGCTATTCTCGAGGCGATCGAACAGGCGCGGTACGACCCCGACGGCTATTTCGCCGAGATCGGCGCCCTTCGCCCTGAGCCGCCGCTGTCGGGCCGGGACCTCTTGAAGCGCCAATGGCTCGAGCCGACGCTCGAATTCAACGGCATCGCGGGCGGCTATGCGGGACCCGGCACCAAGACCGTGATCCCGGCCACGGCCTCGGCCAAGATCACCTGCCGGCTCGTGGCGGGCCAGGATCCGCAGGCCGTCCTTGCCGCGATCCGGCGTCACCTCGCGGCGCATGCGCCGTCCGGCTTCCGGCTCGCCATGCCGGATCATGGCCCCGGAACGCCGGCCTTCGCGCTCGACCCCGAAACGCCGGGCCTGGCCGTCACCGAGGGTGTGCTGGCCGAAGTGCTGGGACAGGTTCCGGTCCGGGTCGCCATGGGAGCCACCGTGCCGATCGGCTTCGTATTCGATGGCCAACTCGGCGCCCCGACGGTGTTCTTCTCCTTCTCGACGTCGGACGAGGATTATCACGCTCCGAACGAGTTCTTCCGCCTCGCGAACTTCCGGTTGGGACTGATCGCCTGGGCCCGGCTGCTCGATCGCCTGGCGCACCTGCCCGTCGCGGTCCCGGCCCATGGCTGAGGCGAATGCCTTCGCGTTTGCCGGGATGGACGAACTCGGTGCCGCCTTCCGGTCCGGGACCGCGACGCCGCTCGAGGTCGTCGAAGCCGCACTGGCGCGTGCCGACGCTCTCGAGCCACGTCTTAACGCCGTCATCGACACCATGCGGGCGCCGGCGATGGCGGCCGCAATGGTTGCGACGCGAGAACTGCAGGCCGGTCGGGATCGCGGGCCGCTTCATGGCATCCCGGTCGCCATCAAGGACCTGATCGATGTCGCGGGGGTTCCGACCACCTATGCGACGCGGGCCGTGGATCCCGCAACGCCGGACCTCGATGCGGTCCTGGTCCACAAGCTGCGGGAAGCCGGCGCCGTACCGCTCTTCAAGACCAACCTCCTCGAATTCGCCTATGGGATCGCCCATCCGGACATCGGCCAGACCAACAATCCCTGGGACGTCATGCGAACCTCCGGCGGGTCCAGTGGCGGGTCTGCCGCCCTGGTGGCGGCGGGCGTCGTCCCGGGGGCGGTCGGAACCGACACCGGCGGATCGATCCGCATTCCTGCCGCTTATTGCGGCATCGTCGGCTTGAAACCGAGCCACGAGGTCGTGTCGACCCGGGGCGTGTTCCCGTTGTCGTGGTCCCTCGACCATGCCGGCCCGTTGGCCCGTTCGGTGCGCGATGCCGCGACCCTTCTGCGCGGCCTGACCGGGCAGGCGCTCGCCTGCGGCGAGACGCCGATCGAGGGGCTGCGTATCGGGCTCGTCACGTCCCATCTCGACTCCGCCTTGGTGACGTCGGGCGTGCGCGAGGTCGTGACGCTCGCGCTCGAACGTCTTGGCCGATGTGGCGCCATTCTGAGCACGGTCGCCATTCCCGAGCTCGACGCGGTCAACCGCGGTCTCATGACCATAGCGGCGCCGGAGGCTGCGCTGATCCATGAAAGGATCTTGGCCGCGCGCCCGCAAGGCTACGCTCCGGGAACGCGGGCGCAGATCGAGGCCGGCGTGAAGGTGAGCGCCGTCGACTACGTCCGCGCGCAACGCCTGCGCATCCGCCTGAGACAGGCCGTCGAACTGCTCTTCGGGAAGGTCCACGTCCTGCTCAGCCCCGCGGTCGCCTTCGTGGCCCCGGCGCAAGATCCGGCCCTCGACGACCAGGACGGTGACGGCGAGCTGCTCTCGTCCGGGCTCGCCAACATGACGGGCCATCCGGCGCTGAGCCTGCCCTGCGGGTTCAGCGAGGGTCTGCCCGTGGGCCTGCAACTGATCGGCCCGGCGGCCCGCGACGGTGATCTCCTGGCCGCCGCCGCGGCGGTCGAACGCTGCCTGGACGTCCGGGCGAAGCCGGCAATTTGAAAGGCTCACGATGACGCTCTGGGATGCGTTCCGCTCCGAACTGGCCGGCGCGAGTTACACCGACCTCACCCATCCGTTCCACCCGGGCCAGCCGCATTTCGACGGCTTTCCCGACGAACAAACGAGCAAGATCCTCGATTTCGAGCGGGGAGACGGCTTCCAGGTCCACCGTTATGCCTTCGTCGGCCAATGGGGGACTCATGTCGATCCGCCGGTCCATTGCATCGAAGGCGGCCGAACGCTCGATGCGATCCCGGTCTCCGAGATGTTGCTCCCGCTCGTCGTGATCGACATCTCGGCGCGGGCCGCGGCGGACCCGGACACCACGGCGACCCTGAGCGACCTTGCGGCTTGGGAAGCGCGGAACGGCTGGATTCCCGAGCGGTGCTTCGTGGCCTTGCGGACCGGCTGGTCCGATCGCTGGCCCGATGCCGCGCGGTTCTACAATCGTTCGCCCGACGGCGTGTCGCACACGCCCGGCTGGTCGCGCCCCGTCTTGACGCATCTTTTCGAGCAGCGCGGCATCCTGGCTATCGGCCACGAGCAGATCGACACTGACCCCGGCGTCGCCACATCGGGCGGCGACTTCGGCCTCGAACGTTATGTCCTGTCGATCGACCGCTGGCAGATCGAACTGCTCGTCAACCTCGATCGGGTCCCCGAAAAGGGCGCATTGATCATGGCCACGTGGCCGAAAGCCAAGGGCGGGTCGGGGTTCCCGGCCCGCGCCGTGGCGATTCACCGCTGACGTCGCCGCCCCACCCGTCACCTTATTCGGGTGACACCCTCCCCGTTCCGGAGACGTTTCCGCTGTAAATCCCAAGCGCAATCTCAGCTTGAGCTTTACAGTTCGTCATTGCGACGAGTGTAACGACGAAGCAACCTAGCGTGTGATCCAGGATGAGCTGGGTTGCTTCGCTGCGCTCGCAATGACGATGATGCGGGGAAGAGCCGATCAGGCCGAGAGGACGGCCGCAGCGTCCGAACGCCAACCGTGCGTCGACACGCCCATCTCGTCGAGCGCCGCCGCGAGCGCCGCGAGCGCATCTGCGATATCGGCCTCGTCGATGTCGCCCATGCAGCCGATCCGAAACGTGTCGGCCAAGGCGAGCCGGCCCGGGAAGATGATGAAGCCGCGCCGTTCCATTGCCTCGTAGAGGGTCTTGAAGTGGAACGCGGGATGGTCGGGGTTGCGGAACGTGGCCACGATCGGGGACGCGCAGGCGTCGGGGACCACGGTTTCAAAACCCATCTGGCGCATGCCGTCGACGAGGCGCCGCCAATTGCGGCGGTACCGGGCGAGCCGGGCCGCGGCGCCACCCTCGTCCCGGTGTTCGCGCAGCGCCTGGGCAAACGCCGCCAGGACATGAGTCGGCGGCGTGAAGCGGAACGCCTGGGTTCGGTCCATGTGCTGGTTCTGATCCCAGAGGTCGAGGCTGAGCGAGCGACAATGACCCTTGGCGTTCTCGAGCGCGTGCCGTTGCACGACGGCCCAGCCGAGGCCTGGCACGCCCTGGAGACACTTGTTCGAGGAGATCGACAGGCCGACCAATCGTAGCTTGACGGCGTCGATCGGCATGGCGCCGAAGGACGCCACCGCGTCGACCAGGAAGCCTTTGCCGAAGCTCCGGCAGACCGTGGCGATCTCCTCGATGGGGTTCAGAACGCCCGTGCTGGTTTCGCAATGAACCACCATCACGTGGGTGACGGCCGGATCCCGGGCCAGCGCTTCCGTGAACTGGGCCGCGGTGGGCGGTTCGAACGGTGCCGTTCGGATCACCGCGTAGGGGCAGCCCGCTTGCTCGGCGATCTCGATCAAGCGGTCGCCATAGATGCCGTTGGAGTGGATCAGCAGCTTTCCACCCGGCGGGATCAGGCTGGCGATGAGCGCCTCGTTGGCATGCGTGGCACTCCCCGGAACCGGGATGGCAGCATAGTCGGCTCCGCCGCCGACGAGGTCCACGAGGTAGTCGCGGGAGAACCGCACCTCTTCGGCGACACTCGGGTCGCCCGCGGCACGGTCCCGAAGCATGGCTTCCTTGGTGGTTCTGGAAACGCTGACGGGTCCGGGCGTGAGGAGCAGCGGGTTCGATGAGTCCCTCGGCACTGTGATTCCTTCGCTGCTGACAAGGCCTCGTGGCTCCAAGCAACGGCCATGCCGTTCGCCGGCGCGCAGGAGTGTTGCTCTGCGTGACGTTCTATAAAGGCCGTGGCTTCGCTGTGGGTCACCGGTCTTTGGCCAGATAACGGCCGGGCGTGGCATGTCGCTTGCAAAGTAGCGGCTCGAAGGTGACGGAGTAGTTCCCGTCGCGTCTTCCGTAATGTCCTCTAGTCGGAGAAGATCGATGAAGCGCCTTGCAGCTTGCCTGGGGTTGATCTTCACGACCGCGTTGTTGCCTGCACCCTCGCAGGCGCAGACCCGGGGCGGCTCGCTGACGTTCGCGAGGCAGTCCGACTGCCTTTATCTCGACCCCGTCCACATCGAGATCAATGCCGACATCTGGATGGCCTTGAACCTCTACGACATGCTGATCGCCCCGACGCTCGACGGCAAAGGACTGAAGCCCGATCTCGCGACATCTTATAAGGTGGCCGACGACGGCATGTCGGTGACCCTCAAGCTGCGGCCCGACATCAAGTTCGCCGACGGGTCGCCGATCACGCTCGAGGATGTGCAATGGTCGCTCGAGCGCGCCAGCAATCAGGAGAGCGGCGGCACCTTTGCGTTCCTGTTGAGCTCGATCGCCTCGGTCGAGACGACGCCTCCCGACACGGTCATCGTGCATCTCAAACATCCCGACCCGGCGATCCTGCAGGCGCTCGCCACTTTCAATGCCGCCATCGTTCCGAAGAAGCTGCTGCTGAATACGCCCGGTGCGACGCTCGACGACAAATCCAAAGCCTTCGCCGAACACCCGATCGGCTCTGGACCGTTCGTGCTAAAGAGCTGGACGCACAACAGCGAGATGGTGCTGGTCCGCAACCCCTACTATTGGGACAAGGCGGCCGACGGCAAGCCGCTTCCCTACCTCGACGAGCTTCGCTTCCCGATCATCCCGGATGACGCGACCCGCGTGCTGAAGCTGAAAGCCGGCGAGATCGACGCGACCGAATTCGTGCCGCTGTCGCGGGTGCAGGAGCTCAAGGCGGATCCGAACCTCGCCATGATCCTTTTCCCGTCGGAAAAGATCATCTACCTCAACCTCGACAACCGCCCGATGCTGGCCAACGGCCAGAAAAATCCGATGGCCGACGTGCGCGTGCGTCAGGCGTTGAACCATGCCACCGACAAGGACGCGCTGGTGCAGGTCCTGACCTACGGGGTCGGCACGCTGCAAAAAAGCGTGATGCCGATGTCGACGCCCTTGTCCTATTCCGACGGCGTCCCTTACCCCTACGATGCCGACAAGGCCAAGCAGTTGCTCACCGACGCGGGCTACCCGAACGGTTTCGAAGTCACGGCCAAGGTCCTGGCCGGTTCGGTCGACGATGTCGCGGAACTGTCGGCCGTGCAGCAGATGTGGAGCCAGGTCGGCGTCACCATGAAGATCCAGCAGCTCGAGAACGCCACCAAGGTGGCGGACGAGCATGCCGGCCACTTCGATCTCGAAACGTCACTCTGGACGAACGACATCAACGATCCCAACGAGATCACATCTTACTTCATGATCCCGGAAACCTCGGATTCGAACCACACGGGTTTCGACGACAAGCAGATCGAGGCGTTGTTCACGGCGAGCCAGAGCGAGACGGATGCCGCGAAGCGGGCGGAACAATATAAGCAGATCCAGCAGAAATATGCCGCCGACGCACCGATCATTTTCCTGCTGGAAATCCCCTACCCGATCGCCACCCGCAAGGAAGTCAAAGGCTTCGTGCAGATCCCCCTCGGGGACAACATTTTCGTCGAGACGTCCAAAGAACCCAAGTAGCACTCTAGAATGCAAGTCATCGGCTTTATCGGCTGGCGCTTGTTGCAGATCGTTCCGATGATCCTGCTGGTCGCGGTGCTGATCTTCGGATTGATGCGGCTTCTGCCGGGCGATCCGGCGCTGGCCTTGCTGGGTAGCCACGCGACGGCGGAGAATACCGCCGCCCTGCGTCACACGATGGGTCTCGACCAGCCTCTGCCCTGGCAGTTCTGGCTCTACATCCGGGGCTTGGCCACCGGGCGGTTCGGAACGTCGATCACCATGAGCGTCCCGGTCTCGCAGCTCATCGTCGATCGCACGCCGATCACGCTGCTCCTGACCGCGATGGCCGCCATCATCGCGGTGGTGATCGCGGTGCCGTCCGCCTTCCTGGGCGCGCTGCGGCCCAACGGCTGGATCGACGGGACGATCCAGGTCGTGGCGCAACTCGGCCTGTCGACGCCGGTCTTCTACATCGGGCTGCTCCTGCTCATCACGGTCGCGGCCGGCCTCGGCTGGTTCCCGGTCGGCGGCATCGGGTCGACGCTGGCGCAGGACGTCTACTATCTCTTCCTGCCCGCCCTCACGATGGGGGTGAGCCTCGCCGCGATCCTGATGCGGAACCTGCGCGTCTCCTTGGGCGAAGTGCTCAATGCCGACTACGTCTCGTTCGCACGGGCAAAGGGCTTGAGGCCGAAAGTCGTGCTCGGGCGGCACGTCATGCGCAACGCCCTCGTCTCCACGCTGACGCTCTTCGGCCTGCAGACCGCCACCCTGGTCGGCAATGCCGTGATCACGGAATCGGTGTTCGGCATTCCCGGGATCGGGCGCCTGATGATCGACAGCATCTTCTCGCGGGACTATGCGGTCGTGCAGGCCATGACGATCGTGATCGCGGTGCTGGTCTCGTTCATTTTCCTCATGGTCGATACGGCCCAGATGATGCTCGACCCGAGGGGCGCCCGGTGAGCGAGGCCCTTCTGGCTCCGGCGGAACAAGAGCACCGGCGGGTCCGCTTTCGCCCGTCGATCAGACCGACGACGCTGCTCGGAATCGCGATCCTCCTGGGCCTGCTCGCCTGCGCGGCCTTTCCCGGCGCGATCGCACCCTACAGCCCCTTGCGCTTCGATTACCGCGCCCTGCTGAAGCCGCCAAGCGCCGCCCATCCGTTCGGCACCGACAATTTCGGCCGCGACATCCTCTCGCGCACGATCTGGGCCACGAGGGTCGACCTCGAGATCGCGGTCTGCTCCACCCTCTTCCCGGTCCTGTTCGGAACCCTGGTGGGTGCGCTGGTCGGCTATTTCCGCGGGATCTCGGAAACCATCCTCCTCCGCCTCGTCGACCTGCTCCTGACGGTTCCGTTCCTGGTGCTCGTCATCGCCATCGTGGCCGTGCTGGGGCCTGGCCTCGTCAACATGTATATCGCGGTCAGCGTCGTGGGTTGGGTGTTCTACGCCCGGCTCATCCGGGGCGAGGTCCTGGCCGAAATGCGGCGCGATTATCCATCCGCCGCCCGGGCGCTCGGCTATCATTGGACCAGGATCCTCTTCCGCCACCTGCTGCCCAACGCCATCGCGCCGATCGTCGTCTACCTGATGACCGACATGGCCCTGTGCATCCTGCTCGGGTCGAGCCTCGGCTATCTCGGGCTCGGCGCGCAGCCGCCGACCGCCGAATGGGGCGTGCTGATCGCCGACGGCAAGAACTTCATGACGACCGCGTGGTGGATGTCGGTCTTCCCGGGCATCGCGATCGTGTTGGCCGGCATCGGTTTCAGCCTCCTCGGCAACAGCGTGGCGGCGCTTGTGGGGCGCCGCGGATGAACCTCATGACCCGTCCGCCACCGCTTCTCTCGGTCCAGGATCTCAGGATCGAAATCGGCGGAAACGTCCTCGTCGACGGCGTGTCGTTCGAGGTGGCGCCGGGCGAGGTGCTGGGCCTCGTCGGCGAGTCGGGCTCGGGCAAGAGCCTGTCGCTGCGGGCGATCCTCAAGCTGTTGCCGCCTCACGCGACCGTGGGGGGCCGCATTCTCTTCGAACGAGACGATCTTCTGCCGTTGCGGGAATCGGCGATACGCCCGGTGCGGGGGCGGCGCATCGCCATGGTCTTTCAGGAACCCATGACGGCGCTCGATCCCGTGCTGCCGATCGGCCTGCAGATCGTCGAGAGCCTGACCGAGCACCTCGGCCTGACGAGGCAGCAAGCGCGGGCGCGGGCCGTGGACCTGCTCGATCTCGTCGGCATCCCCGATGCCCGTCGGCGACTCGACTCCTATCCGCACGAGTTCTCGGGCGGCATGCGTCAACGCGCCATGATCGCGATTGCGCTGGCCCCGCAACCGAAACTGCTGCTGGCCGACGAGCCCACGACCGCCCTTGACGTGACGATCCAGGATCAGATCCTGAAACTGCTGCTGCGGCTGAAAGACGAACTCGGGATGAGCATCGTCATCGTGACGCACGACCTCGGCGTCGTGGCCGAGACCTGCGACCGGGTCGCCGTCATGTACGCGGGACGGGTGATGGAGACCGGGCCGATCGAGACCGTGTTCGAGGCGCCCGGCCATGCCTATACGCTCGGGCTGATGCGCTCGGTGCCGGATGCGCTTCATGCCCGCGAGAAGCTGGCCTCCATCCCGGGGAGCCCGCCCGAACCGGGCCGGCTGCCGCCGGGTTGCCGCTTCCACCCGCGCTGCGGCTTCGGCACCGGTGCTTGTACGCTGCGCCCACCGCCCTTGATGCCGCTCGCGCCCGAACATGCCTCGGCCTGCATCCATGCCGATCGCGTGCTGGCCGAGTCGATGGTGGCGACATGAACGGCGAGGCCCTGCTCAGGGCCGACGACCTCGCCAAACGTTTCACGGTCCGGCGCGGGTTGCTCGCCATGCTCTCGGGAACGCCGCCGCTGGCGGTCCGGGCCCTGAACGGGGCCAGTCTCGCGGTGCATCGCGGGGAAACCCTGGCGATCGTGGGCGAGTCGGGCTGCGGCAAGTCGACTCTGGCCCGGGCCCTGGTCCGGCTGATCGACGTCGACGCCGGCCAGGTCGACTTCGACGGCGCCGATGTTCTTCGGCTGTCGGGCCGTGCCCTGCGAGACTACAATCGGCGCGTGCAGATGGTGTTTCAGGACCCCTACGGGTCTCTGAACCCGCGCCTGACCGTGCGCGAGGCCCTGACCGAAGCCATCGCGGTGCATAGGCTGATGCCGAAACGCGATATCCCGGCGCGGATCGCGAGCCTGCTCGACCTCGTGAGGCTTCCCGCGACTGCGGGCGATCGGTTTCCCCACCAGTTCTCCGGCGGCCAGCGCCAGCGCATCGCCATCGCGCGCGCCCTCGCGGTCGAGCCCCAGGTGCTGGTCGCCGACGAGATCGTGTCGGCGCTCGACGTCTCGGTCCAGGCGCAGATCGTGAACCTGTTGCTCGAACTCCAGGAGAGGCTCGGGCTCGCGATCCTGTTCGTGTCGCACGACCTTCGGGTGGTCCGGCATATCGCGCACCGGGTGGCCGTGATGTATCTCGGGCGCGTCGTCGAGACGGGGCCGGCCGGGCGCGTCTTCGCGGCTCCGCGTCACCCTTACACCCGCGCCTTGCTGCGGGCGGCACCGAAGCTTCGGGGCGGGCGGCGCTCGACGGTGGCCGAGATCACCGGAGAACTGCCCAGTCCCCTGGCGATCCCCTCCGGATGCCCCTTCCATCCGCGCTGCCCGATGGCGGTCGAGCGCTGCAGGGTCGAGTTGCCCTTGAGCCGCGTCATCGAGACCGAGCATTTCTCCGCCTGCCACTTCGCCGAGATCGTGCCGCCCTGAAAGGGCGGGCGTGTCGATGTCTGCCCGCCACCTTGGAAGCTGAGGTCAGGCAGGCTTCGATACGCGTTTCCGCACTCGGTGATCCATCCGGCGGCGTCGCCGGCTGCAGAGAGATCACAACGACGGGTCATGGTCCGGGACTCGCGTGTTCGCCCGAAAAGCGGTAAAATCCAGCGATCTAACCCTGCTGTCCCGGAAGCTGCAGTCCGCTGAAACCGCCGCCGAATCTTGACCCGAACCCGGGCCATTCCAGTGTGGCGCAGCAACCCGGAATAGGGCAGGAGTGCCAGATGCCCATTTCCAGGCGCTACATCATTGGCTCGACCTCCGCGTTCCTGCTGATCGGGTTCGTAGCCCTCATGACGATCGTCGCCATGAATGTCTGGCTGGGCGAGCGGGCGCAGTCCTATTTCGAGGGCGCGATCGCGGCGCGCAACACGCGCGTGGCGGCGGTCGAATTGCGGAACGCGATGCAGACAGCCGAGTCGAGTGAGCGTGGCTTCATCATCACCGGAAACGAGATCTATCTCGCGCCCTATCAAGCCGCCAAGATCCAGGCGCAGCGGCATCTGTCGGCACTGCAGACCCTTCTGCTCTCCTATCCCGATTCGGATGTCGTGCTGAAACGCCTGACCACCATCATCGATAGCAAGTTCGACGAGCTCGACCGGACGATAGCTCTCAAGCGGGATCAGCGCGAAGAGGAAACACTGGCCGTTTTTCGCACCAACAGCGGTAAAGCTCTGACGGACGAAGCCAATGTGTTTTTCTCGGGGATCATCGGCAAAGCGGACAGCCGGCTGACGTCCGGCGTCGTTGAACAGCGCAGCAACACCGGATGGCTCCGGCTGGTGTCAGCGGTCGGCTCACTTGTCATTGTCGTCGTCATCGGCGGAGCCGCGCTTGGGATCGCTCGCTACACGAAACAGCTTCGCGCGGCACGCGACGAGGTCAACGCGCTCAATGGCGCGCTCGAGCAGCGCGTCGCCACCCGTACGGCAGACTTGGCGCAATCGCGCGATCGGGCCGAAGTGCTGCTGTCGGAGGTCAATCACAGGGTCGCCAACAGTCTGACCCTCGTCTCGTCGTTGGTCAACCTGCAGTCGAAGGCACTGACGGATCGTGCCGCCAAGGATGCTCTCGCGGAAACGCAGGACCGCATTCTCGCGATCTCGCTCGTCCACAGGCGCCTCTATGGCTCCGCCGACGTGCGCTCGGTTGCGCTGGACGAGTATCTGACGGGGCTCCTCGATCACCTCCGCGACTCGATGCGCAGCCAGGGCCGCGGTATGACGTTGTTGCATGAGGTGGAGCCGATCGAGCTCGAAACCGATGCCAGCATCAACCTCGGCGTGGTCGTGACCGAACTCGTCACCAACGCTTTCAAGTATGCCTATCCTGACGGGGTAGGAGAAATCCGCGTCCGGCTTCGAAGACTGCCTGACGAGAAGGCGGAGTTGGTTGTCGAGGATGACGGTATCGGCCGGGTCGATGGTGTGCCCGCTAAGGGCTCCGGCGTCGGCACCCGGATCGTCAATGCCATGTGCGAGACCCTGGGGACCAAGATCCAGTATAGGCAGCGGCCGCCCGGCACTGCCGCTCACCTGGTGTTTTCGTCCAAGCCGAGGCACGCCATCGTAGCAGAATGATGGGCGGCCACACTGAATGCAGGCCTTCGAAG
>CAXTME010000001.1:168355-173380 GCA_964245215.1 uncultured Lichenihabitans sp.
GGCACGCCATCGTAGCAGAATGATGGGCGGCCACACTGAATGCAGGCCTTCGAAGAGGTTGACGTCCGTCAGTGGCGGTGCAACCAAGGGAGGAGGCACTCTCATGCTGTCAGACCGAAGCCCAGCCGGACGTCTGTGGTCGACCGCACTGCGCATCGTCCCTGTCGTGGCAGCGATGATGATGGGCCTCTCCCCCACGAACGCGGAGGAAGGCCCTGCGGGCCTGACGCAGCGAACCGTCTTCCCGGCCTTCGACCCGAACGCGCCCGCCTGCAACCCGCCTCCGGGTCTAGCCAAGGTGCTGGCCTTCGTTCAGGAAAACGAGCGCGAGTTTTTGCAAGGCGTGGACCACGGCTTGGCCGCAGCTGCGAAAGATCGCGGACTGGAGTATCGCCGAGCCCTTGCGGACAACGATGCCCCCAAGGCTGCCAAAGAAATACAGTCGTTCCTCAAATCAAAAGTTGGCGCTCTGGTCGCCACGTCGTCCGATCCGGCGATCGTCCACCACAGTCTTCAGGAGGTGATTTGGTCGGGGGGCTTTGTGGGCACCATCGTGCCACCACCGGCGACGTTGCTGCTCAACGCCCCGCAATACGCAACCGGCAAGGCGCTGACGGACGCGGCCGTCAAGCACATCGACACCAAACTCGGCGGCAAGGCCGCTGTCGTCCTGTTGACCCAGGATACGATGCAGTTCCTGACGCCTCGCTTCGAAGCCATGCGGGACGGGCTGAGTAAGCTTCCCGGCGTCACGATCGTCGCTGACATCGCGCCGAGCCCAGTCAATAAGCAGAGCGGCTTCGACACCATGAACACGATCCTGCTTGCGAACTCGAACGTCGACGTTGTCTTAGGTGGCGATGCTGTCGTGCTCGGCGCGCTCCGAGCCTTGCGCGCCGCCGGGAAGGATCGGCCCGACCAGTTCCTCGGCGGCATCGACGGCGAGCCCGAAGCGGTGTCCGAAATCAAGAAGGGCACCAGTCCCTTCAAAGCGAGCATCGCTCTCTCCTCGCCAGTCTTCGGCTATGCCATGGGGCAGTATGCCGGGGACTGGCTCGAAGGCAAAAGTATCCCCCAGGCCATGGATATTCTTCCCGTCGCTCTCACCCGTGACAACATCGTCCGATACGAGGCGGATCTGGCCGATCCGGCAGCGGCTTATCTCGACCCGGTGCGGCGAAGCGCTTATCTCAAGATGTACGGCAACATCTGCTACGACACCCGCGACCGATACGTGAATTTCCCCTGGTCTTCCGAGCGAGAGTAGTCGGCGTCAGAAGAGTCTTTGCAAGATTTCCTGTCATCGAACTGACACCAACGGCGGAGTGTTCTCACACATCCTCATCAACTCACTTGCGGGCACTCCCAAGCTCACTCATCGCGTCGGTGCCCACCGAACCTCATGCTGAGCCGGCCGCAACGCGGCCGTGTCGAAGCACGTTGGGCCTTTGCGAGAGTGCCATGGCCCATCCTTCGACGCGACCGCCTCCTGCGGTCGGCTCAGGATGAGGCGCGTCGGTCTCTCCCCGCGCCTCGGGCCCTTAGAACGTCGCCGTCATCGGGTCCGGGCCGATGCGGCCGTCGGAACTGTCGAGTGCAGCGATCCTGTCCATGTCGGCGGCGGCGAGGCTGAAATCGAAGACGTCGATGTTCTGCTGCAGCCGTTCCGGGGTCACGGTCTTGGGAATGACGATCAAACCGGAATCGAGATGCCAGCGAATAACGACCTGGGCGGGCGACTTACCGTGTTTCGCGGCGATTTCGGCGAGAACCGGATCGCGCAGCAGCTGGCCCTGGCCGAGCGGGCTCCAGGATTCGGTCTTGATCCCGAGCCGCTCGTGCGCGGCGCGCAAGGCCCGTTGCTGAAAGCGCGGGTGCAACTCGATCTGATTGACGGCCGGCGTCACGCCCGTCTCGTCGATAATCCGCTTCAGATGGTCTTCGTTGAAGTTGGATACGCCGATCGATTTGGCGCGCCCGTCTTTTTGCAGCTGCACCAAAGCCTTCCAGGTCTCGACGAAACGGCCCTTCTTGGGCGCCGGCCAGTGGATGAGGTAGAGGTCGACCGCCTCCCGCTTGAGCCGCTTCGCGCTGGCCTCGAAGGCCCGCAAGGTTTCGTCGAACCCCTGGTCCGCGTTCCAAAGCTTTGTCGTCAGGAACACGTCCTGTCCCGCCAGCGCCTGCCCGACGCCGTCTTCGTTGTTATAGGCCGAGGCCGTATCGACGGCGCGATAACCGGCCTTGACGGCAAGGCCCACGATCTCCGCCGCGTCGCCGGCCGGCGTTTGCCAGACCCCGAGACCGAGTTGCGGCATCGTCGTGCCGTCGTTCAGCGTCACGGCGCTCTGCTGATGTGTCGTCATCATCTACTCCTTGGAAACATCGGCCGACCCGAGGCAACGCGCCGAGCCCGCGAAGCGCTGCACCGGTCTCGCGGAATACGTCAACCCGAACCAGGATCCCGCTCGGCGAAGAACCGCGTCACCGCGCGCGTGTGAAGCGGGAAAGCGGTGTCGAGCGGCCCGTGCACGATCACCACCTCGGACACTTCGGCATCATGGGTGAAGCCGCCCTCGTGCTCGACGGGCGGACTTCGGCAGAAGATCAGGTTCTGCCGCCGATCGGGCGTCGTTTCGACCCCGATCACCTGCAGGGCGGCGGCATCGACCGTGACGCCCGTCTCCTCGCGGACCTCGGCCGCCCCGGCCTCCTGCCACGTCTGCCCGAGCATCTGGTAGCCGCCGGGCAGGGCGAGCTGCCCCTGGCCCTCGCCCGTCAAGGCTCGACGGATCATGAGCAGGCCCCCGCGCATCGGCACGAGCACCACGACCACAGTGGGCGTATTGCGATAGATCGTCATGGACCCATGCCGGCCAGCATGGCCTCGAGGTATGACCGGGTTACCGTGGGGTAAAGTCCGTTTCCGGCGTCACGCGCCGGCAATAGGCCGCCATTAACCTCGCGCAGTTCTCGAGGTCCGTGAGGCTCATGAGTTCGCACGGCGTGTGCATGTAGCGGATCGGCACCCCGAGCAGGCCCGTCGCCATGCCGCCCCGGTTCAGCTGCATGGCATTGGCATCCGTCCCCGTCCCTCCGGCGCTGACGCTGATCTGGTAGGGGATGTCGTCCTCCCGGGCCGCACGGGTGATGAGGTCGAAGGTGACGTGGTTCGTATTGGCGCCGCGCGAGACGCTCGGTCCCTTGCCGATCGTGAGGCTGCCGTGGCGGGCCTTGCTCACACCCGGGTAATCGATCGCGTGATTGACGTCGACCGCGAGCCCCGTCTGGGCCGCGATGCCGTAGCTCGCCGTGCGGGCCCCGCGCAGTCCGATCTCCTCCTGCACGGTCGCAACCGCGTAGACGCCGACACCGGCGTGAAGCCCGCGGTCCTGCTTCAAGAGACGCAGCGCCTCGGCGACCACGAAGGAACCCATCTTGTTGTCGAAGCCGCGTGCCGTCGCGCGGTCGCCCAGGAGGGTCTGGAATTCGTACTGGAAGGTGGCCACGTCGCCGAGGCTGACGACCTCTTCGGCCTGCGTCCGCGACGTCGCGCCGATGTCGATCCACAGGTCCTTGAACTCGGGCTTGCGCTTCCGTTCGGTCTCGTCCTGCAGGTGAATGGCGGTGCGCCCGATGACCCCGGCTACGCGCTGCTTGCCATGGACCCAGACCCGCTGACCGACCGGGATGGCACTGTCGTGCCCGCCGATGGCTTGGAAGTGGAGCAGGCCTTCGTCATCGAGGTGATGAATGATGAAGCCGATCTCGTCCATGTGCCCGGCCAGCATGATGCGGGTGCTGGCCTCGGGGTTGAGGATCGCCGCGACATTGCCGTGCACGTCGGTCGTGACGCGGTCGGCGACGCCTTCGGTGTAGGAGCGGTAGGCCCGCGCCGCCGGCTGTTCGTAGCCGCTCGGCGAGGGCGCGTTGACGATGGCTTTGAGGAAGTCGAGTGATTCAGTTCTCATGCGACCAGCCTAGCGCTCGCCTGGGCGGTTGCAAGGCTCCCGTCGATGGACACCGCCCCGGCTCTTCGCCGCAGCGGCTCAAAGCAGTGAGGCCAGCGTATCAGCCCTTCTCGAGTTCTGTCTCGGCTGGGAACACGCCAGTGGGTCGAGAGGCGGTGATCAGCCGGCTGCCGCGCCGGTCCGTGAGATAGGCCCAGCCCCATTCGAGCATCACGGCGGCGCGGTTGCGGCCGCCGGCCAGGAACAGGATGTGGACGGCGCCCCAGACCCACCAGGCCAGCGCGCCGTGCAGCTTCACAGGCCCGAACTCCGCCACGGCGGCACGCCTGCCGATGGTCGCGAGGCTGCCGGGATGATGGTACTTGAAGGGCTCGGGTGCCGGCTTGTCGGTGAGGCGGGAGCGGATCACGGAGGCCACGTAGACGCCGCCCTGTTTGGCGGCAGGTGCGAGACCGGGGACCGCCTTGCCTTTCCATCCGGTCGACGCGGCCGTGTCGCCGATGGCGAAGATGCTGCCGTTCGAGTCGATCGACAGATCGGGGCCGACCACGACCCGACCGGCCTTGTCGCTCGAACTCTCGAGCCAAAGTGCTGCCGGCGAGGCCGTCACGCCCGCCGCCCACAGCACCGTCCGGGCTTCGATCCGCTCTCCGCCCACGACGACGCCGCCGTCATCGATCCCTTCGACCTTGGCACCGGTGAGGATCTCGACGTCGAGCTTGCGCAGTTCGGCCAGCGCGTCCGCCGAGAGCGAAGCGGGAAAGGTCGGGAGCAGGCGGTCCGCGGATTGCACAAGAATGACCCTCGCGGTCGCCGGGTCGATGCTCCTGTAGTCCTGCTTTAGTCCGTTTCGCGCCAGTTCTGCGATGGCACCCGCAAGCTCGACGCCGGTCGGACCGCCGCCGACGATGACGAAGGTCAGCCAGCGGGCGCGCTCGCGTTCGTCGACCGCGCTCTCGGCTCGCTCGAAGCCGATCAGCAGGCGGCGGCGGATCTCCGTCGCGTCCTCGATCCGTTTGAGGCCGGGCGCGTCGCCGGCCCAGTCGTCCCGGCCGAA
>CAXTME010000001.1:173480-182757 GCA_964245215.1 uncultured Lichenihabitans sp.
GGTCAGCATCCGGCGGTCGACCGCGTCCACGGCCCGCGCCACGACGGCGTCGAGCGCGAAAGGGCCGGGTCCCCTGCAAGCCAGGAGACCGAGCAGCACGGCCCAGAAGAACCGGTCGTCGGTCGCCATGCCGGCTTGCCCGAGGGGGATCGCGATCAACAGGATCAGGGCGCAGCCGCGCGTGCAGAGCCCGCTGAGGAGCAAGAGACCGATCAGGAGGGACAACCCGGACGGCAGCATGCCGGTGCCCTCGGGCACGGCCCCGAGCCAGGTCGACAGCGGTCCGGAGCGCATCATGTCGAGGCCATAGACGGGAGCCGCCAGGGCCAGAGGCACGGACGCAACCCACAGCCGCATCGCCAGCCAATACCAAGGTCCCAGATGCCGCGTCATCGAGGCGAACACGGTTCCGGCCGCCCGGGCTCCGGGGACGGCGCTGGTATCGAGACCGCGCCCGAACAGCGCATCCAGCGAATAGGGCCCGGGTCCGAGCACGATCGTCCAGCCGAGCAGTACGGACCAGGAGAGATGGGTGATCGGGTGCCCGCCCGGAATGCGCAGCAGGAGGACCTGGACGAGAAGCGGCACGGCAGCGAAGCGGGCGAACAGGCCGAGCAGGAGCAGCACCGGACAGACCGTCTGGGTCAGGACGCCGAGTGGGGACGCGACGAGCCGGTTGAACACCTCGACAGGGAGACCGGAGCCGCTCATTCCCGGAGGTGTGTTCAGCATCAGCGTCGCAACGGCGCCGGCCAGGAACGCCTGCGCGAGCCAGACCCTCATGCCGAGGTCGAGCCAGGCCGAAAGCGCCGTCCCGATCGAGCGGATGGCCAACAGCACCTTGCAGCACGCGAGCAGCGCCCTCGACGTCACAGGTCCGTCCCTCGCCGGCAATGCGCTCTCCCGATGGTGGGCGCGGCTGTCCCGCTCATTCGCGCGGGTGCTTCGCTGGCCGGCCTGTCGCCGCGCCGACAATGCAGACGATTGCCGGATCCTGGCCAATGCCGATTGGCTATGATGACGATGCGTGGCGACGTCCAGCGACTTGCAGCGCACCGGAGCATCGATGGCTCAGATCGAGCCGGACGCCACGCCCTGTTGCGCCGCGTTACGCGCTGAGGTGTTCGAGGTCGTCGCCGCGACAGGATCACCACACGACGGGTGCTGTGCCTCGATGGTCCTGATGAGGGCAGAGAGAGCGACCGAATGCCGTCGGCCCGCGACGGTCGCGAGAACGGTTCGGAACCGGAACGGCACGCCGTCGAGCGTCCGGAATGAGAGCCCGGTCGCCAGCGCCATGCCTTCGGGCATGACGGCGCTGGCGAGGCCGCTTCGAACGAAGGCTGCGGTCCAGCGGGGATCGTTGCTGCGGTGCCGAACGAGCCGCCGCAGCCCGCGTTTCTGCAAAAGAGAGGCGAGCGCCTCCTCGAAGCGGCAGTTGCAGCGCGTGATCAGCGGCTCGGAGTCGAGCGCTTCGAGCGGAACGGTCTCGAGCGCTTCGAAGCGATGGCCTGTCGCGAACACCACCACGAGATCGTCCTCGCGAATCGGGCAGACGTCGAAGCGCTCGTTGGTGTGGTCGAGGGGAGCGAGGATCGCCGCATCCAACTGGCCGGCCATGAGGTTGCGCTCGATCGTGGCGGCCGCATCGACCTCGACCGAAACATCGAGGTGCAGCAACTTGCCCGCGAGCTCCTGCAGAAAGGCGATCGGGGCGTCGGGATCGATCTCGCTGCAGACCCCGAGCGCCAGCGATCCGATGTCCTGCGACTTCAGCCGGCGCGCCTGGCTCTTGGCGGTCTCGGCCGCCGCCAGGGCCGCCTCGAGGAGCGGCACCATCATGCGTCCCAACTCGGTCAGGTGCGTGTTCGACCGCTCGCGCCTGAACAGCGGACCCTGGAGCTCGGATTCGAGCTTCAGGATGGCCCGCGTCAGCGAAGGCTGCGCAACCCGCAACTCCTCGGCGGCTCGGGTGAAGTTCAGCGATCGAACCACCGCCAGAAAATATCGGACCTGGTGCATTTCCACGGGCTGACCCTCGGGAACATCCTATGCGTTCGGCGCACATTCGTCTCGGTTACGTTGCTCCGAGCCTCCATCCTGCCGAGTTTATCCGATCGCGGCGGCAACAAGCGCGCAACTCGCGCCGGTTCGACCATAGCCAGCGGCTATCGAAACCCGCCGTCCATGCTCCTTTACGGCTCTATGCGAACGCCCGATTGTCTCTCCGTCCGACGAGACTGCCCCGACTTGCTTGGAGTGAAGCAACATGGGTCCACGGAGCGATGAAGCATTGGCGAGCTACGAGGCGATTCTTTCGAGTGCGCAGCAGATCGCCGATACAGTGCTGGCGCCTGACGCCCGGCAGAACGACCGCGAGGGCCGCTTCTCGACCGAAGCCATCGACGCGCTGGGTCGGGCCGGACTGCTCGGCCTGACGCTGCCGAGTGAGATCGGCGGCGCCGGAGCGGATCTTCGGACCTTCGCCGGCGTGGTGGCGACGATCGCGGAAGCCGACGCTTCGGTCGCAATGGTCTTTCTCATGCATTCGCTGGCCGCATCGACGGTCGCGGCGGCGCCGCGGAGCGAGCTGTTCTCCGGCGTGCTCCGCGAGATGGCGGCCGGACGCCACCTCTCGACCCTGGCCTTCAGCGAGTCCGGGTCGAGGAGCCATTTCTGGGCGCCCGTCTCGCGCGGGCAGAGCAATGGCCGAGGGATCCACCTGTCGGCCAAGAAATCCTGGGTGACGAGCGCCGGGCACGCGCAGAGCTATGTGGTGTCCGCCCTATCGCCCGACGGCTCCGGTCCGACCGAGACGACGCTCTACTTCGTGCCGCAGGCGGTCGGCGGCCTGTCGGTCGCCGGGCCGTGGGACGGGCTCGGCCTGCGGGCCAACGCCTCGGCCCCGATGACGCTCGACGACTGCAATCTCGGCTCGGAGCTGAAGCTGACCGATGACGGAGCCGGCTTCGGCACCATGATGAGCGTGGTGCTGCCGCAGTTCAACCTCGGCTCGGCCTGCGTGGCGCTGGGGCTCTGCCGTGCCGCGGTGAAGCAGGTGACGGCGCATCTCAAAGCCGGACGGTTCGAGCACCTGGGGCTGAGCCTCGGCGAGGCTTTGCCGACGCTGCGGGCGCAACTCGCCACGATGGTGATCGACACCGACGGACTGGAAGCACGCGTCGACGACCTCGTCGACCATCTGGAGCGACCGCGCGAAACCACGATGCTACGCGTCCTGGGCACCAAGGCGGCCGCGGGCGAGACGGCCATCAGCGTGACATCGGCCGCCATGCGCGCCGCCGGCGGCGCTGCCTTCTCCAAGCACCTCACCATCGAGCGGCTATTCCGCGATGCGCAGGCGGGCGCCGTCATGGCGCCGACGAGCGATGTGCTGCGCGAGTTCATCGGCCGGGCGACCCTCGGCATGGAGCTGTTCTGATGGTCGACACCCCGGCGCAAGCCCGCCCGATCTGGGTCGGGGCCGTCGCCTACGACCCGAAGGTCGTGACGATCTGGGAGGGCATGCGCCGCTACTTCGTCGAGGAAGCGAAGCTCGCCGTCGAGATCGTGCTCTTCCAAAGCTACGAGGCCCAGGTGGCGGCGCTCCTGGCGCAGCCGGGTGAAGGCACGCCCTGCATCGACATCGCCTGGAACACCAATCTCGCCTTCGTCCAGGCCGATGAGTGGAGCCACCACGGCTGCCGGCCCATTGCGATGCGCGACACCGATGTCGGCTGGATGACCCAGATCCTGGCGGTGCGCGGCGGTCCCGTCGCGACGCTCGCGGACCTCCGCGGCCGGACGCTGGCCCTCGGCAGCCGGGACAGCGGCCATGCCGCGATCCTGCCGGTCCATTTCCTGAAGCAGGAGGGTCTCGAGGCGGACCGAGATTACGAGACGCTGCGTTTCGACAGCGACGTCGGCAAGCATGGCGACACCGGCCGCAGCGAGACCGAGGTGCTGCGCGCCCTGCTCGATGGGCGGGCCGCCGCGGGTGCGGTCGGGAGCCCCTTCTGGCAGACCGTGCAGAAGGAGCGCCTCGTCCCGCAGGACGCGCTCTTCGAAGTCTGGACTTCGCCGCCCTTCAACCATTGCATGTTCACGGCCCGGGCCGATCTCGACCCGTCGCGGGAGCGGGCTTTCGCCGAAGCGCTGTCCGGGATGGACTTCGACAACCCGGTCCACCGGCCCATCCTGGAGGCCGAAGGCCTGCGCAAGTGGCTGCCGCCGCAACTCGACGGTTACGCGTCGCTGCGGGAGGCCTCCACGGCGCAAGGCCTGATGGGGCGCTGAACAGGCGCGCGGTGCTCCTCTCTTCGAAGATCGAATGTCGCGCAAGCCTTTCGCTTGCGTGTTCGAGGCGACAACAAGGAACTCCCATGAAGCGATTGAATGTGAACAACTCCCGCCGCTCCTGGCTGGGTGCCGCAACGCTGCCGGTCGCGGCTTTGCTCGTGCCTCTGACCCTCGGGGTCACCGGAGCCCACGCGGCCGTCGCGAACCAGCCTCTCCCCATGCCGAGCGTCGACGCTTCGAAGCCGGCCGCCGGCTCCGAGACCGCGACCTTCGCGGGCGGGTGTTTCTGGGGCACGCAGGCCGTGTTCCAGCACGTCGACGGGGTCACCAATGTGGTCTCGGGCTACGACGGCGGCAGCAAGGCGGACGCAAACTACAAGCAGGTCAGCACCGGCAAGACCGGCCACACGGAAACGGTCCGCGTCACCTTCGATCCTGCCAAGATCAGTTATGCCAAGCTGCTCCAGATCTTCTTCTCCGTGGCGCTCGATCCGACCCAGAAGGACCAGCAGGGGAACGATATTGGTCCGCAATACCGTTCCGTCCTCTTCACCACCGATCCGGAGCAGGAAAAGATCGCGCGGGCCTATCTGGCGCAGCTCGATGACAGCCACGCGTTCGACAAGCCGATCGCGACGCAGATCGATACGACCAGCACTTTCTACCCGGCCGAGGCCTACCATCAGGACTACCTGATGCTGCATCCGACCGAACCCTATATCGTCGAGAACGACCTGCCGCTCGTTCAGCATCTCGAGACGGTGTTCCCGCAGGTCTGGCGGCCGATCCCGATCAAGACAAGCAGTGTGGCGAGCACCGATTGATCTTCGGCCATTGACGGGAAGGAGCGTCCATGGGTCAGGCCCGCGTGGTCTCGCTTGACGTCGGGGCAAAGACGTTCGCCACGGGCCTGCTGTCCGACCTGATCACCGCCCTGCGGGCCTGCTCGCCGGGCGATGTGCTCCGTGTCTCGGCGCATGACGGCGGCATCGGTGCGGAACTCGAAACCTGGTGCAGCCTCACGCGCAACGCGATCGTGGACGTCACGGCATCTTCGGGTTGCGTGGCCTGGACGATCCGCTGCGGCGAGGTCCCGCGAAGCTTCCAACCGGAGCGGGCCGTGGGGGCCCGGCTCTGGCTCTACGCCAATTTCGATTGCAACCTCCGCTGCGACTACTGCTGTGTTCGCTCGTCGCCGCGGGCACCGCGCCGGGCGCTCGGGCTCGAACGCTTTCGGCGGATCGCGGCCGAAGCCGCCGACCTCGATGTCGCTGAAATCTTCGTCACCGGGGGCGAACCCTTTCTGCTGCCCGACATCGCGCCGAGCGTCGCCGCCTGCGCCGCCACTGCGCCGACCACGCTTCTGACCAATGCCATGTTGTTCTCCGGCCGCCGCCTCGAATCGCTGCGGGCGCTCTCGGGGCTCGGCGTGACACTCCAGATCAGCCTCGACAGCCCGACACCGGAGCTGCACGACCAGCATCGCGGACCAGGAAGCTGGGTGCGGGCCTGGGCCGGGATCACGACGGCGCGCGCCGAAGGGTTTCGGGTGAGGATCGCGGCCAGCGTCACGACAGAGGAGGAGGAACAGGCGTTCAGCCGGTTTCTCGACGAAAACGGGGTGGCACCCGAAGACCGCGTCATTCGCCGCATCGCCCTGCGCGGGGCGGCCGACGAAGGCATCCCCCTGTCCCGGGCGGATCTCGTGCCGGAAGTCACGATTACG
Organism: uncultured Lichenihabitans sp.; assembly: GCA_964245215.1. Lineage (GTDB taxonomy): Bacteria > Pseudomonadota > Alphaproteobacteria > Rhizobiales > Beijerinckiaceae > Lichenihabitans. Next base: position 179,506 of record CAXTME010000001.1, read on the forward strand.
GCGGAAGGCGTCTATTGGCATCCCGTGGGTGCCGAGGACGACGATCTTCTCGTCACCCGGAACATCTTCCCGCTGGCCGCCGCCTTTTCCGCTGTCCAGTCGGCCTTCGAACACGAACACCGCAACGCGCATCGTCTCGCAAGCATCTTCAATTGTGCCTGAGCGTGGCACTACAGATGAGTGACGTCTACGAATGACCAACCCGATTACCGATCTCATCGGCTTTCTCACCGCCGATACGGGCGACTACAACGCCTTGGGCGGATGGAAGTACCTGCTGCTTCTACTATTCTTTGCGCTCATGGCCGCGAGTCTCTGGCTCGTGGCTACCAATTGGCGTGAAGACCCGGCGCAACGGAACGGCACGACCCTGTGGCTTTGGGCCATCCGGGTCCTGATCGGCTGCATGTGGTTCCAGGGGACGTTGTGGAAGCTTCCCTTCGGCCACGGCAACGGCCTCTACTACTGGACCCAGCAGATGGGGGGCCGCGCGGCCTTCGCGATCCAGCGCGATGTCGTGAACGACGTCATCCTGCCCAACTTCGATCTCGTCAATCCGCTGGTTTATCTCGCCGAACTGGGGTTCGCCGCGGCGCTGATCCTCGGCCTCTTCGTGCGGCTGGCCGGAACGGCGGCGGCGCTCTTCACGCTCAATCTCTGGCTCGGGATCTACAACAAGCGGCCGGGTGATCCGGACGAGTGGTCCTGGAGCTACATGTTCCTGATCTTCCTCTGCGCGACCTTCGCGGTGCTGGCCACCGGCCGGGCGCTCGGCGCCGACGCCTGGATCCGGCGCCACGCGGCGGCAGTACGGGAAAGGCGCGGCTGGGGCGTTCTGGCGCGCGGGATCACCTGATGGATTGTCACGACGAGGTGACCTGACCCGGTTCGTTCCCATCAGGCCGCGTGAGCTTGGGGCTGAACTCCCGGCCCTGTTCGGCCACATGAAGGGGAGATGAGCACAGTCCGTCGTTGCGAGCGCGGCGAAGCAACCCAGCCCGTCCGGGATCACGCACCGTGTTGCTTCGTCGTCACACGCCTCGCGATGACCAATTATAAATCTCAAACCTCGGCACCGATCTGACGCACTCCTGCTCTTGATGAGGCATGCCATGGCGTTCAAGGTCCAGGTCGGTCCCCCACAGATCGCCATTCACCGCGGTCGAACCGTGCTTGTCTGCGAACCCAACGGCAATATCGTCTATCCCAGCGACAAGGGCCTTTACCTCAACGACACACGGCTGATCAGCAGTTGGTCGCTGTCCGCCGACGGCATCGCGTGGGACCTGCTCAGCGGCGGTCCGGTCGACCATGATGCCTCGCGGATCCATCTCACCAATCGGCGCCTGGCGACCTCGTCGGGCGTGATCGAGGCCCGGACCCTCGGCCTCTTCCTGAGCCGCTCCATCGCGGAGGGCCTCCACGAAGACATCGACATCGTCAACCACAGCGGCAAGCCGGTCGCGTTCAACCTCGAAATCAGCCTGCGCTGCGACTTCGCCGACGTGTTCGAGACCAAGTCCGGCGAAACCAAGCGCCGCGGCAGCATCGCCACGACGTGGTCGGAGGACACCCGGCAACTCGAGACCGTCTACACGAATGCGGATTTCCGCCGGTCGGTCAGGGTGCGGGCGCGGAGCCGCGAGCCGATGGGTTTCGCCAACGGGCGCCTGAGCTTCGCCGTGTCGATCGAGCCCGGGCACAGCTGGCATTGCTGCGTCCTCTACGACTTGGGAGACGGCGTTCGCGTGTTCGACGCGCCGGCCGGTTGCGAGCACGAGAGACCCGCCACATCGGCCGACACGGCCGCCTGGAAAGCCGACGTTCTCAGGATTCGGACATCGAATGAGGAGTTCTACAGGACCTTCCACCAGGCGATCGACGATATGGCGGCCTTGCAACTGCCCCAGGAGACCGGGGAGGGCGTGTCGTTCGTGCCGGCCGCAGGACTGCCCTGGTTCACCGCACTCTTCGGCCGCGACAGCCTGATCGCATCGCTGCAGAGCATGGTGATCGACCCGAACTTCGCGACCGCGACGCTCGATGTCCTCGGCCGCTATCAGGCGACCGACCGCGACGACTACCGCGATGCCGAACCCGGCAAGATCCTGCACGAACTCCGGTTCGGCGAACTGGCGCATTTCAAGCTCATTCCGCATACGCCCTATTACGGGACCGCGGATGCTACGCCGCTCTACCTCATCACCCTGCACGAGACCTGGCGCTGGAGCGGCGATGCGGGCCTCCTCGGGCGACACCTCGAAACCGTCGAGGGTTGCCTCCGCTGGATCGACGAGTGGGGCGACCGCGACGGGGACGGGTTGCAGGAATACCAGACCCGGTCTTCGCTCGGCTACGAGAACACCGCCTGGAAGGATGCGGGCGACAGCGTGCCCTACCTCGATGGAACTCTGGTGCGCGGCCCGAAAGCCCTGTGCGAGCTTCAGGGCTACGTCTACGATGCCTGGCGTCGCATGGCCGAGATGTTCGACGCGTCGGGCCAGCCAGACCGCGCCGCGGCGTTGCGCGCCAAAGCCTCGGCACTCTACGACAGGTTCAACGCCCTCTTCTGGGACGAGGCCGGCGGTTTCTATGCCTATTGCCTCGATGGCGACAAGCAGCCGGTGCTCACGGTGGCGTCCAATGTCGGCCACTGCCTCTGGTCCGGCATCGTGGCCCCGGAGCGCGCCCGCCGGGTGGTCGACCGCTTGTTGGCACCCGACATGTGGTCGGGCTGGGGCATCCGGACGCTCTCGGCCGACCATCGCGCCTACAACCCGTACTCCTACCAGAACGGATCGGTGTGGCCGCACGACAACGCCATCATCGCGGCGGGCTTCCGGCGCTATGGTTTCGCGGCCGAGGCGGGACGGCTGGCGCGCGACCTCAACGAGGCCGCGAGCCATTTCGCCCTAAGCCAGATGCCGGAACTTTATGCCGGGCTCACGCGAAATCCGGGAGACTTCCCGGTGCAATATGTCGGCGCCAACGTCCCCCAAGCCTGGGCGGCCGGGTCCGTCTTCATGATCCTCAAGGCGCTTCTCGGATTGACGCCGGATGCTCCCGAAGGCCGGCTCCATATCGATCCGGTTCTGCCGCCCTGGCTGCCCGATCTCACGCTGCTCGGGCTGCGGCTCGGACCTCACATTTTCGATATCAGCTTCTGGCGCGACGGCGACGCGACCCACCATGCGGTGCTGCGCGGCGACCCCGCGAGGGTGGTGCGCGGCGACCCCGCGAGGGTGGTGCGCG
>CAXTME010000002.1:0-145009 GCA_964245215.1 uncultured Lichenihabitans sp.
TTCAAGACGGAGTTCGACACCGTCGTGGTCCAGCAGGACATCTGCAACGGCTGCGGCTATTGCGTGCCGGCGTGTCCCTTCGGGGTGGTGGAGGTGAGTAAGCAGGACGGCAAGGCGCATAAATGCACGCTCTGCTACGATCGTCTGAAGGGTGGTCTCGAGCCGGCCTGTTCCAAGGCCTGTCCTACGGATTCCATCCAGTTCGGCGAACTCGGAGACCTGCAAAGCCGCGCCGCAGAGCGCGTAACGGAACTGCACGGGCGCGGAGTCGAGAGTGCCTACCTTTACGGAACACCCGGTGCGCCCGGAGCCACAGGGGGTTTGGAGCACCTCAATGCCTTTTTCCTGCTGATCGACCGACCCGAGGTCTACAACCTACCGGTTGCACCGACCCGGCCGGCGGAGCGCGTCGCACCTGCACTCGCGTCGGGCCTTCTGGCCGTGGCAGGTCTGGCGCTCGCCGCTACCTTCGTCCTGTCGCGCCGGAACTGATGGCTTTGGGCACAGTTCCGACCGCCGCGCGTTCCGTCCCCGCGGCTCTCTCGCCTTTTCAAGAATGGGACGGAACGACCTATTACGGTCGCGAACAGCTGAAGCCTGCGCCTTTCGAGCCCTGGGTCGTGGGCGGTTACATTTTTCTGGCCGGGCTGTCGGGAAGCGCATCGATACTCGCGACCTTGGCGGACGCCACGGGCCGCACGGAGCTCCGAGGAATGGTTCGCCGAGGACGCTACCTCGCGCTTCTGGCCCCGACGATCGGCTCGGCCCTTCTGGTCTACGACCTTCATACCCCCAAGCGCTTCTACAACATGCTGCGCGTCGCCAAATCGACTTCCCCGATGTCGATCGGGACCTGGATCCTGATGAGCTTCTCCGGCTTCGCCGGTGCCGCAGCGCTCGGGCAGGTTGCGGCCGATCGATGGCCTGCACAGAAATGGTTGCGCCGGTCCGCCACCATCGCGGGCGTTCCTGCAGCCCTCGCGGGTGCCGGTTTATCGACCTACACGGCGTCTCTCCTATCGGCCACCAGCACTCCGATCTGGGCCGCGGCGCCCCGGAGCCTCGCGGTCCGTTTCGGCTCGTCCTCCGTTGCAACCGGCGCCGCAGCCCTGGCCTTGGGGGAAGACAACCCACACGTCCGTGCCAAGCTCGACGCCATCGAGGCTGCGGCCCTGGCGATAGAGGCCGTCGCCGCCTCCACCGTTAAGGGCACCTACCGGCGCAAGGGCGTCGACGGCGCCATGGACAGTCCGGCTGGACGCATCGAGACCATCGGCGCGACGGCGCTCGGCGTCGCCCTGCCACTCGGACTGTTGGTCGCCTCGGTGCTCTTAGGCCGGCGGCCTCGCGCCGTGTCGATCGCGGCGTCCCTGGCAACGCTGGCCGGCAGTGCCGTTCTGCGAACCTCGATGCTCAGCCTCGGACATGTCTCCGCATCGCGTCCGGATGTCTCGTTCCGTTTCTCCACGCCCGGGAACTTGCCCGACCGGACGTGAACATCGTGCGAGGTCGCTCCATCGCAAGCCGACGATGGATGTTCGACAATGACCGGCTCAGGCCAGCCACTCCTCGATCCGAACCAGGAGATCCTGCGGGTCCCGGTAGATCCTCGTGGCACCGCCGGCCCGGATGTCCTCTTCCGTAAAGCCGCCGCAAAGGACACCGATCGACGACACGCCGGCTTTGCCCGCTGCCTCGGCATCGTAGGGCGTATCGCCGATGACGAGAACCTGATCGGGTTCGAGCTTCAGCTTCTTTAAGGCCGCCTCGAAGATGTCGGGGTGAGGCTTCGACTTCTCCGCATCGTCGGACGATGTCTCGATGTCGGTCAACTTCTCGATGCCGGCGATCTTCTTGTAGATCTTGAGTTCGTCGCTTTTGGCCGAAGAGGCGAGCGCGATCTTACGGTCTTTCTTTCGGATCGCGTCGAGCAGATCGGGCACGTCGCGGAACGCTTCGACACGATCGAGGAACTCATCCTTGAACAGTTTGCCCCGGTAGGTTTCTAGTTTCTTGCCGAACGATTCGATTTCGTTTTCGCTCAGGAAGACCGGAAGCAACTGGTCGCCACCTTTGCCGATCTGCGACCGGATCGCCTGAAACGAAATCTCCTTGCCGAATTTCGAGAAGGCTTTCTGCCAGGCTTCCGCATGGAGATCGACGCTGTCCACCAGCGTTCCGTCGACGTCGAAAATCACCGCTTCGATCATTGCACCCTCGTTTCCGAGGGCGAACGTCGAGACGCTAGAGGAGTTCCTGGGCGGAGACTCTAACCGTCAGCGCTCGAGCAGAGCCACGAGGCTCGATGTGTCCCAGCGCTTGCCGCCCATCGCCTGGACCTCCGAATAGAACTGGTCCACGACGGCCGTTACGGGAAGGTGAGCGCCGACCTGGCGGGCCTGATCGAGGCAGATGCCGAGATCCTTGCGCATCCAGTCGACCGCGAAGCCGAAGTCGAACTTGCCGTCCGCCATGGTCTTGCCGCGGTTTTCCATCTGCCAGGACTGGGCGGCCCCCTTGGAGATGACCGCGAGGACCGCCTCGACGTCGAGGCCGGCCTTCTTGGCGAAATGGACGCCTTCCGAGAGGGCCTGGACCAGCCCGGCGATGCAGATCTGGTTCACCATCTTGGTCAGCTGGCCACTTCCCGACAACCCCATGAGACGACAGGATTTGGCATAGGCCGCGATGACGGCTTCGGCGCGGTCGTAGCTTTCCTGATCGCCGCCGCACATCACGGTCAGCGTCCCGTTCTCGGCCCCGGCCTGACCGCCCGACACGGGAGCGTCGATGAAGCCTATGCCATGCGCCTCGGCTTCGACCGAGAGTTGCCGCGCCACCTGGGCCGAAGCCGTCGTGTGGTCGACGAAGACGCAACCTCGGCTCATGCCCGCGAAAGCTCCCTGCGGCCCGAGCGTGATGGAGCGAAGGTCGTCGTCGTTGCCGACGCAGGCGAAGACCATGTCGCGTCCCTGAGCCGCCGCGCGGGGCGTCGCGGCCGAAGCGCCGCCGAACCGTTCCACCCAGGCTTCGGCCTTGGCGGCGGTGCGGTTATAGACCACGACCTCGTGACCCCCCTTGGCGCCGAGATGGCCCGCCATGGGGAAGCCCATGACGCCGAGACCGAGAAAGGCGATCTTCGCCACGCTTCAATCCTCCATGCTGTAACGCGATAGCCCGGCCGAACCGGGCGTTATGCTGCGAGTTCCGCGCGGATCCGTGCCGCCAGTTCGGCCAGCACCTCCGGCTTTTCCATCCGGCCGCCCGGTGGCTGCAGCGCCACACCCTCGTGCCGAGGCAGGATATGGAAATGGAGGTGGAACACGCTCTGCCCGCCGGCGACCTCGTTGCATTGATAGAGGGTCAATCCGTCCGCCTTCGTAGCCGCGACCACGGCCGCCCCGATGCGCTGCACGCGCGGCATGACGGTCGCCAGGGCGTCGGCAGAGGCGTCGAGCAAGCCTCGTGATGGCGCCTTCGGCACCACCAGCACGTGCCCGGAGACTTGAGGGTTGATATCCATGAACGCCAAGGCGACGTCGTCTTCGAAGACCCGGTGGCAACCCATTTCGCCGCGCAGGATCTTGGCGAAGACGTTGCCGTCATCGTAAGCCGGCACGCTCGTCATCGTTCGCTGATCGGGTTGTAGTCGCGTGCGCCATAGCCCGTATAGAGCTGGCGAGGACGGCCGATACGCTGGCCCGGATCCTCGATCATCTCCTTCCACTGGGAGATCCAGCCGGCCGTGCGGGCCACGGCAAACAGCACGGTGAACATCGCCACCGGGAATCCCAGCGCCTTCAGTGTGATGCCGGAATAGAAGTCGACGTTCGGATAGAGCTTCTTTTCGATGAAATAGTCGTCCGACAAGGCGATTCGCTCGAGTTCGACCGCGACGTCGAGCAACGGGTCGTCCTTGATGCCCATCTCGCTCAGCACTTCGTGACAGGTCTTCTGCATGATCTTGGCGCGAGGATCGTAGTTCTTGTAGACGCGATGCCCGAAGCCCATGAGACGGAACGGGTCCTTCTTGTCCTTGGCGCGGGCGACGAAATCGGGGATCCGATCGACACTGCCGATCTCGGCCAGCATCTTCAGAGCCGCTTCGTTGGCGCCGCCGTGCGCCGGACCCCACAAGCAAGCGATACCGGCCGCGATACAGGCGAAAGGATTGGCGCCCGAGGAACCGGCAAGGCGAACCGTCGAGGTCGACGCATTCTGCTCATGGTCCGCATGCAGGATGAAGATCCGATCCAGCGCCCGCGACAGGACCGGGTTGACCTTGTAGTCCTCGCACGGCACCGCAAAGCACATTCGCAGGAAGTTAGAGGTGAAGTCGAGATCGTTCTTCGGATAGACGAAAGGCTGGCCGATCGTATACTTATACGCCATGGCGGCAAGGGTCGGCATCTTGGAGATCAGGCGGATCGAGGCGATCATCCGCTGCTTCGGATCGGAGATGTCGGTCGAATCATGGTAGAAGGCCGACAGTGCCCCGACGCAGCCCGTCATCACGGCCATCGGATGCGCGTCGCGCCGGAAGCCGGCAAAGAACCGCGCCATCTGCTCGTGCACCATCGTATGGCGCGTGATCGTGTAGTCGAACTCGGCTTTTTGAGCCTTGGTGGGCAATTCGCCATAGAGCAGCAGGTAGCAGCTTTCCAGGAAATCTCCGTGTTCGGCGAGCTGCTCGATCGGGTAACCGCGATAGAGAAGCACCCCTTCGTCACCATCGATATAGGTGATCTTCGACTCGCAACTCGCGGTCGATGTGAAGCCCGGATCGTAGGTGAAGAGGCCGGTCTGCCCGTAGAGCTTGCCGATATCGACCACGGATGGTCCGATCGTGCCTTCTTTCATCGGAAGCTCGAAGGACTTGTTGTCGATCAGGATGGTGCCAGCGTTCGCGGTCATGGGTCAGCCTGTGCGGGGGTTACGGGGCCGGATCGTTCGAACCGCGAAGGCCCCGGGCGGCCTTGTGCGTTGCACCAAAGCTAGTTGATCGAGATGTGCCGTCAAGGCGGCCTTTCGGTTACGAAATGGCCATTACGCTGCTCTGATCGCGCAATCGGCCGAGACTTTCATCACGACCGAGCACCTGGAGCACATCGAAGATGCCGGGCGAGGTCGCGCGACCGGTTGCGGCTGCCCGCAGGGGTTGCGCGGCCTGGCCGAGCTTGAGGCCGCTCGTCTCCGCATAGGATCGAACCACCGCCTCGATCTCCGCGGCCGTCCAGTGTTCGAGGCCTTGGAGCGCCGGCAGAAGGCCGGCCAGCACGGCCCGCCCACCCTTGTCCAGGATGTCCTCGGCCTTGGCGTCGAGCGCAAGTGGCCGCGTGGCGAACAGGAACTGGGCGCCGTCGAGCAGCTCGACCAGCGTCTTCGCCCGTTCCTTCAGGCCCGGCATCGCGGCCAGGAGCTTCGCCTCCATCGTCTCGTCGAGCGCGGCCGCGGCACGAGGCCCCTCGGGCAGGTAGGGCAGGGTGGCGACAAGCGTGTCGACCAATTTTCGGTTGTCGGTCTGCCGGAGATAATGTCCGTTCATATTTTCCAGTTTGACGAAGTCGAAGCGCGACGGCGAGCGTCCGACCCCAGCGAGGCCGAAGGCCTCGATCATGTCCGGGGTCGAGAAGAACTCGCGGTCGCCCTGGCTCCAACCGAGCCGCAGCAGGTAGTTGCGCAAGGCCTCGGGCAGGAAGCCCATGGCCCGGTAGGCCTCGATACCGAGCGCGCCGTGACGCTTGGACAGCTTCGATCCGTCCGAGCCGTGGATCATGGGAATATGCGCCATGGTGGGGACCGGCCAGCCGAGGGCCTCGTCAATGTGGATCTGACTGGCCGAGTTGGTCAGATGGTCGTCGCCCCGGATGATGTGGGTGATGCCCATGTCGTGATCGTCGACCACGACGGCCAGCATATACATCGGGGTCCCGTCGGATCGCACGAGCACGCGGTCGTCGAGATCCTTGTTGGCCCAGGTGACGCGGCCTTGCACCTGGTCGTCGAGCACCGTCTGGCCGTCCAGCGGAGCGCGAAGGCGCAGGACGGGCTTGATCCCGGGTGGAGCCTCGCTCGGGTCGCGGTCCCGCCACCGGCCGTCGTAGCGGGGCGGGCGCTTGTCGCGACGCGCGGCTTCGCGCATCTCCTCGAGTTCGGCAGGCGTGGCATAGCAATGATAGGCCTTCCCCGTATCGAGCATCTGCTGCGCCACCTGTTTGTGGCGTTCGGCCCGTTGGGCCTGGTAGACGACCTCGCCGTCCCAATCGAGGCCGAGCCAGCGCAACCCGTCGAGGATGGCCTCGATGGCTGCTGCCGTCGAGCGCTCGCGGTCGGTATCCTCGATGCGCAGCAGCATGGAGCCGCCGTTCCGCCGCGCGTAGAGCCAGTTGAACAGGGCCGTCCGGGCTCCTCCGATGTGCAGGAAACCCGTCGGCGACGGCGCGAAGCGCGTGATCACGGGCTTTGGCATGGCGACTCGCAAATTCTGGAACGCTGAGAGGGCCGGGGGAGCCCTCTGGGGCTTGCCTGGGCGGCGCCCGTCTAACATGAGTGGGCGGATCTCACAAAGGGCGGGGCTCCGCCATGCCGTTGAGGAAAGGCAAAGCTGCGTTTGCGGACGTTCTCCAGGGCGTCGCGCCTCGTGGCGCGTGGATCGCTGGCTTTCTTGGCGACCTCTCGTTCACCCGCGCTTTCGCGATCGAATGGGAGCAGCGGCGTCCGTTCCTGTGGCTACCGGTCGCGGCCGGGGCAGGGGTGGCGCTCTATCTCGCGGCCGACCGCGAGCCGGTGCTCTGGCTGCCCCTTCTGCTCGGTGCGGTCGCGCTCCTGGTCTGTCGGCTCACCCGCTCCCGGCCACTGGCGTTTTGTCTCTCGCTCGGTGCGCTGGCCCTGGTGACGGGCTTCGTGGCCGCGGAACTGCGCGCTCGCACGGTCGCGACCCCGATGCTCGACCGGATCCGGATCCTGCACCTCACCGGAACGATCGAGGAGGTCGACCGGCGACCCGAAGGGTCGCGCTTCCTGATGTCGATCGCGGACGGAGGCGGCCTCGATCCGGCCCATAGCCCCCGCCTCATTCGGCTCACGACGAAACAGCCGGATCGGCTCGAAGCGGGCCAAGCCGTGGCCGTCACGGCCCGGCTTCTGCCGCCCTCGCGGGCCGCCCTGCCGGGTGAGTACGACTTCGCACGCGACGCCTATTTCTCCGGGATCGGAGCCGTGGGATCGGTCCTGGGGCGCTTGCGGCCCGCCGCCGACGGATCGCAGCCCGGATGGCGCGACCGGTTCCGCAGGAGCCTCGATCGCAGCCGCAACGACCTCGCCGAGCGCGTGAGCGACGTCGTGGGTCACGACGACACGGGCGCCATTGCGGCCGCCATGGTAACGGGCAAGCGCGACCTGCTTTCGGCCGACGGCCGGGACATCATCCGCCAGGCCGGCATCTTTCACATCATCACGATCGCGGGAGTCCAGATGACGCTGGTGGCGGGGCTGCTGTTCGGCATCGTCAGGCGGCTGCTCGCTTTGAGCCCGCCGTTGGCGCTTCGCACCCCCATCAAGAGCTGGGCCGCAGGGGTCGCGATCATCGGCGCGGTCGCCTACGACATCGGGACCGGATCGCGCGTCGGAACCCAACGGGCCCTCTTCATGACCCTGATCATGCTGGGTGCCGTTCTGGCCGGTCGTCGGGCCTTGACCATGCGCAACCTCGCCTTCGCGGCCCTGGCCGTCATCGCGATCGAACCCGAGCAGATCGCCGGCGCGAGCTTCCAGCTGTCCTTCGCGGCCGTGGCGGCTCTGATCGCCGTGCAGGAAGCGCGCCTGCGACGGGAACCCGAGGACCTCTTCGCGCCGGCAGCGCCCCGCGCCCCGCCATCGCGACCATGGGTCGGACGCTTGCGGCGGGGCGGCACGAGCGTGGTGCATCTCTTCACCGCGACGCTCTGTGCCACGGCCGCGACGGCGTCCTTCATGGCGGCCGCCTTTCATGAGCTGAGCCCCTACGTGTTCATCGGCAATCCGCTGACCCTCGCGATGATCGAGGTCTTCGCGGTGCCGGGCGCGCTCCTCGGCACGCTGCTCTACCCGCTGGGTCTCGACGCCCCGGTGTGGCATTGGGTCGGGTGGGGCATTCGGTTCGTCATGGCGGTGGCTCGCCACCTCGCGGAGGCACCGGCCTCGACGGTCCATTTCGCCGCTTTCGCGCCCTGGGCACTGCCGTGCCTTGCCCTGGCGCTGCTGAGCGTCGTGATCTGGCAGACGGCCCTGCTGCGTTTCACCGCGGTCCCGTGGCTCGCGCTCGGCCTCCTGGGCGCCGTCTCCGGCCGCCCCGCCGACCTCGTCGTGGCGCCGACCGGCGAAGCCGTGGCGCTCCGCACCCCGGACGGATCCCTCGGGGTACTCGGCAAAGCCAGCGGCTTCATGATCGAGCAGTGGCTGCGCGCCGACGGCGACGAGCGTCCCGCTCTCAAGGCATCGCTCCCGGTTCCGGGGAGCCGCTGCGATCGCCTGGCCTGCGTGTCGCCGGTTCCGGGCGGCGGGGCCCTCTCGCTCGTGACCGACGCCGCGGCCTTCAGCGAAGATTGTCGCCGGGCCGATATCGTCGTGACACCGCTCGTGGCGCCGGCGCGTTGCGACGCCAGGCTGGTGATCGACCGCCTCAGCCTCGAGACCACCGGCGCGGTCACGCTGGAACGTAACCGCGGGGCCTGGTCGGTGCGCCGGGCCCGGGCGGTCGGCGAGGACCGGCCCTGGTCACCGGCCCCGCTCGTCCGGATGCCGCATCGGCCGCGGCTGCGACCCGGCGCTGCGCCTGCCGCCGACGACCCGGCGGCGGTGCCGAGCGGCGAAGCCGAACCCGTAAGGCTCCCTTAACGGTCGTCGACGAGGGTCGATCGAAGCAGCTTCGGATACGGGCTTTTTAAACCGCGCCCGAACCGCTACATTGGGCTCATGTCCCGCGTCGCTCGCCGGTGGAAGTAAGCTCGATGGCTGCCAGGAAACGTTTTCAGGTCGTGACCCTCACCGATGCCGCGGCGCATCGCGTGCAGGAGATCATGTCCAATGCCTCGAAGCCGCTGTTCGGCTTGAGGGTCGGGGTCAAGAACGGCGGCTGCGCCGGGATGTCCTACACGATGGAGATGGCCGAGGCGCCGGCCGCGACCGACGAGGTCGTGGAGGACAAGGGCGTGCGCATCCTGATCGATCCTAAGGCAGTCCTTTTCCTGCTCGGGACGCAGATGGATTTCAAAGTCGACAAGCTGTCGTCCGGGTTCGTCTTCGAAAATCCGAACCAGACCTCGGCCTGCGGCTGCGGCGAAAGCGTCGCCATTACGCCGGCGGAGCCGAATGCCCTGGTGAGCGCCGCCTAACGTCTGGGACCTGACGGTGTCACGCTTACAGCGGATTCACGCTGAGCCGGCCGGAGGCCGAGTCGAAGCACGCACGGCTTCGGCGGAAGTGCCCTGGAGCGCCCTTCGACACGGGCTGCGCCCGGCTCAGGACGAGGCACGTTGGTTTCTCGGTTAGACACCGACCTCAAAACGCCGTGCGGGACCGGATGGCGGCGGCGAGCGTGCCTTCGTCGAGATAGTCGAGTTCGCCGCCGACCGGGACGCCGTGGGCCAGTTTCGTGACCACGATCCCGAGATGGGCCAGGAGGTCCGTGACGTAATGGGCCGTGGTCTGGCCGTCGACCGTCGCATTGACGGCCAGGATGACCTCGCGGACGCCGCCCGACCCTACGCGGTCGACGAGGCTCGACAGATTGAGGTCTGCCGGGCCGACGCCGTCGAGGGGCGAGAGCGTCCCGCCGAGAACGTGATAGTGGCCCTTGACGACGCCGGCGCGCTCGAGCGCCCACAAATCGCCGACCGTCTCGACCACCACGAGTTGCGTCCCGTCGCGCCGTTCATCGCGGCAGATGGAGCAGGGCGACAGTGTGTCGACCGAGCCACAGGCTTCGCAGGTCACAATTCGCTCGCGGGCCACCGTCATGGCTTCGGCCAGCGGCGACAGGAGTTCCTCGCGCTTGCGAATCAGATGAAGTGCTGCGCGTCGGGCCGAGCGCGGGCCGAGCCCTGGCAGGCGCGCCAGAAGCTGGATCAGGCGTTCGATCTCGGGGCCGGCGACCCGTTCAGGCATGACAGATCCGACGGCCGCGTCAGAACGGTAGCTTGAAGCCGGGAGGAAGCGGGAGACCCGCCGTCACGGCCTTCATCTTCTCCTCGGTGAGCCGGTCGGCCTTGCCTCTCGCATCGGCATGGGCCGCGACCAGCAGGTCTTCGAGGATCTCCTTCTCATCGGGCTTGAGCAACGAATCGTCGATCGCGACACCCTTCATCTGACCCTTGGCGGTCAGTGTAACACGCACGAGGCCGCCACCGGCCGCGCCCTCGACTTCGAGCGTCTCGAGCTCCTTTTGAATATCGGCGACTTTCCCCTGCAAGGCTTGCGCCTGCTTCATCAAACCCATGATGTCGGCCATCGAGTCCTCCCGTCCCATTCACAATTCGTCGTCGAACCGATCTTCCCCGAGGCCGGCGTCGCCGTAGCCGACCTCCTCGTCGCTCGCATCCGTCACGGCGGCCGCGACTAGCTCCAGGGCCGGCGGCTCGATCAGCGACCGCACCGAAACGATCTCGCTGCCCGGGAAGGTGTCGAGCAGTAAGCGGACCGTCGGGTCGGCCGCGACACCGTCCTTCTCCTGACGGGCCGCCGTAGCGGCGGCTTCGCGCAGCGAAGGGGCGCCCCCGCCCGAAACCACCGAGACCATCCAGCGCGTGCCGGTCCATTCGGCGAGCCGGCGCATCAGGTTGGCCGCGAGCTGCGGCGAACCGTCGGGTGCGAGTTCGAACTCGATGCGACAGTCTTCGAACCGGACGAGTCTGACATCGCGCTCGAGCGCGACCTTCAGCTGGATGTCCCGCCTCGCCTGGGCCAGCGCCACGACTTCCGCAAAGGACTGCAACCGGAGCACCGCTGCCTCCGCCGCGACCGGCGCGGAGCGGCCGAAGGCCGACGGGGCGGCCGGCACGGCGTCCGCATGCGGCACTTGGCGGGTCTGCGACGGCAGTGCCAGGGCGGCGGCCGTCCCGCCGTGACCCATGGTCTGGCTGCGACCGGCGGGCCCCGGTGCCGGCAAAGCGTTGACGGAAGGCGGTGCAGACGAGAGCGCGGGACCACTCGTCGCGGCCGGAAGGGCCGCAAGCCGCTTCAGGGCTTCGTCCGGGGTCGGCAGGTCTGCCGCGCAGGCAAGCCGCACCAGCACCATGTCGGCAGCCGCGAGCGGACGCGGCGCATCCTTGATGTCGGCCAAACCCTTGAGCAGGAGCTGCCACGCCCGTGTCAGGACCGGCAGCGACAAGCCGGACGCGAAAGCGGTGCCCCGGCGTCGCTCGTCCTCGGTCAGGCCCGGGTCTTTCGCAGCGTCCGGCACGAGCTTCAGCCGCGTGACGAGATGGACGAAATCGGCGAGGTCCGAGATGACGTGGCCGGGGTCGGCACCGCTGTCGTGCAGGAGCTTCAGCCCCGTCATGGCGTCGGGCAACCGGCCCCGCATCACGGCCTCGAAGAGATCGATGACCCGAGCCCGATCCGCCAGGCCCAGCATGGACCGGACGCTCTCGGCGAGAACGCTGGGATGGCCCGATGGTCCACCATCCGCGGCCCCGTGGGCGATGGCCTGATCGAGCAGCGACAGCGCGTCGCGCACCGATCCTTCCGCAGCCCGCGCGATGACGGCGAGCGCCTCGTCCTCGACGCCGACGCCCTCCCGGTCGCAGATCGATCTCAGGTGGGCCATCATCACGTCGGCCTCGACCCGACGCAGGTCGAAGCGCTGGCAGCGCGACCGCACCGTGACCGGGACCTTCTCGATCTCGGTCGTGGCGAACAGGAATTTGACGTGGTCCGGCGGCTCTTCGAGGGTCTTCAGCAAGCCGTTGAAGGCGGCCTTCGACAGCATGTGGACTTCGTCGATGATGTAGACCTTGGTGCGCGCCATCACGGGACGGTAGCGGGCGCCCTCGATCAACTCGCGGACGTCGTCGATGCCGGTGTGCGAGGCCGCGTCCATCTCGACGACGTCGACGTGCCGCGATTCGATGATGGCCTGACAGTGCGTCCCGAGCCCCGGCATCCGGATGGTCGGGGAGTCGATCGCGGCAGCGCCGTCCTGCGCCGGGCGATGGTAGTTCAACGCCCGTGCCATGATGCGGGCTGTCGTGGTCTTGCCGACGCCCCGTACCCCGCTCAGGAGGTAGGCCTGGTGGATGCGGCTAAGGTCGAAAGCATTCGACAGCGTGCGCACGAGCGCATCCTGCCCGATCAGGTCATCGAAATGCGTCGGACGGTATTTACGGGCTAGGACCCGGTAATTATTGTCGAGCGACACGCTGCATCTCGGACGCCTCGCGGGCGGAAGGCGCGTTGGTGAGGAGAGATGCGATCAGCCGATGCACGTCGACGAGCCTCGAGGCGGACCGCAGTAGGAGGCTGGACGAAGACCCGCTCGGTCCCGTTAGGGCTGCTTCCTTCCGGACCTGACCCGGTTGGCGGGTGAAACGTCCCACGCCAACCTCCCGGCGCCCGATATGGCGTAAAGCCGTGGCCGGCGCAAGAGCGCCACGACCAGGCCAGCGGTTGCACCAGTGGAGATCGATGTCTCGATCTCGAGACCGTCAAGGTCCGGAAGCAAGGTTTCTCTTGCGTGCCGAACGCTTCGGCCAAAGGTCAACCGGTCAACGCGTAACAGCGCTCTCCCGTCGTCGTAAAGCACGATTCGGCTTCAACCGGAACAGCAGAACATCCGCGCAAGTTACTCAACGGCTTATGATAAGTCGATGTGCTCACCGACTCCCATGTTTCGAACCAACGAGCCGGTTCGCCGCGTCTCGCCTACTTCTTGCCGAAGTTGATGCCGGCGAAGCGCGAGTTGAAACGCGACAGGCGACCGCCGCGATCCATGAGCTGCTGGGTGCCGCCGGTCCAGGCCGGGTGCGTGTTGGGGTCGATGTCGAGGTTCAGCGTGTCGCCTTCCTTGCCGAGCGTCGAACGTGTCATGAACTCGGTGCCGTCCGTCATGACGACCTTGATCATGTGATAATTGGGGTGCAGTCCAGTCTTCATGGTAGTCCTCGGATCGGGGCGCGCGTGGCGATATGAGGCCTTTCGCAGCCTCGTCGGTTTCGCCATGTCTCAGGAGAATTGCGGTCCTATAACGCAGCCGCGGCGCGAAGACCAGTGCGTCCGATGCGAGAGATCGAAGGTCAGCGGGGAAGCATGAAACGAGAAGGCCGCCTATCGGGACAGACTGAAACCAAGAAGATGCCCAGAGGCTCCTTGCGCGCTTTGAAGCCGCTTCTGCCCTATGCGCGGCGCCACAGGGGCCGCATCTTCCTGGGCCTGCTGGCTTTAGTCGCGGCTTCGTTCGCCACCCTCGTGGTCCCCGAAGCGGTGCGGCGGATCGTCGATTTCGGCTTTTCGCCCGAACGTTCAGGCCTGATCAACGCGTATTTCGGCGCCATGGTGGCGGTCGTGGCGGTCTTGGCCGCGGCGTCGGGCGCACGCTACTACCTCGTCATGACGCTCGGCGAGCGGATCGTGGCGGATCTCCGCTCCGATCTCTACGGCCACCTGACGCGGCTCGACGCGAGCTTCTTCGATCGGTCCCAGACGGGCGAGCTCGTCTCGCGCCTCACGGCCGACACGACTCACCTTAAATCCACCTTCGGTTCATCGGCCTCGGTGGCGCTTCGCAACATTTTCCTGTTCGCCGGGGCCGTCGTCATGATGGTGGTGTCGAGCCCCAAACTGTCGGGTTTCGTGCTCCTGGTCATCCCGTTGATCGTCCTGCCGCTCGTGCTGTCCGGACGCGGTGTCGGACGCCGCTCCCGCGCCGCGCAGGATCGCCTCGCGGAGGCCATGGCGTTCGCGACCGAGAGCCTCGGCGCCATGCGCACCGTCCAGGTCTTCGGCGCCGAGAGACTCTCGACGCAGCGCTTCGACCGTGCCGTCGAGCAATCCTACGATGCGGCCGCGCGCGCAGCCGCTGCGCGCGGTACGCTGACCGTCGTCGCCATTTTTCTGGCGTTCGGCAGCGTCGTGGCGGTGCTTTGGCTCGGCGCGCACGACGTGATGTCGGGCCGCATGTCGGGCGGGCTATTGTCGCAGTTCGTGCTCTACGCCGTGTTCGGCGCCAGCGCGCTCGGGCAGTTGAGCGAGGTCTGGAACGAGATCTCGGCAGCCGCCGGGGCGGCTGGCCGCTTGAGCGAGATCCTCGCCATCGAGCCTCGGATCGCAGCACCGCGCGTCCCGACGCCGCTCCCGTCTCCGGCGGAAGGACGGGTCACTTTCGAGCGCGTCGGCTTCGCCTACCCGACCCGCGACCGCGACGCCGTGGTGCACGACCTTTCCTTCGCTGTCCGCCCGGGTGAACGCGTGGCGATCGTCGGGCCGTCGGGCGCCGGCAAGTCGACGCTGTTCCAGCTCCTGACACGCTTCTACGACCCCACGGCCGGCCGCATCCGGATCGACGGCGTCGACATCCGCGACGCCGACCCGGCCGCCGTGCGCGGGCGTATCGCGCTGGTGCCGCAGGACCCGGCCATCTTCTCTTCCTCGATCGCCGACAACATAAGGTTCGGCCGACCCTCGGCGTCCGACGCCGAGGTCCGGCGAGCCGCGGAGCGCGCCGCCGCCTGGGGCTTCATCGCGGCCCTGCCGGACGGCGCCGATACGCTGGTCGGCGAACGCGGCGTCACGCTGTCGGGTGGCCAGCGCCAGCGCCTCGCCATCGCCAGGGCCATTCTGAAAGACGCGCCGATCCTGCTTCTCGACGAGGCGACGTCGGCCCTCGATGCCGAAAGCGAGACCCTGGTGCAGGCCGCACTCGACGAGGTCATGGCCGGTCGCACCACGCTCGTGATCGCCCATCGGCTGGCTACCGTCGTGACGGCCGACCGCATCCTCGTCATGCAGGACGGTCGCGTCGTCGAAGAGGGCACTCACACGGTGCTCCTGGCCCGCGAGGGACTTTACGCCCGGCTGGCCCGGCTCCAGTTCGATGCCGACGGTTTTCGCAGGTCCGCCGCCGAGTGAAGCGGGCTCGCGGCGGCCTGAGCGACGAGGGAGATGCTCCGGGAGCCTAGGGGGCTGCCCCGCGCCATCGGGCGTTCGCCCGTCAACATCTTCTACCAAAGTCACGGGTCTATCATACGTTATTCTATCATGGATTAATCCTAATACTCGTTATCTGATTACAATCTCCCGTAGTGCCGTATAGTGCAAGGACAGGCAGACCCCGACGTCGCGAGCGGCAAGTTGGCGAGGTCGGCCCTCCCAGTTCTCGTTAATATCGGGATAACGGCATGACCTCTGCTCAGCAGCAGTCCATCGCGATCATCGGAATGGGTTGTCGTTTTCCGGGAGGCGTCGACAGCCCCGAAAGTTTATGGTCCCTGCTTTCCGATGGTGGCGACGCGATCATCGACGTGCCGAAGGATCGTTGGAGTACGGACCGTTTCTATAGTGAGGATACGACCGTCCCGGGCAAGACCATCGTACGACGCGCCGGCTTTTTGCGCGACCCGGTCAACACGTTCGATCCGCTGTTCTTCGGTATATCGCCGCGCGAAGCGCAGCACATGGATCCACAGCAGCGCCTTCTGCTCGAAGTCGGCTGGGAGTCGATGGAGAATGCCGGCCTAGTCCCGGCTGATCTCGCCGGGAGCAAGACGGGTGTTTATGTCGGTGGCTTCGCGCTCGACGCCATGACGATCCTGATGAGCCCGCTCGGGCGCAAGTTGCTCGACACCCATCACGCCGCCACCGCCGCCTCGATGACCATGCTGGCGGCGCGCCTGTCCTACGTCTTCGATTTTCGCGGCCCGAGCGTCACGATGGACACGGCTTGCTCGTCGTCGCTGGTCGCGCTGCACTACGCCTGCCAGGGGTTGCTGGCCGGCGAGTGCGATCTGGCGCTGGCGGGCGGCGTCAACGTGATGCTCTCGGCGGAATATCCGATCATCATGAGCAAAGGGCATTTCCTGGCCCGAGACGGGCATTGCAAGAGCTTCGACGCCAAGGCGGACGGTTATTCGCGGGGCGAGGGTTGCGGCATCGTGCTCCTGAAGAGGCTCGACGAAGCCTTGCGCGACGGCGACCGGATCCATGCCGTCGTCTGCGGCACCGGCGTCAACCAGGACGGGAGGACCGACGGCATCACGGTGCCGAGTTCCGAAGCCCAGGAAGCGCTGATTCGCCGGGTCTACGACCAGGCCGGCGTGAAGCTCAACGCCGTCCGCTACGTCGAGGCGCACGGCACCGGTACGCCGGTCGGCGACCCGCTCGAAGCCGCGGCCCTCGGCCGGACCATGGGGGCCGACCGGGACGGGATCGAACCGTTGATCATCGGCTCGGTGAAGGCCAACATCGGTCATCTCGAGGCGGCGGCCGGTGTCGCGGGCCTGATCAAGGCTTGCCTGTGCCTGCGCCACGGCGAGGTCCCCCGCCAGATCCATCTCGACGAGCCCAATCCGGCAATTCCTTTCGCGGATCTCGGCCTGCGATTGCCGCTCGAACCGCTGAAGATCGCAAGCCTGGACGGCGACCCCCTCTACGTCGGGGTCAACTCCTTCGGCTACGGCGGCACCAACGCCCATGCGATCCTGCGGGCCGCCGCACCCTCCGAAGCTCGGACGGCGGCGGGTGCCGACGGCACTTGCCTGCTGCCCATCTCGGCTCGCTCCGAAGGAGCGTTGCGCCTCATGGCGCAGGCCTGGGCGGAAACGCTGGAATCGCCGGAAGGGCCCGGCTCGCGCTCGCTCGCGGCCTCGGCGTCTCAACACCGCTCGCAATTCGACCACCGGCTCGCGGTCGGCGGCGCCTCGCGCGACGAACTCGCGAAGCGGCTTCGCGCCTACCTCGGGGCCGGAGCCGCCGAAGGCGTCACGGTCGGGCGGAGCCGCACCCATCGGCAACCCGGTGCCGTCTTCGTGTTTTCCGGCATGGGCCCGCAATGGTGGGGCATGGGGCAGGGGCTCTACGCGACCGAACCCGTGTTCCGGGCCAGCGCCGAGGCGGTGGACCGCGCCTTCCAGGCGGTCGCCGGCTGGTCGATCCTCGACGAGATGCTGGCGCCCGAGGCCCGTTCGCGAATGGGGGAGACCTGCGTCGCCCAGCCAGCCAACTTCCTGCTCCAGGTGGGGCTCGCGGCCGTGTTCAAGGATCTCGGCATCGAGCCGGCGGCGATCGTCGGCCACAGCGTCGGTGAAGTGGCGGCGGCCTATGTGGCGGGCGCCCTCGACCTCGCCGATGCGGTCCGGGTCGTCTACCACAGGAGCCGCCTGCAGCAGACGACGGCCGGCACCGGTACCATGCTGGCGGTCGGCCTCGGGGTCGCCGACGTGGCGCCCTGGGTCAAGGGGCATGAATCCGCCGTCTCGATCGGCGCCGTCAACAGCGCCCGGTCGGTGACGCTGGCTGGCGACGAAACGGTGCTGAAGCTGATCGCCGAGGGATTGGCAGAGGCGGGCCTGTTCCATCGCTTCCTCAAGGTGGAGGTCCCCTACCACAGCCCCATGATGGAGCCTCTCCGGGACGAACTGCTGGCCTCCCTCGACGGCCTCCGGTGCCGATCGCCCTCGATCCCGCTTATCTCCACGGTCACGGGCAGGCGCTTCACCGAAGCCGACCGGCACGACGGACCCTACTGGTACCGCAACCTGCGCGATCCGGTGCTGTTCGCCGATGCGCTCGATGCGCTGATCGACGAGGGTTACGGCGTCTTCGCGGAGATCGGCCCCAATCCCGTCCTGTCGTCGTCGATCCGCGAAGGCCTGACGGACCGCAATGCCTCGGGCGACATCGTCTATTCGCTGCGCCGCAAGGATTTGGAGAGCCCCCGCATCCTGGCCACGATCGCCGAGCTTTACTCGCTCGGACTCCCGCCGGAGTGGCGGCGCATCAACGGCGAGGCCGATCGCGACATCGACGTGCCGACCTACCATTGGGATCGCGATACGTTCTGGTCCGAGAGCG
Organism: uncultured Lichenihabitans sp.; assembly: GCA_964245215.1. Lineage (GTDB taxonomy): Bacteria > Pseudomonadota > Alphaproteobacteria > Rhizobiales > Beijerinckiaceae > Lichenihabitans. Next base: position 18,040 of record CAXTME010000002.1, read on the forward strand.
TCGAGGGCCGGGCCGACCGGCTCGGCGCCCAGGTGCATCCCCTCCTCGGCGCCCCGGTGCCCCTCGCCACGGGTGCGACCTGGACGGCCGAGCTCAACGCCAATTATCTCCCCTGGCTCGGCGATCACTGCATCGAGGGAACGACGATCTTCCCCGGTGCCGCCTATGTCGAGGCCTGCCTGTCGATCCACGCCGAGGCCGAAGCGACCGAGCCCGCCATCGTCGAACACCTCGACCTCGCCCAGGCCATGATGCTCAACCCTGCGGCCGGGCACGAACTCCAGTGGAGCTTCGACGCCAAGACCCGAACCTGCACGGCGGCGAGCCGGGCCTATGGATCTGACGGCGCGTGGCAGGCCAATGCTTCGGCGGCCGTACTGGCGTCGATCCCCTGGCCGGCCGCGCCGCGCGACCTCGCAGCACTCGAAGCCCGCTGTCCCGAGACCATCGACGTCGCCTGGCTCTACCGGGCGCTGGCCTCGCGCGGCCTCGAATACGGCCCCGCCTTTCAATGCGTGCGGGCGCTTCGCCGCGGCACCGACGAAGTCGTGGCTCGGCTGGCTCTGGGCGAGGCCGAAGCCGCGGCGGTCGACGCCTATCGGGTCCACCCGGCGATGCTCGATGCCGCCTTCCAGGCGCTCATCGCGGCCTGCGGCGATGGCGGGACGGAACCGACCTTGTTCATGCCGGTCCATATCCGGCAAGTGCTCTACCATGCGCCCGTCGGCGCCACGGCCTACGCGCATTGCCGTCTGGTCCGCCAGACCGCCGAGGCGATCGAAGGCGATGTCGTCCTGTTCGCCGCAGACGGGACCGTGACGCTCGACGTCAAGGGAATCCGCTGTCTCGCGGTCGGCCGGAGACAGGCCGACGCCGGAATCCCGCTCGATCGCTGGATGTACCAGTACGCTTGGGATCTGGCAGAGCCGGCGGTCGGCTTTGCCGATGCGGCGCGATGGATCGTGTTCACGGACGACGGCGCGGTCGGCACCTCTCTCGTCAAGAACCTGCGCCACCAAGGCGCCGAAGCGGTCATCGAAGTCACGGCCGGCGAGTGTTTCCGGCGCCTCGCCGACGATCGCTACGAGATTCGTCGCGAGTCCGCCGCCGACATGGTCGCGGTGCTGGCCGAGGCGCGGGCCGAGCAGTGCCGCGGCATCGTGCACCTTTGGGCCGCCACCCCGGCCTCGGACGACGCCGGCGCGGATCCGACCGGTCTCAAGCTCCTCGGCGACGCCATGACCCTGGTCCAGGCTCTGGCGGCGGCGCCTGCGGGCGCGCAGCGGCCCCGTCTCTATGTCGCGACCTGCGACGCCCAGCATGTCGAGGAGGGCCATGCGATCACGGGCCTCAATCAGGCGGCCTTGGTCGGCTTCCTGCGGGTCGTCGCCATCGAACAGCCCGACCTCCGCGCCACCCTCGTCGACCTCGACGCCGCAATGGTGCCGGCCGCCGCCGGTCGCCGGCTCGGCCAGGAGATCCTCGCCGACAGCCCCGAGGACGACGTGGCGCTTCGAGGCACGCGCCGCTTCGTCCATCGTCTGCGGCGCAGGCCCGAGCCACGCAGCGGCGACGATCTCGTGGCGATCAAGGACCTCGAACACGATCCCGCCTATGCGCTGGAGATCACCGTTCCGGGCAGCCTCGAAAAGGTGCGCTACCAGGAATTGCCACGACGCGCCCCCGTCGAGAACGAGATCGAGCTGCGCATCCGCGCCGTCGGCCTCAACTTCAAGGACGTTCTCAAGGTCCTAGGATTGCTGTCGAAGCAGGACCTCGTCGGCACGCATTGTGGCCAGACGCTCGGCATGGAGGCGTCCGCGGTCGTCACCGCGGTCGGTCCCGGCGTCACCGGCTTTGCGGTCGGAGACGAACTCATCACGCTCGTCGCGGGCTGCCTCGGCTCGCATATCACGGTCCGCACCGACCAGCTCCTCGCATTGCCGCGGCCGAGCACCATCTCCCCGACCGAGGCCGCCACGATCCCGGTCACGTTCATGACGGCTTATTACGCGCTCAACGAAGCGGCCCGGCTGCGGCGCGGCGAGACGGTGCTGATCCACGCGGGGGCCGGCGGCGTCGGCATGGCGGCGATCCAGGTGGCCCGCTGGCTGGGTGCGACGATCTTCGCTACGGCCGGCAGCCCCGAGAAGCGCGCCCTGCTGCTCGACCTCGGCGTCGCCCAAGTCTGGGACTCGCGCAGCCTCGAATTCGTCGACGGGATCCGGGAGGCCACGCAGGGCCGCGGCGTCGACGTCGTCCTGAACTCGCTCTCCGGCGAGGCCATGGAGCGCAGCTTCGAGGCGCTGGCACCGCTCGGCCGCTTCGTCGAGATCGGCAAACGCGACATCCTGGAAAAGAACCGGCTCCCGATGGCGGCCTTCGACCGGAGCGTCAGCTTCTGCTCGCTCGACCTCGATCGTCTCACCCTGACGCGCGGCGACGTCATACTGCGGCTGTTCGGCGAGACCTTCGAGCGCTTCGCGGCGGGCGATTTCGTGCCCTTGCCTCTGACCCGCTTCCCGGCCGCGAAGGCCAGCGAGGCCCTGCGGTTCATGGCCCAGGCGAAACAGATCGGCAAGGTCGTGGTCGACTTCGACGACGCGGCCGACGTCGTGATCTCGCCGCTCGCGACGCTGCGGAGCACGATCCGGGCCGATGCGACCTATCTCGTGACCGGCGCGTTCGGCGGCGTCGGGATCGAGATGGTGCGGATGCTCGCCGGCCGCGGTGCACGCCACTTCGTGCTCACCGGCCGCAGCGGCGCCAGCAGCGACGCTGCGCGGACGCTGCTCGACGATCTGCGACAGGACGGCATCGTGGTCCGCGAGGCCCGCGTCGACGTGGCGGATGCGGCCGCTGTCCGCAGCCTTCTCGACGATATGGAGGGCACGATGCCGCGGCTTGCCGGCGTCTTCCACGCCGCCGCGGTCCTCGACGACGCGCTGATCCCCAATCTCGATGCCGAGCGGGTGGCCCTGGTCATGAACCCGAAAGCCCTCGGCGCCCTGGTGCTCGACGCGGCGACGCGGCACCTGGCACTCGACCACTTCGTCCTATTTTCCTCGGCCACCAGCCTCATCGGCAACCCGGGGCAGGGCAGCTACGTGGCGGCCAACGTCGTGCTCGATACCTTGGCGCGACAAAGGCGGGCTCAGGGCCTCGCCGGCACGGCGATCAACTGGGGTGCGATCGGCGAGGTCGGCATGCTGGCGCAAGACAATGCGGCGACCCGCCAGCTCGACCTCGCAGGGGTGCATCGGATCCCGGTCGGACACGCCATGCAGGCGCTGTCCCGCCTCCTCGATCTCGATCCCGGCATCGTCGCCGTAATGGATGTCGACTGGTCGGCCTGGTTGTCGCTGTTCTCGACCGCCAAGACGATCCCCCGGTTCGCCAGTCTGGCCGCCGAAGCCTCGGAGCTCGATGCGAGCTCCGATTACCAGACGGCCCTACTGTCCCTGCCGACCGCCGATTGGCTGCCCTTGCTGACCGCTTCGATGCTCGGCATCGTGGCCGAGGCGCTGCATGTTCCGGTCGAGAAGATCGACCGCCACCAACCCCTCTCCGAACTCGGGATCGACTCCCTGGTCGGCGTGGAACTGCAATCGGCCATCGGTGCCAAGCTCGGCCTGCAGATTTCGATCCTGCAGCTCATGAAGGGCGGCAACATCGAGGAGATGGCTGCCGTGCTCCTGCAGAAGATGACGTCGGGTGGATCTCCGCAGGTGCCCAAGGCTGCCGTGGCGCGGGTGGAAGCGGGAGCGACCGAAAAGGCCGCGGTGCCGACGGAGGCCGGCCTCGCAGACACCGAGCCGCTGGCCGCCTGACGGGGCCACGGCGCCGCCCGCGATCTCTGCTCCGCGGTTCGACCTGAAGCCGAACGAACGATCATTTGTACCTCACCCAACCGGGAGCGTCGTCGCCATGACCTGGTTCACCTATCGCCGCGAGAAGCCCGACGCGGTGGCCCGCCTTTTCTGCCTCTCCTTCGCCGGAGGCACTGCCCTCACCTATCGGCCCTGGGTCGCCGCGGCTCCGTCGGAACTGGAAATCTGCCCGATTCAGCTGCCGGGACGCGACGAGCGCAGGGCCGAGACGCCGTTCCGCCGCATGTCGAGCCTCGTCGAGGCCCTTGCCGACGCTATCGCACCCCTCTCCGATCTGCCCTTCGGGCTCTTCGGTCACAGTATGGGGGCGCGGGTCGCCTTCGAACTCGCCCGAACGTTGCGGGATCGTGGCGCGCGTCAGCCCGAGCACCTCTTCGCGTCGGGCAGCCGCGCGCCCCACGTCCGGGCGAACGGCCCGGACCTGCATGTCCTCTCCGACGAGGCCCTGATCGAAGAGCTGCGCCTGATGGAGGGAACGCCGGACGATATTCTCGACGATGCGGAGACCATGGCGTCGCTCCTGCCCATCGTCCGCGCGGATTTCGAACTGCTCGAAACCTATCGATTCAATGGAGACGACCGAATCGGCTGCGACATCACGGCCTTCCGGGGTGCCTCTGATCCCTGCGCGACGCGCCAGGGCACCGAAGCCTGGGACGGGCTGACGACCGGCCGATTCGCTCTCAAGACCTACCCGGGCAATCATTTCTTCCTGCAGCCGCAGGGACGCGCGATCCTGACCGAGACCGGCGTCCGCCTTTTCCGGTCTCTCGAAGCGGTGCTCGCATGACGGAGTCACGCCGCAGCCTCGCCGACGTCTGGCACCTCTACCGCTCCGACTCGGCGAGCTTCAGCACCATCGATTCGCGGATCCACGTCTGGCGCATCGGCCTCGACAGCTTGAAGGAGCCGGTCGGCGACAACCTTTCGGCCGAAGAAGTCGCGCGGGCCGAGCGCCTGACGCGCCTCGACGATCGCCGCCGTTTCGTCGTGGCGCGCAGCCTCCTGCGCATGATTTTGGCGGATGTGCTCGGTTTGGTCGAGGATCCGAAAGGATCGGGACTTCGCGTCGGCTACGGGCCCGCCGGCAAGCCCTTCCTGATGGACGACCCGCAGCTCCACTTCAACGTATCGCATTCGGACGATCTCGCCGTGATCGCGGTGACCCGCGTCGGCGAAGTCGGGATCGACGTCGAACGGCAGCGCGCCATGGCCGATCGCGATGACGTCGCGCGGCTCGTCTTCAACGAAGCCGAGCGGACCGCCTTGCTGGCCTGCCCGGCGGAGGAGCGCGACAGCGTCTTCTACCGCATCTGGACCCGCAAGGAGGCGCTCCTCAAGGCCATGGGAGTCGGGCTCCCGGCCCTCACCGATCCCGATGCGGCCTCTCTGACCCATGCCGGGACGGCGTGGCTCGTGACGAGCCTGCCGCATCTTGACGGCTATGCGGCCGCGCTGGCGCGTCCCCGCAACGCCCACGGCCTGCGGCTCTGGTCCTGGCCCACGGCCGCAGCACTGCGCAGCGTCGAGCGTCGGGCAAGGCCTAGACGCATGCTGTCCGCGGTCTCCCCGTTTCTCCAGCCCCTGGAGGCCCGTCAGTGACCCTCATGCTCACACCGGGCGCTTTCGACGCGGCAGTTTCTACCGACCGAGTAGACGCCCGGCCGGGTGCGGATGTCGCCGATTGGCGGACCGACACCCTGGTCGACGCGCTGCAACGGCGGGCCACGATCGATCCCGACCGCATCCTCTATACCTATCTCGAGGACGGCGAGACGCTGGAACGCTCGATGACCGCAGCGGCTCTCGACGCCGAGGCGCGTGCCATCGGCCGAACGCTCGGGAAGCTCGCCGGGCCCGGAACCCGGGTCATCCTCCTGTTCGAAGACGGGCTCGACACGATCAAGGGGCTTTTCGGCTGTCTGTCGGCAGGCCTCGTCGCGGTATCGGGCATCCACCCGGCCGCCCCGCGCAGCGCAGAACGGCTGCTCGGCATCCTCCGCGACTCGCAGGCGACGGTCGTCCTGGGACAGACCCGCGTCCTGGCCGAGTTTCAGCGCGGCCTCGACGAGGTCCTCGACGAGTTCGATCTGCGCTGGGTCGCGATCGACACGATCAAGCCGATGCCTGCGGATCGCTGGGTCGGGACGCCGGCCGGGAACGACGGGTTGGCCCTCATCCAATATACCTCGGGCTCCACCCGCGATCCGCGCGGCGTCATGCTGACCCACCGCAACCTCCTGCACAACCTGCAAGGCCAGATCGACGCCTTCGGCTACGCGTTCGGCGACACCGGGGTGAGTTGGCTGCCTTTCTCGCACGACATGGGCATGATCGGCTGCGTGCTGATGGCGGTCTTCGGCGGTGGCCATTGCGTGCTCCTCTCGCCATCGCACTTCGTCGAGGACCCGTCGCGGTGGCTCCGGGCTATCTCGCGCTATCGCGCGACGATCAGCGGAGGCCCGAACTTCGCGTACGACCTCTGTGCAAGGCGGGCCGACACGATGGACCTCGCGGCGCTCGATCTCTCGTTCTGGAACGTCGCGGTCAGCGGCGCCGAGCCGGTGCGGGCCGACGTGCTGAGGCGCTTCGCGGACGCCTTCGGCGCGACCGGCTTCAAGGCCGAGGCGCTTCGTCCCTCCTACGGCCTCGCCGAAGCGACCCTGCTCGTGACCTGCGGCGACCGCCTGACGCCCTTGAACACCCGGCGGCTCGACAAGGCGGCGCTGCAAGCCAACAAGGTTCTGCCCGTCGATGCTTCGAAGGACGGCGTCGAGATCGTGGGCTGCGGTCGCCCGCTGCCCGATCAGACCCTCGCCATCGTCGATCCCGTGACGCTGTCGCGGGTCGAGCCGGGTGCGATCGGGGAGATCTGGGTCGCGGGGCCCAGCGTCTCGTCCGGCTATTGGGAGCGTCCCGACGACAATCTCGCTTATTGCTCGGGAGATCTCGGCGACGGCTTAGGCCCCTACCTTCGAACCGGCGATCTCGGTTTCGCGCTCCACGGTGATCTCTTCATCACCGGACGACTGCGCGATCTCCTGGTCGTGCGAGGCAAGAATTACTACCCGCAGGATCTCGAACATACGGCGGAAGCCAGTCACGCGGCGATCCGGCCCGGATGCAGTGCCTGCTTCCTCCAGGACGACGGGAACGAGCTCGTCATCGTGTCCGAACTGCTCCGCGCCACACCCACGGAGGTCCTCGACATCGCGGCGACCATCAGGGCCGCCGTGACCCGCGACCACGGCTTGAACCCGGCGCGCATCGTCCTTGTCGGATGGGGCACTGTCCTGAAGACGCCGAGTGGCAAGGTGCAGCGCCAGCAGACGCGCTCGGCCTATGCCGACGGGCAACTGACAGTCGTGCACGAGTCGATCGTCGCGGCCGAACTGCCCCGGTCGACGAGCCCGGCGGACGCTTCCAGCATCGAAGTTTGGCTCCTCGACAAGATGCTGCGGCTCGGTGTCGACCTCGCGGCTTTCGACCCGACGACGCGCCTCACGGAGTTAGGGTTCGATTCACTCAAGATTGTAGAATTGAAGGCCGATCTCGAACGGAGTCTCGGAATCGTAATCACCGTGGCCGATCTTTACAACCACGAAAACATCCAGGACCTCATCGGCTACCTGCGTTCGGAGGCGCGCAGATACCAGCCGTCCGCCGTCTCACCACCACAATCGAAATCCGTCGTCGCACCCGCTGCCCGGCCTGCGAGCCGCCTCGCCGAACAGCGCCGCATCCGCGGTGCTCGGGACGCAGTCTCGCTCAGCCCGGGACCGCTCGAGAGCCGACGCGCAACGCATCGAGGATAGAACCCATGTCGAGCGGAAACGAAATCGCCATCGTCGGGATGTCCGGCCGCTTTCCCGGAGCCGCTTCGGTCGACGCCTTATGGGAGGTCCTTCGGGACGGGCAGGAGCCTCTGCGCGCCACGGAACAAGACACGGCCTCCCCGGCCCTCTCCGATCAGGTCTCCCACATGGTCCGGGCCAATAGCACGCTGCCCGACATCGACCTTTTCGACGCGGCCTTCTTCGGGTTCAACCCGCGCGAAGCCGAGATGACAGATCCGCAGCATCGGATCTTCCTCGAATGCGCTTGGGAAGCGTTGGAGAATGCCGGCATCAAGGTCGGGGACCGGGCGCGGCCGATCGGCGTCTTCGCCGGAACCGGCATGTCGAGCTACGTGTTCGGACAGATCGAGCACGATGCGCAGATCCTGGAGGCCTTTCCCTCGATCATCGCGACCGACAAGGATTTCGTCTCGACCCGGACGTCGTTCAAGCTCAACCTGACCGGCCCGTCGCTGACCGTCCAATGTGCCTGTTCCACCGCCATGGTGGCGGTACATCTCGCCTGCCAGAGCCTCATCGCCGGCGAATGCGATGCGGCTATCGCGGGTGGCGTAGCGGCGGCCGTGCCGCAGCACGACACCTACAAATATCTGCCCGGTGCCATGCTGGCCCCTGACGGGCGCTGCAGACCCTTCGATGCCGCGGGCCGGGGGACCGTTTTCGCCGACGGCGCTGCCGTCATCACCCTGATGCGCCTTGAGGATGCGTTGTCGGGCGGCTACCCGGTCCGCGCCGTCATCCTGGGGTCGGCTGTCAACAACGACGGCAGCCAGAAGCCCGGCTACACGGCCCCGACCGTCGACGGGCAGGTCGAGGTCGTGACCCAGGCCCTGGCGGTGGCGGGCGTCGCGGCCGACGACATCGCCTTCATCGAGGCTCACGGCACCGGCACGGTCCTCGGCGACGCCATCGAGATCGGCGCGTTGACGAAGGTGATGCGCCGCGCCACCGAGGCGGTCGGCCTCTGCACCTTGGGATCGATCAAGTCCAACATCGGTCACACGCTCGCGGCCGCCGGCGTCGCCGGCATCATCAAGGCGGTGCTGACCCTCGAACACGAAGCCATCCCGGCCTGCGCCAATTTCGAGACCCCGAACCCGGACCTCGACTTCGCCACCAGTCCCTTCACGGTCAACACGACGTTGAAGCCCTGGGCGCGCTCCGCCACTGCGATTCGCCGCGCCGGCGTGAGCTCCTTCGGGGTCGGCGGCACCAATGCCCATCTCATTCTCGAAGAAGCGCCGCAGCCCGCCTCCGGCCCGAGCCGGCGCGCCTGGCACGTCCTGCCGCTGTCGGCGCGGTCCGACGCGGTGTTGCCCGCGGTCGCGGATCGCCTGCGGTCCCATCTCGAACGACCGAAGGGCGCTCCCTTCGCCGACACCGTCTACACGGCGCAGGTCGGCCGCCGGGCCTTCGAGCATCGACGCATCGTGATCGCGGCCGATGCCGCGGGCGCCGCTGCGGCACTTGGCGGGGGCGACGGTCCGCGCAGCGTTTCGCGGAAGCTGCCGCAGAACCCGGCCAAGATCGCCTTCATGTTCACCGGCCAGGGCTCGCAATACCCCGGCATGGGTGTCGAACTCTATCGCGACGAGCCCGTTTTCGCAGCGGCCGTCGACCGCTGTCTTTCGCTCGTGGCACCTTCGATCGCGAACGATCTGCGCGATCTGGTGTTCGCCCCGGGAACGCGATCGGCCGAGGACGCGACGCGGCTGCAGCGGACCGAAACCGCCCAGGTGGCGCTCTTCGTCATGCACTACGCCTTGGCGGAACTGCTGGAAGCCTGGGGTGTCCGGCCCGACCTGATGATCGGCCACAGCATCGGCGACTACGCGGCGGCGTGCCGAGCCGACGTCCTGTCGCTCCCCGAGGCCCTCCGCCTCGTGGCGCTGCGTGGCCGGCTGATGAGCGAGATGCAGCCCGGTACGATGCTGTCGGTCGCTGCGGCCGCCGAAGACCTGCCGCCGCTGCCGTATGGGGTTTCGATCGCAGCTGCGAATGCGCCGAAACTCGTCGTCTTGGCGGGGCCGACCGAGGCCCTTGCGGCGTATGGGGCGAAGCTCGCCGAGGCAGGCATCGGGGCCCGCCGCCTGCAGACGTCGCACGCCTTCCACTCGGCCATGATGGAGCCGATGCTGCCGGAATTCCGGACGATCGCGGCTTCCATCTCGTTCGAGGCCCCCCGGATCCCGCTGGTGTCGAGTCTCACGGGCGAACTCGCCACCGCTGCCGAAGTCATGGACCCTGATTTCTGGGCGAACCAGATCCGCGAGCCCGTTCGGTTCGCCAGGGGTTGCGACACGCTGGTGGATCTCGGCGCGACGCTCGTGCTGGAGGTCGGGCCCGGGCGGAGCCTTTCGGCCCTGGCCCAGCAATGCGGCCTGCAGGCCCGCGGCCTCGACATCGTCACGCTGCTCCCCGACGCGCAGGACCCGGCTTTGGGGGTGGCAGCGGCGCTGGGCAGGTTGTGGCTCGCGGGGGTCGACGTCGACTGGGCTGCTCTGCATGCTGGCGAGACGCGCTGCCGCGTCGCGCTGCCCACCTACCCCTTCGATCGTCAGAGCTACTGGATCGACCCGACGCTGCGAATGTCGACCAGGAAGGAGACGGCCGACAAGGACCTCGACCCGCGCCGCTGGTTCTATGCCCCGGCCTGGCAGCAGCTCGGTCCCGTGTCCAACGCTTCGACCGGGTCACCGCAACGGGTGCTCGTGGTCGGCGGTCCCGAGCCTCTGTCGGCAGCCACCGCGGCGTTGCTGCGGGGCCGGGGCCACGACGTGACGATGCTGGCCGATACGGCGCCGGCCTCGCTCGATCGCCTTGTCGAGAACTGGACGGACGCCTCCGACACGCCGGACCGGATCGTGCACCTGTCGAGCCTTGTCGTCGACGAAGACCACGGCCGCGACGCGGCGGAAGACGTCTCCTTCTGGGACGACCAGGAGCGCGACACGCTCGGGCTCCTGCGCCTTCTGCAAACCATCGCCTCGGTCGCGGACGGCAAGCCTCTCGCGGTCCATATCGTGTCGACCGGCCTTTACGATCTGACCGGCTCGGATCCGTTGGTGCCCGGCAACGTGCCGCTCGTCACCTTCGCCCGCGTCGCCGCTCAGGAGGTCGCTGGTGTCACGTGCCGGGTGCTCGACATCGACCCCGTCGGCGCACACAGCGACGTGGCCGACCTCGCGGTCCGCATCGAAGCCCGTTTCGCGGCCAGCGGTGCCGAGGAGACCGTGGTGGCATTGCGGCGCCGCAAGGCTTGGCGGCTCGACTACGCGCGCATCGACGCGGATGCGGCCTTCACGGCGGAGCGGCCGGTGCGGGAAAGGGGCGTCACTCTGGTCACCGGCGGCCTCGGCAAGGTCGGTCTCGTGTTCGCCCGCTACCTCGCGTCGACCGCGAGGTCGCGCCTCGTGCTGGTCGGCCGTTCCGCCATGCCCGACCCGGAGACCTGGGATGCGGTGCTCGCCTCCTCGGCCACCCATCCCGACCTTCGGGAGCGGATCGAAGCCGTCCGGTCGCTTGAAGCGCTCGGGGCCGAGGTCCTGGTGCTTTCGGCCGATGTCGCGGACGAGGCCGAAATGGCAGGCGTCATCGCGGCGGCCGACCGTCGCTTCGGTGGCATCGACGGCCTCGTCCACTGCGCAGGCGTCACGAATGTCGGCCGCGTGCTGCTCGATACGGGGCGGCTCGAATTCGAGCAGAACCTCCGCTCGAAGGTCTTCGGCCTGATGGTGCTCGACCGGTTGCTGGCCGACCGCACGCTCGATTTCGGGATCGTGGTCTCGTCGCTCTCCGCCGTGCTCGGCGGGCTCGGCCACATGGCTTATGCGGCCGCCAACGCCACAGCCGACGCCATCGTCCTCAAGCGCAACCAGATGGGCCGCGGTCTCTGGACGTCCGTCGACTGGGACTCCTGGAAGTTCGAGCAGGGCCGCATCGACAAGGTGCAGGCCATTCTCAACATGCTGGATTATTCGATGGACGAGGCCGAGGGCACCCGCGCCATCGATCTCCTGTTCTCGTTGCCGCAGCCCGAACAGGTCGTGATCTCGACCGGCAATCTCGCGCTCCGGGTTCGGCTCTGGATCGAGCAGCATGCCGTGATCCGCAGCGCAGAGGCGAAAGGCGGCCAGCACAAGCGACCCGATGTCGAAACGCCCTTCGCCGAGCCGCAGGGTCCGATCGAGCAACGCCTCGCCCTCATCTGGATGGAGGCCCTCGGACTCGACCGGGTCGGTCGCGACGACGACTTCTTCGAGATCGGCGGCCACTCGCTCCTGGCCGTGCAGATCCTGTCCAAGACCCGGGATGCGTTCGGGGTCGATTTCCCGCTCGACCGGGCCATGGATGCGGCGCGCCTGTCGAGCGCCGCCGCGGTCGTGGCGTCGCTGCTCGACGGCTCGGCGAACCCACCCGTGCGGCTCGAGGCGGCAGAATGAGGAACCCGGCGGGGTTCCCGAACCAGGAGACCGCTTCGGCATGAGTCTCGCCACGCTCCATCGGGCCCGCGGCATGACGACTTTGCTCGCCTGGCGCAACTTGCGCCACGACCCGGTGCGGTTCGCGGCGACCCTCGTCGGGATCGTGTTCTCGGTCACGCTGATGACCATCCAGGCCGGCATGTTGTCGGGCTTCGCCGAGACGGCGTCCGGCCTGATCGACCACGCCGATGCCGAAATCTGGATCGCCTCCCGCGGTACCACCAACGTCGACCAGTCGGTGGTGATGCCGCAGCGGGATTTCTACAAGGCCCTGCAGGTCCCGGGCGTTGCCGAGGCTTCCCGCGCCATCGTTCGCTACGTCGAGTGGCGCAAGCCCAACGGCGCCACGGAACTCGTGATCATGGTCGGCAGCGTCACGTCGCGCCACATGGGCTTGCCGTGGAACATCGTCGAAGGATCGGCCGCAGCCCTCGACGAACCGGACTCGATCGTCATCGATGCACTCTATGCCGGCAAGCTCGGCTTCACGGCGCTCGGCCAGGAGGTCGAGATCCGCGGCCGCAAGGCCAGGATTGCCGGACTGACCGACGGAATTCGGACCTTTACCCAGTCGCCCTACGTGTTCACGTCCTACAACAATGCTCTGAAATACACCGACGTCGGTCAAGGCGACGAAAGCTACGTGCTGGTCCGCACCGCGCCCGGTGCCGACATCGGCTCGGTCGTCGATCGACTGCGGCGGGAGATCCCAGAAGCCGACGTCATGACGAGCGCAGAATTCTCGAAGCGCACGCGCAATTACTGGATCTACACGACGGGTGCCGGCCTCTCGCTGTGGCTCGCGGCCATACTCAGCGCCATCGTCGGCGTCACGATCGTGGCCCAGACCCTCTATGCGGCGACGCTCGAGCGGATCGCCGAATATGCCACGCTCAGCGCCATCGGGGCGCCGGGCCGGTACCTCCACGCGGTCGTGGTCCAGCAGGCGCTGATCGGGGGCGGCGTCGGCTGCGTGGGCGGGCTCGCACTGGCGTTCGGGCTGTTCGGCTTGGCACAACGCGGCCCGGTGGCCTTGCAGATGACGCCCGGGTTGGCGATCGGGATCATCGTCTTCACGCTGTTCATGTGCGTCTCGGCCTCCCTGCTGGCCGTGCGCAAGCTGATGTCCATCGACCCGACGAGCGTCTTCACGTGAGCGCCCGGCCATGACGGACTGCATCATCCGGGCGCGCGACCTTCACATGCGCTACGGCGAGGGCCCGACCGCGGTCCCGGCCTTGCGTGGCGTATCGCTCGACGTTCGGGCCGGCGAGATCCTGATGGTCAGCGGCCCATCGGGCAGCGGGAAGACCACGTTGCTGCAGCTCTTCGGCGCGCTGAAGCGGCCGACCGCCGGGCGATTGTCGCTCTACGACGTGCGGATCGACGGCCTCTCGGTCGAGGAACTGCGGCGTATCAGGATCGAGACGATCGGCTTCGTGTTCCAGTCGTACAATCTTTTCCCGACGCTCAAAGCCTGGGAAAACGTCGCCATCCCGCTCGACCTCCTGGGCTGGGACCGTTCCGCCGCCGAGGATCGGGCCCGCAGGCTGCTCGACGGTCTCGGCATGGCGCCGCGCGCCGATTTCTTTCCGGCAAAGCTCAGTGGTGGCCAACGCCAGCGTGTCGCCATCGCGCGAGCGCTCGCGCACGACCCGGCCGTCATCCTGGCCGACGAGCCGACAGCGGCTCTGGATCGGGAGAGTGGTGCCCTGGTCACCGATTACCTGCGCGTCCTGGCCCATGATCAGGGCCGCGCCGTCGTCGTGGTCAGCCACGACTCCCGGTTGGAGCCTTTGGTCGACCGCATCGTGACGATCGAGGACGGTTTGCTGGTCGGGGAAGCCCCGAGCCGGGCTCGAGCCCATCGGCGCCCGGGGCCACAACGTTCGGCGGCACCCTCCGCCTTGACAGCGGGATGATCCAAATGGCGGGTGTGTCGCGCTATCCCCTGTCCGTTCTCCTGGCCGCCACCGTCAGCGGATGCGCGCTGGGGCTCTGGTTCTCCCATCCCGGCGCTCATGTCGTCCCGATCGACGCTGCGCTCGCGCAAACGGCCGAGCCCGCGGCCATGACGGTGGGACCCGGGCGCCTCGAACCCTCCTCCGGAGAGATCGACCTCGCGGCGGATGTCGTCGGCATCCTGTCCTCGATCCCGGTCAAGGAGGGTGACCGCGTCGGCAAAGGTCAGGTGCTGGCCGAGCTCGCGAACCAGGACGCCGCGTCCCGGGTCGCCCAGGCGGCCGCGACGCTGCAGATGCAGATGTCACGCTTCGAGAAGCTGAAGAAAGGCCCTCGGGTCGAGGAACGGCAGCAGGCCGTGGCCGCTCTCCAGGAGCAGGATGCGAGTCTCGGCCGCCTGCAGCGCGATCTCGCCCGGGAGGAGCTGCTGTTCGGCCGAGGCTATGCGTCCCATGCCCAGCTCGAACAGGCTCAATCGGCGCAGGGCGTCGCGGCGGCGCGCAGGAAATCATCCGCCGAAGCCCTGGCCCAGATCGACGCCGGCCCACGCCGCGAGGACGTATCGAGCGCCGACGCAGAGGTGAAGCTCGCGAAGGCGCAGCTCGAGGAGGCTCGCGCGGCTCTCGAAAAGACGCGGATCCGCGCCCCCATCGATGGTGTCGTGCTGCGGGTCTACAAGCATCCCGGCGAAGCGGTCGGCCTCGGCGCTGCTTCGGCCATCCTCCAGGTCGGCGACCTCGACCGGATCGTGGCGCGAACACAGATCGATGAAGCCGATATCGCCCAGGTGGCCAAGGGCGCCCGCGCCTATGTGATGGCTCCGGCCTATCCGGGCCGGCGGTTCGGCGGCGAGGTCACCGACGTGAGCCCCCGGCTCGGCGCCAAGACCATCCAGTCCGGCGCGCCAACCGAGAAGCGCGATGCGAGCGTCCTCGACGTTCTTGTCACCCTCGATCCCGGCACCGTCCTGCCCATCGGCCTGCGGGTCGATTGCTACGTCGTCGACCGGCGGAACCCGACATGACGAAGCCGCCCCGGCCGGTCATCCGGGCCGTCTTCACGCAGGGATCCATCCTGCGTCACGTGGCCCTGATGACCCTGACCTCGGCCCTGGGTCTCATGGCGATCTTCCTCATCGATCTCCTGTCGATGTTCTACGTGTCGATGGCCCACCGCGATGCGTGGCGCGCTGCCGTGAGCCTGATGTCGAAGGTGCTGTTCTTCCCCTTCGCGCTCAACATGGGGATGATGATCGGCATCGGAACGGTCGTTTCGATCGCCATCGGTCGCGGGGACCGCGACGTCGCCCGGCGATCGGCCACGACCGGCCTCGTGCTGACCGGCCTGCTCGGGCTCGGGGCCTCGCTCGGCGCCCTGCCGTTTCGGGTCGAGATCCTGCACCTGTTCGGAGCCGAGGGCGAAGCGGTCGACGCTGCCTCGCGCCTCCTCGTCCTGACGCTGCCGGTCAACGTCTTTCTCTCGATCGGCATGGCCTGCGCCAGCATCCTGCGCGCCAGCGGCGATGCGACCCGCGCCATGCTCGTGACGCTCGCGGGCGGGGTCGCGACCGCCCTGGCCGATCCGCTCTTCATCTTCGGCTTCGGGCAGGGGATCGACGGCGTCGGCACCGCGATCGTCCTCTCGCGGTTCGTATTCGTGCTGGTCGGGCTCTGGTTCGTGGTCAGGGTGCATCGGCTCGTCGTACCGATCAGCCTGCGCCTTCCCTTCGCCGAGGTCCGTTCCATCGCCATCATCGCGCTGCCCGCGATCGCAACCAACCTCGCGCTGCCCTTCGCAGATTGGTACGTGACCCGTACGATTTGGCAGTTCGGGGTCGCGGCCTCGGCGGCGGCCGGCGTCTACGATCGCATCATGCCGTTCGCGTTCAGCCTCGTCTTCGCCCTGACGACGTCGATCGGCCCGATCATCGGCCAGAACCTCGGGGCACGGGCCTACGGTCGTGTGAGACTGACCTTCATCTACGTGCTCGGCATCGCGGTCCTCTACAGCCTGATCGTCTGGACGATCGTCTGGGTGGCGGCGCCGGGTCTCGCGGGGGCTTTCGGGCTATCGGGTTCGACCGGGACATTCTTCCTGTTCCTGTGCCGCTACGCCACCATGGCCTGGGTCTCGGTTGCGCTTCTGCTGGTCGCCAACGCGATGTTCAACACGCTGGGCCGCGCCCATGTGGCGACGATGTGCAATTGGGGCCGGGCGACGCTCGGCACGATCCCGTTCCTGTGGCTGGCGCGCGCCGGCGGAGCCGAGATGACCATGATGGGGATAGCCGCGGCCGCGATGGCGTTTGCCCTCGCGGCCCTGGTGCTCGCGGGTCGCTACACGTTCCGCCTCGGACGCGAGTGTCCGGTCGTCGTGCCGTCCGGCGTCATCGGAGCGATGCCGACTTAGGGTGGAACTTAACCCGACCGTAAGGTTAAATTGCAATAACCACGTGGGTCCCGCCGCGGGCACCGATCAGCCCTGGCTCGAGGCGTCCTCATGGTTCGGCAAGACGGGTCGGCCGTCGTTCAGCGATCGAAAAGGCGGTGGACACACGTCGCGCTGATCCTGGCAATCTGCTGCGGGGGCGTCGACGCGGGAGCCGCGCGGGCCGAGAATCTCTATCAGGCCTTCGCGGCCGCCTACGGAGCCAATCCTGTGCTCGGCGCCCAGCGCGCGGCCGTGCGGGTGAGTGCGCAGGACAAGGCCATCGCCGAGACCGGCTATGCTCCGGCGATCTCGAGCACCTCCGATTACGGCTATCGCGACCAGAAGGGGCATCCGCCGGGCAATCCATCGACCGAGCTGACGCAACATCCGCGCGGCTTCGGCACGACCCTGTCGCAGAACATTTTCAACGGCTTCCGGACCAGGAACGGCGTCGCCCGGGAAGATGCCAGCCTTGATGCGTCCCGCGAGGAACTGCGTGACGTCGAGCAGAAGGTCCTCCTGAACGTCGTCACGGCCTACATGAATGTGCTGCGCGACAAGGCCGTCGTCGATCTGCGCCGCAGCGACTATGAGGTTCTGGGCACGCGGTCGAAACAGGCGCGCTTCCAGTTCAGGATCGGCGATGCCACCCGGACCGACGTCGACCAGAGCGATGCGAGCTTCGCCCGGACCCAAGCCGACCTCGTGATCGCCAAGGCCAACCTCGATGGCAGCCTCGCGGGTTTCCGCTCGGTCGTCGGGCACGAGGCCGGGAAGCTGGAGCCGGCTGCGGTTCCCCAACGCCTCATCCCGCACGATCTCGCCTCGGTCCTCCTGGTGGCACAGGCCGAGCATCCCTCGATCAGGGCGGCCTTGAACGCGAGCCGGGCCGCCGACCTCAATGTCGACGTCGAAAAGGGCGGCTACGCGCCTACCCTCGATCTGACGGCATCGACGGATCACCGATGGGACCCCGACTTCTATCCGGCGAAAACCGAACTCACCGAACTCTCGGTAGTCGGCCGCCTCACCTTCCCCATCTATGACCGGGGGCTGACCACGGCGTCGGTGCATCGCGCGACGGAACTCGCGAGCCAGCGGATGTTGCAGCTCGACGACCAGCGGGCGGAGATCCGCGCCAATGCGGTCCAGTGCTGGGGCCAATTCGTGGCGTCGAAACTCGTCATCGCGTCGGCGGATGCCGAGGTCGCGGCCAACGACCGGGCCCTCTTCGGTGTGCAGCTCGAAGCCAGCGCGGGCCAGCGAACGACGCTCGACGTACTGACGGCGCAGCGCAGCCTCATCGAGGCCGGCGTCAACCGACAGATCGCGCAGCACGACAGGATCATCGCCGGATATAAGCTCCTGGCCGCGATGGGGCGATTGTCGTTCTCGGCGCTGACGCCCGCCGATACCCGCGGCACCGATGGCGGCCCCAACATCGCCCGCAGCATCGACCTCAAGCCGCTCGTGACGGATCTCGGATCGCTGGACTCGCTGCCGCTTCGTCCGGGGCTGTAGCCGGACCCCCGCGTGTAAGTCGCTGCGCCGAGGTCAGGATCGGGCCAAGGGTCTCGTGGGTATCGTTCGGATCTGTCGACCGGACCGGTCCGGTCAGCACCGTTGCGCAAGTGTTCTGGACAGCTGCCCGGCCGGTCTCTAAAGCAAGTCCTGCAGTCGCCGACAGGCTTTGCCTTCGAAAGGCAAGCACTCCGGTGGCCTCGGGAACGCGAGCGTTTTCACCACAGCCGGACGTCTTTCGAATTCGCCTCTCGGCGCGTCCCGGCCATCAACCGACAGGACCGTTCACCAAATGCGAGCCGAACCGCTGGCGCTCGTCGAGCAGATCAAGCAGTCCGTGGGACTGCTGAGGAGGCATCTTTGACGTCGATACCGCGACGCGCCGCCTAGCCGAACTCAACGCCAAATCAGAGGATCCCGCCCTTTGGAACGATCCCCAGGCGGCCCAGAAGCTGATGCGGGAACGCACCGAGCTCGAGGACCGGCTGGGCGCCGTCTCACGTTTCGACCGCGACCTCGAGGACGCCATCACGCTCGTCGAACTCGCCGAAGCCGAAGGTGACGCGGAGGTCGAACGCGAGGCGGTCGACCAGTTGAAGGCCCTGAAGCTCGATGCCGAGCGCAGGCAGATCGAAGCCCTGCTGTCGGGCGAAGCGGATTCCAACGACACCTATATCGAGGTCCATTCCGGGGCGGGCGGCACCGAATCCCAGGATTGGGCCAGGATGCTGTTTCGCATGTATGCCCGGTGGGCCGAGCGGCGGAAGTTCAAGGTCGAGATCATCGAGGAGAGTGCCGGCGAAGAGGCGGGGATCAAATCCGCCACCATCCTGGTCAAAGGTCATAATGCGTATGGCTGGGCCAAGACGGAGTCCGGTGTGCACCGTTTGGTGCGGATCTCGCCGTTCGACAGCAACGCGCGCCGGCACACGAGTTTCGCGTCGGCCTGGGTCTATCCCGTGGTCGACGACCGGATCGATATCGTGGTCAACGAATCCGATTGCCGCATCGACACTTATCGTTCGTCGGGCGCCGGCGGCCAGCACGTCAACACGACCGACTCGGCGGTGCGGATCACCCATATCCCATCGGGCATCGTTGTGGCGTGCCAGGGTGAGCGATCCCAGCACAAGAACCGGGCGACCGCTTGGAACATGTTGCGGGCACGGCTCTACGAGCTCGAGCTCGAAAAGCGTGAAGCCAAGGCCAGCGCAGATGCGGCGTCGAAGACCGACGTCGGTTGGGGCCATCAGATCCGTTCCTACGTGCTCCAGCCCTACCAGCTCGTGAAGGACCTGCGGACCGGGATGACGTCGGGCACGCCCGACGAAGTCCTGGACGGCGACCTCGACGGCTTCATGGAAGCGTCGCTGGCCCTGCGCCTTTCCGGCCGAACCGCGGAGGTCGAGGATATCGATTGATCGGCCGATAATATCGACGGAGGAAAGCGCTGACTCGCATTCTACACGCGCTTGACGGCGCTAGCCGCGGGATCGCGGTCTGTCGAAGAGCCTGCCCTGAGCTGTCGAAGGGCACTCCAGAACGCTCGCGACCCGCCTAAGCGTGCTTCGAAAGAGCCCTGCGGGCCGCTCTCCGCCGGCTTTTGCAACGGGCGTCGCCCGCCGGAGCCCCAAGCCGGCCCCGCTCAGAACGAGGATCAGTGGGGGACTGTCAGCGGGTGGCAGGAGAGCCGCCGGATCACTTCATGGCCGCGGTCATCTCCGACCCGGCCGGGTCGGTGGCGAGCGCTGGGCGGGATCCCCAAGGTGACGGTCGGCGACCATCGGCTTCGCCGCGAGCGAACAGGTCCGTCATGTAGGGCGTGTTGAACTGGTTCGTCGGATCGCCCGACGGTTCGGGAACGTCGGCGTCGATGAAGGCGATGTGATAGCCGATACCGTGCGCCGCCGTGTAGGCGTAGGAACTCAGCACGTTGTTGCGACCCTCGCGTTTCAGGACCGTCGAGAGGGCGCGGGCCGCCACCGACACGGTTTTGTCGTCGATGACCTTGAAAGCCGGGTCGATCTTGTTGTTGACGAGGACGTAAAGATCCTTGATCTGGCCCGACGGCACGCCTCGGTTGCCGCCGAAGATGACCTCGTCGGGCGCGACGTAGATCTGCCGGACCGTGGCGCCATCGACGTGCATTTCCTGGAACGAACGACCTCCACTCTCCACCTCGATCAGCCGGGGCGGGAAGAGCGCCGGGACGGAGGCCGAGGCGGCCAGGACCTGGCGGAACAGGGCGAGGGCCTGTGGCGTGCCGGCGCTGGCGATCGCCCCCATGTCCCATATGACCGACCGCTGCTGATCGAGGTTGGTGGTGACGACCAAGAGCCGCCGTCCCCGCCGATGCTCGGCCGCGACGGCATCGAGGACGCCTTTGTCGATATAGCGTGCGATGAAGTGACCGAGTTTGTCACTGTCCACCAGGGCATTGCCGATGAGACCGTTGATGACGCTGGCGTCGCTCACCAGGGAAGACGCGAAGCCGCTCGTGTAAAGGTCCTGCAGCGTGGCGTCGTATTGAGAGCCGAGGAAAGCGAAGGGCGCCATCAGGGCCCCGGTGCTCACGCCGGACACGATGGTGAAATTCGGCCGTTGATGGGAATCCGACAAACCTTTGAGGAACCCCGCCCCGAAAGCACCGTCCGAGCCGCCGCTCGACAGCGCCAGGAACGTTACCGGCTCATGCCGGGCCTGCGCCTGGGCGAACACCTGGGCGCGGAAGCGGTCGAAGACGAAGCCCGGCGCGTCGGCGTAGAACCGGACCGCCCCCATGCCGGGCACTGACGCCGCCAACGCTTCGCTCTCGCTGTACGGAATTCGATCAATCGTGGACGCGCAGCCACCGAGGCACAGGCCGGCGGCGGCGAGGCCCGCGAAGACGAAACGACTGGACGTTGACATGAACTTCACTTCCCGATGGCCTTGCGGTCGCGCCGCCCTCGTTGCGACACCCTGCGACACCGCAAGCTTCAACTATGCTTCATCCGGGAAGTTCTCACAAGAAGTTGCAGTTCCTGACCCCAGACTGATAAAATTCGGGTGTTGCCGCTCGGTGTCTATCGGCTTGCCAGCAGCGATGCGAGATCGCTACGCTCGCCCGCGTCCATGAACCGGATCGGGTCGACCGGCTCTCCATCGATCCTCACCTCGTAATGCAGATGAGGGCCAGTCGCCCGTCCCGTGGCCCCGACATGCCCCAACACCGTCCCGCGCTCTACGCTTAGGCCCTCGGCGACCGAGATCTCGCCCATGTGCGCATAGCGGGTCGTGAGGCCGCTGCCATGGTCGACTTCGACCATGTTGCCGTAGCCGCCGGCCACGCCGGCGAACACCACCCGACCCGCACCGGTGGCACGGATATCGCTCCCGTAGTTCTCGCGCAGGTCGACGCCGGTGTGAAGCGCAGGCCGGCCGAGAAACGGATCGAGCCGGGCTCCGAAGGGCGACGTCACGTCCGGATGTCCGGACAGCGGCATCGCCACGGGAATGCTCGCCATGGCGCCGCGCAACTGCGAATCAGCATCGAGCACGCCGCGAAGGTCGGCAACCGCGAGATTGAACGCCGCCCCGGCGCCTTCGGGCAGCGGCACATAGGGGCCGCCGACCCCCGCCTGAGGCTTGGCAAGATAGCGGTCGGGCGAGAGCCCGGCGGTTTCGATCAGGTCGCGCATCCTGGTCATGCGACTGCGGGCCACCACGCCGATCCGCGCTACAATACCGGTCTGGTCCCGCTCGACCCGATCCAGCGATGTCGCTGCGGCCGCGAGCCTGTCGCCGAGCGGCACTGCGGTGTCGTCCATGAGCGACGCGTGATCCTCGGAGGCTCCCCCAGGCCCGTGGATCGGCAGATCTCTCAAGGGGTGCGGCTTCGTGCCGTCGTAGGCTTCCGTCGGTGCGTACCCGAGCACGCCGTTCGGCATGGGCTGGGCATGGCCCAGGATGGCCTGCGGCAACGCGGGCAAGACAGCCGACGAGGATCCGGTACGGGTCGCGAGGTCCGCCACGACGGCTGCGCGCGTCTCCAGCGTCGCCTCGCGCGAGAAGAGGTCGTGCACCGTGAAATCCACTTTCGCCCGTTCGACGCGAACCTGGGCAGATTGCCGCTCCAGGTCCTGGCGAAGTGCCTCGATCTTGTCCTCATAAGCATATTGCATGGCGGTCTGGCGGGCCATCAGGCTTGCCATCAGGTCATCGTGGAAGACGAGATAGAACGTGCTGCCGAGCCCCGCGACGACGAGAAGCGGCAACAAGACCAAGGCGATATGCGCCAGTCCGGATCGGATCGCCACGGTTTTCATGCCGGCGCCGCGCGACACGGTCACGAAATAGTGCGACCGCGGCAAGGCCTCTTCGAGCGTGACGGTCTGGCCTGGCATGTCGAACACCTCTCGGCCCTTCGCCGATGATGTGCCGACGAGGTCCACCGAGACCTAATCGAAACAGGGTTAATCATTCGCAAACGCCGGGTTGCCGGTCCTCCGAGGGTTCGATGCCTCGCATCGGTACAACGCTGAGCCGCATGGCTCGTCAGCGGAGCGTGCGGGCAGCTGCAAGAACGGCCTCGGCGTGCCCCTTGACCGAAACCTTTGGCCAGATTTCCGCGATGCGGCCGTCTGGGCCAACCAGGAAGGTCGTGCGTTCGACTCCCATGTATTTCCGCCCGTACATGGATTTTTCAGTCCAGACACCGTAGTTTTGACAGGTCTCTTTGTTTTCATCCGCTGCGAGCGGAAACCCGAGACCATGTTTCGCTTTAAAAGCGTCATGGCTGCGCGCTGAATCCGGCGAGATGCCGACGACCTCGGCTCCGGCTTCGGCGAAGGCGGGTCTCAGCGCGTTGAAGTCGATGGCTTGCCGGGTACATCCGCTCGTGTCGTCCTTGGGATAGAAGTAGAGAACGAGTTTTTTACCCGCGAAGGACTGCAACGTCAGCTCTCCTCCACCATCGCGAGGTAGCCTGAATGTCGGCGCAGCATCGCCCGTTTGCAAAGGTTCGGCCATGTCGTCTTCCTTTCGTCCCATTGCCGGCCGATGGCTCTCGGCACTTGCCACCGTTCGCGGTGGTGCGGCGCAGATAAGGTTGGATCCAGCCTTTCCGTCAATACAGGAGGCCTGACGGCTTGGACGAAGCGTCCGACACATCGCACGACGAAGCGGCAGGCCGAGGAGCAGAGGCTCTCGGAGCGCCGGTCGCGCATGAGTCCGAGCCGTTCTGCGGGCGACATCTCATTCGCCGGCAGAACTCCCGGCGCCCCCGGTCCAGATTGCGGCGGTTCAGTCTCGCAGTAGCGACCTTCGCGGTCAGCGTCAGTTTCCTGATTGCCATCGGGGGCGGCCTGGCGTTCCTGCGATTGTCGCAAGGCCCGGTCGCGGTCGATCTGAAGCCGCAGATCGTCGCGGCTCTCAACAGCCGTGTCGGCCATGGCTATCGCTTCGATCTTGGCGACACCGCCATCGAGGCCACCGACCACGGGCCGGCACTGACCATCAGTCACCTGTCCGTTGCCGATGCGTCCGCTAGACCGATCGTGTCAGCTCCCCGGGCCGCGATTTCACTTGATCCGATGTCGTTGCTGGTCGGCAAAGTGGCGCCGAACCGCCTCGATATCCACGACGTCGACGTGAGGCTGTTGATCCTGCCCGACGGGCAGGTGGCGGTATCGACAGGTTCGGACGATGCGGCCGCTTTTCCGCTGTCGAGTGCCTTCTCGGGAGCGTCACGCTCGGTCCACGGGCCTGTGCCGTCGGACTCGGCAAGCGCCGACGGGAACCCGGGCGGCGTCCTGCCGGCGCACACCGCCCCCCGTCCGGCGAATGCCGCGTTGCGGGCCCTGTCGGCCGCGATGCGCTCGCTCGTCGAGGCGACGACGGATCCCGACAGTGCCATGAACGCGATGGACCGCGTCAGGGTGACGGGGCGGCTGGTGCTGGACGACCGGACGCACGGGACCAAGACGATCTTCAGCAACACGGATCTCAGCTTCGATCGGGCACCGGACGGCGCGGTGACGCTCTCGGTCGCAGCCGATGGCCCGGGCGGTCGCTGGTCGCTGGTGGCGCGCGCCGCCGCTGCGCCCGACGGCGTCAAGATCCTGACCGTGGAGGCCAGCGACCTGTCGCTCGACGAAATCACCCTGGCGGGCGGCTTGCGCGGCGTCGGCTTCGATTTCGATATGCCGCTGTCGGCGCAGCTGACCATCAGGCTCGGGTCGGACGGGGAGATCGACACGGCGAAAGGCAGTTTCTCGCTTGGCGCGGGCTATTTCAAGCTCGACGACCCGGATCATGAGCCCCTGTTGATCGACAGCGTGGCGGGCGGGTTCCATCTCGACGCGACGACGAACGGCGTGGCGATCGATCGGACGGAACTCCGGGCCGGCGAATCGGTCTTCGGCCTCACGGGACATGTCGACCTGCCGCGGAGCCCCGGGGACCCCTGGGCCGTCCAAGCCGACGCTTCGGGGATCTTCGGGACCGAGCGACCGGGCGAGAAGCCGATCCGCATCGCCCATGCCGGAATGGTGTTCCGCGTGGTGCCGAGCGAGCATCGCTTCGTCGTCGACAAGCTCGACGTCGACGGTCCGGAGATCGACTTCGGTATGACGAGCGACCTTCACGCCGAGGGCAGCGGGTTCCGGCTGAAGAACACGGCGACCGTGAAGCACATGCCGGCACAGGCGTTGGTGCGGCTGTGGCCGAGCTTCATCGCGGCGCCGGTCAGGGCTTGGCTTCTGGCGAACCTCAAGGGCGGCACCGTCGAGGCGGGGACCGCGACCTCCGACCTGACCGACGCCGATCTGGCTTTGATGCGCGCCGAACATGCCGTGGCCGACGACCATGTGCATGTCACATTCGCGGTGTCGAACCTTTCTCTCGCGTTCATGCAGGGCGTGCCGTCGCTCGACGGGATCGAGGCCCGGGGCGTCGTGACGGGTCGGACGTTCAACATGGACGTCCAAAAAGGTGCGATGGACGTCAGCCCGGGCCATAAACTGACCTTGGCGGATGGCAACCTCCATGTTCCCGATACCGATCCCAAGCCGACTCCGGCCGTGATCGAAGCCCATGTGCTGGGCGCGGTGGATGTGCTGACCGAGCTGCTGTCGCGCGACGCCCTGAAGCCCTACGCCAACCTGCCGGCCGACGGTGCTGCGATGAAGGGCCAGGTCGACGGCCATCTGACGGTCGCCACCCGGTTCGGAGACCATGTGCCCCCCGACGAGACCAAGATCGGTGTTTCGGCCGCGGCCACCAATTTCGGCATCGACAAGCTGATCGGCAAGGAGGGCCTCAGCGACGCGACCCTGAAGTTCGATGTCGACAAGACCGGCCTCCATGCCAAGGGCGATGGGCGCATCTATGGCGCTCCGGCGACCTTGGACTTCAGGAAGCCGCCGACCGGCGGTAGCGAAGCCGCCATCGCCATGGTGCTCGACGATGCCGCGCGGGCCCGGGCCGGGGTCAGCGCGAGTGCGGGCCTCAAAGGCAGCGTGGCCGCGAAGATCACGGCCACGATGACGCCAGGGGACAAGACCAAGGCTGCGGTCGAACTCGATTTCGCCAAG
Source organism: uncultured Lichenihabitans sp. (assembly GCA_964245215.1). GTDB lineage: Bacteria > Pseudomonadota > Alphaproteobacteria > Rhizobiales > Beijerinckiaceae > Lichenihabitans. Next base: position 43,758 of record CAXTME010000002.1, read on the forward strand.
GCCGCCATCGACGAGGTCGTGCCCGGATTCAGCAAGCCCCTGGGCCGTCCCGCCAAGGCCTCGTTCACCGTGCAGACGCGCGACAGCGGCGTCACGCTCGACAACATCGCTTTCGACGGCAATGGAACGTCGCTGCGCGGCTCGGCCGACCTCGACAAGGACGGTGGTTTTTCTTCGGCTCGCCTGACCCAGGTCAAACTATCGCCCGGCGACGATCTCAAGCTCGACGCCCAGCAGAACGGCGATGTTCTGAAGATCGTGGCGCGAGGTTCCAATCTCGACGCCCGACCTTTCCTGAAGTGGTTGGGTGTCTCCGCTCCCAGCAGCACCACGAGTGCCCCGGAACCCGCCAAGGGATCGCTCGACCTCGACCTGCACACCGCCATCCTGACCGGGCAGAACAATCAGGCGATCACAGGGGCCGACCTGCGCCTGACGCGGCGCGGCTCTCAGATCAAGAAGCTGCAGCTCACGGGAAAATTCGGACGGCAGCCGATCACGATCTCGACCGCATCGATCGACAACGCCCCGCATTACATCGTCAACTCGGGCGATGCCGGCGCGAGCCTGTTGTTCATGGATCTCTATAAGCGGATGGGCGGCGGCCGGCTCGACGCGAACATCGCTTCGAACGGGGGGCGGCTCGACGGCTATGCCACCGTACACGACTTCGTGATCCGCGAGGACCCGGCCATGCGCAAGCTCGCGACCGAGGGCTTGGCGAGCCAAAATCGGGAAGGCGCCAATGGCGGCGAGGCATCTCCTGTCGACCTTTCATCCATGCAGTTCACCAAGCTCGAAGCCTATTTCACCAAGACCGGCAGCACCGTTCAGGTCCGAGACGGTTCGATGTTCGGCAACCAGCTCGGCGCCACGGTCGGCGGCACGATCGATTTCAACCGCGACCAGGTTAACCTGTCCGGAACCTTCGTGCCTCTCTACGGAGTCAACAACCTGTTCTCGCAGGTGCCGCTCTTTGGCCCGTTGCTGGGTGGGGGCCGGCACGAAGGCTTGCTCGGCTTGAGCTACCGCATCACGGGGTCTGCGGCATCGCCCGTGCTCAACGTGAACCCGCTTTCGGCTCTGGCACCCGGATTTCTGCGGCAGATCTTCGGCGCCCTGGACAACGCCGCCGAAGGTGACTCGCAGGCTCGTGACCGGGCCGATGGGCCGGCCCGGACCAAGGTCGAGCAGGAGTAGGGAGCCCAATTGCGCATCGCATCCGAAGGGTCCGGACGAGTTAACTTATGACGGGCGATTCCGAGACGCCGCTGTCGGATCGCATCAGGGCCATGACATCGAGCTCTCATCGCGGGCTCGAAGCCAGGACCGGGTGGCCGGAGACCCTGGGTGGAGCGGGCGACGTGGCGACCATGCTCCGGATGTTTCGGGCACTGCATGCTTCGCTCGACGCCGCGCAAATCTGCTTCGAGGGCGCCTTCCGGCTTCACGGCTTCGCGCCCGGTTCGGCAAGCCCTACCATGTCGATCGACGACGATCTGAGAGCGCTCGGGATCGACGAGCCAAGCGCCCCCGCCGCCTTTCCGCCGTGCCCGGACTTCGATGCCGCCCTCGGGCTCCGCTATGTCGCGTCCGGCTCGGCCATGGGCAACCTGCTGATCCTGCGCCACGTCGCGGCCCATCCCGACTTGTCGATCGCCGGGGCGAGCCGATTTTTGACGTCGAGCGCCGGCCGGGCCGTGCCCGCCTTTCGGACCTTCCGCGCAGCTCTCGATCTTTACGGCTCTCGTGAGCCGGCACATGTCGAGGCCGTCATCGCGGGCGCCGAAGCGGCTTTCCAGGCCTGCCTGACGTGGCTCGACGCCGAGGCCGCCGCTCGCCGCGACTGACCCCTGCGGTTTATTCCGGCTTGAGCAGGACGTGTTTCTTGCGGCCGAGCGATAGTTTGATCGAACCATCGACCAGATCCTGCGGGCCCAGAACCGCGGCTTCGTCGACGAGCGTCTCGTTGTTGACCCTGAGGCCGCCGCCTTTGATCTGCCTTCGCGCCTCGCTGGTCGAACCCACGAGGCCGGCGCGGGTGAAGGCCGCGAGAACGCCGAGCCCGGCTTCGAGCTCCGCCCGCGGCACGCGAACCGTCGGCAGATCCTCGGCCAGCGTACCCTGTTCGAACGTCAGCCGGGCCGTCTCGCCCGCTGCCGCCGCCGCTTCCCGGCCGTGCATCAGGCCGGTCGCCTCGGTGGCCAACACCTTTTTAGCCTCGTTGATCTCCGCCCCGCCCAGCGCTTCCAAACGGCCGATCTCGGCCAAGGGCAGCAGCGTGAACAGGCGCAGGAAACGGCCGACATCCGCATCCTCGGTGTTGCGCCAGAACTGCCAGTAGTCGTAGGGGCTCTTCATGTCGGCCTTGAGCCAGACCGCCCCCGCGGCGGTCTTGCCCATCTTGGCCCCCGACGATGTCGTGATGAGCGGGCAGGTGAGGGCGAAGAGCTGCGGTGCCCCCATGCGGCGGCCGAGGTCGAGCCCGGTGACGATGTTCCCCCACTGGTCCGAGCCGCCCATCTGCAGACGGCAGCCGTAGCGCCGATTGAGCTCCACGAAATCAAAGGATTGCAGGCACATGTAGTTGAATTCGAGGAACGAGAGTTCCTGGTCCCGCTCCAGCCGCATCTTGACGCTGTCCATCGACAGCATGCGGTTGACCGAGAAGTGCCGGCCGACGTCGCGGAGGAAGTCGATGTAGTTGAGCTTCGTCAGCCAATCCGCATTGTCGACCATCACGGCGTCGCGCGCGCCGTCGCCGAAGCGCATCAGCCGGCCGAACACCTGCTTCAAACTGTCCTTGTTGGCGTCGATCCGTTCGACGGTGAGGATCTGCCGCGACTCGTCCTTGCCCGACGGATCGCCGACCCGCGTGGTGCCGCCCCCCATCAGCACGATCGGTTTGCCGGCACCGGTCTCCTGCAGCCAGTGGAGCATCATGATCGAGATCAGGCTGCCGACATGCAGGGAGGGCGCCGTGCAGTCGTAGCCCACATAGGTATTGAGTTCGCCGCGCGCTGCGAGGTCCGAGATGCCGGCCTCGTCGGACATCTGATGGACATAGCCGCGCTCGCGCATCACCCGGAGGAAGTCGGACGACGCGGCGGGCGCCTGATCGGCGGTAGCGGGCATGGAGGACTCGACGGCTGGAAATCTGGCGGCCATTCGGGCGCGATCCGGCCGAGACCGAGCTTCGGGGCTTCTGGCCGGAAGGCCCGTCTAGGGGCTCTTGCGGCCCGATGCAACATCGGCGACCATGAACTTCACCTTATCGTCAGCGAGACCGGCAGATCGGAGCGGCAGCCATGTTGGCCTTGGGTCTGATGAGCGGCACGTCGATGGACGGGATCGACCTGGCCCTGGTCGAGACCGACGGTCGCGAGCGGCTGCGTTTCGGCCCGACGGGCTTCTCCCCCTATTCCGAGGCCGACCGCGCGGTCTTGCGGGAGGCCCTGACGGTCGCGGTCGGTCTCGAGGATCGCGATGCCCGGCCCGGGGTCCTGGCCGAGGCCGAGGCCCGTTTGACGACGCTGCATGGCGTCGCGGTGAAGGACTTCGTGCGGGCGCACCCTGCGGAGACGCGCGGCCTCGAGCTCGTCGGCTTCCATGGTCAGACCGTCTTGCACCGCCCCGAGCGTCGGCTGACCGTTCAGATCGGGGACGGCGCCGCCCTGGCGCGGGATTGCGGGATCGACATCGTGGCCGACCTGCGGGCTGCGGATGTGGCGGCGGGCGGACAGGGAGCACCCTTGGTGCCGGCGTTCCATCGGGCGCTGGCCGAAGCGGCCGGGCTCGCGCGCCCTGCCGCGCTGCTCAACGTCGGCGGCGTCGCCAACATCACCTATTTGCCTGTTGGCGGTTCCGATCCGATCGCCTTCGACACGGGGCCGGGCAATGCACTTGTCGACGATCTGATGCTCGAACGCACCGGGCAGTCCTTCGACCGCGACGGTGTCACGGCGGCGGCCGGTCGCCCACATGCCGACCTCGTCGACATCATGTTGCGGCACCCCTATTTCGCTGCACCACCGCCGAAGTCGCTCGATCGGAACGATTGGTCGCGCGAGCCCGTAGCGGCACTGTCGACCGAGGACGCGGCCGCGACCTTGACGGATTTCACGGCCGCGACCGTGGCGCGGGCCTTCGGCCTCCTACCGGCCGAGCCGCACCTCCTCGTGGTTTGTGGAGGAGGGGCGCATAATCCGGTCCTGATGCATCGGCTTCGAGACCGGTTGCCCTGTCGGGTCATCGATGCCGCGGCGCTCGGCTGGAGCGGCGACGCCATCGAAGCGCAGGCGTTTGCCTATCTGGCGGTCCGCTCCCGTCTCGGCCTGCCCATCACCTTCCCCGGCACGACCGGCGTCTCGTCTCCGCTGACCGGGGGCGTGTTCCACGCCGCCGCAGGTTGAGGCAGGCAGCCCCGCCGTCATCCCGGCCGAAGCGCCCGGATCCATGCTGGGCAGGGTAGAGGCAGCAGATGTCCCGGATTTAACCCGTGCGGGCCGGGATGGCGGTGCGGACGGGGTTGTCGAGGCGCTTGTCGAGATAAGCGCTGACCTCCGTGATCAGCGTGTCGACGCAGTTCTCGAAGAAGTGGTTGGCATTGGGGATCACCGCATGCTCGATCAGGATCCCCTTCTGCGTCTTCAGCTTCTCGATCAGCGTCTGCACTTCTCTCAACGGCGCCACGCGGTCCTTGTCGCCGTGGACGAACAGGCCGGATGACGGGCAGGGCGCCAGGAACGAGAAGTCGTAGAGCGTCGCGGGAGGCGCGATCGAGATGAATCCCTCGATCTCGGGACGGCGCATCAGCAATTGCATGCCGATCCAGGCGCCGAACGAGAAGCCGGCGATCCAGCAGGCGCGTGCATCGGGGCTGACGGTCTGAGCCCAATCAAGGGCCGCTGCGGCATCCGACAGTTCTCCAGCGCCATGGTCGAAATTGCCCTGGCTCCGCCCGACCCCGCGGAAATTGAAGCGCAGCACCGAGAAACCACGCTCCGCGAACGCATAGTAGAGGTTGTAGACAATCTGGTTGTTCATCGTGCCGCCGAACTGCGGGTGCGGATGCAGCACGATGGCGATCGGGGCTCCGCGCTTCTTGGCCGGGTGAAAGCGCCCTTCGAGGCGGCCGGCAGGTCCGGCAAAGATGACTTCTGGCATGGGGACTCCGAAACGTGAGCTGCCGCCGCGCGCCGCCGGATCGGTTCCGTCGACCCAGCGCAGCCTGGCGCTGCACTGCCGCCCGTCACGGCAGCGCCGCGACAAGACGCACGAGGGCAGACAGAGGGCTCGCTTGACACCACTATGCGGAGACCGTAACCCTGTTAGAATAATTCTAACAGAATGACGGTCTGGCATATCCGCATAGCGCTCAAGCGTGCTTGAGCAAGCGGCCTCTTAGCACGGCTGCCCCTCGCGTTTGCAAGACATTTGAGTGAACCTGCCCTTGAGCGCAACGATGGCCAGCCCGCGCGTTTATCTCGACCACAACGCTACGGCCCCTTTGCGACCTCAGGCCAGGACGGCAGCCTTGGACGCCATCGCTTTCGCGGCCAACCCATCGTCGGTCCACGCGGAGGGCCGCCGCGCTCGCGCATTCGTCGAGGACGCGAGACGGCAGGTCGCCTCCCTGGCAGGTGCGAGCTCCGAGCGGGTTGTCTTCACCTCCGGCGCTACAGAGGCGGCGCATCTCGCCCTCTCGCCCGACACTTTCGCCGACGGCCGGCGTGGGTTCGACCGGCTTCTCGTCGGGGCGACCGAACATGCCGCCGTGCTGCACGGTCATCGCTTCGGTGGGGATGCGACAGGGACCATACCGGTCTTGACGAGCGGCGTCCTCGATCTTGCGGTCCTTTCGTCTGCACTCGCCCTCGGCGGCCGCTGCATCGTGGCGGTCCAGGCCGCCAATAACGAGACGGGTGTTCTGCAGCCGCTGAGCCGCATCGCGGAATTGGCATGGAAACACGGGGGCGTCGTGATCTGCGATGCCGTTCAGGCGGCGGGACGGATCTCCTGCGACGCCCTTCCTGCGGATGTCCTCCTGCTCTCGGCCCATAAGCTCGGCGGGCTCGCGGGTGCCGGCGCGGTCGTGATGCTGTCGGACCGGGTCGCGCTCGGAGCCTCGGTTCTGCGCGGCGGCGGACAGGAGCGTGGCTTCCGGGCTGGAACCGAGAACGTGGCGGCGATCGCGGCATTCGGAGCTGCGGCCGAAGCGGCGGCGGCCGATATCGAGGCGGGCCCGATGGCGGTGCTGCGCGACCGTTTCGAGGCCGGCCTGCAGCGCGTCGCGCCCGATGCGAGAGTATTTGGCCGCGATGCGCCGAGGCTTCCCAACACGAGCGCCTTTGCGGTGCCCGGCCTTCCGGCCGAAACCCTGCTGATGTCGCTCGATCTTGAAGGGATCGCGATCTCGTCGGGGTCGGCCTGCGCTTCGGGCAAGGTCGGTCGGTCGCATGTCCTTGAAGCCATGGGGGTGAAACCCGATCTGAGAGCAGGGGCGCTGCGGGTGAGCTTCGGGTGGAGTTCAACCGAGACCGATGTCGAGGATGTATTGGCCCGGATGGCCGCGACACTCGATCGAATGAAGGGCAGGCGCTTCAGCGCCGCCGCATGACATCGCAGAACCATAGGGCTCTTCGGGAGCCTCGCTGAGGATACGGACCGGGTCGCCTCGGCGTCCGGTTGGGGAGATTAAGATGGCCGCTGTCCAGGACACCGTCGATCGCGTCAGGTCGATCGACGTCAGCGAGTACAAGTACGGCTTCATCACCGAGATCGAATCCGACAAGGCTCCCAAGGGTCTTTCGGAGGATATCGTTCGTTTCATCTCGGCCAAGAAGAACGAGCCGGTTTGGTTGACGGAGTGGCGGCTCGAAGCCTATCGCCGATGGCTGACCATGGAGAGCCCCGACTGGTCTCGCGTGAAACACCCGCCGATCAACTACCAGGATCTCTATTATTACTCGGCGCCGAAGAGCACCCCGGGCCCAAAATCGCTCGACGAGGTCGATCCGGAGCTGTTGCGGACCTACGCGAAGCTTGGGATCCCATTGCGCGAGCAGGAGATGCTGGCCGGCGTCGAGCCATCGTCTCGCGTTGCTGTCGATGCCGTGTTCGACTCGGTTTCGGTCGCGACGACCTTCAAGGCCGAGCTCGCAAAATCAGGGGTCATCTTCTGCCCGATTTCGGAGGCGGTGCATAGCCACCCCGAGCTCGTGAGGAAGTATCTCGGCTCGGTGGTACCCGTGACCGACAACTATTACGCCACGCTGAACTCGGCCGTCTTCTCGGATGGATCCTTCGTCTACATCCCGCCGGGCGTCCGCTGCCCGATGGAACTGTCGACCTATTTCCGGATCAACGAGAAGAACACCGGGCAGTTCGAGCGCACGCTGATCATCGCCGACAAGGGCTCCTATGTGAGCTATCTCGAAGGCTGCACGGCTCCGATGCGTGACGAGAACCAGCTCCATGCGGCCGTGGTCGAGCTCGTGGCTCTGGAAGATGCCGAGATCAAATATTCGACCGTGCAGAACTGGTATCCCGGCGATGCCAACGGCAAGGGCGGGATCTACAATTTCGTCACCAAGCGCGGCGACTGCCGCGAGGCACGGGCGAAGATCTCCTGGACGCAGGTCGAGACCGGGTCGGCCATCACGTGGAAATACCCGTCCTGCATCCTGCGCGGCGACGGATCGCGTGGCGAGTTCTACTCGATCGCCATCTCGAACGGCATGCAGCAGGTCGACAGCGGCACCAAGATGATCCATCTCGGCCGCGATACGACGAGCCGCATCATTTCCAAGGGAATCGCGGCCGGACGCTCGGACAACACTTATCGAGGGCTCGTCTCGGCCCATCGCAAGGCGAAGAATGCGCGAAACTTCACCAATTGCGATTCGCTTCTGATCGGGGAGCAGTGCGGTGCCCATACGGTTCCGTATATCGAGGCCAAGACCTCGTCGGCGGTGTTCGAGCACGAGGCCACGACCTCGAAGATCTCCGAGGATCAGCTCTTTTATTGCCGCCAGCGCGGGCTGTCGGCCGAGGAAGCCACGGCGCTCATCGTCAACGGCTTCGTTCGCGACGTGCTTCAGCAGTTGCCGATGGAGTTCGCGGTCGAGGCGCAGAAGCTGATCGCCATCTCGCTCGAAGGCAGCGTCGGCTGACTTCACCACTGCTGCGGAGCGTATGCCGTTCGGTTGACGCTCCACTGATCTGCGACAAGGTAACGGAATGCTGGAAGTCAAAAACCTTCACGTCGAAGTGGAAGGCAAGAAAATCCTCAATGGGCTCGACCTTGCGGTTCGCCCAGGAGAAGTCGCGGCCATCATGGGGCCGAATGGTTCGGGCAAGTCGACCCTTTCCTACGTGATCGCCGGCCGGGCCGATTACGATGTCACCGCGGGAGAGGTGTTGCTCGATGGCGAGAACGTCCTCGCGATGGATCCCGAGGTGCGGGCCGCCAAAGGCCTGTTCCTGGCTTTTCAGTATCCGGTCGAGATTCCCGGCGTCGCCACGATGACGTTTCTCAAAGCTTCGGTGAATGCCCAGCGGAAGGCGCGCGGCGAATCCGAGCTGTCGACCCCGGATTTCATGCGCCACGTGCGTGAGGGAGCGGCCCGCCTCGAGGTCGACCCCGACATGCTGAAGCGTCCGTTGAACGTCGGCTTCTCGGGCGGTGAGAAGAAGCGGATGGAGATCCTGCAGATGGCGCTTCTGGAGCCCCGGTACGGGCTCCTCGACGAGACCGATTCCGGGCTCGACATCGACGCGCTGCGGATCGTCTCCAATGGCGTCAATGCATTGCGCGCCGCCAATCGAGGCTTCCTGGTGATCACGCATTACCAGCGCCTGCTCGACTACATCAAGCCGGACGTGGTTCACATCATGTCGAAAGGGCGGATCATCAAAAGCGGCGACGCCGCCCTGGCGTTGGAACTCGAGAAGAACGGTTACCGCGACTACGTCGCGGATGCGGCGTGAGGCCGGGTTCATGGGCGTGAGCTTCAAGACCCCCAACGGTGCAGAGCAGGCGCTTGCCGAGCAGTTTCGTTCGGCCGCGGCGAGGCGCGGGAACGATGGGTCGGCGACCCGGCGCGAGGCCGCCTTCTCGCGGTTTGTGGCCGCGGGCCTGCCCAACCGACACAACGAGAGTTGGCACTACACCGATCTGCGCACCGTTCTGCGCGAGGCTCTTCCGCCGGCCCACGTGCCCGACGCAGCGCTGGTGACGGAGGCAAGGGAGCGCCTGAAGGCTCATGCCCTTCCGGGAGCCGTGCGACTGGTGCTGCTCGACGGCTGTTTCAGCCCTGACCTGTCCGATCTCTCCGGCCTCGGTCCCCATGTCCGCGTTACGCCCGTGCTCGAGGCGCTGCCGTCGGATAATCTCGATGCCAACCTTGCCTATGCCCAGAAGCTTGGCGAGGAGGAATCGATCCTCGCTCTCAATGCTGCTTTCCTGCAGGGCGGCGTGATGGTCACGGTCGAGCCGGGGGTCAAGGTCGAACCGGTGATCGAGATCGTGTCGCTCCTCTCCGGCCGGGTTCCGGCTGCGATCTACGAGCGGAGCTATGTGCTGCTCGGCGACCATTCCTCGGCGACGGTGGTCGAGCGCCATGCTGCTTTGGGCGAGGCGCGGTCGTCGGCGAATGCGGTGTTGGTCGTCTCGGTCGGCGACGGCGCGTCCTTCGACCATCTGGCCCGTATCGACGGGCTAGGGGCGCAGGCCTTGCACCTCGGCTTGACCCTGGTTCGGCTCGGTGCCGATGCGCGCTTCGACGGCACCACCCTGATCGCCACGCCCGGGGTCACCCGGCGGCAGGCCTATCTGGAATTCGCCGGTCCGCACTCGACGGCGCACTTCAACGGCGTTTCGCTGCTTGACGGCCGCTGCCATGCCGACACGACGATCATCGTGACCCATACCGCTCCCCATTGCGAAAGCCGCGAACTCTACAAACATATCCTCGACGACGAAGCGACCGGGATCTACCAGGGCAAGGTCGTGGTGGCGCCCGGAGCGCAGAAAACGGACGGCAAGATGCTGTCGAAGGCGATCTTCCTCGGAGAAGCCGCCACCATGTACAACAAGCCGGAGCTGGAGATCTTCGCCGACGACGTCGTTTGCGGCCACGGTGCGACGGTCGGGTCTCTCGACGAAGATCAACTCTTCTATCTCAGAGCCAGGGGCATCCCGTTGCGCGAGGCGCAAGCCTTGCTGCTCGAGGCTTTCGCGGCGGAAGCGATCGCGGCCGTGCAGGTCGAGGCGGTGCGTCACGAGATGGGCGAGCGCATCGGGCAGTGGCTTCGGCAGCACGGAAGGTAAGCGATATGCTCGATCAGCCCACCTACGACGTCGCCCGGATCCGCGAGGATTTTCCGGCGCTGTCGCTTAAGCCTTACGGTAAGCCGCTTGTGTACCTCGACAACGCGGCCTCTGCCCAGAAGCCGAAGGCGGTCATCGAGCGTATGGTGACGGCCTACGAAACGGAATACGCCAACGTGCATCGAGGTCTGCACTACTTGGCCAATGCTGCGACCGAGGCGTTCGAGGTGGCGCGCGAAAAGGTTCGGGCGTTCCTCAATGCGGAGTCGGTGGACGAGATCATCTTCACGCGCTCGGCGACGGAAGCCGTCAATCTCGTCGCCTCGTCTTTCGGATTGAAGCACATCGGGGAGGGCGACGAAGTCGTGCTCTCCATCATGGAGCATCATTCCAATATCGTTCCCTGGCATTTCCACCGCGAGCGCAAAGGCGCCGTGTTGAAATGGGTCGGCGTCGACGACGAGGGCAACCTCTCGCTCGAGGATTTCGAGCGGGCGCTCACGCCGCGCACCAAGATCGTCGCGATCACGCACATGTCGAACATGCTCGGCACGATCACGCCCATCAAGGACATGATCCGCATCGCTCACGCGCGCGGCATTCCGGTCATGGTCGACGGGTCGCAAGGCGCGGTCCATCTCGATGTCGACGTGCGCGACCTCGACGCCGATTTTTACGTTTTCACCGGCCATAAGGTCTATGGGCCGACCGGCATCGGGGTGCTGTACGGCAAGAAGGCCATGCTCGAGTCCCTGCCGCCCTTCAACGGCGGCGGCGAGATGATCGACGTGGTGACGACCGAGTCTGTGACCTACAATTCACCGCCGCACCGCTTCGAGGCCGGCACGCCGCCGATCGTTCAGGCGATCGGGCTCGGCGCAGCACTCGACTACATGCGCGAGATCGGCCGGGACCGCATCCGGGCGCACGAACAGGATCTTACGACCTATGCGCATGAGCGGCTCGGCCGCATCAACTCGCTGCGGATTTTCGGAAAGGCCAAGCACAAGGGTGCCATCCTGTCCTTCGCGATGCAGAATGCCCACCCGCACGATGTCGCGACCGTCATCGACCGCCATGGCGTGGCGGTTCGGGCCGGGACGCACTGCGCCATGCCGCTGCTCCAGCGGTTCGGTGTGACCGCGACCTGTCGGGCGTCTTTCGGGCTTTACAACACCCGCGAAGAGGTCGATGCCCTGGCCGACGCCCTTCTACGGGCGGAAGCGCTCTTCGCTTGAACGGGTTTTGACATGTCAAATGCAGCCACGTCGGCGCCCGTCGCCGCAGAACCGAACCGCCCGGAGATCGAGCCGGCATCCGCGATCCCGCCCGCCGAACTCGATCAATTGACCGAGGGACTCGTTGCGGCGTTGAAGACGGTCTATGACCCCGAGATCCCGGTCGACATCTACGAACTCGGCCTGATCTACAAGATCGAGATCGACGATTCGAAATTCGTCAGCATCGACATGACCCTGACGGCGCCGGCCTGTCCGGTGGCTGGCGAGATGCCGGGCTGGGTCGAGACCGCAGCCTCCGCCGTGCCGGGCGTGGCGGGCGCCAAGGTCAATATGGTGTTCGATCCGCCGTGGGACCAAAGCCGCATGTCGGACGAGGCTCGCGTCGCCCTCGATATGTGGTGACGGACCCATCTCCCGCTTGGCGGGAGAAGGTGGCCCGGCGAAGCCGGATCGGATGAGGGAAGCGTGCTCGACCCGGCCCTGCGAGCCGCTCAGCATGAGAATTCCTCAGGAACATCCACGCTCCTCGTCCAGAGCCGGGTCCGAAGGATCCGTGTCGAAGGACGCTTCAGGGCACCTCCCCCGAGGCGGTATGCGATGGCCGACGCCCTGCGTGCTTCGACAGGCCCTTCGGGCCGCTCAGCATGAAGAAGGCGGAGCAATCTACCCGCACCCAAAAGCCCTCATCCCGAGCCGATCGCGGAACGCGGTCGTGTCGAGAGATGCTCCAGAGGCCGCCGCCGCGCGACGGCTTAGCTCAAGATCGGCTCCAAGTGAGATGATGAGGGTGAGCTGGAACAATCCATCGTTGGAAGCCAAGCCTCCAAATCCCGTTCGGCCCTTAAGCTCATGGCGCGCTTGTTGGCCTGGGCCTTTTCAGGCCCGCGGAGCTTCTTGCCCGTCTCCGATCGCGGCGCCTCGCCGAGCGGCGGAAACAAGCCGAAATTCACGTTCATCGGCTGGAACGACGGCGGCCCGGCATCGATCGTCTCGAGATGCCCACCCGTGATGTGGTTCAGCAACGCCCCGATGGCCGTGGTCGGCGGTGGCTCGACGAAGGCTTCGCCCCGTCGCTCGGCCGCTGCCATTCGCCCGGCCATGAGGCCCACGGCGGCGCTCTCCACATAGCCCTCGCAGCCCGTGATCTGCCCGGCGAAACGCAGGCGCGGCATCGCCTTCAGGCGGAGAGACCGGTCGAGCAGGCGCGGTGAATTGATGAACGTGTTGCGGTGCAGGCCGCCGAGCCGGGCGAACTCCGCCTTTTCCAGACCGGGGATCATCCGGAACACATCGATCTGGGCGGCGTGCTTCAGCTTCGTCTGGAACCCGACCATGTTGTAGAGCGTACCGAGCGCATTGTCCTGGCGCAGCTGAACGATCCCGTAGGACTTCACGGTCGGATCGCGCGGATTCGTAAGCCCGACGGGCTTCATGGGACCATGCCGCAGCGTCTCGCGGCCGCGCTCGGCCATGACTTCGATGGGGAGGCAGCCGTTGAAATAGGGCGTACCTTCCCACTCCTTGAAGGACGTCTTCTCGCGCGTCAGCAAGGCGTCGACGAAGGCATCGTATCCCGCATGGTCGAGCGGGCAGTTGATGTAGTCGAGCCCGTTGCCGCCGGGCCCGACCTTGTCGTAGCGCGACTGGAACCAGGCCTTGCCGAAGTCGATGCTGTCCCGATAGACGATCGGCGCGATCGCATCGAAGAACGCGAGGTGCTCCTCGCCGGTGAATGCCGCGATGGCGTTGGCTAGGCCAGGCGAGGTCAGCGGACCCGTGGCCAGGATGACCTCGGTCCAATGGTCGGGCGGCAGGCCGTCCACCACCTCGCGGCGCACTTCGATCCGGGACTCGGAGGCGATGGCCGACGTCACGGCTGCCGAGAACCCGTCCCGGTCGACCGCCAGTGCGCCGCCCGCCGGCACCTGATGCCGATCCGCACAGGCCATGATCAGCGAGCCCATGCGCCGCATCTCACGGTGCATGACACCGACCGCGTTGCCGAGCGCGTCGTCGGAACGGAAGGAATTCGAGCAGACGAGTTCGGCAAAGTGATCGGTTTTGTGGGCCTCGGTCGGCCGTACGGGTCGCATCTCGTGCAGAACGACGGGGAGGCCGGCTTGTGCGATCTGCCAGGCCGCCTCGCTGCCCGCGAGGCCGCCTCCGATGACGTGGATAGGTTCAGGTAAGGAGTTCGACATGCACCTGACCTACGGAACCGCCGCTTCGATCGCAAGGCCATCGGATAACGGCGCTCCAAAAGCGGAGCGCCCGCCGGAGCGTTGGGCTCGGCGGGCGCGGGGCGTAGGCGGAAAGCGTGCCTTCAGGCTTCGCTCTGCGCGCTCTGGCGAACGATGGTCTGGATGTCGGCGCGTCCGATGCCGAGGTCGTTCAACTCGCGATCCGACAAGCGGGACAGTTCGCGGACGGACTCACGGTAGCGGCGCCAAGCGGCGATCTTGATGGCAAGGGTCTTCATCATAGGAATTCTCCTGGTTTGTTAGCCTTCTGCAGCCACTGCCGCGAAGGCGATTCAGACGTGCCCACCCACACAAAACGGCCGGCACGGTACACGCGAAGAATGGGCGGGGAACCCAGCTACGCCGACGGGATCAGGCCGCGAGAGACGTCGGCCGGTAGACTGTGCCGGCGTGTTCGGCGCGGAAGCCGGCTCCGAGTTCGGCGAAGACGAACGGCGGCTCGATGACCGTCGCGACCTCGTCGCGTGTCATGGTCGAGGCGAAGTGAGCCACGGCCTGGATGTCCCGGCGCTGGATGCCAAGATCGGCAAGCTCGCGGTCGGAGAGGCGGGAAAGCTGGCTCACGGCGGCGCGCTCGCGGCGCCAGTTGCTGATCATGTTCAACATCGAAAGGCTCCTTGTCTTCGCGCGTCCCGCCAATCTGCCGGGGCGAACACGACCTTTGATGCAGTGCAATATACTCGCTTTCAGCGTTTCGAACAGGGCCTGTGGAATGCGGCAGCCATGCACGCGTTGCATGACACTTTTAAACAAATCTTAAGACGATCATTAAACTGGAAGGCTTCGCACCTGAACCGCGGTTCATCTCTGTGTCAGTTATGTGTCTGATGCATGACATCTGCGCAGGAAGCCGCCGCCCCAATCACGATCGAACGAAGATTGCATAGCATTTCAGCTCCGGGTGGAAAGCGTGTGCAAACGTTTTATTGCACCGCAACATTTCACTCCACGACACGTGTCGACCGGATCGCGGCGCTACTCGGCAGCCGACCTGATCGGGCGGCGCGCCAGGACGTTGCGCAGGAACCGTCCCGTGTGGCTGGCCGGATTTCGGGCCACCTCCTCGGGTGACCCGGTCGCCACGATCCGGCCTCCCCCGTCACCACCTTCCGGTCCCAGGTCCACGATGTAGTCGGCCGTCTTGACGACCTCGAGATTGTGCTCGATCACCACGACCGTGTTGCCCTGGTCGACGAGTTCCTGAAGCACGGCCAGCAGCTTGGCGACGTCCTCGAAATGCAGCCCCGTGGTGGGCTCGTCGAGAATGTAGAGCGTCCGGCCGGTCGAACGGCGGGCCAGTTCCTTCGACAGTTTCACCCGCTGCGCCTCGCCGCCCGACAGCGTGTTGGCTTGCTGGCCGACCTTGACATAGCCGAGGCCCACACGGGCCAGGGTGTCCATCTTGTCGCGAATCGATGGGACGGCCTTGAACAGGACGGCCGCCTCTTCCACCGTCATGTCGAGCACGTCTGCGATGGAACGGTCGCGGTATTTCACATCCAGAGTCTCGCGACCGTAGCGCTTTCCCTTGCAGACGTCGCAGGTGACGTAGACGTCGGGAAGGAAGTGCATTTCGATCTTGATGACGCCGTCGCCCTGGCAGGCTTCGCATCGGCCGCCCTTGACGTTGAACGAGAAACGCCCCGGCAGGTAGCCGCGCGCCTTCGATTCCGGTAGTCCGGCAAACCAGTCGCGGATCGGCGTGAAAGCACCCGTATAGGTCGCAGGGTTCGAGCGTGGCGTGCGCCCGATCGGCGACTGGTCGATGTCGATGACCTTATCCAGGAACTCTAGCCCCTCCACCGCGTCGTGCGGTGCAGGATGTTCGGCCGCGCCTCCGAGCCGGCGTGCCGCGGCCGCGAACAGCGTGTCGATGACCAGCGTCGACTTGCCGCCGCCCGATACGCCCGTGATGCAGGTGAAGGTGCCGAGCGGAACCTCCATCGACACGTTCTTGAGATTGTTGCCGCGCGCGTTCACCACGCGCAGGTGCTGGCCTTCCTTGGCTTGACGGCGTTTGCGGGGAACGCCGACATGTTTCGCGCCGGACAGGTATTGCCCCGTCAGGGATGCGGGATTGGCCATGATCTCGGCCGGGGTACCGGCCGCCACAATATGGCCGCCATGGATGCCGGCGCCGGGTCCGACGTCGACCACGTAGTCGGCCGCCAAGATCGCGTCCTCGTCGTGCTCCACCACGATGACACTGTTGCCGAGGCCGCGCAGCCGCCGCAGCGTATCCAGCAGCCGCTCGTTGTCCCGCTGGTGGAGGCCGATCGACGGCTCGTCCAGGACATAGAGCACGCCCGTGAGCCCCGAGCCGATCTGCGAGGCGAGGCGGATGCGCTGGCTCTCGCCACCCGAAAGGGTTCCGGCGCCGCGCGCCAGCGTGAGATAGTCGAGCCCGACGTCGATGAGGAACCGCAACCGGTCGCGAATCTCCTTCAGGATCCGGGACGCGATCTCGTTGCGCTTGTCGTCGAGTTGCCCCGGCAACGCCTCGAACCAGAGGATCGCCTTGCGGATCGACAGTTCGGCCGCGGCCGAGATGGTCCGGTCGGCGACCCGCACCGCCAACGCCTCCGGCTTCAGCCGCGCGCCCTCGCAGGCCGCACAGGGCACGGCGCCCATGAAGCGGGAAATCTCCTCGCGGGCGAACTCGCTTTCGGTCTCCTTGAACCGGCGGTCGAGGCTTCTGACCACACCTTCGAAGGGCTTCGTGACCCCATAGGCCCGGGCGCCATCGTCGTAGTTGAAGCGGACGTCCTCGGTGCCGGAGCCGTACAGCAGGATTTCGCGGATCCGCTCGGGTAGCGTTTCCCAGCGAAGGTCGAGCTTGAACTTGTAGTGGCGGGCGAGCGACTCGAGGGTTTGCGCGTAATAGGGCGAGGACGACTTGGCCCAGGGTGCGATGGCGCCCCGCTTCAGTGTCAGTTTGGGATCCGGCACGACGCGCTCGGGGTCGACCGTCATCTGCGAGCCGAGGCCGCTGCAGACCGGGCAGGCGCCAAACGGGTTGTTGAAGGAGAACAGCCGCGGCTCGATCTCGGAAATGGTGAAGCCCGAGACCGGGCAGGCGAATTTCGACGAGAAGACCACCTCCGACGGGCTTCCGTCGGCGGGGGGCTCGGCCCATTCGACGATCGCGATCCCGTCGGCGAGGTCGAGCGCGGTCTCGAAGCTTTCGGCGAGCCGCGTAGCGATATCGGGCCGCACGACGAGCCGATCCACCACGACCGCGATGTCGTGCTTGAGCTTCTTGTCCAGCACGGGCGCGTCGTCGATCGGGTAGAACGTGCCGTCGATCTTCAGACGCTGGAACCCTTTGCGCTGGAACTCGGCGATCTCCTTGCGATACTCGCCCTTGCGGCCGCGGATCACCGGCGCCACGAGGTAGAGCCGCGTGTCCGGCGGAAGCGCCAGTACGCGATCCACCATCTGGCTCACGGTCTGGCTCTCGATCGGCAGGCCCGTGGCGGGCGAGTAGGGGATGCCGACTCGCGCCCAGAGCAGGCGCATGTAGTCGTAGATCTCGGTAACGGTACCGACCGTGGAGCGCGGATTCTTCGACGTCGTCTTCTGTTCGATCGAAATGGCGGGCGAAAGGCCGTCGATCTGGTCGACGTCGGGCTTACCCATCATTTCGAGGAACTGGCGCGCATAGGCCGAGAGGGACTCGACGTAGCGGCGCTGCCCTTCGGCATAGATCGTATCGAAGGCCAGCGACGACTTGCCCGAGCCCGAGAGCCCCGTGAACACCACGAGCTTGTCGCGCGGGATCGTCAGGTCGACGTTCTTGAGGTTGTGCTCGCGGGCGCCCCGCACGACGATCGCGTTACGGTCGAGGGGACGCGGCGGCTCGGGTTCGGGCAGGGGAGGCAACACATCGGTCGGCATCGCCGGATCCGCTTCGATGTCCGGCGCGCTCGCGCCCTTGGCGGGCCTCACTTTGCGGACGATGCGAACGGGTGCCGCCTCCGGCTCGGCGAGATCGGTCTTGCGGGACTTGAAATCCTGTTGCGCCATGGGACGATGAGGCTCGATGATCAAACGTCGGTCATGGACCGGCTCGGCCCACATATAGTGCGCTGCAGCGCAGGAGCAGCATCGCATTTTGGCACGCTGACGCTTCGCACGATACGCAAAGCATGCTAGAGAACAAAGAATGAACTTCGTTCCGATCCGACGTGCTTCACCGAGGGATGAGAGTCAAGCTTTCCCGGTGGACGGAAGGTCGTTCGGGTATCTTCATGGTTCGGCGGAGCGTAGAAGCTGAGGCCAGATGAGTGGGTTCCGCGCGGGCGGGCCTATCCGTTTCATTCCGGTCCCGAGGAGGGGTCCATGTCGGGCAGCGTCAACAAAGTCATCCTGATCGGCAATCTCGGCCGCGACCCCGAGGTGCGGCGTCTCAATTCGGGCGATGCGGTCGTCAACCTGAACCTCGCCACGACCGAGAGCTGGCGCGACAAGGCGAGCGGCGAGCGCAAGGACAAGACCGAATGGCACCGGGTCGTCATCTTCAATGAGAACCTCGGTAAGGTGGCCGAGCAGTATCTGAAGAAAGGCTCGAAGGTGTACATCGAGGGCCAGCTGCAGACGCGGAAGTACACCGACAAGGACGGCGTCGAGAAGTTCCAGACCGAGGTCGTTTTGCAGCGCTTTCGTGGTGAACTGACCCTGATGGACAGCCGCGGGCAGGGCGGGGGCAACTTCGCCGGAAGCGACGATGGCCCGGGTGCCTTTGCGGGCGGAAGCGGTGGCGGTGCGAGCTTCGGGCGCTCGTCGCCGATGGAGCAGCGCGGCGGAGCAGGCGGCGGCGGGCGCATGGCCGACGCCATCGACGACGATATCCCGTTCTGAGCCTCCAAGCGGAAGGGCACTCCGGTCGGTGAGTCGCTGACGTCCCGGAGAAAGCGCGCAACGCCACAGTCCAAGACACATCCTGCTGGCGCCACGGTCCTTCGCCGGCATGGATCCCGGCGCTTCTGCCGGGACGAAAAACGCCGAACGAATTACCCTATGACATCGACGATTGCTTCCTCCGATCTCGCACGGACCCGCGCCGACTACGAGGCCTTTAAGGCCCGCGGCCTCAAGCTCGACATGACGCGCGGCAAGCCGTCGCCCGAGCAGCTGTCCTTGTCGAACGACCTGCTGACACCGTCGGGCAACCGCGACACGACCACGGCGGCGGGCGAGGACGCTCGCAACTATGGCGGCCTTCAGGGACTGCCGGAGGTGAGGGGCCTCTTCGCAGAAGTCCTCGGCATCGCGCCGGAGGCCATCGTGCTGGGCAACAATTCCAGCCTGGCCCTCATGCATGACTGCATCGTGTGGGCCTTGCTGAAGGGGGTGCCGGGTTCGGCGCGGCCCTGGGGCGCCGAACCGTTGCCGGCCTTCGTCTGCCCGGTTCCCGGCTACGATCGGCATTTCGGTCTCTGCGAAGAGTTCGGGTTTCGCATGCTGCCCGTCGCCATGACCGGGCAGGGGCCTGACATGGACGCCGTCGAGGCCCTGGTCCAGGACCCGGCCGTCAAGGGCATGTGGTGCGTTCCGCGCTACTCGAACCCGTCGGGCGAGACCTACTCCGACGAGACGGTCCGCCGCCTCGCGGCGATGCGGGCGGGTGCGCCCGACTTCCGGCTGTTCTGGGACGATGCCTATGCGGTGCATCACCTGACGGAGCGCCGGACCGGGCTTGCGCCCGTGCTCGAACGCGCGGCGGCAGCCGGCCACGCCGACCGGGTCTTCATGTTCGCCTCGACGTCGAAGATCACATGGGCGGGCGCCGGCCTCGCGCTGTTCGCCGGTTCGCCCGCCAATGTCGCCTGGTATCTGGCGCGGGCGGTTCGTCGCACCATCGGTCCCGACAAGCTGAACCAGCTGCGTCACCTGGCCTTCCTGCGGGATGCCGATGGCGTCGGGCGGCACATGGACCGTCACCGGGCCTTGCTGGCGCCGAAGTTCGATGCGGTCCTGTCGGCCCTGGAGCGGCGCCTTTCGGGCACCGGTTTGGCCCGTTGGTCGCGGCCGGAGGGCGGCTACTTCATCAGCGTCGACGTGGTGCCGGGAACGGCGTCGCGCATCGTCGAGCTCGCCAAGGCGGCCGGTTTGGCCCTGACCCCGGCCGGCGCCACGTGGCCGCTCGGCCGCGACCCCGACGACGCCAACCTCCGGCTGGCCCCCAGTTTCCCGTCGCTCGGCGAAGTGGCGGCGGCGGCCGAAGGGATCGCGATCTGCATCGCGATCGCGGGTCTTGAGAAACGCCATGCCAGGGTCGCCGAAACCGTGGGTTAAGTGCTGAATAGTTTCGCATTTCGGCGCGCGTTCGGCTAAACTCGGCCCAAGATGCAAAGAGGGAAGGGGAGCCGAAAAGTCCGGCTTGCCCGCCCGGCCGGCGCACCATTGATCATGGTCGAAGCCGGCCCGTTGAGGATCTTCCGGATTGGCCGATAACGAAGAAAAGATGGACGACGGATCGGGGATCCGCCCGGTCTCCATCGTCGATGAGATGAAGAGGTCCTATCTCGATTACGCCATGAGCGTGATCGTCTCGCGCGCTCTTCCCGATGTCCGCGACGGCCTTAAGCCGGTTCACCGCCGCATCCTCTTTACGATGAACGAGAACGGCTTCACGCCGGACAGCGCCCACAAGAAGTCGGCTCGCGTCACCGGCGACACCATGGGTAAGTACCATCCCCACGGCAATCTTGCGATTTATGACGCCCTCGTGCGCATGGCGCAGACCTTTTCGATGCGGCTACCCCTGCTCGACGGACAGGGTAATTTCGGATCGATCGACGGTGACCCGCCCGCGGCCGAGCGCTACACCGAAGTCAGGTTGGCGCGGCCCGCCTTGGCCCTTCTCGAGGACCTCGACGAGAACACCGTCGATTTCGTTCCGAACTACTCGGGCGAGTTCCAGGAACCGACGGTCCTTCCGGCACGCTTTCCGAACCTGCTGGTCAACGGCGCGGGCGGCATCGCAGTCGGCATGGCGACCAACATCCCGCCCCACAACCTCGGCGAGGTGGTGGATGCCGTCCTGGCCTTGATGGACAAGCCGGAGATCGATTTCGAAGAGCTGTTGCAGATCATCCCGGGGCCTGACTTTCCGACCGGCGCCTCCATCCTGGGCCGAACCGGGATCCGCTCGGCCTATGCGACGGGCCGCGGCTCAATCATCATGCGGGCCAAGGTCGAGGTCGAGGAGATGCGTCGCGAGCGCGAGGCTCTGATCGTCACCGAAATTCCCTATCAGGTGAACAAGACGACGCTGATCGAGAAGATCGCCGAACTCGTGCGCGAGAAGCGCGTCGAGGGCATCTCCGAAATGCGCGACGAATCCGACCGCGACGGGATGCGGATCGTGATCGAGCTGAAGCGCGACGCGGTCGCCGACGTCGTGCTGAACCAGCTCTACCGATTCAGCCAGCTGCAGACGAGTTTCGGCGCCAACATGATCGCCTTGAACGGCGGCCGGCCCGAAATGCTGCAACTCAAGGATTTCCTCGTCGCTTTCGTGGATTTCCGCGAAGAGGTGGTGACGCGGCGGACGAAGTTCAGGCTGACGAAGGCCCGCAATGCCGCTCACGTCCAGGTCGGCCTCGCCATCGCGGTGGCCAACATCGACGAGGTCATCCGCCTCATCCGCACCTCGCCCGATACCGCGACGGCGCGCGCCGCCCTGATGGACCGCGACTGGCCGGCGCTCGACATGGCGCCGCTGATCCTGCTGATCGCCGACCCGCGGCATGTGCTGAAGGAGGACGGGACCTATCGCCTGTCCGAGGTTCAGGCGCGTGCCATCCTCGAATTGCGCCTTGCCCGTTTGACGGCGCTCGGCCGCGACGAGATCGCCGAGCAGTTGAACAAGCTCGCGGCCGAGATTGCCGACCTTCTCGACATCCTGAGCTCGCGCGTCCGCATCTTCGATATCATCAAGGGCGAACTCGAAGCCATCAAGACGAGCTACGCGACGCCGCGCAGGACCACCATCCTCGACAGCGAAGCCGATATGGAGGACGAGGATCTCATACAGCGCGAGGACATGGCCATCACGGTCAGCCACGCCGGCTACATCAAGCGCGTACCGCTCTCGACCTATCGGGCGCAGCGCCGCGGCGGCAAAGGCCGCTCTGGCATGCAGACGCGCGACGAGGACTTCGTCGCCCGCATCTTCGTGGCCAATACGCATCAGCCGGTGCTGTTCTTCTCGTCGCTCGGCCAAGCCTACAAGATGAAGGTGTGGCGTTTGCCGCTCGCGGCCCCGCAGGCCCGCGGCAAGGCCCTCGTCAACCTGCTGCCTCTCGAACAGGGCGAGCGCATCACCACCATCATGCCGCTGCCGGAGGACGAGGCCGATTGGGCGCGGCTCGACGTGGTGTTCGCCACGACGCGCGGCACGGTGAGGCGCAACAAGCTCAGCGATTTCGCCCAGGTGAACCGCGCCGGCAAGATCGCCATGAAGCTCGACGAGGGCGAGTCGATCGTCGACGTGCAGATCTGCTCGGAGAACGACGACGTCCTGCTCACGACGGCGCTCGGCCAGTGCATCCGTTTTCCCGTCACCGATGTCCGCGTGTTCAAGGGTCGCGACTCGATGGGGGTACGCGGCATCACGCTCGGGTCGGGCGACAACGTGATTTCACTCGCCATCCTTCGCCATATGGAAGCCGATTCGGGCGAACGCATCACCTATCTCAAGATGCGCCGCGCCACCGAGGGCGAAACGGGCGATGACGATATCGAGAAGGAAGTGGTGGGCGAGAACGGCACGCCGCCCGAAGGTCAGGCGCCGTTGTCGCAGGAACGCTACGCCGCCATGTCGGCCGCCGAACAGGTGATCCTCACCATCTCGGAAAAAGGCTACGGCAAGCGCACCTCGTCGTTCGAGTATCGGATCACGGGACGCGGCGGCAAGGGTATCGGCGCCATGGCGGTCAATACCCGCAACGGCAATCTCGTCGCCTCGTTCCCGGTCGAACACGGCGACGGCATCATGCTGGTGACCAATGGTGGACAGCTGATTCGCTGTCCGGTCGACGGAATCAGGATCGCCGGACGCAACACGCAGGGTGTCATCGTGTTCGATACCGCCAAGTCCGAAAAGGTCGTGTCGGTCGACCGGATCGCCGAGGTCGGCGAGAATGGCAACGGCGATAACGGCAGCCCGGAGAGCGGCGATATCGCCGGTCCGGACGACGCTGGCCAGGACGACGGTGGATCCGACACGTGAACGGGCCGCGGGACGCCGATCGTCCGATTCGAACGGCGCTCTACGCCGGGTCCTTCGACCCCTTGACCAACGGTCACCTCGACGTGGTTCGGGCCGCGGTCCGGCTCTGCGATATCCTGATCGTCGCGGTCGGCACGCATGCGACCAAGCAGCCGATGCTCGATCAGGCCACCCGGACAGCCCTGATCCTCTCGGAAGCAGCGCCCGCGGCCGAAGCCGCGGGGTGCCGCCTCATGGTCGAAACCTTTTCGGGGCTTTCCGTCGACGCAGCGCGTCTCTTCGGCGCCACCGTGATCGTGCGCGGCTTACGCGGACCCGCGGATTTCGACGACGAGATCGCCATGGCGGGCATGAACGCCGCGATGGCACCGGAGGTCCAGACGATCTTCATCCCGGCCTCGCCCGGCACGCGGTTCATCACCGCGACGCTCGTGCGCCAGATCGCCGTCATGAAAGGCGACGTCTCCCGGTTCGTTCCCGCGAAAGTCGCGGTCGCGGTGAGGGCCGCCATTCTGGCGGGTAAGGCGTAGACGTCAGGATCTCTCCCTTGAAGACACATCTAACCCTTTCGTACTTTGCCTCGACCTCCAACCGGCTTCGCCGTGGCCGGGGTGGTGATTTCGGACCAAGTCTCCAGCAAATCGTGGAAGGCAGGAGACTCCCAATTGATCTGCAGAGCGCCGGACTCGCTCGTCGCAGAGGTGATGACCAAGGTTGAGCTATCGCTGCCAGGCTAGCGGTGCTCGGGCCACAACCTTCACGTCTGGCTGTCAGCATCCGGCCGTTCCATCCAGGTGATGAGCGGCATCAGCGGCAGGATCCAGGCGAGCCCGACGACCGCGTAGAAGACGGCCTGAATGACGCCTGGCGCATCGTGCACCGGCTTTGCCTCCGCCAGTACCATGGCGCAGACCGCATAGAGCAGTACGAAGATCAACATGGCCGCTGCGCCGATGAACTTGCGGGTCCGTCGTTTCATCGCAGCGACTCTGCAGTCGGACCCACGCCGTCATGGCCGGGCTTGTCCCGGCCATGCACGCCGATGATACACAAACGACCTGCGGGACCCGGAGACCGAGGCCTCTTTTCTCCGTTTTGCCTCAGCGGGACGGCGTGGGTGATCGGGACAAGCCCGGTCATGACGGAGCTTGAGGAACGCGCGATCGAGTCGACCCTCACGTCTTCGTTCTCGATCAGCAGCCCAGGCCTCATCTCTCTTCCCTTGTGCGGCACGCTGGATCGATTAACACGGAACGCCTCGGCGGCTCGATGCGACAGGGTGCGCCTGGATCGCGGTCGGGGTGCCGGTTAAACCCATTGCATCGTCGCCCAGGTCTAAGCCTTCCATGTCGTTCCGCCAAGCCGTCCCCGCATCGGCTCCAGCACCGATCCGCACCGCGTCCGGAGTGCAAGACCGCGTCGGATCGCTCGTTGCCGTTCGGGGTTGGTTGTGGGCCGTGGCCGGCTGCATCTTCCTCATGGTGGTGGTGGGTGGGGCGACCCGGCTCACGCAGTCGGGCCTTTCCATCACGGAATGGAAGCCCGTCATCGGCATCGTGCCGCCGTTGAGCCAGGACGCCTGGCAGGCCGAGTTCGCTAAATACCGGGCGATTCCGCAATACACGCAACTGTTCCCCGACATGGATCTCGCCGGGTTCAAGTCGATCTTCTACTGGGAATGGGCACACCGTCTGCTGGGCCGTTGCATCGGCATCGTCATGGCGGTGCCGCTCATCGGCTTCTGGGTCACTGGACGACTGACGCGGCGCTTGAAGCCGCAACTCGTGGGCCTGTTCGCGCTCGGGGGACTGCAGGGGCTGATCGGCTGGTTCATGGTCAAGTCGGGTCTGAGCGAGCGGACCGAAGTGTCGCAATACTTCCTGGCCCTGCATCTCGTGACGGCCTCGCTCACCTTCGTGTGGTCGATCTGGCTGGCCGAGGGTTTGGCCCCCGCTCCCGCGACCCGGGCCATGCCCGAGGCGCGGGCCACCCGCACGACCACTCGTCTGCGCCGCACCGCCACCCTGATCGTCGCGGCCGTACTGCTGCAGGTCGGCCTCGGTGCACTGGTGGCGGGGCTTCACGCCGGGCTCACCTACAACACCTGGCCTTTGATGGACGGCCACATCGTGCCGCCTGTGGCCGACCTCGCGCGGCAGTCGCCACTTTGGTCGAACCTGTTCGACAACATAACGACGGTGCAGTTCGACCATCGCATGCTGGCCTATCTGGTGCTCGGGCTTGCTCTTTATCACGCGGCTGATGCCTGGGGCGCCATGCCCGGTACACCCGTGGCCCGACGTGCCGCCATCCTGGTCGCGGTCGTGCTGGCCCAGGCGACGATCGGCATCACGACGTTGCTGCTCGTCGTGCCGCTCTGGGCCGCGCTGCTGCATCAGGCCTTCGCGATGGTCGTGCTCGGGACGGCCGTGCTGCACCGGCGCCGCCTGGGTGCGCCGGCCCTGCGCGCGATCAAAGCGAATCCGGCCGTCAATCGAGCCTGAACTCGGCCTGCTGCAGTGCGTCAGCCAGCTTCGAAGCGCATGAGATCAACAATCGTCATCGCGAGCGCAGCGAAGCGACCCATCATCCTGGATCAATCACCGGGTTGCTTCGTCGCCCGGCGCTCGCAATGACGAACGGTAAAGCTAAAAGTTCAGGGCACACTCTCGGTGCTCAGGCCGTGGCAGCCAGGGCCTGATCGAGGTCCGCGATGAGGTCGCGGGCATCCTCGATGCCGATGGAGAGTCGTACCGTATCGGGGCCAGCGCCGGCGACGAGCCGCTGGTCATCGGTCAGTTGCCGATGCGTCGTCGAGGCGGGATGGATTACCAGCGAGCGCGTGTCGCCCACATTGGCGAGATGCGAGAACAGCTTCAGGTTGCTGACCAGGGCCACGCCTGCGTCGTATCCGCCCTTGAGACCGATCGTGAACACCGCGCCGGCCCCCTTGGGGCAGTAGCGCTGGGCCAGCGCATGGTAGGGGTCGTCCGGCAGGCCCGGATAGCTGACGCGCGCAATGGCCGGATGTTTCGACAGAAAGGTCGCGACCTCGAGCGCGTTGTCGCAGTGGCGCTGCATGCGCAGCGGCAGGGTCTCGATGCCGGTAAGGATCAGGAAGGCGTTGAACGGCGACAGGGCCGGCCCGAGATCCCGCAGACCCAGCACCCGCGCGGCGATCGCGAAGGCGAAATTGCCGAAGGTCTCGCCCAGCACCATGCCGTTGTAGTCCGGCCGCGGCTCCGACAACGCAGGGTAGCGCTTGTCGGCCAGCCAATCGAAGCTGCCGCCGTCGACGATCAACCCGCCAATGGAATTGCCGTGGCCGCAAAGGAACTTGGTGGCCGAGTGCACGACGATGTCGGCGCCGTGCTCGAAGGGCCGCACGAGGTAGGGCGACGCCAGGGTGTTGTCGACGATGAGCGGGATGCGGGCCTTCTTGGCCACGGCCGCGATCGCCGCGATGTCGGTGATGACGCCGCCCGGATTGGCGATCGATTCGATGAAGATCGCTTTCGTCTTCTCGGTGATGAGCGCCTCGAGACGGCTCGGGTCGGCGGGATCGGCCCATTTCACCTGCCAACCGAACCGCTTGAAGGCGTGATTGAACTGGTTGATGGAGCCGCCGTAGAGCTTGGTCGAGGCGATGAACTCGTCGCCGGGTTCCATCAGCGTGTGGAACACGATCTGCTGGGCGGCATGGCCCGAAGCAACCGCCAGAGCCGCGGTGCCGCCTTCGAGGGCAGCCACCCGCTCTTCCAGCACCGCGCAGGTCGGGTTGGTGATGCGGGAATAGATGTTCCCGAACGCCTGCAGGCCGAAGAGCGACGCGGCATGGTCGACATCCTCGAACACGAAGGAGGATGTCTGGTAGATCGGCGTGACGCGGGCGCCCGTCGCGGGATCGGGCTGTGCGCCCGCGTGAACCGCCAGGGTGGCGAAACCGGGGACGTGCTGGTCGAGGGCGTTGTTGGTCATGGCGGAATGGTCCGGTAGCGGCTGAACCCGTGCAATCAAGCACGGATGCTGACGCGATGGTAGGCAGGGCCGCTCATTTGCTGGGCTCGGATGTCTCGGGGCTCAGCCCGCACGGGCCGAGAGCGGTGTCGTGATGGATTCGAGCGACTGCCCTTCCGCCTTGACCCCGATCAGAGCTTCCACGGCAGCGGCCGCCATCATCAGGAGGCCGCCGCCGACATAGCCCCAGAACAGAGGCTCGCGCGATCCCGCGCCGATCAGCGCCCCGAACAGCGCCGGTGCTCCGACTCCGCCCACGAGCGTCCCGGCCGCATAGAAGATCGCGATAGCGATGCCGCGGATCTCGAGCGGGAAGATCTCGCTCACCGTCAGGTAGGCGGCGCTCGCGGCCGAGGAGGCGATGAAGAAAATCGCGGTCCAGGCCATGACCTGGGTCGTGGCCGTGAGCATTCCTTCCCGGAACATCCAGCCGCTGGCCACCAGCAAGATGCCGGATACGCCATACGTGATGGCGATCATCGGCTTCCGCCCGATGGTGTCAAAAAGCCGACCGATCACCAGCGGGCCGAGAAAGTTGCCGATCGCGAAGGGAAACAGGTAGAGCCCCGTCTGCCCGGGCGTGACGCCGTAGAAGGTGCCGAGCACGAGCGCGTAGGTGAAGAAGATCGCGTTGTAGAAGAACGCTTGGGCCACCATGAGGGTGAGGCCCAACAACGAGCGGCTGCGGTTTTCGATCGCGATGGCGCGCCAGATCTCCCCCCAGGGCGTCGATGCCCGAACCCGGATCCTGGACTTCTGCGTCACGGGCTCGAGCATGTCCGGGTGGTCGGAGACTTCACGCTCGATATCGCCGACGATCGTCTCGGCTTCGTCG
The DNA here is from genome assembly GCA_964245215.1 of uncultured Lichenihabitans sp. Lineage (GTDB taxonomy): Bacteria > Pseudomonadota > Alphaproteobacteria > Rhizobiales > Beijerinckiaceae > Lichenihabitans. The sequence goes on from CAXTME010000002.1 coordinate 71,683, forward strand.
TTCCGACCGTGCGTCATGAGCCAGCGTGGGCTCTCGGGGACCCAATGCCGCAGGAACAGGATCGCCAAGCCGAGCAGGGCGCCGATGCCGAAGGCGTAGCGCCAGCCACGGTCGACCGCGAACCGCGTGGGGTCGAGGAGCAGGATCGAGGCCGCGGCCCCGAGCGCGGCACCGAGCCAGAACGTGGAATTGATGATGAGGTCGACCCGGCCCCTGACACGGGCCGGGATCAACTCGTCGATCGCCGAGTTGATGGCCGAATATTCGCCGCCGATGCCCGCGCCGGTGAAGAAGCGGAACACGAGATAGCTCGTGAGATTCCAGGACAAGGCCGTCGCGGCCGTGGCCGCGAGGTAGAGCAGAAGCGTTACCGTGAAAAGTTTCTTGCGGCCCAGCCGATCGGTCAGGTAGCCGAACAGCAGCGCTCCGAGCACGGCGCCGCTGAGATAGGCGGCGGCCGTGAAGCCGACCTCGGCGTCGGTCAGGCCGAGGCTCGCCTTGTCTTTCAGGACGCCTGCCACGGATCCGGCCAGCGTCACTTCCAATCCGTCCAGCACCCATGTGATGCCGAGCGCCACTACGACGAGCCAGTGCCAACGGCTCCAGGGCAGGCGGTCGAGGCGAGCGGGTACGTCGGTTTCGGTCCAATGGGCCGCAGGATCGGGCAAGATGCTCTCCGGTTCGGGCGGGCGACCCCGCCTCAGTAACTCAGCCGTCGCTTCTGCACGCCGCTCTTCGCCATCTTCGGGACTTTAGACGACAGCACGCGCGAATTGATGCCAGCCCAGCCGCTTTCGCCCGAGAGCCTGCCGTATTCGATCTTCGGACAACGGTTCATCACGACTTGCAGTCCCGCGGCTTCGGCGCGCCCCGCCGCGGCATCGTTGCGCACCGTCAGCTGCATCCAGATGACGCGAGGCAGGGGATCGAGCGCCAGAGCATCGTCGACGACGGCACCCGCGGCCTCGCTGTTGCGGAAGATGTCCACCATGTCGATCGGCTCGGGAACGTCCGCCAGACGGGCGTAGACCGGCAGACCTTGCAGGCTGCCTCCGGCGAGCCCGGGATTGATCGGGAAGACCCGATAGCCGTGCACCACGAGATAGCGCAGCACCGCGTAGGACGGTCGCGCCTGATGGGCCGACGCTCCCACGATGGCGATGGTCTTCACGCCATCGAGGATCGTGCCGATCAAGCGGTCGGGATAGGCGTCGTGATCCATCGTGGCGATCCCTCCCGGGGTTACGGTAATCCAATACCACAACCCGCAACCTTATGATTTCTGTGCTCGTTTCCGCCGGATCGGCGTTGACGGGCGCTGCCCGACCCCCTATGAAGGCGGCAGCGGCGGCTCCCGGTTGGGGGGCCGTTTCTTTGTTACGGAACCAGAATCGTCATGTTTGGCAAGACTTATTCGACGAAGACAGCCGACATCGAGAAGAAGTGGGTGGTGATCGATGCCAAGGGCCTCGTCGTCGGCCGCCTCGCGTCGTTGATCGCTCTGCGGCTTCGCGGCAAGCACAAGGTCACCTTTACACCCCACATGGACGATGGCGACAACGTCGTCGTGGTGAATGCGGACCAGGTGGTCTTCACCGGCCGCAAGAAGGAGCAGAAGGTCTATTTCCACCACACCGGCTACCCGGGTGGCATCAAGGAACGGACCGCGAAATTCATTCTGGACGGCCGGTTCCCCGAGCGTGTGGTCGAGAAGGCGGTCGAGCGCATGCTGCCGCGCGGCCCGCTCGGCCGCAAGCAACTCGGCAATCTCCGCGTCTACAAGGGCGGTGAGCACCCGCACGAGGCCCAGGCGCCCGTGCCGCTCGACATCGCCGCGATGAATTCCAAGAACGTGAGGAGCGCCTGATGGCCGAGACGCTTTCGTCCCTGCAGGACCTGAAGTCCTCAGACATCGCCGGCATGCCCTCCGAGGCGCCGGTTTACGTGCAGAAGCTCGACCCCCAGGGCCGCGCCTATGCGACCGGCAAGCGCAAGGATGCGGTCGCCCGCGTCTGGATCAAGCCCGGTTCGGGCAAGATCACCGTCAACGAGCGTGCCTTCGACGTCTACTTCGCGCGTCCGGTGCTTCGCATGATCGTGCAGCAGCCGTTCGGCATCGTGGGTCGCGTCAACCAGTACGATCTCACGGTCACGGTGGCGGGCGGTGGCCTGTCGGGGCAGGCGGGCGCCGTGCGCCACGGTCTGTCCAAGGCGCTCACCAATTTCGAGCCGGACCTGCGCCCCGTGCTGAAGCGCGAAGGTTTCCTGACCCGCGACTCGCGCGTGGTCGAGCGCAAGAAGTATGGTCACAAGAAGGCTCGCCGGTCCTTCCAGTTCTCGAAGCGCTGATCGCCGATCGGCGGTTCGAAACAAAAGCGGCCTTCGGGCCGCTTTTTTTGTGGCACGGCGCCTGAATGCACGTCTTCCGGTAGGTTGCAGCGAGGCACGACATGGCGACGGTCTTCATCGACGGCGAAGCGGGAACCACGGGCCTCGGTATCCGCGACCGCCTGGAGCATCATACCGGCGTGGCCTTGCGGTCCATTGCGGCCGAGCGGCGCAAGGATCCGGCGGCAAAGACGGCCCTGATGCGGGAGGTCGACCTCGTCATACTATGCCTTCCCGACGCCGCGTCGCGCGAGACGGTGCGGCTGGTGGACGAGATCGGCAGCACGGGCCCGAAGATCCTCGATGCTTCGACGGCCTACCGCGTGGCACCGGACTGGATCTACGGATTTCCGGAACTCGATCGCGGCCAGCCGGCGGCGATCGTCACGGCCCGGCGGGTCAGCAATCCCGGCTGCTATGCCACCGGCGCCATCGCGTTGCTGCACCCGCTCGTTGCGGCAGGCCTGATCCCGGCAGATTGCCCCATCACCATCAATGCGGTGAGCGGCTACAGCGGTGGCGGCAAGAGTATGATCGAGGCCTATGAGGGCGGTACGGCCCCGGCCTTCGAACTTTACGGCCTCGACATGGAACACAAGCACCTCCCCGAGATCCAGGCCCATACGGGCCTGACGAGGCGGCCGATCTTCGTGCCATCGGTCGGCAACTTCCGCCAAGGCATGGCGGTCAGCGTGCCGCTCCATCTCGACGCGCTCCCGGGCCGGCCGACGATCGCCGCCCTCGAAGCCGCGCTGGTCCGGCATTACGCGGGTGGCGAGCACGTCCGCGTTGTGCCGGGGCAGGGGCGCGCCGATCCGCAGACCGAGACAGGGTCGAACGGCATGGCGCTGCGGGTGTCGGGCAGCGAGGCGCGGCGCCAGGCCGTGCTGGTCGCGACCCTCGACAATCTCGGCAAGGGCGCGTCCGGGGCCGCGGTCCAGAACCTCGAGCTGATGCTCGGGCTGACCCAACCATCTTAGGAGTGTGTCAGATCATCGCGGAAGCCTGAGCTTCACTCTTCGTCATTGTGAGGCGCAGAGCGCCGAAGCAACCCAGCCTGTGACCCAGGATGAGCTGGGTCGCTTCGCTGCATTCGCGATGACGGTCGAGGTGTTTTCGATTCTGAAGCTAGCTGACACACTCTATGCCTGAGCATCCAACGAGGCCTGCCGGCTTCAGGTTTTCTCCCAGGCCACCACGGTCTGTTTCTGCTGCCCGAGACCCGTTATGCCGAGCGCCACCGTGTCACCGGCCTTGAGATAGGTCGGAGGTTTCATGCCCATGCCGACGCCGGGCGGCGTGCCGGTCGTGATGACGTCGCCCGCCTCAAGCACCAGGAAGTGCGAGATGTAGGAGACGAGTTGCACCACGTTGAAGATCATGGTGGCGGTGGTTCCGGTCTGCATCCTCTTGCCGTTGACGTCGAGCCACATGTCGAGCGCCTGGACATCCGCGACCTCGTCGGGCGTCACGAGCCATGGCCCGAGCGGCCCGAAGGTGGCGCAGCCCTTCCCCTTCATCCATTGGCCGCCGCGCTCCGTCTGAAACTCTCGCTCCGACACGTCATGGCAGACGCAGAATCCTGCGATATGGTCGAAAACTTCCTTCTCGTTGATGTAGGAGGTGCGCTTGCCGATGACGATCGCGAGTTCGACCTCCCAGTCGGTCTTCTCGGAGGCCTTGGGCAGCATGACGTTGTCGTGCGGGCCGACGATGCAGTTCGGCGTCTTGTTGAAGAGGATCGGCTCCTTCGGGATCGGGGCACCCGTTTCGGCCGCATGATCCGCGAAGTTCAGCCCGACCGCGATGAAGTTGCAGGGCCGACCCACGCAGGCGCCCAGGCGCGGCGTCCCCGAGACGATCGGCAGGTCGTCGAGCTTCGCCGCCTTGACGCGGGCGAGCGCATCCGGGCCGAGATGATCTCCGGCGAGGTCAGGCACGATGTGGCTGATGTCGCGCAGCGTATCGCCGTCGACCAGGCCCGGCTTCTCGTGTCCGGCATCGCCGTAGCGAACCAATTTCATAGTGATCTCCCATGGTCCGGCGCGCCGCAGCGGGACGGCCGGTTGGCCGGACTATGCGTCCAGGGCGTTTTGCCGACAAGGGTTCCGGGTGGTGCGATCGGTGGTAACCAGCGATTCGGGTTTGGCCGCTAAGCTGGTGTCGAGGGTCTCGTACCGGGCAGAAAGCAGAATGTGTCAGCCAGCTCCAGAAGCGAAGCGGACCATTAAACGCCATCGCGAGCGCACCGCGAGCGGAGCGTGGCGGACTCAGCCGCATCCTGGGTCGCGCGCTGGGTCGCTTCGTCGCTTAGCGCGCCTCGCAATGACGAACCGTAACGCTGAAGGTTCACCGACGATCCACACAATCTAATGTCGATCGCCGCGCAGGCCGGACGGACCGAACCGACCTCGGCGGTGCCGTCGATGCTTTCGCCGCTGCGCCTGCCCGTCGCGGTACTGCTCGGCTGCGGGCTCGTTCTGGCCCTGACGGGCGCCAAGGCTCTGCTGGTGTGGCGGACCGGGGTCTTTCTCGATCCCGATGACGCCATGCGGGCCGTCGAGGTGCGGGATTTCCTGGCCGGGCAGGGCTGGTTCGACATGGTCCAGCATCGCATGGCGCCCGGCCACGGCGTTCCGATGCACTGGTCCCGGCTGGCCGATCTGCCTCTCGCGGCCGGTATCGAGCTGCTGAGGCCGATGCTCGGGTTCGAGACGGCCGAGCGGGTGATCCGCCTGCTTCAGCCCATCGCCTGTCTGGCCGTGTTCATGACGGCTCTGGCCCGGCTCGGAGGCAGGCTCCTCGGCCGCTGGGGCGCGCTGGCCGTGTCGCTGCTGGCGGCTTGTTGCCTCGAAACCGTCGGCGTCTTCATTCCCGGCCATATCCATCACCATGCGCTGCAGGTCATGCTGCTCACGGTGCTCGCCGCATTGACGGTGGGCGCCGTGTCGAACCCCGAAGGGCGGGCGACCCGCGCCGCCTGGGCCGGCGGCGTATCGGCCCTGACCATGGCCATCAATCTGCAGAACCTGCCGTTCGTGCTCGTGGTGGTGGCGGCTTTCGGCCTCGGTTGGGTAATCCGGGGCGCTTCTTTTGAGAGGGCGCTGCGCAGCTTCGCTCTCGCGTCCATGGCCGGAACGGCCGCGGTCTTCCTGCTCCAGGTCCCGCCGGATCGCTACCTCGCGCCGACACGCGATGCCTTCGGGGCTCCGCATTTCCTGGCCTTCTGGCTCGCCGGAGCCGGGCTCCTGACCCTCGCGGCCTCGCGTCGGCTCCTCGGGACACCCAGCCGCCGTGTCCTGGCGGCGGCGCTGCTCGGCGCCATCCTCCTGGCCGCGTTGCAGCGGGCCTATCCGGGCTGTCTCGGCGACCCCTATGCGGGTGTCGATCCGCTGCTGAGGGCCCGCTGGCTCCACGAGGTGGGCGAGGCGATGCCGCTCGGTCGCCTGCTCCAACGTGACCCGGTCGGTACGATCCCGATTGTCTCGGCGCTGGTCTTGGGGCTGGTGTTCGTCGCTGCCGCCGCCTGGCGCAGTCATGGCGAGCGGCGGGTCGCCTGGCTCGTGGTGGCCGGCTTCGCGGTCGCCGGAGCCGCGGGTGCCGTCTGGGAGGTGCGGGTCGCCGCCTCCGCGGAACCCTTCGCGGCCCTCGGTGTCGCAGGGGCGCTTTGCCGATGGTTCGACCCCGCCCGGCCGCGAAAACCCTTGGCGGCTTTGCTCTGCGTTTTCTCTGGCCTCGCCCTGACGCAGGCCGGCTGGGCGGCCGCATTGCCGCGCTTCGCGCAGGCCTTCGACGCTCGCCCAGGGTCCGGGTCCGACGCGGCGGGACCGAGGGTCGACGCCGCGGCCTGTTTCGCGCCCGCCGGTTACGAGCAACTGGCGACGCTGCCGCCCGGGCTCGTTCTGTCGACCATCGATTCCGGTTCTGGGATCCTGGCCTACACGCCACACGCCGTTCTCGCGGCGCCGTACCATCGAAACGCCTACGGCAACAGGCTTTCGCTGCTCGCCTTCGATGCCGAACCGGAGGACGCCAAAGCGATGATCCTGACGGCCGGCGTGACCGACGTCGTGATCTGCCTGACATCGCCCGAGGTGATCGACGATGCCCGGCGTAGGCCCGAGGGCCTCGCGGCGCGGCTCGCGGCAGGGGACGTGCCGGCCTGGCTCCAGCCCGTGGGGTCCGGTGCGGGGCCGATCCGCACCTTTGCCGTCGTGCGTTAGCCGAGACGGCGGATCAGCTCTTTACCCTGACATACTCGCCCGGCGCATCGCAGAGCGGGGCCAGCTTCCCGTCACCGGGGCGACGAGCCGGAACCTTGTCGGGTGCCTGCTGGATGATCCAAGCGATCCAGTCGGGCCACCAACTCCCCGCGGTCTCGACCGCGGCCGCCACCCATTCCTCGAAGCTGCCATCGACCGCGGGGCCGGACCAATATTGATATTTGGCCTTGCCCGGCGGATTGACGACTCCGGCGATATGACCCGACCCCGAGAGGACGTAGCGCATGGGTCCACCGAAGAACTTGGCCCCGGTGAACACGGACCTGGCGGGCGCGATATGGTCTTCCCGCGTCGCGAGATTGTAGACCGGGATGGTGACGCGCCCGAGGTCGAGAGTTTCGCCTCCGATCGTCATCTCGCCTCGCGTGAGCTTGTTTCCGAGGTAGCAGTTGCGGAGGTAGAAGGCGTGATTGGCGGCCGGCATCCGGGTCGAATCGGAATTCCAGGTCAGAAGGTCGAAAGGCATCGGTGCCTTACCCTTGATGTAGTTGTTGACCACATAGGACCAGATCAGCTCGTTCGGCCTAAGCATGTTGAAAGCATTGGCCATCTTCGCTCCGTTAAGATAGCCGGTCTCCTTCATTTCGGCTTCGATGGCGTCGATCTGCTCCTCGTCGGCGAAGACCTTGAGATCGCCAGCGTCGCGAAAGTCGGTCTGCGCCGTGAAGAAGGTGGCGCTGGAAATCCGCCGGTCTCCCTTGGCCGCCATATAGGCCAGCGTTACGGCGAGCAGCGTTCCACCTACGCAATAGCCGATCGTCGTCACGTCGCGTTCGCCCGTCGCGGCCTCGATCGCGTCGATGCTCGCCAGGATGCCTTCACGCATATAGGCCTCGAAGCCCATGTCGGCGTGGCGCTCGTCCGGGTTGACCCAGGAGACGACGAAGACCGTCAAACCCTGTTCGACGCACCAGCCGATGAAGCTCTTGGCCGGATTGAGGTCCAGCACGTAGAACTTGTTGATCCAGGGCGGCACGATGAGCAGCGGGCGCCGATAAACCTCGGGAGTCGAGGGGGCGTACTGGATCAGCTCCATCAGGTCGTTGCGGAACACCACCTTGCCGGGCGTCATCGCCATGTTGACGCCGAGCTGATGGGTGCTCGTGTCGCTCTGCCGGATCTTGAGCTCGCCTTTGCCGGCCGCGATGTCTTCGGCCAGCATCTGCATGCCGCGAACGAGGTTGTCGCCGCCCTCCTCGAAGGTATGCTTCAGCAGTTCGGGATTGGTGGCGAGGAAGTTGGACGGCGAAAGCGCACCCGTGACCTGGCGCAGGTAGAACCGCGCCTTCTCGCGTGTCACGGGATCGAGATCCGCGTCATCCACCATGGTCTTGGCCCAGTCGCTGGTCCGCAGATAGGCTTGCCGAATGAAATCGAACGCCGGAAACTCGCGCCACTCGGGAGCGGAGAAGCGCTTGTCCCCCGCCCGCTCCGGCTCGGGGGTGGGCGGTGCCTCTCCCGACATGCGCCGCATCGTATCGGCCCAAAGATCGATGAGTTGGCTCGACAGCGACGCTTGCGCCACCACCATGCGGGTCGGGTCCATGAACCAATAGCTCGCGACCTGGCCGAGCGTTTTCATCATGTCCTTGGCGTCTTCCCCCGGCACCTTCGGTTCGCTACGCCCGCGGGGCTCGAGATAAGCGGTGGCGACTTTCTGGGTCTCCTCCATCAGCCGGCCCATGTTCCGCGAAAGCCGTTCGAAATTCGCCACGCCGGGCGTCGCTCGATCGGCGGCTCCGTGATCGGTGCCGGCTTGAAACGTTTCGGGCTGCGCGAGGAGCCTCGGGTGGGCTGACCCGGAGGGCGAGGCGACGGTCTCGGGCTTCGCCGCTTCGGTGCCGAAGACCGGATGCGGCACCGCGGACCGCTGGTTCGGCCTGGCTTTCGCCGACTCCGAAAGGGAAGACGGCTTGGCGCCTGCCGTGGTGTGCAGGCGCGGTTCCGGCGCAACGGGTTCGGTGGGTCGCGACACCGTCGTCTTGACGTCGCCCGCCACTGCGCCGAGCCGCGCAGCTTCACGCTTGGACCGCGGTGGACGCTTGCCCTTCATCACGCTTCCCCTCTTCCTCAAAGCCGCTCTGCCGGGGCGGAGGCATTCCGCCCGTGACCGACCATTGTTCCGATCGCCGAACAATGCCGGAAGCGTCACGACCTCGCGGCTTGAATGCTGCATCACTCGACCCGATCCTCACGTCAACATTCGTGATGATGGTTCGATCACACCGCAGGGCGCACAACTTGCGCCAACCCGATAGGACGCGAGCGTTCCGTCTCCCTTCGACCATATTGTGGCGATACCCGCGGATTTCGATCCCGTCCGGGGCCGCGCTGCTCACCGCTCCTCGAGGGTTGAATCCATGGCATCGAAAGGACCCCAAAAGCGGCTCGGTCTTCAAGCCGCTCGGCTGACGGCTGCAGCTCTCTCGATATTGGCCTGGGGCGCACTTGTGGCCGATCCTGCTGCAGCGGACGATGACGAGCACCCCTCGCCCGCGATCCCGCAGAGCGTGAACGGGGCGTTGGAGAAGCTCGACATCAAGGCCAAGCCGTCCGAACCCCCACCCGAGTTCGTGACGCGGACGCGTCCCAGTCCGGCGCGGCTCCACTACATGCCAACGGCGGTGCCGCACGCGGTGAGCCCGGTCCCGGTGAAGACGATCGCTCAGATCCAAGCCGCCAAGGATGCACTCGATGCTGCGAGGGTGCGGCAGCTGAACCCGACGCCGCCTCCCCTCGACCTCACGAAGCGTTCCGCCGCGTCGAAGTCGCCCAAACCCAAGACCGCCATTCCCAATCCCGCGGCGGATGCGGATTGATTTACCATTAGCTCAGCCTTCGGTAATAACGTTCGGCCAGCCCTACCTGAACCTCTCACGGGTCGCTCCCATGTCTGATTTCCATCGTGTCCGTCGCCTGCCGCCTTACGTCTTCGAACAGGTCAACCGCCTGAAGGCCGCAGCCCGGAACGGGGGCGCCGACATCATCGATCTCGGCATGGGCAATCCCGACCTTCCGGCGCCGAAACATGTCGTCGACAAACTGATCGAGACCGCCACGAAACCCCGCGTCGACCGCTATTCGGCGTCGAAGGGAATCGCCGGGCTTCGCCGTGCCCAGGCTCACTATTACGGCCGCCGCTTCGGCGTGAAACTCGATCCGGACCGTCAGGTCGTGGCGACCCTGGGTTCGAAGGAAGGCTTCGCCAATATGGCGCAGGCCATCACGGGTCCCGGCGACGTCGTGCTCGTGCCGAACCCGTCCTACCCGATCCATGCCTTCGGGTTCCTGATGGCGGGCGGCGTGATCCGCTCTGTTCCGGCCGAGCCGACGCCGGACTACTTCTCGGCGCTGGAACGCGCGGTCGTGCATTCGATCCCGAAGCCGCTGGCCGTGGTAGTCTGCTACCCGTCGAACCCGACCGCCATGGTGGCGTCGCTCGACTTCTACAGGGACCTCGTGGCGTTCGCGAAGCGGCACGAGATCTTCATCCTGTCGGATCTGGCGTATTCGGAAGTCTATTTCGACGGAGAAGCGCCACCGTCGGTGCTGCAGGTGCCGGGCGCCATGGACGTGACGGTGGAGTTCACCTCCATGTCGAAGACCTTCTCGATGCCCGGGTGGCGCATGGGCTTCGCGGTCGGCAACGAGCGACTGCTGGCCGCACTGACGCGAGTCAAGAGCTACCTCGACTACGGCGCCTATACGCCGATCCAGGTTGCGGCCGCCGCCGCCTTGAATGGCCCTGAAGATTGCATCGTCGAGATGCGCGGCATCTACAAGGCGCGGCGCGACGTCATGGTGGAGAGTTTCGCGGCGTCGGGCTGGACCGTTCCGGCGCCGACCGCTTCGATGTTCGCCTGGGTGCCGATCCCCGAGCGCTTCCGTCACCTCGGCAGCCTGGAATTTTCCAAGATGCTCATCGAGGGCGCCGAGGTCGCGGTGGCGCCCGGGATCGGCTTCGGCGAGCATGGCGACGACCATGTTCGCCTTGCCCTGGTCGAGAACGAACAACGCATCCGACAGGCGGCGCGCGGCATCAAGCGCTTCTTCGACAGCGCCGATACGCGTCTTCACAACGTCCTGCCGCTCAAACGGCCGGCCTGATCGGGACCGGTCGGGACGGGCGTGACCGAGGCTGCAGACGGACGACGGACCCTGGCGAGACTGCTTGGGGAATCCGAGAACGTGACGGTCTTCACCGGTGCCGGCATCTCGACCGAATGCGGGGTGCCGGACTACCGGTCACCCGGCAGTCCCTGGCGCGTTCATCAGCCCATCGGTTTCAAGGACTACTTGGCCGACCCGGCGCAAAGGGCCGAGGCTTGGCGCCGAAAGTTCGCGATGGACGACCTCTATGCCGGTGCGCGGCCGGGACGCGGCCATAGGGCGATCGCGCGCTGGGCCGAGCGGCATCTCGTCGGCGCCGTCATCACGCAGAATATCGACGGACTGCACCAGGCGGCCGGGCTGCCGCAGGGCAAGCTCATCGAACTCCACGGCAACGGCACCTATGCGGCCTGCCTGTCGTGCGGAACCCGGTACCCTCTGGCTCCGATCCGCACGGCATTCGAACGTGATGGAACGCTCCCGATTTGCTCCTGCGGAGGCATCATCAAATCGGCCAGCATCGCGTTCGGGCAATCTCTGGTGGAGACCGATCTTGCCCGCGCCGCAACGGCCGCCCTCGACTGCGACCTGTTCCTGATCCTAGGTTCGACCCTGCTGGTGCGACCTGCGTCGCGGTTTCCGGAACTTGCTCTTCGCCAAGGAACGCGGCTCGTCATCGTGAACCGAGAGGCAACGCCGCTCGACGACGCGGCCGTGGCCGCGATCCATGCCGACATCGGAGAGGTGCTGGACGGGTTATGAGCCGCAAGATCCCGGAAAGGGATGCGAGCCGACGGGCGCCGACAACACACATTTCATATTCTTGCAACCGAGAACGCAGTTTCGCCTTTGCCGCCATAATGCTGATGGTAAGGTCGCACGTGTTGAAGAAGAGACTGATTCGGCGGAGGTCCGGGGCGTAGCGGCTGGCCCGTACCACAGGTCTTTGTCGTCGATGGGTTGCGTACGGTTTGTCCGACCAACTCAGACCGGCGAGGTCTGGCGCATACCCTGGGAAGCCTCGGCGGTGGCGGCCGTCGAGGTGTTCTGTACGTCGACATGCGCTTGATCTTCGAGGTCGGGGCCGTCAGGCCTCTGGACAGGGTGGTTGCGTTGGGCAGCAAAGATCATTCTTTGGACCTCCATGCCGATCTCGGCGATGCCGCGGACAGTGCTCTCGACCTCATCGAGGTCGCGGGCGAGATCAAGTGGTTCGACGTGTCTAAGGGTTATGGCTTCATCGTTCCCGACAACGGCATGCCCGATGTTCTCGTCCACGTGACGACGCTGCGTCGCGACGGCTTCCAGACGGCGCGCGAAGGCGCTCGCGTCGTCTGCGAAGTCCTGAAACGCGCCAAGGGGCTGCAGGTGTTCAGGGTCCTGTCGCTTGATCTCAGCACCGCTGTTCATCCGTCGCAAACGGCTCCGGCCCGCACGCATGTTCAGGTCGTGCCCAGCGGCGGCTTCGAGATTGCCGTCGTCAAATGGTTCAACCGGGTCCGGGGTTTCGGCTTTCTGTCCCGCGGTGAGGGAACGGAAGACATCTTCGTCCACATCGAAATCCTTCGCCGCTACGGCATCACGGAACTCAAGCCGGGAGAAAGTTTTCTGGTGCGCTTCGGTGACGGGCCCAAGGGCTTGATGGCGGCAGAGGTCCGGCCGCTTGAATCAGGTTCGACTTCGTCGCATTGAGGTCGGGTTCCGGGCGCGTCTGCCCGGTTTCGATGAGCATGCGATGGCCTTGCGAAACTTTCTTCTTCCCTCCGTCCTTCTGGGCTGCATGGCGGCACTGTGCGGCCGTGCAGATGCTGCCGTCGACGACCTCACGATCACCACGGCGACGGGGCCGCACCATTTCGCCGTCGAGGTCATGCGAACCCGTGACGAACTCGAACGCGGCCTGATGTTTCGCCGCGAGATGGCGAACGACCACGGCATGCTGTTCGATTTCGGATCTCCCCAGCCCGTCACCATGTGGATGAGGAACACATACCTGCCGCTCGACATGGTGTTCATCGCGAGCGACGGCCATGTCGTTTCGGTCAAGCAGCATGCCGAGCCGCTTTCCGAGAAGACCATTCCATCCGGGGGTGACGTCTTGGGTGTGCTGGAACTCGATGCGGGAATAGCCGAGCGCATCCGCCTCAAGCCCGGCGATCTCGTTTCCGACCCTATGTTCAAACCCTGATGTCGACCACGGTTCCGAACGGGTGGGCGGCGCGCTTGTCCCGGCCCCTGCGCCATGCTAGCCCAACACGCTCGGCCACGGAGCGATCGGGGTATAGCGCAGCCTGGTAGCGCATCTGCTTTGGGAGCAGAGGGTCGCAGGTTCGAATCCTGCTGCCCCGACCATTTCCGTGATAAGGTCGAGGTTCGGTTCGCTTGACGACCGGCTGGAGTCCTCCGAGGTAAAACGCTTGACGATCGCTCGCATCTACCGGCCGACCCGCGGTGCTACCCAGTCCGGCCATGCCCGAACCAAGGCTTGGCTGCTCGAATACGAGCGGGCCGATCCGCTGGAGATCGAACCGCTCATGGGCTGGACGGGGTCCTCCGAAACCGAGATGCAGGTCAAGGTGTCGTTCGATACGCGTGAGGAGGCGGTCGCTTTCGCGGAGAAGCGCGGCATCATGTACGAACTCGAGGACAGGCCGCCCGAGGAAGAGCGTAGAGGGCTGTCATACTCCGACAATTTCAAACCTGGTCGTGTCGGGATGTGGACGCACTAGAGAGGTGTTGGCTGTCGCCGAACTCCTTCGATGCTAGAACGCCAACAATGCAACAGGTGCAAATCCTGGTGTTCCAACGGCTTGTACCAGAGAAAATACGCTGACCCGCACCGGAGGTCAGCGTCTTCGAAAGTTCAGGCTCCGTAGCTCAGCTGGATAGAGCAGCCGCCTTCTAAGCGGCAGGTCGTTGGTTCGAGCCCAACCGGAGTCGCCAGTCGCGGATCAATCGAATAAATGGGGGTGCCGACCGACCGGAACCCTGCCGATCGGTGTCCCTCGGAGTGGCGAGCTCGACAGACTTCGGATGAGCCAGGCTATGAACGCGTAGGCGAGAATGGCCGGAATCATGACCGCGGCTGCGATTGTCACGGCGAATGCCATTTTGAGATTGTCGAGTGTCGTTTGACCCGGGATCGGCTCAATATGATCCAACACGCGGTGATCCCTCCAGTTTTGGAAGGAACAACGCACCAACTGGGCCAAAGCCATGGCCACGAAAACTTTGAGGGGTAAGAGGGTTACGAGCTGCATCGGGTGGCGCCAGCTTAACGTTCCGTTAACTAGAGCCTTGTAGCAAGTAAATGGCTCATGGGCACCTGCCTTTTGCCGTTTGTACCTGCCTCCGACCCGAGAATACGGCGTCACTCGCCGACCCGAAATCGCGGCCGCAGCGTAACCGGCCCCGGCAGGCTATGCCTCGAATTGAACCTGAACGCGTGATGAATAATTTGCCAATGGCCCGAAAACCGTGGTTAACAGGTTTACGGCTCATCCGCCTCGTCGCTACTGATGCCCTCCAGCCGGAATTCCAGAGGTGCGCGTATGCCAAAGTTCTTCTTCGATTTCCGCGACGGCGCGCGGCGGACCCGCGATGCTGAGGGCCTTGAACTTGCCAATGCCGAGAGTGCCAAACGAGAGGCGATGGTCGCGGTAGCGCAGGTCCTGCAACTCGAAGAGTCCGACGATGATCGCCGGGTGGTCGAGTGTCGAGTGCGAGATAGCGGCGACAATGAGGTCTATAGCGTGTCCCTTGCCTTCAACGGGGCATGGGCGGGTGACGAAAGCCGCCATCCTCGGCTGCGGTCGATCTCCAGAATTTAGGCACGATAGGACGCCCTGCGATAAGTCCGTCCTCCTGTAACCCTTCCGTTCCGGCCGAGTCTACGCTTCCAATCTCGACGTGAGGACTGACGTCCGTCGGCGACGACGTCCCGTCTCCGAGCCGAACGAACCGGCCTTTCGGCGAACCCGGCATCACGTCTGCGGCGTGCAAAGGGGATCGCCGATCATGCAGGGAAACATCTTCGGCTGGCCGTTCGGCCGAATGGAGGACGTTGGCGGATAGGCCAGCACCGGGCCGGTCGGCCCAGTGGCGCACCCGGAGACCCAAAGACAAGCAGCGACCACGAGAATGGTTCGGACGTAAGCCATGCGCAGACTGTGCCGTGCGAGCCCTTGCTCGTCCAGAGCATCGGAGCGCATCCGATCCTCAAACTTGGCGTTCTGTCAAAAAGCTTGTCCCGCGTTGCCAAAGCCGCACAAAGCAAGCGTTTCGACGTGGCATCGAGGCCAAACGCCGAGGTTGCGGTAGCCGAAACTTGCATCCTGCGCCGCGATTCGCGGCATCGGCGCTACCGTCAACCTTCATCATGCCGAAGAGCCGGCGGACGCGAGACGCTGACGCCGGCTAGTGTCGTTCGGCCAGCAAACCACGATCCAAGACGGCCCTGCAGGATGGGCTGAGGCGGTTGCGGTTCGCCTTCATACACTTCTTCGTTTCATGCTCGTCCATCAACGAGCCGAAGCAAAGGCGAATGGCATCACCCGTGCACTCCTGTTCGGCCTGAGCCCGTAGCTGTGGACTGATATTCTCCGCGCCTGCCCAAGACGCGGAGCACCATGTGAGCGTCAAGACGACGCCGAGATAGCCGGCAACGCGCATGTCGGTCTGTCCTCGAGATCGCGCCAAAGAGTTTCGTCGACGCGAAGGTTACGAGATTAAGCGCTCGACGGTGCTTGTCCATGCGACGCGTGATGCGTGCGCGAAGAGTTCGTTACGCTGGTGTGTTCGTGCAACGAGCCTGCGTAGAGACCATTGCGCCGTTGCGAGCCATCAAGCGGTCGGGGCTAGTTCCAAGACGAAGCATTCGTCGGATAGGCGCAATTATGAACGTCTTGGGGCAGGAGCGGCAGCTTGGCCGCCAACCGGATCTCGGCGTAAGAGGTGATCAACATCCCGCTCATTCCGCACAGAGCCACGACCGTAATGAGATAAACGCGCGTTTGAAAGCTAAGCTTGCTAATGACTGCAATACAGAGGAGTAAAATCGAGGCAACAACGAACACTGTGGCAATTACAGAAAGTCTGTGGCTTAGGAAGCCAATCAGCTTGCGGGCGCCACAGATACTTGCCTCCTGTTCGGAGTAGACATAGGGTAGAGCGGAGCCGATAAAACCAACATGAACAACGGAGAGAACTGCGAAAATGCCGAACAAGTATTTGTAGAATGACCTGACATGACCCGCTTGGCTCTGAGTGAACTCGTAATGCCGCATCGATTTTCCAATCTGTATCGTAAGAAGTGCCTCAGCTCACTGTCCTGACTGATCTACAATCAGGATTGTACATCTCCCTCTCGACGTCTTTGAAACGCACCAGCGAAAATTAATTAAAGGAACAAGTCGGAATTGCATCGAAACTGTGGTCGCAACCGTTCAGGCGCTGGCGAACGGCCACCGATGGTTTGGGTGCGGTTGGATCCGGAGGTCGACGAGTGTCGATCATCGCACGGCAGAAGCTTCGTCCGGAGTAGCGGGCGATGATATCGGCTGTTGCCCCGAACATGCCCCGCGCGTAACGCTGGCAGGTTCACCCGTCGAGGAAGGCGAGCGCTTCCACGATGGCTTGACGTGTCTAAACCAGGACCGGCTGCGAGACGCGACCCGCCGCACCGAACACGTCGAGATAGCGCTCGACTTCGTCGGGCCGCCCCAAGGCTTTCATCGGATTGTCGGACAACTTGACGGCCGGGCGACCGTCCACGCTCGTGACCTTGCAGACGATCGAAATGGCTTTCAGCGCCCCGTTCGGAGTGGGGGCGCAACCGGCGAAGTCATTGGTGAGGTTCGTTCCCCAGCCGAAGCTCATCCGGACCTTGCCTCGGAAATGCGCGTAGGTGGCCTCGATCGTATCGACGTCGAGCGCGTCGGAGAAAACCAAAAGCTTGTCGCGCGGGTCTTTGCCACGACTTCGCCACCAGGCCAGTAGCGCTTCCCCACCCTCGATCGGCGGCGCCGAATCTGGTCGAAACCCGGTCCAATCCGCGACCCAATCCGGCGCGTCGCGCAGGAAGGGCTCGGTTCCGAACGTGTCCGGTAAAACGATCAAGAGATTACCGCCGTAGTACTTCTGCCAGTCGGCCAGCACCTGGTAGGGCGCCCTGCGCAAGGTCTCGTCGTCTCTGGCGCGTGTGGCCAGAACCATGGGTAGTTCGTGGGCGTTGGTACCGAGCGCCTCGAGATCGTTGTCCATGGCCAGCAGGACATTGCTGGTCCCGGTGAAGGATTGGTTCAATCCTTCCTTCAGGGCTTCGACACACCAGCGCTGCCATAAAAAACTGTGCCGTCGTCGCGTGCCGAAATCCGAGATCCTGAGTTCGGGCAGGGTGCGCAGCCGCTCGACCTTGCTCCACAACTTGGCCTTGGCTCTCGCGTAGATGACGTCGAGTTGGAAACGGCCGAGGCCCTTCAAAGCCGCACGAGACCGCATCTCGTTGATGATGGCGAGCGCCGGTATCTCCCAAAGGGTGACCTCGGCCCAGGAGCCCGAAAAGCTGAGCTCGTACTGCCCGCCCTTGCGGCGCAGCGCGTAGGGCGGCAGCCTGTATTCGGACAGCCAGGCGAGAAAACCCGGCTCGAAAATATGGGCACGGCCGTAGAAGCTGTTCCCGGCCAGCCAGATCATCTCCTTCTTGGAAAGCGTCAGCGAGCGGGCGTGATCCAACTGGTCGCGAAGCTCGGCCTCGTCGATCTCCTCGGCCAGCATGACGTGAGTGGTGCGGTTGACCAGCGAGAACGTCACCTGCAGGTCGGGGTAGAGGCCCCAGATCATCTGCAGCATGAGCAGTTTATAGAAATCCGTATCGAGCAGGCTTCGGACGATCGGATCGAGTTTCCAGGTATGATCGTAGACGCGCTTGGCGAGATCGATCGTTGTCATAGTGGCGCCTGATCGTGTTTCAACGGCAAAGAGGCGTGCCGACTGTGGCGACAAGCGTTCCGCGGCCTTATGCCGGCCCGCCCCTCGCCGGGATCCTAGCAGGATAGCAACGACGTTTCGAGCCGCAGGGCAGAACAACCATCATCCTGCCCTGCTCCCTGTCGATGCAGCTCAAAAAAAATTGGCCGGCGAGCATGCGAGCGGCATGCGCACCGGCCAATGTCAAAGCCGTCCAACCCGCTTCAGCAGGCTTGTCGTCGCCGTGCAGCGGCCTTTGTGGCTCTGTGCACAGTCGTCGTTCCTCCCCAGACCTGGGCCGCTTCGGTGCGGTCTTCGTCGGTGCGCCGATTTGACTGCGCCCGTTGTTGGTGTTCATAAAGCCCAAGCTGCGCATTTAATCAAGGCAGCCATGTCGAAAAGGTGGGCGAAATCCAATCTTTTTGCCTGAAGTTCGTTCAGGCTCTGCGAGATGCTCTTGGGAGGAGTTCGTTTCCGGCCGTTACCAGGACACGAAAAAAGCCCCTCGCGAGAGGGGCTTCGTTCGGCTTTGCAAGTGAGCGGCTAGTCCATCACTGCACGAGTTGCGGTCCGGCGGTCCTGGCCGCATCGTTCTCTTGCATGATCCCGAGACGACGCGCGACTTCCGTGTAGGCTTCGACGAGACCGCCGAGGTCGCGACGAAATCTGTCCTTGTCGAGCTTGTCGTTGGATTTCACATCCCACAGGCGGCAGGAGTCGGGCGAGATTTCATCGGCGACTACGATCCGCATCAGGTCGCCTTCCCAGAGGCGACCGGCCTCCATCTTGAAGTCGACGAGCCGGATCCCGACGCCCAAAAACAGGCCGGACAGGAAATCGTTGACCCGGATGGCCAGGGCCATGATGTCGTCGATCTCCTGAGGCGATGCCCAGCCGAATGCCGTGATGTGCTCTTCGGACACCATCGGATCGTTCAACCCGTCGTTTTTGTAGTAGAACTCGATGATCGATCGCGGGAGCTGCGTTCCTTCTTCGATACCCAACCGTGTCGACAACGAGCCTGCCGCAACGTTGCGGACCACGACCTCGAGCGGAATGATCTCGACTTCCTTGATCAGCTGCTCCCGCATGTTCAGCCGACGAATAAAGTGCGTGGGTACACCGATATTGTTCAAGTGCTGGAAGATGAACTCGGAGATGCGATTGTTCAGAACACCCTTGCCGTCGATCACCTGATGTTTCTTGGCGTTGAAAGCCGTAGCGTCGTCCTTGAAGTGTTGGATCAATGTTCCGGGCTCCGGTCCTTCATAGAGGACCTTGGCCTTCCCCTCATAAATGCGACGGCGGCGATTCATTGGGATTAACCGGGGCTTGAGGAAATCCATGGGGTCGGCCGGGCTCCTATCGACTTTGCTCGAGTCCTGCGACCTGAAGCGAAGCCATCTCATCATCTCAGCCGCTTAGCGGCTCTGGGGCATAGATCGCCCTGTTCAGCCGACCACACCTTAGCGTAGCGGATTGCTAGGACCCGCACAACGCTGGTGCGGATCTCTGAACCGTCGGCGTCCCGCAGTGCAGGTCGCGTTCGTTCGATCCATGCGCTTCAGCGTTGTAGATGGGCACCGGGCACTTCTGCCGCAAGCCGTGCGTTCGGACTCGGGAAATGGCGCGACGGCGCCCCGACGTGAGGAGATGAGCCGCATGACCACCTTCGACGACCGCGAACGCGCTTTCGAAAACCTCTTTGCGCATGATCAGGAGCTCGCCTTCAGGGCTCAAGCCAGACGCAACAGGGAGATCGGCCTCTGGGCCGCGCGAGAGCTCGGCAAATCGGGAGCGGAAGCTGATCTCTACGCGACCGAAATCCTCATGCGGTCTATCGAGAAAGGCGGCAGCGAAGCGGTCGTGGCACGGCTACGACATGACCTCGCGGAGCATGGCGTGACGGTGTCGGACCACCAGATCGAGAGGCGCATGGCCGAACTTCTGGCAGTGGCCGTCGAGCACGTCAAAGTCGATTGAGAAACTCGGTTCTGCAACGGTAGACGACACGATCGAAGGAGACAGGAAGGTTGCCGTTCGGCGTCGACGAGCTACTGACAGCTCTGGATCTCGAAACGCTTGGCCGGGACAGTTTCCGCGGTCGGAGCCCGGCGGTGGGTTGGCGCCGCGTGTTCGGCGGCCTCGTCGTGGCGCAAGCGCTGGTCGCGACCCAACGCACGGTCGACGGGCGTCCGGCTCATGCTCTACACGGGTCCTTCATGCTCCCTGGCGACCCCGAAGTGCCGATCGACTTCGAAGTGGAACGTCTGCGGGACGGGGGAAGCTTCTCGACCCGCCGTTGCCTCGCCACACAGCGCGGACAGGCGATCTTCGCGCTTTCCGCCTCTTTCCACCAAGCCGAAGACGACGCGTTCGATCATGCCCATCCGATGCCGGACGTGCCGGTGCCGGAGACGCTCGCATCGTTGGCCGAGATGGGGGACTCGACCTCCGTTGCCGTGCCTGCTTCGGTGCGCACCTATGTCCAACGCGAAACCCCGATGGAGATCCGCCCGGTCAACCTTTCCCAAATTGCGCGTGGGGAACATTTCCCGGGATCGACCCGGCAGGACATCTGGATGAAGGCGTCGGGGCGTCTTCCCGACGACCCCGCGATTCACCGGGCGGTTCTGGCCTATATGTCGGATACGACCTTGCTCGATACCGCGCTCGTCGGGCACGGGCGCTCGATCTTCGATCCCGGTCTTCAGGTCGCGAGCCTCGACCACGCCGTCTGGTTCCACCGGCCCGTCAGAGCCGACGAATGGCTGCTCTACAGTGAAGACAGCCCCAGCGCCTCGGGTGCCCGGGGCTTCACGCGAGGGTTGATCTACGCGCGAAACGGGGACCTCGCGGCTTCTACCGCACAAGAAGGGCTGATCCGAAAACGTAAGCTGAAGCTGGGTCCCTCGACTGACGCCTTGCCCAAAATTTAAGCTCTCAGCCACATTTTAGCCACTCGACCATCGAGCGGATCGGCTTCGAGGTAAGGTCGCGTTCAAGCTAAAGACGTGTCGAAAGTTTGGCACGAGCTTTGAAAGAGCGGTCCCACGCCCTTGCACCGACGCGAACCGGTCACTCCGTTGCGCGCCCGCCCACCGCGGATCTAGTGCCTTGGCCTGATCGAAGGACTGCTGCGATGAAAATAGTGATGGCCATCATCAAACCCTTCAAGCTGGAGGAGGTCCGGGATGCACTGACGGCGGTCGGCGTTCACGGCCTTACCGTAACGGAGGTCAAGGGCTACGGCCGGCAGAAAGGCCATACCGAGATCTATCGTGGCGCCGAATATGCCGTGAGCTTTCTGCCGAAGCTGAAGATCGAGGTCGCGGTTCCGGCCGAAATGCTGGAGCCGGTCGTCGATGCCATCACGGCCACGGCCCGCACCGGGCAGATCGGCGACGGCAAGATCTTCGTGACGACGCTCGAACAGGCCGTCCGTATCCGCACCGGCGAAACCGACGCCGACGCCCTTTGATCCCAACCCCGACCAGTTGACCGGAGTTCATCGATGACGTTCATAAACCAGTCGCTTTCCGCGACATTGCCATTGGCGAAGTCGCCTCGAATGCGATCGGCACTGGGGCTTGCCGCCGTGGCTTTGTTGTTCATGGCCGGCACGGCCTGGGCGCAGACGCCCACGGCCGAGGCGTCGCCCCTTCCCAATAAGGGCGACACCGCCTGGATGTTGATCTCGTCGGCTCTCGTGCTGATGATGTCGATTCCGGGCCTCGCCCTTTTCTACGGCGGTCTCGTCCGCAGCAAGAACATGCTGTCGGTCCTGACCCAGGTGTTCATGATCGTCTCGATGGTCGGGGTGGTTTGGGTTCTCTACGGTTACTCTCTCGCGTTCGGGGACGGCGGGGCCTACACGGCCTACGTGGGCGGGTTCGGCAAGGCGTTCCTGGCCGGTATCACGCCTGACTCCAACGTTCCGACGTTCTCCAACGGGGTCGTCATTCCGGAATACGCCTACATGGTGTTCCAGATGACCTTTGCGATGATCACGCCGGCCCTGATCGTGGGTTCGTTCGCCGAGCGCATGAAGTTTTCGGCCATCGTGCTCTTCATGCTGCTCTGGGTCACGCTGATCTACTTCCCGATCGCGCATTGGGTTTGGGCCACGGCGGCTCCGGACGATATCGCCAAGGCCGCCAAGGCGCTTGCCGCCGCGACCGACGATGCGGCCAAGAAGACTGCACAGGCCAATCTCGACGGGATCTTGGCGGGAGCAGGGTGGCTGGCCCAGGCTGGCGCGCTCGACTTCGCCGGTGGAACGGTGGTGCATATCGATGCCGGTATTGCCGGAATGGTGGGTGCCCTTCTGATCGGCAAGCGGATCGGTTATCCTCGCGAGCCGATGCCGCCGCACTCGCTGACCATGACCATGATCGGCGCGTCGCTGCTCTGGGTCGGCTGGTTCGGCTTCAACGCCGGTTCGAACCTCGAAGCCAACGGAACGACGGCACTCGCTTTCGTCAACACGATGGTGGCGACCGCCGCGGCAGCGATGTCCTGGCTCTTTGTCGAATGGGTCATGAAAGGCAAGCCTTCGCTGCTCGGCATGGCATCGGGCGCGGTTGCAGGTCTCGTCGCGGTGACGCCGGCGTCCGGTTTCGCCGGTCCCATGGGCTCGGTGGTTCTGGGTCTGCTCGTCAGCCCGCTCTGCTGGTTCTTCGTCGCGATAGTCCGGGAGAAGTTCCACTATGATGACGCGCTCGACGTCTTCGGCGTGCACTGCATCGGGGGCATCTTCGGCGCCATCATGACCGGCATCCTCGTGGCGCCGTCGCTCGGCGGCACAGGCATCACCGACTACACCAACTTCGCGCACAACAATGTCGGGACCTACGACATGGGCCAGCAGGTACTGATCCAGTTGAAGGCGGTGATCGCCACGCTGGTCTATTCCGGCGCCGGCTCCGCGATCCTCTACTGGATCGTCGACATGATCATCGGGCTGCGGGTTACGCCGGAGAAGGAACGCGAAGGTCTCGACATCGCCGAGCACAGCGAGAGGGCCTACAATTATTGATCGGGTGTCCGGCTCGATGTAGTCGGGAAGCGATCGGCGAAAGGCGGCCTCCGGGCCGCCTTTTTTGCTGAACGACTCATTCGTCGAAAAGGTGAATTCACCCGCATCGAGGCCATGGTGACGTTCGCTTAAGCATCTCGACATATCGTCGACCGAAGACGGGCTCCGAGGCTTGCGCGGGTCGCGATGACCGGAGCAACCGGCCGGATTGCCGATCCGACCATTGGGATACATCCGGGCTGCCCGTGCGCATCACGACCTTCTCCGCAGACTATATGCCCGAAGCGGCACGCGACTTCCTGGGCCGGCGCTTCGCCGAAATGGGCGGTCTGCTGCTCCTGGGAGGCGTCGGCGCGTTGAGCGTCGCCCTCGCGACCTGGTCCGTGCAGGATCCGAGTTGGAACCACGCAGCCGGCGGCGCCGTCCGCAACATGGCAGGGCCGGCGGGCGCCGTCGCGGCCGATCTTATCATGCAGATGAGCGGCGTCGCGATCGTTGCGGTCCTGCCGCCGGTCGTTTGCTGGGGCTGGTCATTACTGACACGTCGCAGACTCGGCCAGATCAAGTTCCGTGCAATCCTGCTGGCAGTCGGCGGGCTTGCCGCGACCGCGCTCGCGTCTTCGCTGCCGACCACCGACCGCTGGCCGTTGCCGAGCGGTTTCGGCGGCATCGTCGGCGATGGTCTCCTCGAGCTGCCGCGTCGCATCCTCGGCAATTCCGCGACCGGGATGATGATCGTGGCCCTGGCTTTTGCCGGCGTGGCGATCCTGGCCCTGACGGCCTCGGCGGGCTTCGGCCTGAAGCCCGAGCCCGGTGAGGACGACGAGGACATCGACACGGCCTACGACTGGGTGCCGATACCGAAGTCGCTCCGCCAACCCTTCGAGGATGATGCCGACGGTGAGCCCGGCATGGCACTCGTTTCGGTCGGCGCCGCAATCCATGCGGGCCTCAGCGCCAAGGCGGCCTTGTCGCGCCTGGTTCGGCGGAGCAGGGGAGCCGCAGAGGCGGGCCGCCCGCAGCGCGCGCCCTGGCTCGACCGCGAGGCCGATGCGCCTTTCGCGGAAACCGACGACCGTCCGGTCCACGACCGCATCGAACCCACCTTCGGGGCCGAAGCCAAAGTGCCGGCTGCACGGCGGGACCCGACCTTTGCCGATCCCGCGAGAGCGCGCGAACGGCCGGCGGGGCGTCGCGAGGCGGATCCGGTCCTGTCGCGGGTCACGGCCGCAACGGCACCCCGGCCCGCCCGCGAAGCGCGTGGTTTCGAGTACGAACCACCCTCCGCAGGCATCCTGACGGAGCCTAAGCGGCAGCCCGGCCATGTCGTCTCCGAAGACGCGTTGAGCCAGAACGCTCGCTTGCTCGAAGGCGTGCTCGAGGATTTCGGGGTGAGGGGCGAGATCATCAATGTCCGGCCGGGGCCGGTCGTGACGCTCTATGAACTCGAGCCCGCGCCGGGGATCAAATCGTCTCGCGTGATCGGCCTCGCCGACGACATCGCCCGCTCGATGTCGGCCGTTTCGGCCCGCGTGGCCGTCGTCCAAGGACGCAATGTCATCGGTATCGAGCTGCCGAACCAAAGGCGCGAGACAGTGTTCCTGCGCGAGCTCGTCTCTGCGGAAGACTTCGGCGAGAGCCGGCAGAAGCTCGCCATCGCGCTCGGCAAGACGATCGGCGGCGAGCCGGTCATTGTCGATCTGGCCCGCATGCCGCATCTCCTCGTGGCCGGGACCACCGGCTCGGGCAAGTCGGTCGCGATCAACACCATGATCCTGTCCTTGCTCTACCGGCTGAAGCCGGAGGAGTGCAGGCTCATCATGATCGACCCGAAGATGCTCGAACTCTCGGTCTATGACGGGATCCCGCATCTTCTGACTCCCGTGGTCACGGATCCCAAGAAGGCCGTCGTGGCCCTGAAATGGGCCGTCCGCGAGATGGAGGACCGCTACAAAAAGATGTCCAAGGTGGGCGTCCGCAACATCGACGGCTTCAATGCGCGCGTGGCGGAGGCGGTCGCCAGGGACGAGAGCATAACACGGACCGTGCAGACCGGTTACGACAAGCAAACCGGGGAAGCCGTCTACGAACAGGAAGAGATGAGCCTCTCGATCCTGCCCTATATCGTGGTGATCGTCGACGAGATGGCCGACCTCATGATGGTGGCCGGCAAGGACATCGAGGGCGCGATCCAGCGGCTCGCCCAGATGGCCCGGGCGGCCGGCATCCACCTCATCATGGCAACCCAGCGCCCCTCGGTCGACGTTATCACGGGTACCATCAAGGCCAACTTTCCGACCCGCATCTCATTCCAGGTCACGAGCAAGATCGATAGCCGCACGATCCTCGGCGAACAGGGCGCCGAACAGCTGCTCGGGCAGGGCGACATGCTCTACATGGCGGGCGGTGGGCGGATCTCCCGCGTGCACGGCCCGTTCGTGAGCGACGGCGAGGTCGAGAAGGTCGTGGCGCATCTGAAGACCCAGGGCCGTCCCGACTACCTCGACGCCATCACCGAGGATGCCGACGGCGAGGTCGGGGGGGATGCCGAGCCTGCCGCCCCTGGCAGCTTCGATGCCGAGGATTCGGGCGATCTCTATGATCGGGCCGTCGCGATCGTGCTGCGGGACAAGAAATGCTCGACGTCCTATATCCAGCGTCGCCTTTCGGTCGGCTACAACAAGGCCGCGTCGCTGGTCGAGCGAATGGAGAAGGAAGGCATCGTGGCGCCCGCGAGCCATTCGGGCAAACGCGAAATTCTCGTCGGCGGCGGCGCAGAGCGCGTCGGCTTCGGGTCGGCCGAGGATGAGTGACACCAGCCGTGTGGGGCTCCTGCCGGGGCAGCGCCCGGCCGCCCCCGCGTCTCACAAACGCCACACCGGCGCCCTATCGCCCACCCCATGAACAGCCGTTCCTCCCGCATGATTCGTTCGATTTTCCTGGCGCTTGCCGTTGTCACGTTCGGCCTGCCGGTTCGAGCCGAGACGCCGCCGTTGAACCTGCAGCCGACCAAGGGCGCCGCGACCGAGAAGCTCGTGGGCAAGCCCGAGATCGTCGACGAGGATGCGCTCGTGGCGAAGGCCAATGGCTACTTCAACGACGACAACACGATGATCGCCGATTTTACGCAGATCGGAGGGGACGGCAGGCGTACGGACGGCAAGCTCTCGATCGAGAAACCAGGGCGCATGCGCTTTGCCTACGCGCCTCCGGCGACGCTCGAAGTCGTGGCGGACGGTAGTTCGGTCGCGGTCATCGACCGCAAGCTGCACACCCAGGACCTCTACTTCATCGGTCAGACGCCACTGAAGTTCCTGCTCAACGACCACATCGATCTCGCCAAGGACACGAAGATCACCGGCGTCTCGGGAGACGCGAGCTCTTCGTCGATCGACATCGAGGACAAGGCGACGTTCGGCGGCACCTCCAAGATCCGGCTGACCTTCGACAAGCAGCCGTTTGGCCTCAAGCAGTGGACCGTCGTCGATCCGCAAGGCTACGAGACCGTTGTGTCTCTATCGAACGTCGATCTCAGCACCAAGCCTGACGACGCCATGTTCAAAATCAATACCGAGCGCATGCTGAACACCCGCAAATGACGTGGCGTCCGCGGGCTCGCACGGATCGCCCATCAGTCCCGCGGCGTCGAGCGCATCGATAAGGGCCAGCGGACGCTTGACGGCTTCAGTGGGGTGCGGGAACCCCGCGCTCCCGGCCTAGCTCTTTGACTGGCGGCCTTCGTGTCCTTCACCATCGCGACCTGGAACATCAATTCGGTCCGCCTTCGCCTACCTTTGGTGAAACGGTTCGTCGAAGCCTCTCGCCCGGACGTCATCTGCCTGCAGGAGACCAAAGTCCGCGATAGCGAGTTCCCGTTCAGCCGTCTGCGGGAACTCGGGTACGATCATATCGAGATCAGTGGACAGAAGGGCTATCACGGGGTCGCGACGCTCTCGCGACATCCGCTCACCCGCGTCGTCCGAGGGCCGTTCTGCCGAGAGGGGCATTCGCGTCATCTCGCCGTGACGCTGGCCGATGGTGCCGGTCCGGCCGCAGGTCTCACGATCCATAATTTCTACGTTCCGGCCGGGGGCGACGAGCCCGACCCCGAGGTGAACCCAAAGTTTTCACACAAGCTCGATTTCGTCGGCCGCATGCGCCGGGGTCCCGACGAAGGTCATCTCGCGCCCGAGCGCGCCGTCATCGTGGGCGACCTGAATATTGCGCCGCTCGAGACCGATGTCTGGAGCCACAAGGCGTTGCTCAAGGTCGTGAGCCACACGCCTGTCGAGGTGGAAGCCTTCGCCCGTCTGCAGGCAGCCGGAGAATGGGTCGACGCGATGCGGGAGCGCATCCCGCCAGAGGAAAGGCTTTACACGTGGTGGAGCTACCGTTCACCCGACTGGGCTCTCGCCGACAAGGGCCGCCGGCTCGATCATGTCTTGTTGAGCCCGGATCTCCGCCAGACCCTCGGTGCCGTGACGGTCGTCCGCGAGGCCCGGAGCTGGGAGCAGCCATCCGACCACGTTCCGGTCGTCACCGAATTGCGGATCTGACCTCGCTCACACGCCGCCCAAGCCGCATGGCCCAGTAGCCTCGCAACGCTCCGGCATTGTCCGGATAGGCCTGGAGTACTCGCAGCATGAGGCTGCGGGAGACGCCGAGCACGACTGAAGCATCGCGAGCGACGACGGTCGCCGTGCGATGGCCGGGCGCCAGAAGGGCGCTTTCGCAGAGCAACGTACCGGGTCGTGCGATCCGCAGTGCCGTTGCGTTCGAGGCATCGCCTTCGAGCGTCAGCGTGCCGGTGACCAGGAGCACGGCAGTGTCGGCGGCGTCGCCGCGCCGGAACAGGGTCTCACCCGCGGCCAATCTGCGGGTCTCGGCCGAAAAGGCGACGAGATGGAGCGCATCCGCATCGAGGCAGGCGAAGACCGCCAAGCGCGACAGGCGGTCCTTGTCCTTGCCCAGCGCCATGAGCTTATCGCCTTTCGTTTCGCGGCCGCGTCACACCATAAGGCGGTAGCCGCCCGTCTCCGTCACCAGGAGTTGGGCATGGGCCGGGTCGCCCTCGATCTTCTGACGCAATCGGTAGATGTGCGTTTCCAGTGTATGGGTCGTCACGTTCGAATTATAGCCCCAAACCTCCCGTAGCAAGACGTCGCGGCTCACGACCTGTTGGCCGGCACGGTACAAGAACCGCAGGATGGCTGTTTCCTTTTCGGTCAGACGCAGTCGCAGCCCTTTTTCGGTCAGGAGGGATTTGGCGCTGGGGCGGAACGTGAAGTCGCCGATCTGCAGCGACGCATCCTCGCTGCCGTCGTGCTGTCTTAGATGCGCCCGGATCCGTGCCATGAGCACAGCGAAGCGGAACGGTTTGCTGACGCAGTCGTTTGCACCGGCTTCGAGCGCCATCACGACCTCCTGGTCGGAGGCGCGACCGCTGAGCATGATGATGGGATGGTGAAAGCCACCGGCTCTGAGGGCCTTGACCACATCCTTGCCGTCCTGGTCTGGCAAGTCGACGTTCATGATCACGAGGTCTGGCCGTTGCAGGCGAAAGGCGTCGTGGGCTTGGCCTGCACTGGCCACCGTGGAGGCCCGGAACTCGGCGTGGCAGGCGATCTGTTCCGCAAGCGTCGCCCTGAGATCGTCGTCGTCGTCAACGATCAGGATGTTGCGTGCATGAGCCATGGACGCGTCTTTCCAACTTGTGGTCCAGCCGACGGGCATCCGTGCCCGATCGCTCGCGGTCGAGACGAGGGCAAGGTGCGCAAAGAAACGTCTGGGTGCAAGCTTCGCCGACCCGGAAGGTGCGAGCGCCGATCGCTCGCATTCCGATTTGAGACGGTCCGGGCCTCCGCGGTCGATGCGGACCGAGCCTCCCGACGAATGTACGGTTGTGTACCTTTGCCGGATTCCGCTTGAGCGGGGTGGCGTCCGTACGGGCCGGTCATCACGTCGGTGAGCGCGGCCGCGGGTCCGATGGCACGCTATATGGCCTTTAATCCTTCGCCGGCGGCTGGCGGCTCTGCCCCGCAGACACTTTCTTGCTCTCCTGAGGCTCGATGATCCGAATCTATCTTCGCGTGCTCGCGGCCCTCGGAACGGAACGGCGCCTCGCGGCGGCCCTGGTGCTGGCCAACGCCGTGTTGGCGGGCGCGCAGTTCCTCGAGCCGCTGCTGTTCGGCCGAATCGTCGATCGTGTGACGACGGCGAACGAGGCCGCAAGCCACTGGGTCGGCGTGGTAGGGCCCCTGGTCGGATGGGGGACGCTTGGGTTGTTCAACATCCTGTGCGGGGTAGCCCTCGCGTTCAACGCGGACCGTTTGGCGCATCGCCGCCGTCTCGACCTCACGGCCGCGTTTTTCGAGCATGTGCTGCATCTGCCGGCCGGCTTCCACGGCGCCCACCATTCCGGCCGCCTGCTCAAGGTGATGCTGGAGGGCGTCAACGGCATGGCCAGCCTGTGGCTCTCCTTTTTCCGCGACAACTGCGCCTCCGTCGTGGCCCTCACGATCATGATGCCGCTCTCGCTCGTCGTGAACTGGCGACTGGGGCTGTTGCTGCTGTGCCTCGTCGCCGCTTCCGGAACCGTGACGCTGCTGGTGCTTCGTCGGACCGAAACGCTGCAGCACCAGGTCGAGCAGCACAACAGCGGGCTCGCGGAGCGGGTGGCCGACAGTTTCGCCAACGTGGCGGTCATCCAAAGCTTCACGCGGATCGGATCGGAGGCGCGCGGCCTGCGCGCCGTGATCGACGCGACCTTGGCGGCTCAGATGCCGGTGCTGTCCTGGTGGGCGCTCGCAGCCGTCGCGACGCGGGCGGCTTCGACCCTGACACTGGTCTCGATCTTCGTTCTGGGATTGACCCTGCATTTCGACGGTTTGGCGTCGATCGGCGAGGTCATCGCCTTCATGAGCTTGGCAACCGGCATGATCGCGCGCCTCGATCAACTCGTCGCGTTCTGCAACGCCCTGTTCTTGCAAATCCCTAAGCTGCGAGACTTCTTCGCCGTGCTCGATACGGTTCCGGTCGTCGGCGAACGGGCCGATGCCCGCGATCCGGGGCGCCTCGCCGGCGCGGTGGTGTTCGAGGATGTCGGCTACTCGTACGATGGTCGACGCGATGCGGTGAGCAACGTCACGGTCGCGGTCGCGGCCGGTGAGACGGTGGCGCTGGTCGGCGCGACAGGCTCGGGAAAGTCGACGACGCTGAGCCTTCTCCATCGTGTCTTCGACCCGACCCATGGCAGGATCACCATCGACGGTATCGATCTTCGCGACCTCACCCTCGCGGGCTTGAGGCGTAACATCGGGGTCGTGTTCCAGGAACCGATGCTCTTCGCGCGGTCCATCGAGGAAAACCTGAGGGTCGGGGCGCCGGATGCGACACCGGCCGACATCGTGGCTGCGCTCCGGAGCGCCCGTGTCACGGAGGTCGTGGAGCGCCAAGCCGAGGGGCTGCGTACGGTGCTCGGCGAACGCGGCCGCTCGCTTTCGGGGGGAGAGCGTCAGCGCCTCGCCATCGCGCGCGTTCTCCTCAAAAACCCGCCGATCCTGTTGCTCGACGAGGCTACGAGCGCGCTCGACGCCGTTACGGAGCGCCAGGTGCAGGACGCCATCGACGCCGCCGCACGGGGCCGCACGACTTTCATCATCGCGCACCGCCTATCGACGATACGCCGGGCCGATCGGATCCTGGTGTTCGACGGAGGTCGCATCGTCGAGGAGGGTAGCTTCGATGCCCTGCTGGCGCGCGGTGGGCGGTTCGCGATTCTGGCGCGAGCCCAGGGTCTCGCATCGGCTGACGCAGATGTGGTAACGGCGGTGGTTTGAGCTTCGTTGATGACCACGGACCCGATCTCTCGCGTGGATCGCAGAGGCCACGGGTGCTCGCGCGAAAGCACGTGGCAACTCGGAAAAAGTCGGGACAAACTTCAGAGCGGGGGCTGGCCTTCGTTCAACTTTGGCTTAAGCTCCACCCATCAGCGGCTCTGTCTGCATTTTTATTTAAACGTCACGACTTTAAAGGCTCTCGACATGAAGGTGTTTCGAGCATCGGCTTGCGCGGCTGCGTTGGCCATTAGCCTGGTCGACAATGTCGCGGTTCGCGCCGAGACCGCATCGGAGCGCGGCCGTTATCTCGTCACTTTGGTGGATTGTGGCGGTTGTCACACCACCGGCAGTCTGACGGGTCGGCCGGACCCTGCGAAATACCTCGGCGGCGCCGAGATTGGCTGGCTAGTGCCAAGCCTTGGCGTCTTTTACCCCGCGAATCTCACGCCGGATCCCGCAACCGGAATCGGCAACTGGACCAAGCAGGACATCGTCAAGCTGCTCAAGACCGGCGTAACGCCCGAGGGTCGTATGGTGGCCCCGATGATGCCGTGGCGAGCTTATTCGCAGGCCAGCGACGCCGATCTCGAGGCAATCGCCGAGTATCTGAAATCCGTACCGCCCGTGAAGCACGAGGTTCCGGGACCGACGGCACTGGCCGACGTGAAGACGCTCTACATCACGACTGTCAAGCCGGGCCAGTGATCCGGAGCTGCTCCACGCTCTACCCTTCGAGCTTGGTCAGGGTGGCGCCATCCGGCTCGACGCGGCGATAGAAGCAGGTCTTCCGACCCGTGTGGCACGCCCCTCCGTCACCCCCGACCTCGACCTCGGCCAGGAGCACGTCCTGGTCGCAATCGACCCGGAGCTCCACGAGACGCTGCACCTGTCCCGAGGTGTCGCCTTTGCGCCAAAGCGACTGACGCGACCGCGACCAATAGTGAACGATCTGCGTCTTCAGCGTCAGGTCCAGGGCTTCGCGGTTCATATGGGCCACCATGAGCACTTCCCGGTTCATCCCGATCGTCACGCAGGTGATGAGGCCGGCGGCATCGAAACGGGGCGCGAAACGCGTGGTCTCCTCGATCGAGACGTCAGGGGCCGTTTCAGTGCTCGACATGGGGTTCTCCAGCGCGTCTCGCGTCGCGTTCGTGAGACTCCTATATAAGAGTTTCCGACACTGGATTCCGCGAGCCGGCCATGCTGAGCGATATCTACAATAGCCGCATTCTCGAACTGGCCGGCAATATCCCGAGGCTTGGCCGGCTGGAAGCCCCCGACGCCTCGGCCACCGCACACTCGAAACTCTGCGGATCGACCGTGACGGTCGACCTCGTGGTCGAAGATGGCCGTGTAGCGGATTTCGCCCATGAAGTCAGGGCTTGCGCGCTGGGGCAGGCCTCGTCGGCCATCATGGCCCAGCATGTCGTCGGCAGCCGTCCCGCCGAGCTGCGCGCTTTGCGCGACACCATGCGCCGCATGCTGAAGGAAAGTGGGCCGGCGCCCGACGGGTCTTGGGCCGATTGCGCCGTGCTGGAGCCGATCCGGGACTACAAGGCCCGCCACGCCTCGACGCTGCTGACGTTCGACGCCGTGGTCGACGCGCTCGATCAGGTCGAGGGGTGTGACGCGGCCGAACGAGAATCTGCCGCTGCAGGAGCACCCGCCCTTGGGTGAGCGCCGCGTCGGAGAAGCGTCCCTAGAATCGTGGTCTCGAGCTGCAGCCTGCGCGGCGATCCGGGCCTACCAGCTGACAGCGTCGGCCGTACTGGGCCGACAGTGCCGCTATCTGCCGAGCTGTTCCGATTATGCGGAAGAGGCCGTTCGTCAGTATGGCGTCTGGCCCGGTGCCTGGATGGCGGCCGCTCGGGTCTGCCGCTGCCATCCTTGGGGACCCTGGGGATATGATCCCGTGCCGCTGCGATGCGAGAGCGTCTCCCGGTTGCAGCCGTGGCGCCATGGACGATGGAGAATGACTCCGACCGACGCTGCCGATCAGGATCGCGCCAGCAGTTCTGCTGCAAGCCCGTAGATCCGCTGCCGCGCGTCCGCCGGAAGATCGCGCAGGGTGTCGAGGTAGATCCGCCCAAGATCGCAAAGGCGGCGATCGGGGAGGGGTGGGTCCGGCGTAGCGCCGTCGAGCAGCAAGGCGATCTCCTGCGGCGTGATCTTGCGGGCCGCCAACGCCGACGAGAGGGTCGCGAAATCTGCATCCGTCGGGATCGCGCGATCGGCGTGACGCGACCGTCCATCCTCTATAGCGGCCAGTTGCCGCTCTGCCAGGGTTGCTACGAGGCCGTGATGCGAAGCCGTGAACTCCACGATCGGCTCGCCCGTCATGCCGTAAAGAAAGTCGACGCAATCCCGCACATTCAAGGGCGCCAGACTGTCGAGCATGGAAAGCCGGGCGTCGAAGTAGCCGTCGAGCGCGGCAGAACCTGCCTGTGAGGCGAGAACGCCCTGGTTCTGCTGGAGATCGCGAAGCGCCTCCCAGATCATAGCGTCGCCGATCGTGCTCGAGTGATCGGCGGTGCGCTGCTGGACGGCCTTCATGCGATCGAGCACCGCGGCGTAATCGTGCGGGAAATCCGTCTTGAGCCTGCCATAGAAGGTCGAGAACTCCGGGACCTCGACCAGGCGATCCTCGGGTCTCTCAACGACCGGAGGCGGCGCCGGGCGCGGTACCGGGATCGAGGGCAAAGGGGCCGGCGTCAATGTCGCGACTTGCTGAGGGTTCTCGGTCAGGCGCCAACCGAGCAGTCCCAGAACGGCGACCGCCAGCAGCACGAGCAGGATCCGCAGAACATTCATCGCCGTCTGTGCCGAACTTTGTTGCAGCACCTTACCCGAAGCTCGCTTGGCGACAAGGGCGAGCGGCTGCCGGGGTTGCTGCTTCGTGACTCTACGCCATCAGCTACCGTGGCGAGAGAAGCTTCATGCTGCACATAAAGCAGTCTGTCATTGCTGGTGCATGAGGGTTTCTGCTAAGTTATTCGGCAGACATGATCGGTGTCGAGGCGGCGAAGCTCGCCTGCGGGGTAGAGCGTCATGGTCGCGGAACTATCGTCGTCTCTCGGGCTTTTCGCCCTGATCTGGTTTGCGCTCTGCGCCTTGGCGTCCGCCGTCGTGACCAATTCGATGTTACGGAACAACGACGCCGTCTCTGGGCCGAGATCGGAGCCGGCCTGCTCGACGGAACCGGCCAGCACGCGAGCGAGTGAGGCGGCTTTGCACTGAAGCGAGGCGTCCGATGGCTGTCAACGATGATCGGTCCATCGCTGTCCGATGACTCGTAGGCTCCCGAGGGGGTATGACCGCAGCTCCGGTCTTTGCTCGCCCGAGGATTGCAGCTTAGGCCGCTTTCCTGTACCGGCTACCGGTCTCGAAGAGACGACCCGCTTACGCCGATGTGTTTCGGCGAGTGAGCATTGAGGAGAACACCATGGTCGAACTGACGTTCCCCGACGGGGCGCAACGATCCTATCCGGCCGGTACGACGGGCCTCGACGTTGCCAAATCCATCTCACCCTCCCTGGCCAAACGCGTCGTCGCGATGGTGCGCGACGGGATCATCGTCGATCTCGGCGATCCGCTCGACGCCGATGCCGGGATCGAATTCCTGACGCGAGACGATCCTCGGGCCTTGACCCTCATCCGCCACGATGCCGCTCATGTGCTGGCCGAAGCCGTCCAGGGTCTCTACCCCGGCACGCAGGTCACGATCGGCCCCGTGATCGACGATGGCTTCTACTACGATTTTTACCGCGAGACGCCGTTCACGCCGGAAGACTTCGACGCCATCGAGAAGCGCATGCGCGACATCGTGGCGCGCGACCGGCCGTTCACGAAGGAGGTCTGGAGCCGCGACGAGGCGCGGAGCTTCTTCGAAGAGAGAGGGGAGGCCTTCAAGGTCGAACTCGTCGACGCGATCCCGGCCGACCAGAGCCTCAAGATCTACCGTCAGGGCGATTGGCTCGACCTCTGCCGTGGTCCCCACATGACGTCGACGGGCAAGGTCGGCACGGCCTTCAAGCTCATGAAGGTCGCGGGCGCCTATTGGCGGGGCGACAGCACGAAGCCCATGCTGTCGCGCATCTACGGGACGGCCTATGCCAAGCAGGACGAACTCGACGCGCATGTGAAGCGCTTGGAAGAAGCCGCCAAGCGCGACCACCGACGCCTCGGGCGCGAGATGGACCTGTTCCATTTTCAGGAGGAGGGGCCCGGAACGATCTTCTGGCACCCCAAGGGCTGGACGATGTTCCAGACGCTGATCGGTTACATGCGGCGGCGCGAGGCATCGGCCGGCTATATCGAGGTCAACACGCCGCAGGTGCTCGACCGGTCCCTATGGGAGACGTCTGGCCACTGGCAGACCTACCGCGAGCACATGTTCATCACGACGACGGAGGACGATCGCGTCTTCGCGCTGAAGCCGATGAACTGTCCCGGCCATGTCCAGATCTTCAAGAACGGGTTGAAGAGCTACCGCGATCTTCCCCTGAAGATCGCAGAATTCGGCATGGTGCATCGCTACGAGCCCTCGGGCGCCCTGCACGGCGTCATGCGGGTGCGCGCCTTCACGCAGGACGACGCGCATCTCTTCTGCACCGAAGACCAGATCATGGCCGAATGCCTGAAGGTCAACGACTTGATCCTTTCGGTCTACGCGGATTTTGGTTTCGACGACGTGCGGATCAAACTGTCGACGCGCCCCGAGAAGCGGGTCGGGTCCGACGACGTCTGGGACAAGGCCGAGGAGGCCCTGAGCCGCGTGATCGACAACGTTTCGGCGCGCGGGATCGAGACGTCGATCAACCCGGGCGAGGGAGCGTTCTACGGTCCGAAGCTCGAGTATGTCTTGCGCGACGCGATCGGCCGCGATTGGCAATGCGGCACCCTGCAGGTCGACTTCAACCTGCCGGGCCGGTTCGGCGCCTTCTACATCGATCAGGCCAGCGACAAGATCACGCCCGTGATGCTTCATCAGGCCATGTTCGGGTCCCTGGAGCGGTTCACCGGCATCCTGATCGAGCATTTCGCCGGTCACATGCCGCTCTGGCTGTCGCCCGTGCAGGCCGTCGTGGCCACGATCACGGAAGAGGCCGACGATTACGCCTTGCAACTGATCGCCGAAGCCCGCCGGCTCGGCCTCAGGGTCGAGGGCGACTTGCGCAACGAGAAGATCAACTACAAGGTCCGCGAGCACTCGCTGGCCAAGATCCCGGTCCTGCTCGTCGTCGGCCGCAAGGAGGCGGCGGAGCAGACCGTGTCGATGCGCCGGCTCGGGTCGCCGCAGCAGACCGGCGGGTCCGCCGATGCCGTTCTGGCAACGCTCGTTGAAGAGGCGATCGCGCCGGACCTGCGGCGGACGATCTCGGCCATGCAGGTGGCCGAAGCTGCGCAGTAACGATGGTTGGCGAGATCGCGCCGCCGATGCGGCGGCGCGGAGAGCGCGGCGGTTCTGGCAGCTGAAGCGCTAGCCGACGCCTCGCGAAGCTATTGCGATGGGGCAGGAACGATAGCGGGCGGTGGCGATGTCGAGGCCGGCGGAGACGGCGGCTGCGCTGGCGCTCCGTTGGACGACGACACCTCCATCAAAACCTTCGATTGAGGCGGTTTGGGATCGCCGAGCATCAAGGGCGGCTTGCCGCCTTCGACCAACGCGGCCCAGACCTTCCTTCCCCCTGGCGACCAAAGGACGTCAAGCGTGTTGCCCGCACAATCGTGGACCTTGCAGACGTGGTCGAGGCGATAGGGTGTTCCGGCGATCTCGACATTCTTCGACGGCACCGCGACGCCCTCGCCCTGGGTGACGATGGACTTGACCCAATCGGGCGTCGTGGCCGGCTTCACCAGGCGCGCGAGGTTGCCCTTGTAGGGTTGCAGCGCCAGGACATCGAAGATGTAAGTGTCGGGTTCTGCCGCCCTTGCCGTTCCGGAGATGCAGAGGACAAGCGCAAGCGGGACGAATCGCATCGGGTTGCTCCAGGACGCGTGACGACGAACGAGAGTGTTGCGCGGTGGCGCGCTGCCATCAAGCCTCACGCGCCACTCGTCACCGTCTCTCGCCGTACCTCGGCACCGGCTTCGACCTCGTCGCCCGCCGCCGGGGAACGCTGATCGCCGGTGGCCTCCTGGGTCATGGCCAGGACGCGGAGTTCATGCGGGGTTGCTCCCGCCTGGCGAAGGTAAACCCTGGCTTCGTAAGGTCTCAGCTTGCAGTGAAGAGGGCTCTCGTCCTCGTCGACGGAATAGTTGCCGAGCAGGACCTGGTGCCCTTCGAACGGCACGGCGTCGGGCAGGATGAATTCCCGCGGTTCCGGCGAAAAGCTGCACACGACGAGAAGCTTGGTCCCGTGGTCCTCGCGCGTGAAAGCGTAGACCGAAGGGTCCGTGTCCTCGACGAGGTCGTAGCGCCCGTAGATCATCACGGGATGCTGCTTTCGCAGCGCGATCAGCTGTTTGTAGTAGTTCAGCACCGACCGGGGATCGATGAGTTCGGCCGCGACGTTGATCGTTTCGTGATTCGGATTGATCTTCAGCCAGGGCGTGCCCTGCGTAAATCCGGCTCCGGGCGATGCATCCCACTGCATCGGCGTACGGGCATTGTCGCGCGAGCGGAACTGCACCTTCTCAAGCGCGATCTCGGGCGCAAAACCCTGGTTTTCGACGAGCTCCTGGTAGCCGTTGATCGATTCGAGATCGCGGTAATCCGAGATCGAGTCGAAGGCCACGTTGGTCATGCCGATCTCCTCGCCCTGGTAGACGTAGGGCGTGCCTTGCATCATGTGCAGACAGGTGGCGAGCATCGTGGCGGTCTCACGTCGCAACGCCTTGTCGTCGCCGAAGCGCGAGACAGCCCGCGGCTGGTCGTGATTATTGAGGTAGAGGCTGTTCCAGCCTGTCTCCTCGAGAGCCGTCTGCCATCGTGTCATGATGGTCTTGAACTTACCGAGGTCGAACGGAACCGCATGCCATTTCGTAGCGAAACTGTTCTTCTCCATATCGACGTCCGCATGTTCGAACGTGAAGACCATGTTGAGGGAGCCGGTCTCGTAGTGCGTGACCGCCAGAGCATCCTCCAGGGTACCGAGCGCCGCTTCGCCGACCGTCATGATGTCGTAGTGCGACAGCACCTCGCGCTTCATCTCGTCGTAGAACTCGTTGAGACGGGGACCCTGCATGAAGAACTGCGGGGCGAACACATGGGGCTTGTTGTCAGGGTTAGGCGCATCGGGGAAGCTTTGCACCTTGGAGAGCGCATTGATCACATCCATGCGGAAGCCATCGACGCCACGCTGCAGCCACCAGTGCATCATGTCGTAGATGGCGCGGCGTAGGTCCGGGTTCTCCCAGTTGAGGTCCGGCTGCTTCTTCGAAAAGAGATGGAGGTAGTAGTCGCCGGTGGGCTCGTTGAACGCCCAGGCCGAGCCGCCGAAGAACGACGACCAGTTGTTGGGTGCGGCATTGTCCTTGCCGTCGCGCCAGATGTAGTAGTCGCGGGTGGGGCTGGTTTTGGAGGATCGGGCCGAGATGAACCAGGGATGCTCGTCGGAGCTGTGGTTTACCACGAGATCCATGACGAGCTTGATGCCCCGTGCGTGCATCCCGGCCACCATCTCGTCCCAGTCCGCGAGCGTGCCGAATTCCGGATTGATGTCGCGGTAATCGCTGATGTCGTAGCCGTTGTCGTCGTTGGGCGACCGGTAGACCGGAGAGAGCCAAACGACTCCCACCCCGAGAGCCTGAAGGTAGTCGAGCTTGTCGATGATGCCCCGGATGTCGCCGATCCCGTCGCCGTTGCTGTCCGCGAAGGACCGCGGATAGATCTGGTAGACGACGGCCTCCTTCCACCACGCTTCATTCACGATGCACCCTCCCGGTCCTACGGACATTCAACGTGGACGCGTAGGCTCGGTTCGATGACGGTTGTCGCCCGCCCGAACCGATAACGATTTGCGCGCAGTCGTCGGACGGGACCGCCTCTGGCCTCTCCCGAAGCTCAGAACGCCTTGAACGTGATCACGGTCCGCGTGTCGACGATCCCCGCGATCGGCTGCACTTTCTCGCCGACGTAATGGCCGATGTCGGTCTCGCGGGAGACGTAGAATTTGGCCAAGATATCGTAGTCGCCCGCGATGGAATAGATTTCGGACGCGATCTCCGCCTCGGCGAGGGCGCTCGCGACCGCGTAGGTCTTGCCGAGCGCGCATTTGATCTGGACGAAGAAGGTTTGCATCGCGATGTCCCGGACGGCGTGATCGGCACCCTAATGTGCGATGATTTCCACGTCGCGGTCGAGGGCCGACTGCACCTTGAACTCGGACTGGAAGGTCCGTCCGTCATGGCGAGCGATGGCCACGTAATCGCCCTCGGCCAGGACGAGAGACGGAAAGGCCCCGATCAATTCTCGGATCACGTCGCCGCCCGGTGTCAGGATCGTGAAGCTCGTGTTGGCCAGGGCCTCGCCGCCCGGCGCGTTGACGAGTTTCAAGGTCTCCATCGCGGCCCGGTGCTTGACGGTCGCCTGCAGGACCTTCCCGGCCTGCACGCGAAGGTCGGCGCTGACCATGGAATTCGTGTCGCTCACCGGCGTCAGCGACCCGACTCCTTCGGTATCGAGGTAGGTCGAGACGATGTGATAGCTGCCCTCCGGAAGGCAGATCACCTGGCCGGGCTTGGCGCCCGCGACGACGAGCTTGGCTTCGGGGTTGTTGTGATCGGGTACGTAGATCGCGAGCGAAAGCCTCTCGGCCGGAATCGCCGCATCGCCGAGCGTACCGTCGACCTCGATGGCGCCCGCGTTCAACGCCAAGCGCTCGCTCGAGCCCGCATCGGCGACGATGATGCGCTTCATCGTGCTGGCATAGCCGAACGTCGCGTGGACGATATAGGTGCCGTTCGGCAGGTCGAAGGCCGGCTGCGGATCGGCCGATTGCGCGACGATCTTGTGGCTGCCGTCGACAGCGGCCGCATCGGCGAAGACCCGCCATTGTAGCCCGGCCCGGACCACGGGACCATCGGCCATGAGCACGGCCGACACATGGACGATGCCGTGCTTCGTTTCGGACGCCTGGCCGACGCTGTTCGGGCCGGGACTGGCGGGCTGAACTGGCGATCCGACGGGACTTGCGGCCTCACTTTGGGGTCCGGGACGGGACGGCGCCGCCTGCTGGGCTGCGGCCGGCAGCGTCGAGGCGCCGCAAAGCAACACGACCGCAAGACGGCGGCGAGAGCCGACGAACCCTGGGTACGCTTTAGAGATCATGCGTGCACCGGCCGGGCGAACTGCGAAGGTCATGTTTGGCGATGGAACAGGAATCCGACCGCATGATGGCATGGAGGCGCGCCACCCCCGGCTTCGGGGGAAGCGTCGGGCGCCTTGAAGCATCCCGTCAATCATGCTTTCAGACCTCATGACCGATGACATTTCCAATCCTACCCTGGCGCTCCTCCGACGTCGTCGCTCGGTCCCGCCCATGACCATGACGGGACCCGGCCCGACCGGCGCCGAAGTCGAGGCCATCCTGGCGATCGCGGCCCGCGTGCCGGACCACGGCAAGCTCGCACCCTGGCGCTTCATCCTGTTCGACGGCGAGGGACGAAGACGGGCCGGCGATGTGATCGCATCCGTGTTCGAGGCCGAGAACCCGGGAGCCTCGGCGGCGCGCCTCGAGGCCGAGCGCACGCGACTGCTTCACGCGCCCCTCGTGATCGGGGTGGTGTCCCGCGCCGGTCCTCATATCAAGATCCCGGAGTGGGAACAGCTGCTCTCGGCCGGAGCCGCCACGATGAACCTCATCGTCGCGGCCAACGCGCTCGGCTTCGCGACGGCGTGGCTGACGGAATGGTTCAGCTACGACGAGCGCGTCGCCCAGGGCCTCGGCCTTGTCGGCGCGGAGCGGTTCGTCGGATTCGTTCACGTCGGCCGACCAACCGTCGTGGTCGAGGATCGTGTGCGTCCGGTCATGGCCGATCTCGTCACGGCCTTCTGAACGCCGGCCGGCGGAACCCTGAAACGGAGCTCCAGGATGCAGCGACCCGTCGCTCGCGCAGCCCTCGTTCTCGCCCTGATGTCCGGCTCGATCGAACCCTCCGGTGCGGCGGGTCAGGGTCGAGTCGAGATCCCGATCCGGCAGACGACGATCAGCGACGGCACGGTCCGCTACTCTGTCCCGGTCTCGATCGGCGGCGGGGCGCCGATCGACGCCATGCTGGATACCGGCTCCTTCGGCCTGCGCGTGTTGGCGAGCGCCCTGCGGCCCGATCAATACACGTCGACCCGGACCGAACGCCGTTATCCCTACGGCAGCGGCGCCGTGTTGCGCGGCCCGATCGCCAGCGCCAGCGTGGCATTGGGAAGCGCCTCGACCGAAGCGCCGATCGGCATTCAAGTCGTCACGTCGGTCGGCTGTGCCTCCGATCGTCCCCATTGTCCCGTTTCGAAGATCCCGGCCAGTCAGTATGGCATCGGGGGCGACGGCTTCGCCGGGGAGGGGTTCAAGGCGATCCTGGGCGTCTCGCTCCGCCGGGCGCCGGCCGCGACGGGCGCCAACAATCCCTTGGCAGATATTGCTGATTCGTCCTGGATCATCAATCTTCCCCGTCCCGGTGAGGCTGCGCCGGGAGATCTGATCCTCGACCCGGCGCCCGACGAGGCCGCGGGCTTCGTTGCGTTCCAGTTGCAGCCCCAGACGGGAGAGACCGGCGACGGGTCCGGTTGGATGGATGCGCGTTTGCCGGGTTGTCTGAAGGAAGGCGAAGCCGAGCCCGTCTGTGCCCCGACCTTGCTCGACAGCGGCGCGCCCGGCGTCGTGATCATGACGGAAGACGTTTCACCGTCCAGCAGCACCGGAGCGGGCGTGCCGGCCAGCCTCAGCTTTTCCGAAGGAGCCTCGGACGTCAGCGCGGGTTTCGTCACCGGCTCCGACCCGGCCACAACGATCAAGCGGGAGCCGCCGCGCCAGTTCGGGCCGCGCATCATGGCGGGAAGCGTGCCGTTCTACACGCTGTCCGTGCTCTACGATGCCAAGCACGGCACCATCGCTCTGAAACGTCGCTCGGACACTGCCCGTTGATCGCGAAACAACTAGCTAACGAGCATTAACCATCGATACAACGCTGCGGGCTTAAGTCTAAATTTACCTAAACTGCTGATAATTCTCGAGTGGCGGTTGTAATCTGTCGCAGTGAAGGCAAAACGCCAAGGCGTAAATTTAGCTGCTTCGTGAAACCTCCGATCCGTTGGGCACACGCGAGGATTCGATGCTGATCAGGCAGTTCATGTCCTGGGCCGAGAAGGCGCCGGCCGGCGAGCGGGCCGAAGCCACGAGCGCTCTGGTCCGGGCATTCCTCTACGCCGACCTCGATCCGATCGAGCAGGGTGAAATGGAACGCGCCATCATGTCCCTCCTGGACGATCCTTCGCCGCTCGTTCGCCGAGCGTTGGCCGAGGCCGTTGCCGGCTCGGCCGAAGCGCCTCATCACCTCGTGGCTGCCTTGGCGGCCGATCAGGACGATATCGCGGCCCTCGTCCTGGCCCGATCTCCCATCCTGCTCGATGCCGAACTGATCGACGCCGCGGCGGTCGGTGGTCCCTTGGCCCAATGCGCGATCGCGAGCCGGCCGTCGCTCTCGGCTGCCGTTGCCGGTGCCTTGGCTGAAGTCGGATGCGGAGCAGCCGTTCTGGCGCTCTGCGGCAACGATTCCTGCGTCCTGGCGGACATTTCCGTCCACCGCCTGTTGGAGCGCTTCGGCCACGACGGTGCGATCCGCGACGCTTTGGAGCGCCGGGACGATCTCGGTCCCAACACGCGGCACGCCCTCGTTCTCGCGACCGCCGAAGCCTTGCGCCGCTTCGTCATCTCCTGCCGCTGGATCGCTCCCGAAAGGGCCTCCCGGGTCGTCGACGAGGCCAGCGACCGCGCCACGGTCATCCTGGCGCAAGACAGTGAGGATCGGGGGGGCGACCAGGGTGGACTGCGTTTCGCCGCCTATCTTCGGGAGGCCGGGCGCCTCACTCCCGCCCTGGTGCTGAGAGCCCTCCTCAGCGGCCGGACGGGCCTGTTCGAGGCAGCGCTGTCGGAGTTGTCGGGCACGCCGCTCGAGCGTGTGTCCGGGCTCGTGCGGCAGAGCGAGGGACTGGGTTTTTCGGCCCTCTACAAGACGGCGGGGCTTCCCTCGGTCCTGTTGCCCGCCTTCCGCGCCGCACTATCCGGATGTCTCGCGCGTTCCGGCGCGCGCCCCGCGCAAGGGCTCGATCGTCCTTTGGTGGAACGGGTTCTCAAGGTCTGTGCTTCCCGGAGCGAGCGACCGGTCGAGGGCCTGACCGCTCTCATGCGCCGCTTTCAAGTCGAGGCAGTCCGCGAGGAGGTTCGGGCCCACAAGGCTCCGCTCCCCGATCGCGAGAGCTTCCCCGGACCGGATCTCTTCCGCCGTATCGAGCCCGGCTTTCTCGCCATCCCGGATCTCCGCGCCGCAGCATGATCGGGTATCGCGTTCACAGCATGACGCGGCACCGCTGCCGCGGCATGGCTTAGCCGAACTGCTCGCGAAGGATCCGCTCGTCGAGCGAATGGCCGGGATCGTGCAGCAGCACCAACCCCGTCGCGTGATCCATCGAGATGTCGAGGCTGACGACATCCTTGATCTCGAAATGGTCCGCCGTCGCGGCGACGGGCCGCTTCTCGGCTTCGAGGATCTCGACCGTGACATGCGCACGGTCCGACAGCAACGCGCCCCGCCAGCGCCGCGGCCTGAAAGCCGAGATGGGTGTCAACGCCATCAACGCCGCGTCGAGCGGCAGGATCGGCCCGTTGGCCGACAGATTGTAGGCCGTCGACCCGGCGGGCGTTGCGACCAGCAGGCCGTCGGCCACGAGTTCGCTCAGCCGCTCGCGCCCGTCGACCGAGATCCTCACCTTCGCGACCTGGGACGACTGGCGCAGCAATGACACTTCATTGATGGCCCGCGCGGTCGCGATCCCGCCCGCGCTGTCGATGGCCTTCATGACGAGCGGATGCACCATGGAACTCGCGGCCGCATCGAGCCGCTCGTGGAGTTGCTCTTCCGCATATTCGTTCATCAGAAAGCCGACGGAGCCCCGGTTCATGCCGTAGATCGGCTTGCCCGATCCCATGAAGCGATGCAGCACCTGCAGCATCAGGCCATCGCCGCCGAGCGCCACGACGATGTCGGCGCGGTCGGGATCGACGTTGCCGTAGCGGTGGGTGAGACGCACCAGCGCCGTATCGGCGTCCAATGTGCCCGACGACAGAAAGGCGATGGCTTCGTGGCGATGCCGTTCGCCGTTCGCCCGCGTCATGTCGGTTCCGTCCCCAAGCCGTCGATGCGGCACCGGTGCAGGGTAGGGAAAACTGGACGACGGGTAAAGGCGGCAGACGAGGCCGTGGCGAGCGCCCCGGCGTGGGATACACCCACGGCATCGAACGCAGGGCGACGGCTCGGTCAGCGCTGTGTCAGGACGCCTGGGATGGTGGCGTCGCGGTCGGCCGCGAGGTCGGTGCAGAGTTGCTGTGGTGTCATCTGGCGAGCACGGCGTTGAAAGGCGGCATCGAAAGCACTCCGCCGCGGGCCGGTCGGCATGATGTCGACGGCATGTAGGCCGTTGCGTTCGGCGAAGGCGAAGAGCTTGGCGTAATCCACGTTGAATTCACGACATTGCGCTTCGACCAGGACGACATCGGCCACGGTCTGAATCGTATCGCGATCCGCAGCGGTCGTGACCTGGGCCGCCGATGCCGGAAGAAGCCAAAGCGCCAACGCTCCGAACCCGGCTGCCAAGCCGACCGCGCGGCGTGCACGCGCTTGCGGGGAACGCGTTTTTCGCGAAGTCGTCGTTTCAGGTCGATCCAGAGGCTTGGTGTTCATCTTCGCGTCCATGGGAACAGTCACGAGACGTCGTCAATATCATCGCGCCGTGAATTGTGGCGCCGGGGCAGGCACGCCGATGGACTGCCACAGGTTCGGGTCTTCCTGGGACTGTCGTTTGATGAACGTGTAACCCGTGTCCGACCAAGCCATGACCTTGTCGTCGAGATTGTCGAGAACGAACTCGCCGCGGTTGGTCTTGACCGTCAGGATCGCATGCCCCTCGCCCTCGTGGTCCTTGACCACCGTCATGAGCAGAGCCTGGCGGGGATAGCCGGCCGAGATCAGGATCTTGCGTTTCAGGAGGGCGTAGTCCTCGCAATCGCCCCTTCCGTCGATGGGATAGTCCCATCGGTCGACGACGCCCCAGTGGTCCATATCGGTCTCGGGCTTGATTGCGGCGTTGACCTGTCGATCGACGCGTTCGAGATCCTTCATGGCTGCAG
This sequence comes from uncultured Lichenihabitans sp., assembly GCA_964245215.1. GTDB lineage: Bacteria > Pseudomonadota > Alphaproteobacteria > Rhizobiales > Beijerinckiaceae > Lichenihabitans. Next base: position 116,645 of record CAXTME010000002.1, read on the forward strand.
CCGTGAGGTCGACATCGACGGCCGACAAGGGTTCGACGTCGCAGTCCGTCGCATAGCGATTGCAGAAGTCGACCCATCCGTAAGGAACGCTCGTGCGGGGGCCGGGCACCGCGTAGCTCGCATGAGCCGGTGCGGCCTGGGCCGGAGAGCAGGTCAGCGCCATCCCGGCCAACACCATGCCGAAACCCGCCGCTGCCTTGCTCCTGGAGAATGCCATGACGCCCTCACGATCTATCGTGAGATCACCATCGCAGCCCCAAACTGCGGTCGATCTAAGTAAAACTCTCGCGTTTTACGCGTTCGTCTTCATCATTGTTGCGGAGACATTAGGAGTAAGGAAGACTAAACGATGAACGAAGGCCGCCGGGCGATCGCTCATTGCCTCTGTAAGCTTCCTTGAACGTAGGTATTCGTTGACCAACCATGATAACCTTCGCTTCGTCTGTAACGATTAGGCAACCATGGAACGACCCTGCGCAGGGTTAACAGGGGTCGCCAGTGGCGAAAGTTTCGGTAAGACATCGGGCCTTCGTAAGGCCGGTTCTGCCGCCGTTCATGGATCCAGGCTCCGCGGTGTGGGTCATCGTCATCGCTGGACTGTCCGGAATGGCGTTACAAACCAAGTGTGAAGCGTTACTACCTGCAATTGATATCTGGAGATTTCTGCCGTTAGTCTGATCCCGTTTGGTCGGAGGGATAGGCGGCGTTTGCGTGCAGAAAGCGTAAGGACGACATCGGCTTTCCCTTCGCCAGCGGCACGCGCAGCGTCCGCCTCGCGTCGGACCGCAACGGCAATCATGGCCGGTGCTTCAGTGTATGGTGATGCCGGGTCTCGCCTGACGGCATGGTGCGTCATCGCCCTCTGCTTGGGCTTGTTCCTGCTGGGTGAGGATTGCCCACCCGTCTGGGCGAGCGCCTGGAATCGCCCGGCCGGCCAAGGCTTGATCATCCTGGGCGGGTCCGCTGGGGGAGGGGGCGATGGGTTCGACGGCACTGGCCAACTGATCCGGACGCGACGCTACGACAAAAGCGAGCTATCGGGTTACGTCGAGTACGGCGTGACGGATTGGCTGATGGTCGTGGCACGGCCATCCCTGGTCTCGACCCGCCTCGGGCAACCGAGCGGCGGTCACTACGAGGGGTTTGGCGAGACGGACGCGGGCGCTCAGGCGCAGCTTCTCTTGTTCGGCCCGGCCGTCTTGGCGGTTCAAGGTACGTTTCATCTGCCCGGCACCACGTCGCACGGCAACCCAGCCGAGATCGGCAACACGGCCCATGAAGCCGACCTCAGGATGCTGGGAGGTGTCGGTTTCAAGATCGCGTCGATGCCGGCTTTCATCGACCTCCAGGGGAGCTTCAGATTGAGATCGGCTGGCGCCGCATCGCAGTGGCACGGCGACGCCACATTCGGGTTCTCGCCCGTGGCCCGGCTGCTCATGCTGCTCCAAAGCTTCACGTCGATTCCCGATGGGAACGGGACGCCTTGGCTGCCCAGCAGCCGCTACACCAAAGTCGCCGTCACGGGCGTCTATCGGCTTACCACGGCTTGGTCTGTACAGCTCAGCGTGTTCACCACCGTCGACGGGCAGAATGCCTTGCGGGAGCGCGGCGTGACCACCGGATTATGGTACAGATTTTGACGACACGATGCAGGAGACGCTCCGGGTTGAAAGACGCCCTCTGGCTTGATACACCCAAAAGGGCTGAAGAGCCGCCGGTTTAGCTCAGTTGGTAGAGCAACTGATTTGTAATCAGTAGGTCGCGGGTTCGACTCCTGCAACCGGCACCAGGAGCCTGCGGTGAACGCCTGCAAACGCTCCGCATCGAGCGGCTTCGGGCAGCGGCCGGCAGACGTGACCTGGAACTTGTGACCAGTGACTAAATCGCTTCCGATTTAATTTGATGGTTGCTTCCGGAGTTGGATAATGGCCGCGATCCTGATCGGTGCCGATGCAACAGGATCTGCCGTTAAGGCTCGCGCTGCGGCATGCGGTGACCCCGTCGACGCCCCTTGATGGGGTCACCGCAGATCAGCGTCCGTTCCATTTCAGACCAAGCCGAACCATCCTCTGATCGACCGGCGTTGAACGGCTGACCGTCGTTTCCTCCGGTCTCCCTTGGTCGCGGTGCTGAAGGGGTGCCTTGAGCGCCGCGATCTTTGTCAACCACTCTGATGCATCGATCAGCCCGACGCCCGCGCTTACGACCCAGGTGCCCTGCTCGTTCCAGATCGTATTGCGACGTCGTTGGGACCAGCAGGCCTGGGCAGGGCATGGTGGTGACCGAAGTCGATCCGGCCCGAGTTCTATGACCAGTAAAGCTCTGCTGGCGAGAAAAGAGCGTAGTTGCGCTCGACAGCAAGGGCACGGCCGTAGCGATGCGGATGTCGCTGTTCATTGCTGACGGCAACGGATCCACGAGCGGCAAAAAAAAGCGACCCTGAACGTCCCGCCCCGAATGAGGCGCTGATGGTACATTGGCAGCACATGGACTACGCTCTCGATTGCTGCAATAGAGCAGAGCGAGACATTATGCGCCCCAGACTATACCCGCTAGTGCATCGACTCGAACGGAAGCTACACCTTCCCTTCGAGATCAATCGGTGCACCGCCTCTAAGCTGGTGGGCCGATTGGTCCAAACAGATGACTCATCTGTTTGGGTCGGACCACTAGGGCTTCGACACGCTGTCGAGCAACTGGGATTCATTCAGTGAGCCGTCTCGACTCGTTCATACGGCGAATGTCGGCGCAACGTGACATCCTGAACGAACTGACGTCCCGGATCGACGGAATCGCTGGCGCAATACTGGAGTTCGGACTTGGGAGTGGGCGCACTTACGATCACTTGCGCGAAATTTTCCCCGGCCGCCGGATCATCGTCTTCGAATCCGAGAGCAAGGGTCTGCCTCTGCAGCGTGTCGCCGCCGACGACCTGCTGCTGGGCGATATCCGGACCACGACGTCGTCGTTGCCAGACGGTTGCGCCGCTTTGGTCCACACGGATATCGAAACCGGAGACGCTGAAACAGATACCCAACTCTCGACCTGGCTCCCAGGACTCGTGGGCCGCCTTCTCGTGCCGGGCGGTTATGCGGCCGCGAGCTGCGATCTCCTCGACCCCCGTCTCAGGCCGTGTTCGCTGCCTCGTGGGGTGCCAGACGGCCGTTACCATGTCCTGCGGCGCATCTGATGCGGTTTCAGGCTGATTGCAGAAGAGAGAAGCGCGTCGAGCGCCTGGGGGCAGTAAACTCCGACCTTCCCGTTGCGGTCTTCTCGGCGACGGTCCGGTCGAAACTTGCGCTGCAATCTTCCGCAGACGCGGCCGAGGCGTTTTAAGCATCCTGCCAAACTCTGTCGAAGTGAACGGATCGACATCACACGCCATTAACCGATCGGTCGACCAATAGGTATCGGGCGAACAACCGATACATAGGTGGTCGAATGAGCAGCAATCTCAGGGTGGTGACCAAGCCCGAGCGCGATGGCGCGCTACAACGTCTGACGGCGATGATCGCTCTTGGCGCGCTGGTCGTGCGTGCCGCATGGGCGCTGATGCGCTGGGGAAAAGAGGCGTCGTAGCGCCCAGCCAAGCGGTTCAGTCGGACACATGGACGGCCGAACATGCAGCAATCGACAGTGACCGCCACCAAGGAGCTTCGGATCATGAGACGAGCCAGGATCTATGCCGTAGTCGTAACCTTGAGCCTGGTCATGGCCGGCGCAGCGGGAGCCCAAAGCGTCGGCGATGCCGCGGCGGCGGGGACGGGAACGGCGGCCGGTACTGCTCCTGCGGCCGGCACCAAACCTGCGCCGAACGTCGCTCCCACGGTCGGCACCGGATTGGCGGCAGGATCTGGAGAGAGGATCCCGGCCCATGGGGGTTCAGGTGCCGCAAACATATCGAAGGGCGCTGACGCGCTGCAGTAGAAGGAGCGTTCCAACCCGGTGCCCGCACCGGGTCGGCGAGAGCCGAAGGCGCTGCCGTTGCGGCAGGGTAGAGACCCGGTGAGACCGAAGCCAAGCCGACGCTTCAATAAGGGCTGAAGAGGACCAACAACCAGTTTATGATCAACCAGATCAAGAGCGGGCTGCCGAGCGCCAGAGCCAGCCTCGTCTTCCACTTCCCCCGAGGTCCCCGACTGGGGCGAGGCGGAAGCTCGCTCTTCATTCAACCGGTCTGGTTGTACGACTGCCCAAGGGTCCACATGGAACCGACCTCGTGTCTGCTCGTTTGTCCATCAAACAGCAACGGGAGTGAACGTCATGGGAAAAGGCCTGCTGCTTTGGCTTGTCGGTGTACCAATTCCTGTCATCATTATTCTGTGGCTTGTCTTCTTCCGTTGAAAAGCAGTCGTCGTTAATCTGGCTTCGCCCTTGTAATACGGAATCTGGGGCTCGACTGCCGATCAATACCTACATAGTGCCGGCTCCCAGTGCCGGGGCGAGCTTACTCGGTGCTAGCGGCGCATTCAACGCATGCCGGACGGGCGTCAGTCAATCGACGCCTCGGGTTGGCACGACGACGTGCGGCTTCGCCCAAGCGGACGGGCAGAGGACGACCTCGCCGCCGCGACACCCAGCGTCGCGGCGACTCGTTGTCGGCCTTACCAGCGCCGCCAGCCGTAACGCCGGAAGCCGTAACCGCGGTAGCCATAGCCGAAGCGGCGGAACCCGTAGCCATAGCCATAACGCCAGCCGGGTCTGCGGAAGCAGCGGAAAGGACCGCAGACCAGCCTGACAGGCTCGACGCTGGAGGCGGCGTCGGAGGTCGCGAGGGGCACCACGGGAGCGACGCTCATCGGGCCCGCCGACGCGACATCCACGGCACTGAATGCAATAACGGCCGCAAGGCCAAGTGATCGAAGGCTTCTCATCAGCGGTCCTCGAAACGAGAGATCTCTCAAGGTCCTCCGACGCTCCGCGACCGACGAGGATCGTCAGGACCACCGCAAGCCTGTCATTCCTCGTCTGAACATTGACTTAATGCCGCAGCACGGCCGCCAAGGCCCCGCGTCAAGCCCGTGGCTAAGCCGCCACTCTTCGCAAAAATCGCGCTTCGGCCCGCACCTTAGCAAAGCCAGCCGTCAAGGCCTGCTAAGATCAACTTCGAAATCCTGGAGTGGATCATGAAGACGAGCCTGATCATCGCTGGTGTAGCGATGCTGATCTGCATCGAACCCGCCTTCGCCCGCAAGATCTCCGACGCCGAGCGCCTGCGGCAGCAAGCCGAACATCTTTGCTACGACGATGTCCAAAAGCTCTGCGCCGCGGACATACCCGATGAGACCAAGATAACCGCGTGCATGAAGGTCAGACGCGCGGAACTCAGCCCGGCCTGCCGCCAAGTGTTCGATCGCGGGATCTGAGACGGTCGGCCTACCGGAACCGCGTTTTCCGCAGCGCCTCCGTGTTTGCGGCGCTCGGCACTTTCTTTCACACGGCCACTGGGGTGGCGAAGCCGCGCACCCCGTGAACCCAGGTCTCCGGACGGAACCAACCTCGAGCTCTGCCATTTAATCGCGACAACAGCGGCAATGGTCGAAGCGGACATGTCGCTTCGGAGCGCGTTGGCGATGCGCCTCAACCCTTAGGAAAAACACACCATGAGAATCGGAATCGTGATCGGCTCCGTCATATTGGCGCTCTCGGCTGGCGCTGCTTCTGCAGCCAAGATCTCGGATGCGGAGATGTTGCGGCAGCAGGCCGAGCATCTCTGCTATGATGACGTACAGCGGCTCTGCAATGACTCCATCCCCGACGAGGACAAGATCACGGCGTGCATGAAGGTTAAGCATGCCCAATTGAGCCCGGCCTGCGCCAAGGTCTTCGACAAGGGTATCGCGGGTAACTGACCTACACCGAACCGGTTAGAGCGATCCGGCCAGGATGTTGATCGTCAGGGCCAGGGTCACGGTGTTGAAGCTGAATGCTACGACGCCGTGCACCGTGCCGATGCGGCGCATCCGCTGCGATATGAGTGCGATGTCGGCCGTCTGCGACGCGACCCCGATCACCACGGCAAAGTGAACGCAGTCCCAATAATTCGGCGGGCCCCCGCCTGGGAAATCGAGCCCGCCCTGTTCGAGGGTGGCGGGATCGTCGTCGACATCCGCTGCGTAGTATTCGTGGGCGCAGTGAAGCGCGATGATCCAATGCGTCACGAACCACGAGATCGTGACGGTCGCGATAGCCAGAAGATGCGGGATATGGCGGCAAGCCCATGGCCCGTCTTGGCGGCCGAGAGTTCGCCCGCGACCGCGGCGAGGCTCGTCGCCGCGAGGACCAGAAAAAAGGCCAGAATGGCACTTTGACCCGGATCCTGCGCGGCCGCCACTCCCCGGATGTAGGGGGCGTCCCGGCTCGAAATCTCCCGCAGCAGCATGGCGACATAGGCGACGCAGCTGACATTCCAGGCGGTGAGTGCACGGGTCGGGAGATCAAGGCTCAAGTGCGCGACCGCGAGCAGAAGGCCCAAGGCCGAACCGATCGCGATCGAAGCGACGCGCCGCGGTCGGGATCCGAACGGTCCGAGGTAGTCCAAGGGGAACGGGCGAGAAGTCATGAAGCGGAGTGTCCGGCCAGGAGGAGCCCTTCTGCCCGAACCCTATCCGACCCGACCAGCTCAGGGCGCGATGGTCCCGTCTGCCGGAGACGAGGACACGAGACGGTCGCTGTCGTCCTTGAGCGCGACGCCGGTCAGCGACAGAATCAGCGCCTGCTGGGTCAACCATGTGATTTTTGCGGCCGCGGGCGCGGGAGGCAGCCCAGCCGCTCGAATGTTCGACACGCAGTTCCGCTCCGCGTCGGTGCGGCCGACCTTCGGCCCGAAGGTCAGATAGCAGCCGAGACTATCGGCGGCCGACAAGCCGGGCCGCTCGCCGATCAGCACGATCACGAGTCTCGCGCCGAGCAGGGCCCCGACTTCGTCGCCTAGTGCCACGCGGGCCTGAGTGGCAACAACAAGCGGCGCAAGTCGAAAACCCGAGGCTGAAAGACGAGGAAGCAGAGCCGTCATAAGCGGTAGTGCGTTGCGGTTCATGGCGGCGGCCGACAAGCCGTCACTCACGACGATGGCGATATCGGCTTCGGTCGACGGCCGTTCCTGCAGCAGCGTTCGGCTGCGGACCGATAATCGCCGCCCGAGGTCCGGCCGCCGCAGGTAGGTGTCCCGGCCCGGTGCCCCGCTTTCGACCGCCAGCGCCTCGTACCCCAAGACCGTGATCCCGGCCAGGATCGTCTCGTGGTCCATCGCGGCATGCACGGCATCGCGCGCTTGCGCATGGGCTAGTCCGAGCTTCAGGACTTCGCGCGTGGGAAGGCCGGGCCCGGCGCGGCCGAGCGCGAGCCGTGCCGGCGTGAGGTCGGCGAGGTTCGTCCAGGGGTCACGGGTGACGGGTGCGGGTGGCAGGGCATCCGGCGGCGCGGTCACGCGGCGCTGGCCCTGATCGGCGATGCCAGCAGAGGATGGGTGCCACTCTGGCTCTTGAGCCGCCCGTCCGACCCCGCGATGCCCATCCGTTCGAGCCAGGCCGCGAACTCGGGTGCGCGCTTCAGACCCAGCGTGTCGCGCAGGTAGAGCTGGTCATGGAACGATGTCGATTGATAGTTGAGCATGACGTCGTCGGCCCCGGGCACCCCCATGATGAAAGTCACGCCGGCCGCGCCGAGCAGCGTCATCAATACATCCATGTCGTCGCCATCGGCTTCCGCGTGGTTCGTGTAGCAGACGTCGCATCCGAGTGGCAGGCCCATCAGCTTGCCGCAGAAATGATCTTCGAGGCCAGCCCGGATGATCTGCTTGCCGTCGTAGAGGTATTCGGGACCGATGAAGCCCACCACCGTGTTGACCAGCAGGGGCGCGTAGGCCCGTGCCACCGCATAGGCCCTGGCTTCGAGCGTCTGCTGGTCGACGCCATGATGCGCGCCGGCCGAGAGCGCCGAGCCCTGGCCGGTCTCGAAATACATGACGTTGTCCCCGACCGTGCCGCGTTTCTGGCTTCGGCCGGCATCGAGGGCCTCGCCGAGCAACCCGAGCGTCACCCCGAAGGAGGCGTTGGCGGCTTCGGTTCCGGCGATGGACTGGAACACGAGGTCGACCGGAACGCCGCGTTCGATGAGGCCGATCGTCGTGGTCGCATGCGTGAGGATACAGGCCTGGGTCGGAATCGCGTGGCGCTCGATGACGTCGGCCAGGAGATGGCAGAGGCTGCCCAGGACCTGGGGTGAGTCGGACACCGGATTGATGCCGATGACCGCGTCGCCACAGCCGTAGAGCAGGCCTTCCGCGACCGATGCCGAGATCCCGTCGCGGTCGTCGGTCGGGTGGTTCGGCTGCAACCGAACCGCCATGGTTCCGAGCAGCCCGATGGTGTTGCGAAAGCGCGTCACCACCCGAACCTTGCGGGCCACGAGGATGAGATCCTGGTTGCGCATGATCTTCGACACCGCGGCCGCCATCTCGGGTGTGATGCCGGGCGCGATCGCGGCCAGGGTTCCGGGTGTGGCGAGATCGGACAGGAGCCAATCGCGGAAATCGCCAACCGTGAGATGCGCGATCGGCGCGAAGGCCGCTTCGTCGTGCCGGTCGAGGATCAGCCGCGTGACGTCGTCGTCTTCGTAGGGGATGAGCGGCTGCAGCAGCAGCGACCTCAACGGCAGGTCGGCCAGGCAATGGCGGGCCGCCATTCCTTCCTCGGCCGACCCCGCAGCGATGCCGGCCAGCATGTCGCCCGAGCGCAGCGGCGTCGCCTTGGCCAAGAGGTCCTTGAGATCGGCAAAGACCCAGGCGCGCTGGCCGACGACGTGGCGGTACACCATGGTCGAACTCCGGTTAATCTTTGCCCCTCGCAAAGGCTAGGCCAGCCGCGGCCTCGTCGGCAAGCCTAGTTGAACGCCGACGGCAGGCCCTCCCGCTCCTTGGCGGCCGTTGGGCGGTAGTCGTACGTCGGGTAGAACTCGGTGTGATAGCCGCCCCAAGCGGTTTTCTCGATGGCGCGGTTCACGTCGCGCAGCCGTTCGGCCGGGAAGCGCAGGGTGACAACCTGGCCGACGCCCATCAGCACGTTCCACGAGAGGACTTCGACGCCCTTGGGCGGGAAGCTCTCGTAGAAGTGCTGCCGCCGCAGCCGTTCGTTGATCTCGTCGAGGGTTTGCGTCTCGTCGTGCTTGAGGAAGATCGTGAGGGTGACGAGCCCTGCGTCGCTCGTCGACAGCATCGGTTTCGTCGCCGTAGGCGCGTCTTGGGCGGAGCCGGGCAGGGGGTTGGCCAAGACAAGCAGGCAGGCAACCAGGAGATGGCGGACGAATGTCATTCGGTTTTCCCTTCGAGACGGGCGATTGGCTCGGGCGAGGTCGGGCCTCGGCGCCTCCGGACAGTGTCCAGAAACCCTATGCGGCTGTCTTCGACCTGTTAGAAAGGCGTGCTAGCGCCTGTCTTAGCCCTGTGGCAGCTTCTGCCAGGGAACCGTAACCGTGCTCCCCAGGGGGAAGATGATGAAGACTGCCATGAAGTTCCTGACTTCGATCTCGACGCTCGCCATCGTGGCGGCCTCTGCCGCTCCCGCCTGGGCACAGGCCTCCGACGATCTCGTCAAGGCGGCCAAGCAAGAGGGCGAGCTTTCGGTCATCGCTCTTCCGCATGACTGGTGCGGTTACGGCGGCATGATCGACGGATTCAAGGCCAAGTACGGCCTCAAGATGAACGAACTCAATCCGGATGCCGGCTCGGGCGACGAGGTTGAAGCCATCCGGGCCAACAAGGGCAACAAGGGGCCTCAGGCGCCGGACGTCATCGACGTCGGCCTGTCCTTCGGCCCGACCGCCAAGGCCGAGGGCCTGCTCATGCCCTACAAGGTCTCGACCTGGGCCACGATCCCGACCGATCAGAAGGATGCCGACGGCGCCTGGTACGGCGACTATTACGGAGTCCTGACGTTCGAGGTGAACAAGGATATCGTGAAGACCGCTCCGGCCGACTGGCCGGATCTGTTGGGTGGCGACTATGCGAACACGGTCGCCTTGGCGGGTGACCCCCGCACCTCGAACCAGGCGATCCTCGCGGTCTATGCGGCGGGTCTGTCGAAGGCCGACGGCGATGCGGCCAAGGCGGCTCAGGCCGGCCTCGATTTCTTCGCTGCCATGAACAAGAAGGGCAACCTCGTGCCGACCATCGGCAAGGTGGCGTCGCTGGCGCAAGGCGCGACCCCGATCGTGGTGCGCTGGGATTACAATGCCCTTGCGGATCGCGACACGCTGAAGGGCAACCCCAACGTCGACGTGGTGGTGCCGAAGACCGGGGTCGTGGCGGGCGTCTACGTCCAGGCCATCAGCGCCTTCGCGCCTCACCCCAACGCCGCCAAGCTGTGGATGGACTACCTCTATTCCGACGAGGGTCAGGTCAATTTCCTCAAGGGTTACTGCCACCCGATCCGCTTCGCCGCGATGGTCAAGGATGGCAAGGTACCGGCCGACGTGATGGGCAAACTGCCGCCGGCCGAAGCCTACGCCCATGCGGTCTTCCCGACCATCGAGCAGCAGAACGCCTCGAAGACCACGATCACGACCGGTTGGGACAAGACGGTCGGTGCCAACGTGAAATGATGGTCCCCCGGGGCTGAAGCGGGCGGCCGTCGGCCGCCCGTCATCGATGGACCATCCGGACCGAGGCACGATGCAGCAGGTCGAGGCGATCATTCCGGTCACGGTGCCGGCCCAGGCCCGCGCGCCCATGTCGCTCGCCTGGCTCGGCGTCGTGCCGTTCTTCTCCTTCGCGGCGCTGTTCCTGCTGATCCCGACCGCCTATCTCGTGGTCGGCGCCTTCCAGGACAACGACGGTCACTTCACGCTGACCAACCTGGCGGGCCTCTGGGAGCCCGGCATCCTCAGCGCCTATGCGATCAGCCTCGAGGTCAGCGCCGCCTCGGCGGTCCTCGGCGCGGCGCTCGGCTTCGCCCTGGCCTGGGCCGTCGTGCTCGGCGGCCTGCCGGGGTGGCTGCGGCCCGTGCTCATGACGTTCAGCGGCGTGGCTTCGAATTTTGCCGGGCTGCCGCTCGCCTTCGCGTTCATCGCCACCCTGGGACGCACGGGCCTCGTCACCACCATCCTGCAGAATGTCTTCGGCTTCAGCCTCTACCGGGCGGGCTTCAATATCCTGAGCTTCTGGGGCCTGACCCTCACCTATCTGTATTTCCAGATCCCCCTCATGGTGCTGATCCTCACGCCGGCGCTCGACGGCCTGAAGCGCGAGTGGCGCGAGGCCGCCACGATCCTGGGCGCCTCGCCCCTCACCTACTGGCGCTACGTGGTGATCCCCATCTTGTGGCCGAGTCTGCTCGGCACCACGCTGCTGCTTTTCGCCAACAGTTTCGGCGCCATCGCGACCGCCTACGGGCTGACGGGGTCGACCCTGAACCTCGTCACCATCCTGCTTTACGCCCAGATCCGCGGCGACGTGCTGCATAACCCGCATCTCGGTTACGCGCTGGCGCTCGGCATGGTGGTGATCACCGGCCTGTCGAACGCGATCTACATTGTGCTTCGCACCCGGTCCGAACGGTGGCTGCGGTGAAGCGGCCCCGCATCGGCGCCTGGGTGGCCTTCGCGATCGGCGTCGCCTATTTCATCGTACCGCTGATCGGCACGGTCGAGTTCTCGATGCGGATCCGGCGCGGCACCTACAGCCTCGACGCCTATGCCAACGTGCTCTCGGACCCGCTCTTCTGGAACACCTTCGGCTTTTCGACCGCGTCCGCCATCGCGACCATCATCGTGGGCACGCTGCTCGTCGTCCCAACGGCCTATTGGATCCGACTGAAACTGCCGTGGCTGCGCCCTTATGTCGAGTTCATCACTTTGATGCCGCTCGTCATTCCGGCCATCGTGCTGGTCTTCGGCTACCTTCAGCTCTACAATTCTTCGTCGTTCCTCCCCATGACCGGTCAGACGTGGAGCACCAACGTGCTGCTGGTCTTCGGTTACGTGGTGCTGGCACTGCCCTACCTTTACCGCGCCGTCGACACGGGATTGCGCACCATCGACGTGCGCAGCCTGACCGAGGCGGCGGAAACGCTCGGCGCGACCCGTGCCACCATCCTGTTCCGCGTCATCTTCCCCAACGTGCGAACGGCCGTCCTCAGCGGCGCCTTCCTGACTTTCGCGATCGTCATCGGCGAGTTCACCTTGGCGAGCCTGCTCGATCGCCCGGCCTTCGGGCCGTACCTTCAACTCGTCGGCGCCAACAAGGCTTATGAGCCTTCGGCGCTGGCCTTCATAGCCTTCGCGGTCACCTGGGCCTGCATGGGCCTGATCCAGCTCTTCGCCCGGGACCCGACGGCCCGCTCGGTCAAGGTTTAGTTCATGAGCTTCCTCGCCATCGAAAACCTGCGCAAGAGCTACGGCGCCAGCCAGGTCGTCCAAAACTTCGACCTCGACGTCCAACCCGGCGAGTTCGTCTCCTTTCTCGGCCCTTCGGGCTGCGGCAAGACGACGACGTTGCGCATGATCGCGGGATTCGAGACCGCGACCGCCGGCACGATCCGCATCGAGGGGCGGGACGTCACGCATCTGCCGCCCAACGCCCGCAACGTCGGCATGGTGTTCCAGAACTACGCCCTCTTCCCCAACATGACGGTGGCGCAGAACGTCGCCTTCGGGCTCAAGGTCGCCAAGCGAAGCGCCGCCGACACGCGGGCGCGGGTGAGCGAGATGCTCGACGTGGTGAAACTGGCCAACCTCGCCGACCGCTACCCCTACCAGATCTCCGGGGGACAACAGCAGCGGGTCGCCCTGGCGCGCGCGCTGGCGACCTCGCCGAAGCTGCTGCTACTCGACGAACCCCTCTCGGCGCTCGATGCCAAAGTCCGGGTCGCCCTGCGCGACGAGCTGAAGGCGCTCCAGCGCACCCTCGGCATCACCACGGTCTTCGTCACGCACGACCAGGAAGAGGCCCTCTCCATGTCGGACCGGATCGTGGTCATGAGCGAGGGCCGCATCGAACAGCTCGGCACGCCGTTCGAGATCTACAACCGGCCGAAGACCCGATTCGTGGCCTCCTTCATCGGGACGCTGAATATCCTGAAGGTGCAGGTCGTGGACGCCTTGCAGGGTGCGATCCGGATCGACGGGCAGGAGGCCCGCGTCGGCCAGCGGATCGCGGCCGCCAACGGCGCCGACTACGCGGTGGCGCTACGACCCGAGGCGGTATCGCTCCAGGACCCCGGGAACGGCTGTAACCGCGTTCGCGGCACGATCGAGGACGTGGCCTTTCTCGGGGCCGTGGTCCGCATCAAGGTCGGGGTTGGAGGCAGCCGGATCATGCTCGATCGCTTCAACAGTCCCGGCCTTCCCCCGCCGGTGCCGGGCGAGAGCGTGACGCTCCACTTCTCTCCCGATGACCTCGTGCCGCTCGAGGCTGCCACTGTCGCTTGATGGCGGTCCGAAGGCGGACGCTTGCCAAGCCGATCTCGACACAGCAGGGTCGCGATCTCGCCAACGATAGCTGGACCATCATGCAGGACCTGACACTCGACCAAGCCCGAACGATCCTCGATGCCGCCCTGGCCAAGGGAACGGCAAAGAGCTTCAAGCCCCTCGCGGTTGCGGTGCTCGATGCCCGTGGTGTGCTGAAAGCCTTCGCGGCCCAGGACGGGACGAGTTTGAAGCGGGCCGAGATCGCCATGGGCAAGGCCGGAGGCGCCCTGGCTTTGGGCATGGGATCGCGGGCGATCGCCAAAGCGGCGGCCGAGCGACCGAGCTTCGTCGCGGCCGTCACCCATGTCGTTGGCGGCTCGCTGGTCCCGGTGCCCGGCGGCGTCCTGATCAAGAGCCAGGGAGCCGTCATCGGAGCGGTCGGCATCTCGGGCGACCTCAGCGACAACGACGAGATCTGTGCGCTGGCCGGGATCGAAGCCGTCGGCTTCGTGGCCGACCCCGGCCAGGACTGATTGTGTCGATTCATCAGCCGTCATCGCGAGCGCACAGCGAGCGGAGCGTGGCGGGACCCTGCTTCGTCTTACCCGCCGGGTTGCTTCGTCGCTACGCTTCTCGCAATGACGAACGCTAGAGCCTAAGCGCTATGTCGAAGGAGGCTTGGCGGGACCGCTTGGTCATCAAGCCAGCCCGTGATCCTTGAACCAGGTCTGTGCCTTTCCCCAGGCGTCCTTGGCGGCCTCCGGTCGGTAGCTCGGACGGTAGTCTGCGAAGAAGCCGTGCGGCGCATCGGGGTAGACGACGATCTCGCTTTTCGTGCCCTTCAGCTCTCCCTGCATCTCGGCGATGAGGTCCGGCGGGATGTTGTCGTCGTGTCCGCCGTAGAGGCCCAGGACCGGCACGGTCACGTCATGGCCGAAGTCGAGGGGGTTCACAGGCTTGATGCTGCTCGGCGGCGAGGCCTTGCCGCCGAGGATCCCGTAGAACGCCACCGCGGCCTTGAGCTGCGGATCGTGGCGGGCATAGAGCCAGATCATGCGGCCACCCCAGCAGAAGCCGGTCGCGCCGACCCGCGTGGTGTCGGCCTTGCCGGTGGACTTGGCATAGGCGACCGTCGCGTCGAGGTCCCCCATGGCCTGGGCGTCCGGAACCTTGGGCACGATGTCGGTGATGATGGTCTTCACGTCGGCGTGCAGCGGATCGCCCTGGCGCGCGAAGAGCTCCGGCGCGATCGCGAAATAGCCGAGCTTGGCGTAACGGCGGCAGATATCCTTGATGTATTCGTGGACGCCGAAGATCTCCTCGATCACCACCATCGTAGGAAAGGGTCCGGCACCGTCCGGCATGGCGCGATAGGCCGGCATCTCGCCGTCGGCGGTCGGCACCTTCACCTCGCCGGCCACGAGGCCGTCGGCTGGCGTGGTGATGACCTGCGCCATGACGGGATCCGCCGCGAGTGCGAAGCCGACGCCGAGACCGGCCAGCAGGAAGGTTCGCCGCGCGGGCGTGTAACCGGGCCCCTCGGGTGGCAGCTGGTCGGGATGTTGGGGCTGGTCGTTGTAGAGGATCATGGTTCGACTCCGGTGACCGACAGAGCCAGATTATAGGGCGAGACAGGACAGGTGCGAGGGCGATCGTTCCGAGCGACGGGCACGGACTGCGCCTTCGACCGTTCGTCGTCTCTCCGTCAGGCGGCCCGCTGCGGCATTGCCAAGCTGCCGCCGTCCCGCGGCTCGGCGATGATGCAGCGGCCCTTGCCCTTGCTTTTTGCCCGGTAAAGCGCGGCGTCGGCTTCTGCGAACAGCTCGTCCGGGAATACGGTACGATCAGAGCAGGCGATACCGACGCTCGCCCCGATGTGGGGGACGGAGTGGGTGCCGAGTTCATACGGTCGACTGACCGCGGCTATCACAGCGTCGCCGATGACCAAAGCGCTGCGTCCGTCCTGTCCCGGTGCCACGATGATGAATTCGTCTCCACCGAGGCGAGCCACGAGCGCGGCCTCTGGCACGGACTCGGAAATGCGCACGGCGGCTTGGCGGATGAGATCGTCTCCCGCCGCGTGTCCGAGAAGGTCGTTGACCGCTTTGAAGCCGTCGAGATCGACGTAGAGCAACGCGACCCCTTCCGTGACAGTCCAGCTGCCGCGCGTTGCTCGCGATAGCGCTGACATCAAGCCGGATCGATTCCATAGACCAGTCAGCGCATCGTGAGTCGCTCTTTCCTCGCTTTCGAGTTTGGCCATCACCATGGCGAGATAAGCGTGGCTGATGCCAAAGACCGTTTTCGTCATCGCGGCCAGGAACAAGGGACACTGGGCGATGGACAGCATCATCCAGGGTTGCCCGCAGAACGGAATCGCAAACTGAAGCGGAATGTCGCACAATGCGACCTGCAGCACCGCGAGGCGTGGGGCGCAGTTGTTTCGGGTAACGAGGCCGGCCGCGATCCCCATCATCGTGGTGGGGGCCAGGAATTGGAGAACCGGGTCGCGGCTCGCCATGCACAGCGCGGTGCTGGCTCCGACCAGAGCGGTCCATGCGATGCCGGAAGCAAGGAATAGATCGGGCGACTTGAGTTTGCCTCTTCGCACCGCCCGGTGTGTCTGCAGCAGGATCATCACCCGGACGAGCAACAAGGTGGCATCCACGGCCAGCACCATGACAAAGGACGTCGTCGGATGCCGGATCACGGCAACCACGTTCACGGAGATGAGGGCCACGGTCCCGATGATCACGGGGACGACCGATGTGAAGAAAACCGACATGAGACGGAGGCGCACATCGTCGGGCACGTCCTTGCCCGCGTCCGAAAGCCAGCGCAGCGACTTGCTTCTGGGCATCGTGCAACAGGGCGATGAATTGGGCATGAGACAAACCGTAGATCGGCACGCCGGGTGTCAGGATCCCGACTTTGCCGCCCGATACCTTAAAGCATCATAAAATGTGCGATCGCGGGTTGAGCGGCTTGGCACCAGAGGTCGCCGTCGTCGCTCACGCCTCGCTATCAGGACACGAAGACGTCCTACGTCCCGTAACGACAAGTCTGGTTCAAAGTCGAACGGCGAGCCTGCTCCGCAGGGGCGCCCGGGCGCTGGCTCGACGCAAGCTCGACGTACGGCTTTAACGAGCCACGCGCCACGCCCAGGGTCGCCGCGTGTCAGCTGGCTGCTCTGCCGCTCCGCCGCGTCCCGGCTGGTAGAACTCCGTCATGAAAGCGGTCTTGCCACTTTCCAGGGCGCGTATCGTCGGTTCGTTCTCGATCGCGAAGGCATCGAAGCCGCAGCGCCGCATGAGCTGCAACTGATCCCACAGCACGTCCCCGACTGCGCGGATCTCTCCTTTGAAGCCGTATTGGCCGCGCAGCATGGAAGCCTTGGAAAACGCGCGGCCGTCGCCGAACTTCGGGAAGGACAGCGCTACCAGCGAGAGCCGGTCAAGACCGGGCAGGATGGCGTCGACCATCTCGCCCGCCTCGAGCTTGACGCCGAGCGGCGCATTGCTGCCGCCGCGATCGGTGCCGAGCGCGAGCCACGCCTTGAGCGACAGGATGGACGGGCCATCGCCCGGCACCTCGTCGTCGCCGATCACGCGCCATGTGTCGTCAACGAAGGCGCCGGCCTTGTAGAGCCGCATCAGATATCCTGTCCGGCGCTGAGGATGCCGAGGTGGATCCCGCACTCCGTCTTGCCCTTGCCCCGCCAACGCCCGGCGCGTGCATCTTCGCCCGGCCGGACCGGTGACGTGCAGGGAATGCAGCCGATCGAGGGATAGTTTTTGGCCACCATGCGGTGACGCGGAAGATCGTGGCGATCGAGATAGGCCAACAGCTCGCTCGCATCCCACCCCGCCAAGGGGTTGATCTTGACCCGATCGCCTTCCGCCTCGAACAGCGGCAGCGAGGCTCGCGTGCCGCTCTGGAAGCGCTTGCGGCCCGTGATCCAGGCGTCGTAGCCCTCGATCGCCTGGGCCAGTGGCTTGACCTTGCGGATGTCGCAGCAGGCATCCGGGTCGCTCGACCAGAGGAACCCTTCCGGATCGAGGGCCGCAAGGTCCTCCCCGGATGGCTGAACCGCACGGACGTCGGTCAGGCCGAGCAGGCCGACGAGTTCGTCGCGATACGCCAGTGTCTCGGGGAACAGGTGGCCGGTGTCGACGAAGATCACCGGTGTCGCCTTGTCGACCTGGGCCACCATGTGCAGCAGCACGGCGGAATCGGCGCCGAAGCTCGACACGAGGGCGATGCGCCCGGGATAGAGATCGCGGATCGTGAGCCGCAGAAGGGCGCCCGCATCCATGGCGGCAAAACGCTGACCGAGCCGCGAGGCCGCGACCTGGTCGCCGAACAGCGTCACATCATGCACGCTCATGGGTCAGATCCCTTCGCCCACATTCCGCTCGTAGAGGGCCTTCTTGAACGGCGCCATGCCGACGCGGCGGTAGGCCGCGAGGAAGTCCTCTTCCGACCCCGTCCGCAGTCCCAGATAGGTGTCGACCACGGTTTCGACGGCATCGACCACGTCCTCGGTCGAGAAGCCCGGACCGGTGAGGTCACCCAAGGTGGCTCGTTCGTCGCCCGAGCCGCCGAGCGTGATCTGGTAGGTTTCCTCGCCCTTCCGGTCGAGGCCCAGGATCCCGATGTGGCCGACGTGGTGGTGACCGCAGGCGTTGATGCATCCCGAGATCTTGATCTTCAGGTCTCCGATCTCGTCGGCCCGGGCGCCTTCGCCGAAGCGCTCCGAAATGCGCTGCGCCACGGGGATCGACCGCGCGGTCGCGAGAGCGCAGTAGTCGAGCCCGGGGCACGCGATGATATCGGTCACGAGGCCAGCGTTGGGGGTCGCGAGCTTCGCGGCGTCGAGCGCGTCGTAAAGGGCCGGCAGATCGTCGAGCGCGACATCGGTGAGCACGAGGTTCTGCTCGTGCGACACCCGCAGTTCGCCGAAGGAGTAGCGGTCGGCGAGATCGGCTAGGAGGTCCATCTGGTCGGCCGAGGCATCGCCCGGCACCCCCCCGATGGGCTTCAGCGAAATCGTCACGATGCCGTAGCCGACGACGCGATGGGTCGCGACGTTGTGGGCGACGAAACGCGCGAAACGCGTGTCGGCGGCACTGCGCGCCTCCATGGCCTCGGACCTGACCGGGCGTATTGCGTGCATCGGCGAGGCGAAATAGGCCCGGATCCGTTCGACATCGTCGGACGGCAGGGTCAAACCCTTGGGTCCCTTGGCGAATTCGGCTTCGACGGCCTCCCGCATAGGTTCGGCGCCCTTCTCGTGCACCAGGATCTTGATGCGGGCCTTGTACTTGTTGTCGCGCCGGCCTTCGAGATTGTAGACCCGCACGATGGCGTCGACATAGGCGAGCAGGTCCGCCTCGGGCAGGAAGTCACGGATCTTGAACCCGATCATCGGCGTGCGGCCGAGGCCACCGCCGACATAGACCTTGAAGCCCAAGGCCCCTGCCGCATCCTTCACGACCTGCAACCCGATGTCGTGCGCCTGGATCACGGCCCGGTCGCGCTCGGCACCCGTGACCGCGATCTTGAACTTACGCGGCAGAAAGGAATATTCCGGGTGGAGCGACGACCATTGCCGCAGGATCTCGGCATAGGGGCGCGGGTCAGCGACTTCGTCGGCGGCAGCGCCGGCGAAATGATCGGCCGTCACGTTGCGGATGCAGTTCCCCGACGTCTGAATGGCATGCATCTCAACCGTGGCAAGATCGGCCAGAATGTCGGGGCAGTCCGAGAGTGCAGGCCAGTTGAACTGGATGTTTTGCCGGGTCGTGAAATGCCCGTAGCCGCGATCGTAGCGGCGCGCCACATGGGCCAGCATGCGCATCTGCTTCGCCCGCAGAGACCCATAGGGAATCGCGATCCGCAGCATATAGGCGTGGAGCTGCAGGTAGACGCCGTTCATCAGCCGATGCAGCTTGAACTGGTCCTCGGTCAGGTCGCCCGCCAGCCGTCGGGTCGTCTGATCGCGGAACTGCGCGACCCGTTCCGCCACGAACTCGGCGTCGAACTCGTCATACCGATACATGGTCGTCCTCCTTGACGGCGGGCGGGGTGGAACCTGGCTTTGTGAAAGCGGGAAAGATCGTGGGGCCACGCGCCCGGATGGCTTCGCGCAGCTTAATCGGGACGATGCTGCCGGCCTGGGTCGTCACGTCGATCGCGTTGAGATCGAGGATTTCGTTGCGGGCTTCGGCAGCCCGCCCGGCCTCGAGCCCGAATGCCGACGCCGCCTTGTCGTCGAACACCCGCGCTTGATCGAGCCGTTCGCTCCAGTGACCGGCATCATCGAGAAACACGACCACGCCGTCGGACAGGCGATTGGCAGTGATGACTTGGCCCATGAGGATCTCTTCGGCTCGCCGTTGGGTCGGGCGGTGTCGCACGTCGCCCCGGAGCACGGCAACCACCAGCCCTGCATCAGCGCGACATATAGGAATTCCCAGAAAGATTACGACCAATAAAACAATCAACATACAAAATATGTAATTTCGTGCGCTCGCACGAACGGCGCCGGGTTAGCGGCGCCGTTCGATCGGATCTGGCGCTCGGATCAGTGTGCGGCTGCCGTCGAGGCGCCAATGCCGGTTTCGGAGCGGACGAATTGCGCTTCGAAGGCAGCACGTTCACGTTGGGCCTGTTGGCTTTTGTCCAATGTCGAGACGAGCCAGATGCCGATGAACGCCAGCGGCATCGAGAACAGCGCCGGGTTGTCGTAAGGAAAGATCGCGTCATGGTTGCCGAACGTCGTCACCCATACGGCCTTGCTGAGCACCACCATCACGACCGCACTGACGAGCCCGAGAAACCCGCCGACCACGGCACCTCGCGTCGTGGTGCCGCCCCACATGATCGACATCAGCAGGACGGGGAAATTGCAGCTCGCCGCGACCGCGAAGGCGAGCCCCACCATGAAGGCCACGTTCTGCTTCTGGAACACATAGCCGAGGACGATGGCCACGATGCCGATCGCGACGGCGGCCATCTTGGAGATCAGCACTTCCCGTTGTTCGGACGCGCGACCACGGGCGATGACGGACGCATAGAGGTCGTGGCTGACGGCGCTCGCGGCCGCGAGCGTGAGGCCCGCGACCACGGCCAGGATCGTGGCGAAGGCGACCGCCGCGATAAAGCCGTAGAAGAAGGATCCCCCCAGCGCGTTCGACAGGTGCAGCGCCGGCATGTTGCCGCCGCCGATAAGGTCGGTCAGCTTGTTGTAGCTGCCGTCGGCCGCGACTTTGTAGAAGCCCTTCTCCGGCATCAGGAACGTGATGGCGCCGAAGCCGATCACGAACGTCAGGACGTAGAAGTAGCCGATCAGTCCCGTCGCATAGAACACCGACTTGCGGGCCGCCTTGGCATCTTTGACGGTGAAGAACCGCATCAGGATGTGGGGCAGTCCCGCGGTGCCGAACATCAGTGCGAGGCCCAATGAAACGGTCGAAACGGGATTGCTGACGAAGCCGCCGGGACCGAGGATCGCCGCGCCCTTCGGCTGGATCTTGACGGCGTCCGCGATGAGCGCATTCGGGTTGAAGCCGTAATGCCAGAGCACGCCGAGGGCCATGATCGTGGCGCCGACGAGCAGCAGGCAGGCTTTGATGACTTGCACCCAGGTCGTTGCCTTCATGCCGCCGTAGGCCACGTAGACGATCATCAGGATGCCCACCACGATCACGGCGTAACCGTAGTCGAGGCCGAAGAGCAGCTGGATGAGCTGTCCGGCGCCGACCATCTGGGCGATGAGGTAGAATGCCACGACGGTCAGGGTGCCGATGGCCGAAAGGATGCGGATCGGCGTCTGCTTCAGCCGGAACGACGCGACATCGGCGAAGGTATATTTGCCGAGATTGCGCAACCGTTCCGCGATGAGGAACAGGACGATCGGCCAGCCGACCAGGAAGCCGATCGAATAGATCAGACCATCGAAGCCCGACGTAAACACCAGGGCCGAAATGCCGAGGAAGGAGGCGGCCGACATATAGTCGCCGGCGATCGCAAGGGCATTCTGGAAGGGCGAGATCGCTCCGCCGGCCGCGTAGAAGTCGGAGGCCGACTTGGTGGCCTGCGCGGCCTTGTAGGTGATGGCCAGGGTCAGGGCGACGAAGACGAAGAAGATCACGATGGCGGGAGTGTTGACGGCGTTCTTCTGGACGACGCCGAGGTCGGGACCGGCCGCAAAGGCAGTCGTCGTCGACAGGAAAACGACGGCTGCCGACGTCAGCGGGGTCAGGAAAGCGACCCGCATCAGAGCAGATCCTTGTTGATCCGCGAGGTCAGGTCGTCGAACCGGCCGTTGGCCCGCGCGACGTAGATCCCGGTCAGGATAAAGGCGAAAACGATCACGGCGAGACCGAGCAGGATGCCCCAGGAGATGCTGCTGTCGCCGATCGTGCTCGACATGGCGCCTTTGCCGAACGCCACCATGAAGATGAAGGCGAGGTAGACCACGAGCATGATGCCCGACATCGTCCAGGCGAAGCTCGTCCTTTCCCGCACCAGATCCTTGAAATTCCGATCGTTGACGATCTCGTCGATCACCGTCTGCGAATTGCTCTGCCTGTCGAGCATTCAACACCCTCCCTGTATCGTCGTGGCGAGGGTTTGCCGGGGCAAAAGCTTTGGCGTTTGAAGCGGCCTTCTGACCTCGGGGTCGAGCCGAGAGGTACGCTTGAGCGATACCGCTTCGATGCACAGGCCGCCGGGGGCGAGCCGGCCGGCTCACTCCCTCTCTATCGGTTTTTGCGTCGTGGCGCTTCGTTCCACAACCGTGTCGAGGTTATGGGCTTCAGCTCATGGTCGCAAGGGAATTCCAGCGGCGCGCAGAACGCCGCCAGACCTCCCTTCGCGCTGCTCCTACCCGCGATTTAAATCGCATTAACCAAACTTCGACCGTAAGCTGGTCCTATGGTGAATATTTACTGAATAGTAACCTTACGGATGTGTGGCTTTGGAGCTGAGCATGAGTGCGAACCCGACGTTGAGGAGCATCTGCGTAGCGGTACTGATCATGGGGTCTGGCCCGGCTTGGTCCGGTGGGGCAGGGGGACACGGCGTCTTCATCGGGAACGGCGGAAGTTTCCATGGCGGCGGAAGTCTCCATGGCGGCGGTGTCTTCCGGGCTGGTGGCTTTCATGGCGGCTCGGGAGGGTTTGGCGGGTTTCATCCCCTGCCACCGATCGCCGGCACCATCCACGAGCGCGGCGGTCAGCCCTATACGACGGCTTACGGCCATGCCAACACGGCCCTTACGGGACCCGGCTTCCATCGAGCGGGTGTCTACGACGTCGGCCGGGGACAGGCGGCGGGTTACGCGCAGCAGCAACACTGGGCCCAATATGGCCAGCAGCAGCATTGGGCCGGCTATGGCCATCAACAAAGCTGGGCGGGTTACGGCGGGCAGCGTCAATCTTATGACGGCCGCGAGCGAATGGCGGGATACGCCAACGGTTTCGGCCGCGAGCGCTTCGGGCGCGAGCGTATCGACCGGCGTATGGGTTATCGGGAGAGGCTCCGCTTTGCCGAACTGAGCCGCGCTCGCGGCCTCGCTGACGGCGGCTATGGCGGAAACGGTTACGATTCCGGAAGCTACGACGGCGATGACGGCAGCTATCCGGGTGGTGGAACCTACGGTAGCGCTGGGAGCTACGGCGGCACGGGGTCTTACGCCGACGCCGGATCTTACGGCAGCGCCGGAACCTACCCGGCGCCGGGTGTCTACGAGAACGAACTCAACGGATCGGGATTCAGCTACAGGTCGGAGACGCCGCTCGCTGCCCGCTACGCCGAGGCGCCGCTCGCGCCCAGCCCCTACAGCGGCTTCGATGCCGGGAACAGCTACGCAGACGCTGCATCCAGGGATGTTGGCCCGGGCTTCGGGCCGCGGATCATTCACGTGCACGAGGGGACCAGCAGCTGCACGTGCGATCGGTCGGTTCGGACAACGCCGTTGGTCTACCGATATGGGGTCGGCACGGCCTATTGAGGCTTGAGGGAACGCGAGGCTCGGTGTTTCGCGTGCCGCTTGGTCACTTTGAGCCACGCGCCACCATGAGGGCGACCGCACAGGCGTTCGAGACATTGAGGCTCTTGATGGGCCCGGGCATGTCGAGGCGCGCCACGGCGTCGCATCGTTCGCGTGTCAAACGCCGCAGTCCCTGACCCTCGGCGCCGAGCACCAGGGCCAGAGGACGGGCCAGAATCATCGACTCCAGCGACTTCTCGCCCGCCGAATCGAGCCCGATCCGGAGAAAGCCCCGCTCGCCGAGTTTGTCGAGCGCGCGCGCGAGATTGACCACAAGGCACACGGGAACGTGTTCAAGTCCGCCCGAAGCCGCTTTCGCCAGCGTGCCCGAGAGGTCCGGCGCATGGCGGTCAGTCATGACGAGGGCCCTTACCCCGAAGGCTGCCGCGGTCCGCAGGATCGCACCGACATTGTGCGGATCGGTGATCTGATCGAGCACCAGTACGACACCGTCGTCCGGCACATCGTCGAGATCGACGGGTTCCAAGCGCCGCGCTTCGAGCAGCAGTCCCTGGTGGACGGCGTCGCGCGGCACCCTGGCCGAGATGGCTTCGCCCGGTACGATGGCCACCGGAACGTCGCGCTTCGCCGCGAGGCCGGCGATGCGAACCGCCGCATGTTCCGTAGCGGACACTCTCAGCAGCTTGCGGCCCCGCGATCCCAAGGCTTCGATCACCGCATGGGTCCCCCAGATCAGGGCGACATCGGGCGGTGGGGCGGGACCGCGGGGCGACCGCTCCCGAGACGAGGAACGCTCGCCGGTGTTCGGCCCCTGCGGCCGTCGCGGCGGTCCGCCGCGAGCGCCGCCGGAACGGTTCGGGCCCGGGCGGGGCGGCTTTGCAATCAATGGCTCATTCCCGAAACACCCGTTCCAGCCCGCCTCGGCGGCTGACCCGACCGGCATCGCTCACCGGCTATGACGGCTCATGCTCCCTCATGCAATGCCGCGGCGATCGTGGGCCGGGCCAGAACCAGTTCGCGTTCGAGCGTCATGCCCTCGACCAGCGACCGGGCGGCCCGGCCGATCTCCCTGGCCGCAGCATCGTGAGCCCTGAGCCAAGCGATTTTCTCGAGCAGATCGGACCCGTCGGCCGCGACCGGGACGACGTTGAGCCACGGCACCAAGCGGTCGTAATACCATTGGCGGAAGCCGAATCCGGACGCGACCTTCAGCACCGGAGATCCCGTACAGAGCTTGACGAACAGCCCTTCCCAAGCGTTCGAATTGCCGTCGATGTCGATCTGGTAGCGCCAGCCGGCGAAACGTCGCCAGTCGATGTGCTCGGCCATCAGATCCTCTGCCTTCATCTCGTGCCTGGCCTCGGGATCGGCGATCTGCACGATCCCGGTGAGCCCGACATCCAGCATGTCGCGCGCCATCACGCCGGCACGGCAGAGTCGCACGCGGGGCAGGTCGCGCCACAAACTGACCTGTCGGCCTTCGGCGTCGTGCCACCCCGATGTCTGGCCACGCCAGAGCGCGCGGGCTTGCCGCTCCTCCCACCCAGACGGGTTCTCGGCAAAGGCGATCTTCTGGCCGCGATAACCGTCGCTGCCGAGGAACTGAGGATCGGGGACGAGCCGCGCATCGGGGCGGAAATCGCAGAAACTCAGGCCCGCACCGGTTCCGCAGTCGCCGAGCGCCAGGCAGGTTGCGCCTCGGGCGCGTTCGGCATCCCGGGCGCTCATCAGGAGCGGCAGGCAGGCGAGCCAGCGTTCGATCAGAACTCGGGCGTGGGAGTGTTCGAAGAGCGCCTGATCGAAGCTGAAGCGGGTGGCCCTCGCGCCCGCCTCCCAGGTCAAGGTTTCGGGCGCCCCGGGGTCGATCCGGAGGGCCACTTCGACCGTGATGCCGAACCGACGCGTCAGCCGCAGGGGCAACCTGCCGAAGGATCGCCGCGACACGATCTGATCGGCCAGCGCGGCGCGGGACGCCGGTCCGGTGGCCAACCTCCGGCGGAGAGCCTTCGTCCAGCGCGGTACCGCGTGAACGATGCCCAACGATCAAGCCTGCAGCGGTTCGGGGAAGGTCGCCGCCTCGGGTTTCGGCCCCTGCCGCCTATCGGCCGCCAGGGCCACCAACGCCGCCACCAGGCACATGGCGCCGGCGGCGTAGAAGGCCGGCAGATAGGTCGAGAGCCCGGTCCGCGCCGCTCCAGCCCCGTATGTCGCGACCGCGGCACCGATCTGGTGGGCCGTGAACACCCAACCGAAGATCAGCGGCGCCTTCTCACGACCGAAGATCTTGCCCGTCAGCCGGACCGTAGGTGGCACGGTCGCGATCCAATCGAGCCCATAGAACATGGCGAAGATCGACAAACCGTAGAACGTGAACGTCGAATGCGGCAGCCAAAGCAGCGAGAGGCCTCGCAGGCCGTAGTACCAGAACAGCAGCCAGCGATTGTCGACGCGATCCGAGAGCCAGCCCGACGCCACGGTGCCGAAGAAGTCGAAGATGCCCATCATGGCCAGCACCGAGGCCGCGTCGGTCTCGCCGAGCCCGTAATCGGCGCAGAAGCTGATGAAATGCGATTGGATGAGCCCGTTCGTCGAAAGACCGCAGATGAAGAACGTGGCGAAAAGTGCCCAGAACGCAGGAACCCGCGCGGCCTCCCGCAAGCCCTCGAAGGCGCGGGCCACGGGACCCTGCTGGCCCGCCATCTCGGCTTCCACGGCAGCGTGAGCCGCGGCCGCGGCCGGATCTTCGCCATAGGCGCCGAGCCCGAGCCGCTCCGGCCTGTCGCACATGAACAGGGCCACGAGGCCGGCCACGACCACACACGCCACGACGGTCGGCACCACGGCGGCTCGCCAGCCGACATGCTGGACCAGCAGGGTGGCGAGCGGCAGGAAGGCGAGCTGGCCGGTGGCGCCGCTTGCCGTAAGCAGGCCGAGCACCAGGCCCCGGCTCTTCACGAACCAGCGATTGGCCACCGTGGCGCCGAGCACCATGGCGGTCAGCCCCGTGCCGAGCCCCACGACGACGCCCCAGAGCAACAGGAGCTGCCAGAACGCCGTCATGGCGGTCGCGAGGAGCAGCCCGGCCGAGATCAGCACGACGGCCGTCGTGATGACGGCACGCAGGCCGAAGCGGCCGAGCAGAGCCGCCGAGAAAGGCGCCATGAGGCCGAACAACATGATGCGCAGGGCCAGGGCCGACGAGATCGTCGCGGTGGACCAGCCGTATTCCGCATGCAGCGGCAGGATGAGGGCACCGGGCAGTCCCATGGCCCCGGCGGTTGTCAGCATCGTCAGAAAGGTCAGCGTCGCCACCACCCAGGCGTAGTGGATGCCGCGGCGCGCCAGCACGGCGTTGAGATGCTCAGCCAGCATGAGGGTGTCCCGTCGGGTGAAGCGAATAGGTGTCGTCGTCGGCGCGCGCGATCGCGATGAGGTCGGCCCGTAGCGCATCCGCCCGGACAGGGCCGAACGCGGCATCGAACCGGTCCTGGGTGGCGCGCCAGAGCGGCAGGCATCGGTCGCGCTTGGCGCGCCCTTCTCCGGTCAACCGGATGCGGCGGATGCGGCCGTCCCTTGCGTCCGGTTCGACGAGAACGAATCCGTCTCGCTCGAGTGGCCGGAGGTTGTGGCCGAGCGTCGTTCGATCGAGCGCCAGCGTCTCGGCCAGCGCCGACACGGTCGGCGGGGCAATCTGCCCGTCCTGGTTCGCCAGCGTGCTCAGCAGCGCGAACTGCGAGACCGTCAGCTTCTCCGGAGCCAGGGCGGCATCGTAGGCCTGCGTCACGCGCCGGGCCGCCATCCTCAATGCCGAGCAGCTGCAATCCGACCCGCTCATACGCGACTCCGTTAATAAGGTGCATATGCACGCTTCTATCTTGCCGGTCAATCCTGCGGCGAAGGAAGCGGGGTGTCGACATTCATGGCATATTCAGCGCGTCCGAAGGAAAGTCGCAGGATGAAGCGTGTTGCCCTTACCGGGGTGATGGTGGCCTTGATGCAGGGGGCTGCCTCAGGCCAGGAGCGTATCGAGGAGCCGCAGCCGCTGGTCTGTGTGCCGCCCGCGCAGACTCGTGAGCTGTTCTTTCAAGACAAGCTGGTGCCGCCGTTCCGCGTCATGCGGGAGGCCGCCGTGATCGCTCAGGCCGAGGCGATCGACATTCAGCTTTGCCGCTTCCAGGCGGCGCTGGTCTACGACGTGACTTTGCTGGGGCGGGACGGGCGGGTGATCCATCGTCTCATCGCGGCCGCGACAGGCGTTCCGCTCGGCCGGCCTCCGCCTCCCTGATACGCACAGGATTGTCCTCGCGGGAGGGGCAATGTAAGCGGTCGTGATCGTGCCTTTCCGCGACGGGACCAACACCTGAGGAGAACGCGATGCGGCTGCTGGTGGTTGAAGACGATCGGGACCTCAACCGGCAAATCGTGGCGGGTCTCGAAGGCGCCGGTTACGCGGTCGATCGTGCCTTCGACGGAGAGGAAGGGCAATTCCTCGGCGAGACCGAGCCCTATGATGCGATCGTGCTCGACATCGGCCTTCCGAAGCGCGACGGCATCGCGGTGCTGGAAGCCTGGCGAGGCAACGGGCGCGTCATGCCGGTCCTGATTCTCACGGCGCGGGACCGATGGAGCGACAAGGTCCGCGGCTTCGACGCGGGGGCGGACGATTACGTCGCAAAGCCCTTTCACATGGAAGAGGTCCTGGCCCGTGTCAGGGCGCTGCTGCGCCGCGCGACGGGCCACGCCTCGGCCGAATTGAGCTGCGGGCCCGTGACCCTCGACACGCGGGCCGGGCGGGTTGCGGTCGACGGCAACGCCGTGAAACTGACGAGCCACGAATATCGCCTACTGTCTTACCTGATGCATCATTCCGGCCGTGTCGTCTCGCGCGGCGAGATCGTGGAGCATCTCTACGACCAGGATTTCGACCGCGACTCGAACAC
>CAXTME010000003.1:0-124895 GCA_964245215.1 uncultured Lichenihabitans sp.
GCGCGAACATCACGACGGGCGCGCTCGGCGGCACCACGATGTTCTTCTCCCCGCCCTTGTACGCGATCGTCAGCGTGTCGCCCGAGGCACCCTTCACTTCGTTTCCGACGGTGCCGTTGGTCATGGTGCTCTGCGGTCCAAGGTCGAAGCCGCGATGGCCCTCGCCGGCGCCTCGCATGGCCTCGGGAAAGATGTGAACCTCCTTGGCCATCAACGTGCCGTCGGGCTGCGTGTCGGCCGCAATGCCGATAAAGCTGCCGGCTTGCACATCGGAGAGCTTGGCCGGGACGAGCGCCGTCACGGTATAGGAGGGTGAGAGTGTGATCGATACGGTCTGACCGCCATTGGCCGTGACATGCAGCGCCGTTCCGTCGAGCGACGCCACGGTTCCGCGGACGCGGTTGGCGCTCTGCGCCATCGCGGCACCCCCGAGCACGGAAAGAAGCGCCCCGGCTATCGCCAATCGATTGATCATCGCAAAATTCTCCCGAGCGAGCGCGCCGCTGTTCCCGGTCGCCGCC
The DNA here is from genome assembly GCA_964245215.1 of uncultured Lichenihabitans sp. Taxonomy (GTDB): domain Bacteria; phylum Pseudomonadota; class Alphaproteobacteria; order Rhizobiales; family Beijerinckiaceae; genus Lichenihabitans. The sequence goes on from CAXTME010000003.1 coordinate 522, forward strand.
ACTCAGGTTAAGGATGGCGCCGACAAGGGGCGTGGCAAGGAGCACATCGCATGCGCATCGACGGCCGCGCGTTCCGTACCATCTGGCTCGGCGAAGACGGCGCATCGGTCGCGGTCATCGACCAACGTGCCCTGCCCCATCGCTTCGCGCTGCGAATTTTGAACACCGACGCCGAGGCCGCCGGAGCCATCGCCGACATGACGGTGCGCGGCGCGCCGCTGATCGGCGCCGCGGGCGCTTACGGCGTGGCCCTGGCCATGCACGCCAACCCGTCCGACACCAGCCTTGCGGCGGCCTACGAACGCCTGCTCGTGGCGCGTCCGACGGCCGTCAATCTGCGCTGGGCGCTCGACCGCATGCGGGCGCGCCTGTCGCCCCTGAACCCGGCCGAGCGCCGCGACGCGGCCTATGCGGAGGCGGCGCGGGTCGCCGACGAGGACTCCGAGACCTGCGAGCGATTGGGAGAGCATGGCGCGACGCTCATCGCCCAGGCTTGGGAGCGCAGCGGCCGGTCGCGTTCCGTCAACGTGCTGACCCACTGCAACGCAGGCTGGCTCGCGGCCGTCGATTGGGGCACCGCGCTGGCGCCGGTCTACAAGGCCCACCGTGCCGGCGTACCGGTCCACGTCTGGGTCGACGAGACGCGGCCCCGCAACCAGGGGGCCAGCCTCACGGCCTACGAACTCCTGGCCGAAGGCGTGCCGCATACGGTGGTGGTGGACAATGTCGGCGGCCATCTCATGCAGCACGGCACGGTCGATCTCTGCATCGTGGGCACGGACCGGACGACGCGGACCGGCGACGTCTGCAACAAGGTCGGCACCTATCTTAAAGCGTTGGCGGCGCGCGACAATGGCGTACCGTTCTATGTGGCTTTGCCGTCTTCCACCGTTGACTGGCGCATTCGCGATGGCGTGCGCGAGATCCCGATCGAGGAGCGCTCGCCCGACGAGGTGATGTTCATGTCGGGCGAGACAGCTTCGGGCGAGATCGAGACCGTGCGGGTCACGCCGCGCGGCAGCCCGGTGTCAAACTACGCGTTCGACGTCACGCCGGCGCGGCTGGTGACGGGCCTGATCACCGAGCGCGGGATCTGTCCGGCATCTGAAGCCGGGCTGACGTCGCTGTTTCCGGCCGAGGAACGCGCGGCCTGACGCCGCCGCCGCGTCTGTCAAAGGCGGGCGTGGCCTCGTTTAGCGTGCATCGTTTCGCCTTGCACCTTCGAGGTGTCGCGATATGACACCGCGGTTTGCCTCTTCACATCCCGTTCACCCAGCGACGGGCAATGTGCGCTTCAACATCAGACGGCAGCTCAAGCCGATCAAATTCACGATGTTCTCGTGACGATCGTTGCAAAATCGTCCTGCCGACAAAGTAGCAATGATCAAATTCGATGTTCACGCGTTGAGCTGTATCGCGTTCGATTGAGAGCAGATCGCTCGATCCAAGCTGCCGCTTGTGAAGCTTCGACGTTCTTCTTTAATCTTAGCTAATTCAGATCTAAATCGCGGCTAGCCCGTAATTCGATCTTAACGAGGGTAGAAGTCATGCGAATCGCCGCACTTTTGAGCGCTGGAATCACGATTGCCCTGACTTCGGGCTGTCTTGCTGGAGCGCAGGACGTTTCCCAGGCTTTACGGGATCGGGCGGTGCAGACCTGCACCAGCGACGCCATGCGGCTCTGCCCGGAGGCGATCATGGACGAGGGCCAGGTTGTGACCTGCATGGCGAGCAAGCGGCCGCAACTCACGCAGTCCTGTCGCACCGTCTACGATCAGGTCGCCCGCGTCCTCAAGGAATAGAATACCACCCGCAGACCTCCGACGGTCGCAGTGTCGCTCGCGGTCTCAATGCAGCACGAGCGAAGCGATCCCGAAGCCGTCCGTGTTGGAACGCGCCGGAGACAGACGCAGACCAGGACCGAAGGTCGAAGCACAGCCGGCAAGCTCCGGCATACCGGCCGAACGGGCCATCTGGGCCGCATCGATCGGCAAGAGGCCCGGATGGGCTTCCATCAGCAGTTTCAACCGATCCTCGTTCTCCTCCCGCAACACCGAACAGGTTGCGTAGATGAGCCGGCCGCCCGGTTTCATGGCCCGCACGGCTTGGGACAGGATCTCGTCCTGGGCTTTAATACGTTCCTCGAGGGCTCCGGGCCGAAGTCGCCATTTCGCGTCCGGGTTGCGGCGCCACGTGCCCGTTCCGGTGCAGGGCGCATCGACGAAGACGATGTCGAACCGCCCGTCGAGGTCCTCGATCGCCGTCTGGCGCCCTTTCGGCGCGCGCACCTGGACATTACGGACGCCGGCGCGCGCCAGCCGATCGTAGATCGGCATCAAGCGCCGACCATCGAGGTCCGTCGCAAAGATCTGCCCCTTGTTGTCCATCATGGCGGCCAGCGCCAGGGTTTTGCCGCCGCTCCCGGCGCAGAGGTCGAGAACCTGGTCGCCGGGCTTGGCGCCGCTGAGCAGCGCCGCGATCTGCGAACCCTCGTCCTGGATCTCGACGAAGCCCTTGACGTATGCCGGCTCCGCCGCGAGAGCCGGTGCCCGTCCGTCGTCTCCGACCAGGATGCGCAACCCGCTCGCCGCATGGGGGGTTGGCTCAGGTGCGAGGTGAGCTAACGACCGCAAAGCCTTGTCACGATTGATCTTCAATCCGTTGACCCGGACATCTACGGGTGCACGGCGCGCCAGGGCTCTCCCCTCCTCGGCCGCAGCAGCCCCGAAGGCCGCTTCGAAGGAAGGCGCGAGCCATGCCGGATAGTCTCCCTTCACGTGGTCGGGCGCGTCATCGAGTGTTCCGGATCCGAGTCGCAGCTGCTCGGCCGTGCTCAGCGCTTCCGGTGCGTAACCCTCGCCCGTACAGAGCGCCGCGATGTTTTCTGTCGTTTGCCCCCTGACGTCGCGAAGGGCGCCGAAGAGGATCGCCCGCGCCCCGTCGTCATCCATCACATAGGCCGCAGAGGACCGCACCCGCAGCGAATCGTAGACGAGGCTGCCGATCGCGGAGCGATCCTTCGAGCCGGCGTAGCGGTGCGACGTACCCCATTCTTTCAGGGCTTCGGCCGCCGGCCTTCGTTGTATTTCGATCACATCCAGGATCTCAATGGCTGCTGAAAGGCGTGCACCGGAGTTCATACGAGTTCTGCCACAATTGAGCCTGGAATGAGAAGAAAACGGGGCGGGCGACGTTCGACGAGCGCGCCCTTGGATTGTGTAATGAGGATTACCCGATGAACCGTATGCTCCGCCAGGCCGCGCTCGCGCTGCTGGCCCTGTCGCTCGCAGCTTGCGCCGCCGCTGCTCCGCCGCCGCCGCCGGATCTCCCGCCCCCGCCCCGGCACAAGGCCGACGCGAAGACCTCGCTCGAAAACCACATGTAACCATCGGTCGACGATGCGCCCGGATTTTGAGGGCGCATCACGGTCGACGAATGGGGCGGCGCAGGCCGCCCTTTTTCGTGTCGGCCTTACAAGCCGCAGCTTGTCCTTCACCCATCGTGACGAGTGCGGGCCTTCCGGTTTCAGACCCGGTCGGTGTCAGACCCGGTCGGCGTTAGACCCCGGTCGACGTCAGACGCCGGTCGGATAGTTCGGGCTCTCGCGCGTGATCGCGACGTCGTGCACGTGGCTCTCGCGCAGACCTGCATTGGTGATGCGGACGAACTGCGCGCGGGCCTGGAAATCCTTGATCGATTCGGCCCCCGTATAGCCCATGGCGGCCCTGAGGCCACCGGTCAGCTGGTGCAGGATGGCGCCGACCGGTCCCCGATACGGCACCTGTCCCTCGATCCCCTCGGGCACGAGTTTCAACTCGTTCTTGATCTCGGCCTGGAAATAGCGGTCCGCCGAGCCCCGCGCCATGGCGCCGACCGATCCCATCCCACGATAGGCTTTGAACGATCGGCCCTGGTAGAGGTAGACTTCGCCCGGGCTCTCGTCGGTGCCGGCGAACAACGAGCCGATCATCACGCAATCGGCACCGGCCGCGACCGCCTTGGCGACATCGCCGGAGAACTTGATGCCGCCATCCGCGATGACCGGCGTGTCCTGCGCCCGGGCTGCCTCCGCCGCGTCCATGATGGCGGTCAGTTGCGGGACTCCTACGCCCGCCACGATGCGCGTCGTGCAGATCGAACCCGGCCCGATCCCGATCTTGATGGCATCCGCGCCCGCATCGATCAGCGCCTTGGCGCCGTCTGCCGTCGCCACGTTGCCCGCGATGATCGCGACCTTGTTGGATTGACGCTTGAGCTCGCTGACCTGATCGAGCACGAGCTGCGAATGGCCGTGCGCCGTATCCACCACGATGCAGTCGACGCCGGCTTCCATCAGCAGCACGGAGCGCGCGAAACCCTTGGCGCCGACGCTCGAGGCCGCGGCCACGCGGAGCCGGCCCTCGGGGTCCTTGCAGGCCAGCGGATGCATCGTGGCCTTTTCCATGTCCTTCACGGTGAGGAGGCCGACGCAGCGGTAATCGTCGTCGACCACGACGAGCTTCTCGATCCGATGCTGGTGGAGCAGGCGGCGCGCCTCGTCGGGTCGCACGCCCTCACGCACCGTGATGACCTTCTTGGTCATAAAATCGGTCACGGGCTGGCTCGGGTCGTCGGCGAAGCGAACATCGCGGTTGGTGAGGATACCGACGATCCTGGCCGGCAGCCCCGCGGGGCCGCTCTCGACCACCGGGATACCGGAGATGTTGTGGCGTTTCATCAACTCCAGCGCCTGGGCCAGCGTCGCATCGGGGTTGATGGTGATCGGGTCGATCACCATGCCGCTCTCGAAGCGCTTGACCTTGCGCACCTCCTCGGCCTGGGCCTCCGGTTCGAGGTTGCGGTGGATGACCCCGATACCACCTGCCTGCGCCATGGCGATGGCGAGGCGAGCCTCCGTCACCGTATCCATGGCGGAGGAGATCAGCGGGATGTTGAGGTCGATCGAGCGCGTCAGGCGAGTCCTGACGTCGACCGTTCCCGGCATGACGCGCGAATGCGCCGGTTTCAGCAGCACGTCGTCGAACGTCAGGGCCTCGACGAGCGTCGGACGGACGATGTTCATGGCCAACTCCGGGCGAGATCCAGCATGTCGTGAAACGACAAGGTGGCCCGATCAAAAGGGGAAGGGGCACCCAGTGGCGCCTCTCAGGTTGGCAGTGGCATCTAGCATGGCGAGGGCGGAGTGGAAAGTCGCGCCGAGCGAACAGGATCGGAGGCGGGTCGCGATCCTCGGCGTCAGGTTGTCTCCGCTGAACCGGGCCAAACCAAAAGAGCGGTCCGAACCAGTCGTTCGAGCTGCTCGCGCGGAACACCCGAGCCGGCCTGCACAGCCATTCCCTGAACGACCGCGAAGAGGTACTGCGCGAGATCGAGGGCGTCGACCGTCTCGGGCAGATCGTGTTCGGCCTTGGCGCGCTCGAAACGACGCAGGAGCGCCTCTTCCGCCACTGCGCGACGCGCCACGACCTCGACCCTGGCGACCTCGGCTCCGGCCCCGCACGGCACCGAATGCGTGACGAAAAGGCAGCCACGTCGATCGTTGTTCTCGGTCTGGGAGTCGAGCGCGCCCCGCAGGACGGCTTCGGCGACGCCGCGCGACGTCGGCGCATCGAGAGCGGCGCGCATGAAGGCGAACTTCTCGCGCTCGTAAAGATCGAGGGCCTTCCGGAACAGCGCTTCCTTGTTGCCGAAGGCCGCATAGAGGCTCGGACGGTTGATCCCCATCGCCTCGGTCAACTCGCTCAGCGAAGCGCCTTCGTACCCCTTGCTCCAGAAGACGCCGAGCGCCGCTGCCAGCGCGGCGTCGGTGCAGAACTCCCGGGGGCGGCCTTGAGCGCCGGATGCGCTTTCATCGTCCATGGTTCCGATCATAAGGGGTCGGAACCTGAAGGTCCACGGTGCGCTCGCACAGTTTACCGGGCGGTACAGATCTCGCTTGACGGGGGTGGGCGCGGCTAGATAAATACCGTTCGGTACAGAATGAGGGACCGACGAATGGCAAAGCTCGATGGCAAGATCGCCCTGATTACCGGCGGAACGAGCGGCATAGGAGCCGCGACCGCAAGGCGGTTCCAGTCAGAAGGCGCGAAGGTGATCGTTACCGGCTCGAACCCGAAGACCCTGGAAGCCGCGCGTCACGAACTATCCGGCATCGACGTCATATCGTCCGACGCGGGCGATGCTGCGGCGACGAAGGTGCTGATCGATCAGGTGCAGTCGCGGTATGGCCGCATCGACGTGCTGTTCGTGAATGCTGGGATCGCTAAATTCTCCCCGAGCGCTGATGTGGACGAGGCGTTCTTCGACGCTCAGTTCAACATCAACGTGCGGGGCGCCTACTTCGTCATCAAGCATGCCGCTCCGGTGATCACGGACGGTGGATCGATCATCCTAACGTCATCGGTCTCCGGGGTTCTGGGCGGTGGCGGACAGACCGTCTACGGCGCAACGAAAGCCGCGATCCGGTCTTTCGGCCGAACATTTGCGGCCGAGCTCGCGCCGCGACGCATCAGGGTCAACACCATCAGCCCCGGCCCGATCGAGACTCCGATCTTCGGCAAGACGGGCCTTACGGCCGAACAGCTGGCAGGGTTCACCGAGAGCTTGATGACTACCATTCCGCTGAAGCGTGTCGGTCAGCCCCAGGAGATCGCGGCGGCAGCCCTGTTCTTCGCCTCCGACGAATCATCCTACACGACCGGCGCCGAGCTGTTCGTCGATGGCGGCATGGTCGACATCTAAGCGGAAATACGACGATCGCGCTCCCCACGCCGCCTTCGGGCTGAAGCGCGCACAGGACTGAGGTGGATCCGCCGGACCGTGCGTCCTTCGACACGGTCCTCCGGACCCGGCTCGGGATCAGGACAGGCGAGGAAGTTCTTCGGTGGTGTAAGACGTTTCTTAATCGCAGGCCGGGCGGTTCCGCCCTACCTCCTTTGAAACGTCCCCGATCACGAGGAAGCCCCGTCGCCTTGCCCCGCTACATGTTGACGCCACTGGTCGTGGCCTGCGCGCTGTTCATGGAGAACATGGATTCGACCGTCATCGCGACGTCGCTTCCCGCCATCGCCCAGGACCTGCACCAGGATCCCATCACGCTGAAACTCGCGATGACGTCCTACCTCCTGAGCCTTGCGGTCTTCATTCCGGCGAGCGGCTGGGCGGCCGACCGGTTCGGGGCCCGACTCATCTTTCGTGGCGCCATCGTGGTCTTCACGCTGGGCTCGATCCTGTGCGGCCTGTCGAGCTCGCTCACGGCTTTCATCGCGGCCCGCGTGCTCCAGGGCCTCGGCGGTGCCATGATGGTGCCGGTCGGGCGTCTCGTGCTCCTGCGCTCCGTGCCCCGCGAGGAGCTCGTCACCGCCCTCGCCTATCTCACGATCCCGGCCCTCATCGGGCCGATCGTCGGGCCGCCGCTCGGCGGCTTCATCACGACCTATTTCGCGTGGCGCTGGATCTTCTGGATCAATGTCCCGATCGGCATCCTGGGCGTGACCCTGGCGACCATGTTCATCGCCGACATCCGCGAGACCGACGTCTGGCCGCTCGACGTCACGGGCTTTCTTCTTTCCGGCCTCGGCTTGTCGACGCTGTCGTTTGGCCTCACGGTCGCGGGCCGCGCTTTCGTGCCGACCCCCGTCGCCTTGTCATTGATCGCCGGCGGTGCCGTGCTGGTCGGGGTCTACGTGTGGCACGCCCGCCGGACCCGGTACCCCATCATCGACCTCGGACTCCTGTCGATCCCGACATTCCGGGCCAGCGTCGTTGGCGGATTCACGTTCCGCATGGGGATCGGCGCCTTGCCGTTCCTTCTGCCCTTACTGTTTCAGATCGGCTTCGGCTTGAACCCGTTTCAATCGGGCTGCCTCACCTTCGCGGCTGCGGCCGGCGCCATGCTGATGAAGGCGACCGCAAGACCCATCCTCAACCGCTTCGGCTTCAAGCGGGTCCTGGTGTTCAACGCCGTGCTGAGCAGCCTCTTCATGGTGGTCTACGGGCTTTTCACGCCCACGACGTCGGAGGTTCTCGTTCTGGCGGCGCTGCTCGGCGGCGGCTTCCTGCGCTCGCTGCAGTTCACCAGCATCAATGCCCTGGCTTACGCCGACATCGACGCACCCTCCATGAGCCGCGCCACGAGCTTCGCGTCGGTGGCGCAGCAGCTTTCTCTGTCGACCGGCGTCGCGGCCGGGGCCGCCGCCATCGAGCTCTCGCAATGGTGGCACGCCGATGCTTCGCTTTCGACGCGCGACTTCAGCGTCGCCTTCTTCGCCGTGGCGGCGGTGTCCGCTTCCGCGTGCCTCGTCTTCGCGCGTCTGCCCGTCGATGCGGGCGACCTGCTTCGCGGCGCGCGCAAACGCGACGCCGCAGCGGCGGTGGCGCCGAGCGGCGGGCTGGGCGATCAGCCGGCCGCGGGGCTGGCGTCGTCCGGAGAGGTGGCGCTCCCGCGAAATCCGGTCGCCAGGACGTAGAGTTCGGACGAATCGGCCCGGCTTGCCTTCGGCTTGACGTGCCGAACGGTCGCGAAATCGCGCTTGAGAGAGGTGAGCAATTCACCCTCCGTGCCGCCCTGCAGAACCTTGGCCAGGAAGAAGCCGCGCGGCGCCAGGATGCTACGGCTGAACGCGAACGCGAGTTCGACGAGCCCCATGATGCGCAGGTGGTCGGTCTTCTTGTGACCGGTCGCATTCGCCGCCATGTCGGACAGCACACCGTCGGCTCGGCCGCCCATCATGGCGGCGATGCGCGGCACCGCGGTCTCGTCGTTGAAATCCATGACGGCGAAGTCCACGCCCGCGATCGCCTCCATGTCGAGGAGATCGACCGCGACAACCTTGCCGCCGCCGCCCGTCGTGGCGCCGATCCGCTGTGCCGACACCTGCGACCAGCCGCCGGGCGCCGCACCGAGATCCACGATGCGCTGGCCGGGTTTCAGGACATGGTACTGGTCGTCGATCTCGAGCAGCTTGAAGGCGGCCCGCGAACGATAACCCTCGGCCCGAGCCTTCGCCACGTAAGGATCGTTGAGCTGCCGTCCGAGCCACAGCGCGGACGACATGGATCGTTTCCGCGCGGTCTTGACCCGGGTCTTCAAGGACCGTCCGCCCTCCCGGCCCGAGGTCGCTTTGTCTCCCGTCATCGGTGCTGCCCGCTACTGGTTGTCCAAGCGCGTTGCCCACTCCGATGAGGGTGTAGCCAGACACCGTCCTCCGTCATCATCTGGATCAAGATGCCCTCCCTGAGGCCCCGGTCGGCAATACGCAGCCGGTCGCTCGGGAAGGTACGTCGCAGGGCCTCGAGGATGGCGCAACCCGCGAGGACGAGATCGGCCCGATCGGGCCCGATGCAGCCATGGCCGACCCGTGCCGCGAACGGCATCGCCCTGACATCGGCGATGGCACGATCGACGTCGCGATCCGACATCCACAAGCCGTCGACCCTGCGCCGGTCGTAGCGCGAGAGGCCGAGAAAGACGCCCGCAACCGTCGTGACGGTGCCGGACGTACCGAGGAGATGGAAGCGGGCGCACCGACGCTCCGCCCGGGCCAGCGCCGCAAACGGCGCCAAGGCAGCCTCGACATCGGCCACCATGGCCTCGAAACACGCCGTCGTCACGGTTTCGCCGCCGAAACGATCGGCCAGGGAAACGACCCCGAGCGGAAGCGACGTCCAGGCCCGGATGCGTTGCCGCACGGTGGCCTGCCGGTCGGAGGAGACGCTGCGCCCGAGCCATACGATTTCGGACGAGCCGCCGCCGATGTCGAAGAGCAGCACGCCTTCGGCTTCGTCATCGGCCAGAGCCGCGCACCCCTCGGCCGCGAGGCAGGCTTCGGTCTCGCGATCGACGATCTCCACCTCGAGACCCGTTCGCTGCTTGACGCTATCGAGGAAGGCGGGGCCGTTTTCAGCGGCCCGGCAGGCCTCCGTCGCGATCAGGCGCGAACGGGTGACGCCGCGGACCGCCATCTTGTCGCGGCAGACTTCGAGTGCCGCGAAAGTCCGCTCGATCGCCCGGTCGCCGAGGCGCCCGGTCGCGACGAGATTTTCGCCGAGCCGGACGATCCGGGAGAAGGCATCCACGATCCGGAGCCCGTCTTCGCCCGCCCGTGCGATCAGCAGGCGGCAATTGTTGGTGCCGAGATCGAGTGCCGCATAGACATCCCGTCTAAGACCGTTCTGGCCTGAGCGCGATGGATCGAGGTCCGTCGCCCCTCCGGGGCCGAGCGCAACCTTAGGGTCCACCACCACCTCCCCCGCCGGACCGACGCCTCATCGCGTGGACCGGCTCATTCCCGACCGGGCTCATTCCCGACCCGGACCGTTTCCGACCGAAGAGCTTACCGGATGGGCACGTTCCCGATCAAGCGGCACCGACCGCGGCGCCTCCGGATCGCGGGCGACCGCCGCGCGCCTTTTGCGGCGGTTGCGGCGGCTTAGAAGGTTCAACAGCTCGACTCCCGACGAGAAGACCATGGCGAAGTAGAGATAACCGCGGGGAAAGGCGAAGCCCGTTCCCTCGGCCACGAGCGAAAGGCCGATCAGCACTAGGAAACAGAGCGCAAGCACCTTCGTGGTGGGATGGGCATGGATGAAGCGCGCGACCGCGGTGGCGGCCGCGAACATGACCACCATGGAAATGCAGATCGCGATGACCATCACCGAGAGTTCGCGCGCGATCCCGATGGCGGTGAGAATCGAATCGAAGGAAAAGACGAGATCCATGACGGCGATGTTCAGCACGACGAGCCAAAGCGCCCTGGGTTTCCGTTCGAGATCCGTCTCGTCGTCGTCATCATCGATTTCGGCGTGGATTTCGAGCGTCGCCTGACCGATCAGGAAGACCCCCGCCAGAATCAGCACCATGTCGCGCCAGGAAAGATCGTGGCCGATGACCGTCACGACCGGTCTGGTCAGCGCGATCAACCAAGTGAGACCTGCGAGGCAGGCGACGCGGAACACCAGGGCGAGGACGAGACCGAAAAGGCGAGCGAATCGGGCCTGCGTGGCCGGCAGGCTGGAGCTGAGGAGCGATAGGAAGATCACATTGTCGATGCCGAGGACGATCTCCATGGCGCTCAGCGTGGCGAGTGCCAGCCACCCCGAAGGCGTGACGATCCAACCGAAATCCATCATGGTACCGGTGCTCTCCGCTTCAGCCGTCGATGCGGAGGGGGGGGAGACCCCGCGTCATCGCGTTGGTTGCCCCCGTCGAGGCCCGCCCGTTAAGTGGTGCCGTGTTTGCGTCCCGCCACCACGCCTGGCGCTACGGAACAGCGGGAGCCGCCATGACCACGATCACATCATCCGGGCGAGACTCCGTCGCCATGGAGGCGATCGGGAGTTCATTGCCGATCACGGCGGACGTCGTCATGGTCGGGGCCGGGTCGGTCGGACTTTCGCTCGGCATGGCTCTGGCCCAGGCCGGCGTAACCGTCGTTCTCGTGGGCAGCGTCGACCTGCGGCCGACCGGACGGACCGTTGCGCTGCTCGAAGGCTCCATCGGCTTCCTGGCACGTCTTGGCCTTTGGTCGCAACTGACCGTCGATGCCGAGCCCCTGAAGGTCATGCGGATCGTCGACGATACGGCTTCCCTGTTTCGCGGCCCTCCCGTCGCGTTCGAGGCCGGCGAGATCGGCCGCACCCAGTTCGGCGCCAATATCGAAAACCATCGTCTCGTCGCTGCCTTGGCGGCTGCCGCAGCCGTGACCCCGGGATTGACCCTGCTGCCCGGCCGGTTGGAGCATTTCACCTTCGGCAGCACCGGGGTCTCGGCCCGCGGACCGGACGATGTGGCGGTCGCCGGACGTGTGCTGATCGCCAGCGACGGGCGGCGCTCCGCGGCCCGGCAGGCGGCGGGCCTTTCGGCGCAGGAGTGGCACTATCCCCAGACCGCACTCACCACGACGCTGCGTCATGATCGGCCGCATCGCAACGTCTCGACCGAGTTCCATACGCGCCAGGGACCGTTCACTCTTGTTCCTCTGCCGGCTCGTCCGGAGGCGCCGAACCGTTCGAGTCTCGTCTGGGTCATGGCACCCGAGGAGGCGGAACGACGGATCGCGATGTCGCCGGAGCGTCTGGCCCGCGACATCGAGCGGCAAAGCCGGATGCTTCTCGGGCGGATCGACGTGATCGGAGTGGTCGGACAGTTCCCCATGGGAGGCCTTAAGGCCAGGTCCCTTGTCGGTCCGCGCATTGCGCTCGCGGGCGAGGCCGCTCACGCCATGCCGCCCATCGGCGCTCAGGGGTTGAACCTCAGTTTGCGCGACGCGGCGACGCTTGCCGACGTCCTGGCGTCCGCAAAACGACGCGGCCAGGACCTCGGCTCCCCCCAGGTCCTCGACCGTTACGCAGCGGCTCGCCAGGGCGACATCGCGATTCGCGGGATTGGCGTCGACCTGCTCAACCGCGCGCTCCTGGCCGACCTGCTGCCCGTCGACCTCATCCGCGGTGCCGGCCTTCTCGCGATGGGCAGCCTCGCGCCGCTGCGCCGCTTCGCCATGCGGCAGGGCTTGATGCCATCGGCGCCATCGGCCCCATAGACCACGATGCCGTCAGCTCCAATCGAGCTCAGGCATGAACGTGATCGATTTCGTTGAGCATGATGTCCCGGGTTGACGGCCGGAGACCGTATCGTCCATCAGACCGTCTCGCGGACGACCATCTTGTTGGCGATCGCCATCGGCTTCTTCCTTCAACCGGTTCTCGATGCCATTCGATCGACGTGCCATCCTGTACGGCTTCGAACACGCCATGTTCCAGACCGCGGGTGCGCTCTTCCGGCGCCTCGGCCTGGAACGGGCCTCCGCCTTTTCCGGCGCGGTCTGGTGCCGTTTGGCGCCATTGTCGAAACGGCACGGTCGCGCTCTCGGCCACCTCGCCCAATCACTTCCCGAGAAGACGGCTTTCGAACGGGAAGCCATCGTCCGGGCCATGTGGGAGAACCTCGGCCGGAACTTTGCCGAAGCATTCTTCCTCCGGGAGATCGCCTCGAGCGACCGTGTGACATACGAGAATGTGGATGCGTTCCAGGAATGGCTGAACTGGCCATCCGGCAAGGTCGCCTGCGCGGCTCATCTCGCGAACTGGGAACTGGCGATCGCACCCGCGACGCTGCAGGGGCTTAGGCCCTGGAGCATCTATCAGCGCATCAAAAATCCGCGTGTCGACCGCGACGTCTATGGTTTGAGGGCTTTCCTCTACCCCGGCGGGCTCGTGGCCAAAGATGTCGGCGTGCCACGCCAATTCCTGCGGGTCATCCGCGAGGGAGGCACGGTCGGCCTGTTGACCGACTTGCGCGACTTCTCGGGCGTCGAGGTCCCGTTTTTCGGGCGGCCGGCCCCATCGACGACATTCCCGGCGCTGCTGGCCTCGTCGACCGGTTCGCCGATCCTCGTCAGCTGCATCCGGCGCCTGCCGGGCGTCCGTTTCATCCAGAGTTATGCCCTGGTCAGACTGACCGACACCGGGAATCGCAAGGCCGATATCGCCGAGGCGACAGCGCGTATCCAGAACGTCTTCGAGCGCTTCATCGCGGTGTGGCCGGAACAGTGGATGTGGGCGCATCGCCGCTGGGGGTAAGGCGCCCCGAGCGACATCGGCGTTCCGAGCCACCTTTCATCTCGTGCAAAAGGCTTACCGCGCATGCGTATCGCGACCTGGAACGTCAACTCGATCCGCCAGCGATTGAGCCATGTGCTCGACTATCTCTCCAGCGTCGAGCCGGACGTCCTTTGCCTCCAGGAGCTGAAATGCACCGATGAGTCTTTCCCCCGGCTGGAGGTGGAAGCGTCCGGATATCACTGCTACGTGCATGGTCAGAAGGGCTTCAACGGCGTCGCGATCCTGACCCGATCGCCAGCCGAGGCCACCTCCGGCCTCGCGGGAGACGATACCGACCTTCAGGCCCGCTACATGGAGGCGGTGGTGCGCGATGCCTCGGGCCCGATCAGGGTCGCAACCATCTACTTGCCCAACGGTAACCCGCCCGACACGGAGAAGTATCCCTATAAGCTCGGCTTCATGGACCGACTGACCCGGCGGGCCGCGACCCTGCTGGCGGCCGAGGAGACCTTCGTCCTGGCCGGCGACTTCAACGTCATTCCTGAACCGCGCGACGTCTACGATGCCGCGGCCTGGACCGGGGATGCCCTGTTCCTCCCGCAAACCCGGCAGCGCTTTCGGACGCTGCTCAATCTCGGTTTGACCGATGCCCTCCGGGCCACAACCGACGAGGCGGGACTCTATACGTTCTGGGATTACCAGGCCGGCGCGTGGCAGCGCAACAAGGGGATCCGGATCGACCACCTGCTGCTGTCCCCGCGCGCCGCCGATCGTTTGAACGCGGTCTCGATCGACAAGACCACGCGCGCGGCCGACAAGCCCTCCGACCATGTGCCGATCCGCATCGATCTCACCTGAGCCGTCATGACGGCTCAGGCATCTACCGCGCCCTGTTGTCGTTCGTAAGCGCGGCGATCAGTTCCGCTTGTGATGCTCGTCGAGGTAGAGCGAGGCGACCTGCCTGTCGCTATCGGAAGCCGTGGCGACCGCCTTCTCGTAGAGATCGATGATCCAGGCGTCCTTGGGGTCCTTGTTCTGGATCGCGGCCTCGCGCGCCATGGTCAGCCACATCAAGCCCTTGGCCCGTTGCAGCGGAAGCCCGTTGAACCCGTTGAACAGCATATGGCCGAGCAGCGCCTGGGCCTGGAGGTGACCCTTGTCGGCCGCCACCGCCAGCCAGCGTACGGCCTGACGCGGATCGCGCGTCACCACGCCGACGGCGCCGTCGAGGTAGAGGCGCGCCAGATTATACTGCGCGTCGGCATTGCCGAAGTTCAACGCCGCATACTGGAACATCTGCAAGGCCCGCTCGGGATCGGGCTTGACGTCGGATTTGGCGATGCCGTTGAGACTGTACACGCCGACCGCCACGAAGGCGTTGGACACGACGGAGAGGTCGCGCCGATCGCCGTCCTCCTCGTCGTAGTTCTGCACGATCTGAGAGAAGAAGCGGAAGGCCTTGGCATCATCCTGCGGGACGCCGTCCCCCACCGCATACATCCGGCCGAGCTTCCAACGCGCCAACGGATTGCCGTTGGCGGCCGCATATTCGAAGGCTTCGATGGACGACTTCAGGTTGCCCGAGCGATAGCCGTCCATCCCCTGACGGAAGGCCTGGGACGGCGTCTTGAACATCGACAGGTTCGGCGGCTCGTCGGCCGGCGGCTCGGAGCCGTCAAAAGCGTATGCGGGTGCCACCGAGCAGATCGACAGTCCTGACACGAGAACGAAGGCAGCGTTACGGAACGACAGCATGGAACGTCCGTTCACCCGCAAGGCCGCTGGCCTGCGGCGAGACGTTCCTGAGACGCCGCGGAGATCGATCGGCCAACGATCGTGTATGCCCTCATCCTGACCCGCATCCCTTGCCCTGCCTGGACGACCGGTTCCGACCGCGACGCTCATCCGAGACACTCTCGCCATTGGACGACCCGCACGTTTGGCGGTCATCTCCGGTTCATCTCGGCCCAGGTCGGGCCATCAACTTACGGTGATGGAGGTTAGCGGTCGCTTTATGGCTGAATAGCGGCGCCTCCGCTTCACCATTTGGGCGGCACTGGGATCGGTTTCGATTGTTGCTGGAAAGCCACGCTCTCCAAGCGTAGCGGTGTATTCATGTCACGCCGATGCGAGAATCCACGGAACTACCAGACTTTCCCGGAGCTGATGCAGCAGTGCAGCAGTATTGGCGACGGAGCAGCATCTCGCGGTTTAAACGGCAAGACCGCAAGCCAGTGTTGGCCTGCGGTCTTGAGAATCTCGGGAAGATCGGGTCGGCGCGGCCGCCTATTTACAGCGGAGCAGCCGCTATCTGCGGCGGCCGTTATCCACGAGAACCGCGCGCAACACGTTCGATCTCCGTCCGGACGAGACGCTCGACCAGAGCCGGGAGATTGTCGTCGAGCCAGGTCTTCAGCAAGGGACGGAGTAGATCACGCATGACACCTTCAAGCATGGGCGTGTTTTGCAGAACCACGGTGGCAGCCAGGGTCTCGAAGGCCGACATGACGGAGGCGCCGAGTGGCTCAGACATCAGCGGGGCGTCGGCCGAGTCCTCTTGGTAGGCTACGAGTTCCGTGCCTTCGTCATGCGCGACGCCAGACTGGCCCGCGGGTTCCGGCATCCGCGCCCTCAGGCTTGCGGGTAGATCGGCCTGTGCGTCCTCGGGATGATCCGTCTCGACGTTCTGGGGCGGTTCCTCAATCGGCGCCTCAGCCGCGAGATACGAGGCGGCATGGGCAGGCTCGGACGATGGACTTCTCCGCTCGGCGCCGACCGTCTTGGCACCCTCGTCCGGATCTGCCGCAGGTGCGAGTCGAGCGAGATCGAGAACGTCGTCGTAAGCCGTTCGACCACGCGATCCGTTTTTCTCGCTTTCGATCGTGGTCTGGCCGCCCGCATTGCGGCGCGCCCCGTTGCCGTAACCAGGCCTCGTGCCTTGGCTCTGGTCGTCCGCGATGATCCTTCTGATCGAGGCCAGGATGTCCTCCATGGACGGCTCCTGCGACCGCACGTCCGAACCTCCCTGGTCCGTGGATGGGGGCGGATAGGCGCTGGCTGCGGTCATGGCCTGTGGTCTTTCTTACGCGATACGGAAGGACGAAAGTGACGAGCCAAGACCGAGATCGAATCAGGTATCGTCAGCCTACTAGAAAGAAATAGAGTCCTCGTTCTTAGCAAACAAGCGCTTTGCCGCTAAGTTCCGTGGACAAAGATCGCCCGCAGTCGGGGCAGCCGAACCAAACGGGCGTGCTGAGGCAGGCTGCCAGGGTCCCAGATCGGCGTTGGCGCCGGCCAACTGCCCGAACCAACATCGAGGATCAGGCCGGGATCAACGTCCGTCGGGGGTCCGAAGACCGAACCACTTATCCTTGACCTGTTCGAAATGGACCACCGGGTTGTAGGGCTGGATTTTCAACGTCAGGAGCGACGCGGACAGCCGTCCGCAGGACGCCAGGATGGCATAGGACGCGACGACCCGGTCCCGCTGTGCGCCGACCAGCTGCACGCGAGCATTGAGCAACGTCTGCTGCGCATTGAGGACGTCGAGCGTCGTCCTCTGGCCCACCCTCGCCTCTTCGCGGGTGCCGTTCAAGGCGATCTCGGCCGCGTTGACCTGCGCCTGATCGGCCATGACGGCGGCCTTGGACGAGGTCAGGAGGCCCCAGGAGGAGATGACGGCTGCCCGGACGTTGTCGCGCGAGACGTCGACCTGGAACTGGGCGTTGCCGAGTTGTTCCTTGGCCTGCCGGATCGTCGCGTAGGTCGCGCCACCCTCGTAGATCGGAACGTTGACCGAACCGACGATCGAACCCACGAACGCGCTGCTGCCGGTGACGTTGCTGAGATCGTAACGCTGAGTGGCGGAGCCCGTCAGGCCGATACTCGGGTAAAGCGAACCTTCGGCGATCTTGACCTGTAATTCAGCGACCTCGGTCGCGTGCAGCGCGGCCTGGATCGAGGGATGTTCGATCTGCGAAACCGCAATGGCATTCTCGAGAGAGGTCGGGATGCCCCGTTCGAGCGGTCGCGCCGGTTCGAGCCGCGTCGGTTGCTCGCCGATCACCTGGCGAAAGCTGGCGATGGAGTTCTGCAGCTGCGACTGCGCCGCGAAATAATCGGCGCGCGATCCCGCAAGGCTGGCCTCCGCTTGCGCAACGTCGGTGCGGGTCACTTCGCCGACCTTGAAGCGATCCTGCGTCTGACGAAGCTGCTCGTCCAAGACCTTGATGTTGCTGGCTCTGAGATCGAGGATCGCGGTATCGCGAAGAACGTCCATGTAGGACTGCGCACCGCTCTGCAGCACGCTCTGCTCGACGTTTCTCAGGGTCTCGCGACTTCCGAAGACGTTCGACTCAGCCGATCTGATGTTGTTGGTGGTCCGCAAGCCGTCGAAGAGCGTCTGTGTGACCGTGATGCCGGCGCCGCGCGGGACAGACGAACCCGACTCCGAGCCCGCGGTCGTCGTGGCGGCAGTCGTTCCGCCCGTGGTGGTTCCACTCGTCGTGCCGCCCGTGCCGGTGCCGCCCGTACCGGTGCCGCCCGTGCCGGTGCCGCTCGTGCCGCTCGAGGAGCCGCCCGTATTGCTCGTCCCGGAGGTCGTGGCGGAGGCAGCTCCGCTCCCGTTGAACTGCTCGTACTCGAAGCCGACATCCGCGTTGGCGTCGACGTGAGGCATGTAGCCGGAATGGGCGATCGGGATGTTTTCGTCGGCGGCCCGTGTCGTCGCGCGTTGCGCGTTCAAATTGGGATTGTTGAAATAGGCCTTCGCCAGGGCATTCGGAAGATTCTCGGCCCGAACTGGTAACGAGGAAGCGGCAAGGCAGACGGCGATGGCAGCCAACGAGGGCCGGGCCGACCAAAAGCCGCAACCCTGCCTGCGAGGCACGATCGCGCTGAATGGCGCGCTAGAATGACTCATCAAATACCTCAACGCCCCGGTGTGCCGCGATGAAAAACGTCACGCCCAACTCACGTAGCGGACACCGTCCGACGCCTAAGCCGGATGCTCCGCGAGGCGCATCTTACCCAGTTGGTCCAGACTCCGCATGGACCCGGACGATCCAGGGCGGACAATTCGGGGAACTGGCGCAAAAATGCGACACACGGTCCAAGCGCGTGCGAGGCTCCCGGGATGCGGAGTGCCGAGCCGAGCCAAAAAAATGATCAGAATACGAAAGCCGGGGCCAGTCTGAAATCCGGCAGGACCGGTGCGGTGGCGTCGAACAAAGCGCGGCCGCTCACGTCATTGCCGACGGGCTGGTAGAGCATCGCCCGGCCCGTATGGCGACCATGGACCGAGAGAGAGGTTTCGATCGCCACGAGGCGTCCGCCAGGAACGAGCTGGGCGAAGAGCTTGTCGAGGTGGGTCTCGATCGCGCCTTGCACGACGATGAGGTCGTAGGGGCCCAGTGGCGTCCATCCGGCCGCGAGATTGCCGGTCACGGCCTCGACCTTACCCAGCCCCAGCTCCGCGCCATGCGCGGTGGCCTTCGCCGTAAGGTCGGGGTCGGATTCGAGCGAGACGATGTGGCCCGCGAGCTCGGCCAGAAGACACGCCGCGTACCCCGTCTCGCCCGCCACCACGAGCACGCGGTGCTCCGGTCGGGGTGCTGCACCCTGCAGCATGCGCGCCAGATGCATCGGCTGGATCAGCACGCGGGACGCGCCGCCCTCTCGGCATGGCTTCAAGACGAGAGAGGCGTCCGAATAGGCGAGCGTCCGAAGCTCGTCGGGGACGAAACGTTCGCGGGGGACGATGTCGAACGCCCGAATCACGCGGGCATCGGTAACGTCGAAGGTACGGATCTGCCCGTCCACCATCGCACGCCTCTGCGCCGACCACACCGGCTCCGCCGCCGCAACTCCGCCCTGCATGGAGCCTCGTCCTTTGCTGATCCGAGAGGCGCAGGCCCGCGCCCTCGATGCCCTGGCGCGATCGCTCCCGCCCGCGGGTTTATACGGGAGCCGGACGCGATCTGTCCATGCGATGAAGCCGGCGCGAGACAGTTCACGATCTGAGGTTCCCCGCACTATCCTCGTGGCTCCACTACAGGTATGGGCAGCCGAGGCTCGACGGAGGATCCACCATGGAAGATGCGACGCTCGAACATCTGGAAAACCGCGAACATGCCGAGCATGCGGCCCACAGTGGAGAACCCCTGATCATCAAGGTCTCGGTGACGATCGCGATCCTCGCGGTCGTGGCCGCGACGGTTGGCAGCCTGGAGACGATCGAGAGCGGGGCGGCACTGTCCAAAAAGGGCGAATCGGCCATCGTTCAGAACAAGGCCACGGACCAGTGGTCCTACTTCCAGGCGCAAAGCATCAAGAAGAACATGTACGACATCGCCAAACAGACCAGCCCGGCGCAGGCCGAGGCTTTCGAGGCGAAGGCGCGCGACTACGAAAAGGAGAGTCAGGAGACCAAGAGCAAGGCTGTCGAACTCGGCCAGGAGAGCGACAGGCTGATCGAGGAAGGCGAGCTCCGCGAGCATCGCCACCACGTCCTGACGGTCGGCGTGACGATGCTGCACGTGTCGATCGCAATCGCCACGATCGCCATCATCATGCAGGGCCAGCGGTGGCCCTGGTATGCTTCGATGGTGCTCGGCGCCGCGGGTACCGCGGTCGCTCTCTTCGCTTATCTGGCCTGAACGCTGTGCCGGCAGGAAACCCCCGCTACTGACCGGCCGCTTTCAACCTCTTATTGCACTGGCTCCAATATTGAGGCCACTTCAATCCTGGCGTCTGGACCACGAGCGTGGCTTTGGTGCTGCGCCACTCGGCGCCGCATTGCCGTTCGCGCCCCAGCATCGCGGCTCGTCCGGCCGACGGCGAAGCTTTGGCGGCGGCTGAGGCCGGCGGCGTGGTGGCCGTTGCGGGTGCGGGTGCAGCCGCCGGGACGTCGGTGGGCGCGGCCGAGGCGCTCGCAGGTTCGACCTTCAGGCGAGCCGTACAATCGGTTCTATATTGGCCCCAGGTCATGCCGTTCAGCGTGCCGGCCGCCTTGGCGGCCTGGTACTGCTGGCCGCACTGCTGGATCACGGTATCGGCCAAGGCCGGCGACATCGTCAGGCCGATCAATCCGGCGCCAAGCAGCAGCGTCGTCGGTCGTCTCATGGTCCACTCCGAAAGTGCGTTCACGGCACGAGCTTGCCCATCACATAGGTTTCGGCCGGCAGTTGCAGCAAGATGGTTGAAAACTGCACCTTGCGACTGCAACTTTCAAGCAGGAAGAACCTGAAACGATGTCGTTTCCCACGGACGCGGCTCGAACTGCAGCCTGCACGACGGCGTAGTGACAACGGCGGCTTTCGCGATCCGAGGCCGCCCGACGCCGCAGAACGAGGAGCCCACCCGTATGGCCGATGATGGGGAAATACCTGTTCCCGAGATCCTGGACTCCATTTCCGAGGGCTCGGTTTCCGTCCGACACGGCACTCTGAGTGCTGCCGACGAAGCCGCGCTGGCCGATGCGGTCGCGGCGCTCGAGGGGTCGTCGCTCGCAGCGCAGTTGAGCAATCTCGTGGGGCGTCAGATAGGCTTTGCGGGAGAACTCATTCCGGCGCGGGTCGCGGAAACCGCCAACAAGGCCGCAACGACGGCATTGCGCTACGCCATGCGGGCCGCCGTCAAAGGTCTTCCCACCGACGATCGGCCCGCGTCCAACCGATTTCACCTCGCGGCTGTCGCAGCGTCCGGAGCGGTCGGCGGCGCCTTCGGTCTCGCGACCTTGCCGGTCGAACTGCCCCTTTCCACCACGATCATCTTGCGGGCCGTTGCCGACATCGCCAGGACACAGGGCGAGCATCTCGGCGACCCCGAGGCATTGCTGGCTTGCGTCGAAGTCTTCGCCCTCGGCAGCGGCCGGGATGCAGCCTTCGGCGAAAGCACCTATTTCGCGGTCCGTACACTGCTGGCGAAGTCGGTCACCGAGGCCGCGCGTCACATGATCGGACGAGGCATCGCCGACGAGGCGGCACCCGTCCTGGCACGGTTGCTCAGTCAGATCGCTTCACGGTTTGGCATGGTCGTGACGCAGAAGCTGCTGGCCCAAGCCGTGCCGGTGATCGGGGCCGTTACGGGCGCCGCGATCAACGCCACGTTCATGAACCACTATCAGACTTTGGCCCGCGGGCATTTTACGGTGCGACGCCTGGAGCGCGTCTACGGAGCCGATACGGTTCGCGCCGCCTATGAGAGGCTGAGAGCGGCATCGACACAACACGATCCGGCGCGTGACACCAAACCTTCGGAGGATCGTGAGCGCGAGATCGCTCTTCCAGCCTTCGCCGCGAAGTCCATGGGACGATCGATCTGACGATTTTCGCCGCGGCCAGCCATTCCCCTGGCATGGCAGCGGAGCATCATAGCTGCAGGCCGTACTCCTGGAGGCCTCGCCCGGAATCGAACCGGGGTGCAAGGATTTGCAGTCCTCTGCGTAACCACTCCGCCACGAGGCCTTCGCGTGCGTTTGTTGGCGCACGGTCGCCCGGTTACGGCGACAGGCTGGCTCTTTAG
This sequence comes from uncultured Lichenihabitans sp., assembly GCA_964245215.1. Classification (GTDB taxonomy): domain Bacteria; phylum Pseudomonadota; class Alphaproteobacteria; order Rhizobiales; family Beijerinckiaceae; genus Lichenihabitans. The sequence goes on from CAXTME010000003.1 coordinate 22,605, forward strand.
AAGATCCTGGCTGGCACGGCAAGGCAGCGTGTCGTAAAAACCACCGATGCACGCTGCGCAAGTTTAGGCTTGGCAAAGACCCCCGATCCCGGTTATGCACCGCCCGTCGCCGCTTACGCGACCCGGTCCCCGATAGCTCAGCTGGTAGAGCATTCGACTGTTAATCGAATTGTCGCAGGTTCGAGCCCTGCTCGGGGAGCCAAAGCTCGTTTAGCCGCCGCAGTGCCATTGCGACCCGGTCGGGTCGTGCACCGCGGGAATGCCGATCCAGCATGGCTCTGCGGAAGGCCTTCAGCGTTGAACCTGTGCCCGAAGACGGCGGGTGAACGTACTCTCTTCCGAGGCTCCGCTTGGGCTGCGTGCAAGTGCCACGGGAGAGGATGGTGCGAACGACGGGTTCGGCTTCGAATCGAGAGCGAAATTTCAGGGCACAAGACCCAACACTCTGATCTCCGTCATGAGATCGGAATAGCATTTGAAGTGTTTGACGACAGTAGTAGCCGCCATGCCTGCGCGCCGGCCCAAGCTCCTTCGCGTAATGACTTGCGAGTTCTGCATCATGGCCACGGCAGCTCTCAGGATCACGTCACGCTCGGCGGAATACTGACGAGGCTCGGTCTCCTTGGAAAGATTGACTTGCGACGACATTGGAGCACCCTGAAATAAAGTAATTGTGCAATTTATTTTGTCTCAACTCTGTTCCACGTTCCTCATGGCTGATGATTTCAGCTGAGTTGCAGGCCGACGCTATAGCTTCGCATCGACCCATCGACCCTTGAGGTCCAACGCGGCGCAGTAGACGACCTTGCCGCTATCGTCCCGTACGTGGCACTCGATGAGGCGCTGTTGCCCGTCGACGCTGTCGTATTGAAAAGCCTGGGACAGTGCCGACATGACTTCGCGTTCGAGATCCTCCGAACCATCGAGGTCGAGTCCCTCGGAGTCCAGCGTTCGACGCGTGCCATCGTGGAAATCAAAAAAATAACGCGGCATAGTCGAACGACCCTATCTCATCGAAAAACTATGTAAAAGTTCGACTTTCCGCAATTTAAAGAACGAAAACATTTTCTAAAAGTTTAAAGTCTAAATTTTTGACGGCATTAATTTGTTGGTCACTTTCGTAATTGTGACGTTACAGCGGGCTCGGAAAGTCTCTACGGTTCCGGCCAATTCTCAGGTCGTAAGCACCTCCTCACAGTTCGGTAAGGTAATGACGGGCTTGGATATGAAGGGTGGACAGCCACGACGAATTGAAAGTCTTCCCAGCGTCAGGCTGCCTTCCGGCACGAAGACGCTTGTCGAAGCGGCACCTCCCTTACGATCAAAGTCTTGAGACGCTGGCGCTCGAGACGCCGGGGCATCATGGATAAATCGTCGCCGGTTTGGGCGGTATCGAGCTCTACCTCATTGAATTCAATGACACTCATGTGTTTAGCTCGATCCGAGCTGACCGCGTCGGAATAGCAATGACCTGTCACGTCCTTTGCGCTTTTGTATTATCTTCGAGATAGAGCAGCAGCGCTTCCGCCAATGCCCGCATCTGCATTTTGGCGCGAAGATGCCCCGTGACGTCGAGTTTCATCTCGGGCTGATCGATCCGGGGAGTGAACACCAAGGCGCCCTGATCTGCCGTGAACGTGACGCGTTCGATCTTTTCGTCCGATTTCGTCCAGTGCAGAAGATGCGTCGCCACAGTCCATTCTCCAGGGTAAAGACAATTTAACTTACATGATCATTACCCGTCATTAGGGTCAAGCATGCTGCGGTGTTGATAGTAACGGATCGGCGACGCAACTACGTTGGGCCTTATACTTATCAATCAAACGGCGAAATTTGGAGTGGATTAGGTGAGCGCTGGAGTGCGTAGCGATGTTTCCGCACCGCATTTTCGAGGATCGAGGCCCTGTAATCCCGTTGGACCGAACAGCGCATGCGAGGCTAGCGCTGGAACCCCGCCGCGATGACCGGGTTGCGCCAACGCCATCCCTGCGCCGAGGTGTCCTTGTCCCGCTCCCACGCTCCCGCCGCGCTGAAAACCAGCGCCGAACGCCCTGCCCTGATCTGGTGGCGCGACGACCTTCGCCTCGCCGATAATCCCGCCCTCGACGCCGCGGCGGCGACCGCCCGGCCGATCGTGTCGATTTATGTTCTGGACAGGGAGAGCCCGGGCATCCGCCCGATGGGCGAGGCGTCGTCCTGGTGGCTCCACCACTCGCTCGCCGCGCTTTCGGAGGGCTTGAAGGAGATCGGCGGAGGCGGCGTCATGGTGCTGCGCGGCCCCGCCCGCGACGTCGTCGGCAAAGTCGTTTCGATATTGGAGATCGGCGAGGTGTTCTGGAACCGGCGGTACGCCGCGGCCGAACGCGCCGTGGACGACCTGATTGCGGCCGATCTGCAGGCAGCCGATGTCTCGCTGAGGGCCTTCAACGGTATCCTGGTGCACGAACCCGATGACGTGCTGCCAAAGGCAGGCGGCTTCTTCCATGTCTACGGCCCCTATTGGAAAGCCGTGGAAGCCCGGCAGAGTAAGACCCGCACCGTCGTTCCGGCGCCGAAGCGGCTGATCGAGGCCCCGTTCGATGGCTCCACCATCGGCGCGGTCCCCTTGGAACAGGTCGGGCTCTTGCCGACGATCGCCTGGGCGAAGGGTCTCGAGGCGACATGGACACCCGGAGAGGACAACGGCCGGCAGGCGCTACAACGGTTCGTCGAAGCGGGACTCGAGGCTTACGAAAGCGGGCGCAACGACCTCGCGGCCGACGGCAGTTCGCGTCTGTCGCCCTACCTGCGCCACGGCGAAATCTCGCCCGTCGAGGTGATCCATGCCGTGCGTCGCGTCGCGGGCGCGAAGCCGCGCCGGGACGTGGTGAAATACCTGCAGGAGGTCACCTGGAGGGATTTCACGTATAATCTCCTGGCCCATGCTCCGGAGATCACCACCGAAGCCTATTCGCCACGTTTCAAGGATTTTCCGTGGCGCAAGCTCCCCGCCTCGGAACTGAAGGCTTGGCGGCGCGGTCGCACGGGCTATCCGATCGTCGACGCCGGAATGCGGCAGCTCTGGAACACCGGCTGGATGCATAATCGTGTCCGCATGATCACGGCATCGTTTCTGGTGAAACACCTTCTGGCCGATTGGAAGATCGGCGAAGAGTGGTTCTGGGATACGCTTTGCGACGCGGATCCGGCCAATAATGTCGTGAACTGGCAGTGGATCGCGGGCTGCGGCCCCGATGCCGCTCCCTTTTTCCGGATCTTCAATCCCGTGCTGCAGGGCGAGAAGTTCGATCCCTCCGGCGTCTACGTGAAACGTTTCGTCCCCGAACTCGACCGCCTCGACAAGGCCTGGATCCACAAGCCCTGGGAGGCCCCCGAAGCGGTACTGTCACGTGCGGGCGTGGAACTCGGTCGAATCTATCCCCGGCCGATCGTGGACCATGCCGCCGCGCGCAACCGGGCGCTCGACCTCTTCCGCTCGACCCGCCCGGTACGGACCGCCGACCCGGTCGATTGATCGACGCCCGCCCGCGTCTAGATTATAGCATCGGCCGTACGGCGGAGCGCTTCGACGGCCGCTGATGAACGCACCGACAGTCCTGGGTTTGCCATCATGCAATCCGTCATCGATTCCATCGGCAACACACCTTTGATCCGCTTGAGGGAAGCCTCCACACGCACGGGCTGCACGATCCTCGGAAAGGCGGAGTTCCTCAACCCGGGCGGATCGATCAAGGATCGCGCCGCGCTCGCAATGGTTCGGGATGCCGTGGAACGCGGGGTGCTCCGGCCGGGCGGGACCATTGTCGAGGGAACGGCCGGGAACACGGGAATCGGGCTGGCGCTCGTCGCGGGCGCCCTCGGTTATCGGACCGTCATCGTCATTCCGAAAACGCAGAGCCAGGAAAAAAAGGACATGCTTCGCATGTCGGGGGCCGAGCTCGTCGAGGTCCCGGCCCTGCCCTTCAGCGACCCCGGCAACTACGTCCACGTGTCGCAGCGCCTTGCCGCGCGTCTCGACCAGCAGGAGCCCCACGGTGCCTTCTGGGCCAACCAGTTCGACAACACGGCCAACCGCGCCGGGCACGCCGCGACAACCGGCCCGGAAATCTGGGACGAAACCGAGGGCAAGGTCGACGGCTTCATCTGCGCGGTCGGCACCGGTGGCACTCTGGCGGGCGTCGGCATGGCCCTGAAGGCCCGCAACCCGGCCATTCGGATCGGCATCGCGGACCCTTTGGGATCGGCTCTCTACGCCTATTACGACCATGGCGAGCTGAAGTCCTCGGGGTCGTCGATCACGGAGGGCATCGGCCAAGGCCGGGTCACGGCCAACCTCGAAGGCGCGCCCGTGGATTTCGCCTGTCAGATCGACGACACCGAGGCGCTCCATGTCGTTTTCGATCTCGCGGAGCACGAGGGCCTGCTGCTCGGGGGCTCCTCGGGGATCAATGTCGCGGGCGCCATCCGGCTCGCGCAACATCTCGGCCCCGGTCACACGATCGCGACGATCCTGTGCGACTCGGGCGCACGTTATCAGTCGAAGCTCTTCAATCCGTCCTTTCTCGAAGAGAAGGGCCTGCCCGTCCCGCCCTGGCTGGTGCGCCCGGCCCGCATACCGCCCGAGATGATCCGATGACCGTGCTCCTCTGCCAGACCGATGCCTATGCGCGAGAGGTCGAGGCCGAGGTGGTGGCCGTGGAGGGGCAAGGGATCGTGCTCGACCGTACCGTTTTCTATCCGCAAGGCGGTGGTCAGCCGGGCGACACCGGGGTCTTGACCACGAGCACGGGTGAGCTGCCGATCATCGGGACGGTCTACCGCAAGGACCGCTCCGCCGTTCTCCATATGGCGCCGGAAGGCACTGCATTGCCGGCCCCGGGCGAGACCGTGACGGCCCGGCTCGACTGGGCGCCGCGCCTAGCGCGGATGCGCATCCATACGGCGCTGCATCTCCTCTCCGTCGTCCTGCCCTTTCCCGTAACGGGCGGTTCCATCGGCGAGGGTGACGGCCGCCTCGATTTCGACCTCCCCGACGGCATCGACCGCGAGGAGATCCAGGAAAAGCTGCGGGCCTTGATCGACCGGAACGCCGCGGTCGGCACGCGCTGGATCACCGACGACGAGCTCCTGGCCAATCCGGGCCTGGTCAAGACGATGTCGGTGAAACCTCCCATGGGTACGGGACGCATTCGCCTCGTGGAGATCGAAGGCATCGACCTGCAGCCCTGCGGTGGCACGCACGTGTCCCGCACGGCCGAGATCGGGCCGGTCGACGTCAAGGCCATCGAGAAGAAGGGTCGCCAGAACCGCCGCGTCAGGATCGCTCTCGCGGCGGAGCCCAGCTGACGCTCTGGTCAAAAGACCGGACCGGACGGAAGCGGCGCGAGGGTCGGCACCTGCCGCGGGCGGCTTGTGCCACGCCGCCTCTCCGCCTATTTGGCTAATCGCGTCAGTGTCGCTTGGCTCGTCGCTCCGGCCGCCGCCGCACCAGGAGACACGTCGATTTCGTCCGATGCCACGAGGCCTCTACACCTGGGTCAGGCCGTCGCCCAGCCTCGTTCACCCGAGGAGGCGCGCCTCGACCGCGTGCCGAACCCCCACAGGGGGACGCTGTACCTCACGCGGTTCACGGCGCCCGAGTTTACCTCGCTGTGTCCGGTGACGGGACAGCCGGACTTCGCTCAGATCGTGATCGACTATGTGGCGCAGAACTGGCTCGTCGAATCGAAGTCTCTGAAGCTCTACCTGACCTCGTTTCGGAACCACGGCGCTTTTCACGAGGACTGTACGGTGCGGATCGGCAAGGATCTCGTGGCGCTGCTCGAGCCCACATGGCTGCGAATCGGCGGCTATTGGTACCCCCGCGGCGGCATCCCCATCGACGTGTTCTGGCAGACCGGCCATCCCCCCGACGGGCTATGGCTTCCCGATCAGGGGGTTCCACCCTATCGCGGCCGCGGCTGACGCAAACGTTCCACGACGCGCCTGGTCGTTCCGACGCGCCGTGTCAGGGCGCCGATCGGCCCCGCTGTCGCCGATCGTTCGCGGCCGTTCAAAGCTTGCCCGGCAGCGCCTGAGGTCGCGAACGAGGACGCGAGCCCGTAGGTCAACGCGCGGAGATGGTCCACCAGAAGTTGACGGTCCTGCGTCGGGGGCAGGTCGGCAAAGGCCCGGGGTTCCCCGATCGCCACCGGCATTGCGGTGCCGATGCGGCTGCGCACCTCATGAAAGATCAGCGACAGCCGCAGCATCGGGCTGACGTGGCTCGCGATCTGAAACAGACGGCTGTTCTGTCCCTCGAAGCAGATCGGCACGACCGTTGCACGCGACCGCTGAATCAGTTGCGCCGTGAACGGCTGCCACGGCCCGTCGACCGCCCGCTGCCGTCCGAGACGATCCGGCGCCGTCGAGATCGCGCCGGCCGGAAACACGACCACGCAGCCACCCTGGTCGAGATGCTGGCGGGCTGCGGCCCGCGACGCGAGATTGGTGCGCAATGCGGTTTCGGTTTCGGAGAAGTCGACGGGCAGGACGAAACCGGCCAGTTCGGGCGCCCGCAACAGAACCGCATTGGTCAGAACCAGGAAATCCGAGCGAACCTGGTGGATGAGCCAGGAGATCACGATGCCGTCGAGCACGCCGTAGGGATGGTTGGCCACCACGACGACGGGGCCGGCCTTCGGAATGTCGTGCAGGGCCGCGACGTCGAACTGTACATCGACCGCGAGGCTTCGGACCGCGGCCGCGAAGAAGTTCTCGCCTTCGATGCTATGACGACGGTTGGCGAGATAGAGGCGTCGCAGGCGTCGCTGCCCGGTCGCGGCTTCCACGAGCCGGATGAGGCCGCGCTTCATCCGCGGCATCGTGTCTTCGGCGTAGCTGAAATTCGGTTCGCTCATGCCATTGTTGCGTAGCCGAGCGGAATGAAACTTCGATGACGTCGAAGCGCCGGGCCACCTCTCTTCAGGTCGCCCCCTTGGCCAGAGCGTCGAACCGTTGCAGCAGGCCGATCAGACCCGCCATCTCGTCGAGCGGCACCATGTTGGGCCCGTCCGACACGGCCGCCTCGGGCCGGTCGTGCGTTTCGATGAAGACAGCCGCAACCCCGACCGCCACCGCGGCACGCGCCAGCACCGGCACGAACTCCCGCTGGCCCCCGGATGTCTTGCCTTGCCCCCCGGGCTGCTGGACCGAATGGGTGGCGTCGAACACCACGGGAGCGCCCGTCTTCGCCAGGACCGGCAAGGCCCGCATGTCGGACACGAGCGTATTGTAGCCGAAGCTGGCGCCGCGCTCGGTGACGAGGACGTTCGGATTCCCGGCCCCGGCGATCTTGTCGACGACGTTGGCCATGTCCCAAGGCGCCAGGAACTGCCCCTTCTTGACGTTGACCGCCCGGCCGGTCGCAGCCGCCGCCACGAGGAGGTCGGTCTGCCGGCACAGGAAGGCCGGGATCTGCAGGATGTCGACGACCTCGGCCACGGGCGCGCATTGCGTGGCATCATGCACGTCGGTCAGGACGGGAAGCCCGGTCTGCCGCTTGACGTCGTCAAAGATCGTCAGGGCCTTGTCGAGGCCGAGCCCGCGGGCGCTGTCCGACGACGTGCGGTTGGCCTTGTCGAAGGAACTCTTGAACACCAGCCCGATGCCGAGGCGGACCGCGAGCTCGGCGAGAGCATCGGCCATGAACAGCGCATGGTCCCGGCTCTCCATCGCGCAGGGACCGGCGATCAAGGCGAGCGGCAGAGCGTTGCCGAATCGGACCGCCCTCTCGCCCAGCCCCACGACGACTTCGGCTTTCACGTCCATGGCGGTTTGCCTTCCAATGCTCGTGCCAGGGTCAACGGTTGAGCCCGAACACGATCGCGACCCCGAACGTGCACTCGGCCGCGACCAGGATCGAACCCGCCCGGTCCCGATAAGGGATGCGAGCCTCGTCGAGCAACCGGCGCACCGCGTCCAGGGATGCGACGCCGACGGAGAAGACCGCGAACCGTCCAGCGACGGCGCCTTCGAGTTCGTCCGGCTGCCTGAGCTCGATTTCGTCGCCGTCGGTCGGGATCGAAGTCCTGCCGGTCCGTGTGTCCACCTCGGCGTCGCACAGGAGGGCGATCTCCGCCGCATGGTGGGATGGCGTGTCGAGGCAAAGCGTCACCGAGCCGAGGGACCGGGCGCCATTGGGATGGTTTTGGGCCGCGGCGCTCCAGAAATGCTCCGGCCGTCCGTGCTGGCAGAAGAAGAAACCGGCCTCGGGCAAAGCCGGCCGGTCGGCGAAGGCCAGGGTGAAGGAGAGCTCGCGCCGCGCGCCCTCCGGGGTCTCGGAGGTGCGGCCGAAATGCAGCATCCTGCCCGAGCCCAGGCCTGCGGCCGACAGGCGCTTGGCTTCGGCGGCCGCGTCTTCGGTGCGCAGGGCCAAGAGAGCGAAGCCACCGCCCCGCTTCACGGAAGCCTCGACCGCGGCCGCGAAACCGGCCGCCGGGTGATACGGCGCCGGCGCCACGAAGTCGTCCGCGAGGCCGATGAGTTCGAGAAAGGCGCCATCGAGCTGGACGACATGGTTCTCGGTGCCCCAGGGGTGCCGGTTGCGCGTTCCGACCGAGAAGCCGAGCGCCCGATAGGCCGCAGCCGCGGCCGAGAGATCGGGTACGGCCAGCACCAGGTGATCGATGGGGCGCGTCACCGGACCTCAGACCAGGCGGGACTGTTCGAGCGCGGCCGCCACGAAGCTTGCGAAGAGCGGATGCGGCGCGAAAGGGCGCGACTTCAGTTCGGGATGGAACTGGACGCCGATGAACCAGGGATGGTCGGCGAGTTCGATGGTTTCCGGCAGCAGCCCGTCGGGCGACAGGCCCGAAAACACCATGCCGCGGTCTTCGAGCCTCGCGCGATAGGCCGTATTGACCTCGTAACGATGACGATGTCGCTCGGAGATCTCGGTCTCGCCGTAGATGGCGGCAATCTTCGTCTCCGGCTTCAGGTGCGCCGGATAGGCGCCGAGCCGCATCGTGCCGCCGAGGTCGCCGCCGTGCAGACGCTGCTCCAGGGCGTTGCCGCGCATCCACTCGGTCAGGAGCCCGACCACGGGCTCGTCGCAGGGGCCGAACTCGGTCGAATTCGCGTCCGGAACGCCGGCGAGCGATCGTGTCGCCTCGATCACGGCCATCTGCATGCCGAAGCAGATACCGAAATAAGGGATCTTGCGCTCCCGGGCGAACCGCGCCGCCAGAATCTTGCCCTCGGCGCCGCGTTGCCCGAACCCCCCCGGAACCAGGATGCCGTGCACATCCTCGAGTTGCGTCGAGGGATCGTTGCCCTCGAAGACCTCCGACTCGATCCAGTCGAGCTTGACGGTGACGCGGTTGGCGAGCCCGCCATGCATCAGGGCCTCGATCAGCGACTTATAGGCGTCCTTCATCCCCGTGTACTTGCCCACGATGGCGACACGGACCTCGCCCTCGGGGTTGAGGGCGCGCTCGGTGACGGCCGTCCAGCGCGTCATGTCAGGTTTCGGGGCCGGCGCGATGCCGAAGGCCGAGAGCACCGCCCTGTCGAGGCCGGCCGCGTGGTAGGCTCTCGGGACGTCGTAGATCGAGGCGACGTCGCGCGCCTCGATCACGGCATCCTCGCGCACGTTGCAGAACAGTCCGAGCTTGCGGCGCTCCTCGGGTGGGATCTCCCGATCGCTGCGGCAGAGCAGGATGTCGGGCTGGATCCCGATGGAACGAAGCTCCTTGACGGAATGCTGGGTCGGCTTGGTCTTGAGTTCACCGGCGCTCGGGATGAAGGGCAGCAGCGTCAGATGGACATAGACCGCGTGGGCGCGCGGCAGGTCGTTGCCGAGTTGGCGGATGGCTTCGAAGAAGGGCAAACCTTCGATGTCGCCGACCGTCCCGCCGATCTCGACCAGGACGAAGTCCGTATCCTCGTTGCCCGAGAGGACGAACTCCTTGATGTGGTTCGTCACATGCGGGATCACCTGAACGGTCGCACCGAGGAAATCGCCGCGGCGTTCCTTGGTGATGATATCCTGGTAGATCTGCCCGGTCGTGATGTTGTCGGCCCGCGTCGCGGGGCGTCCGGTGAACCGCTCGTAATGGCCGAGGTCGAGGTCGGTCTCGGCGCCGTCGTCCGTGACGAAGACCTCGCCATGCTGGTAAGGGCTCATCGTCCCGGGATCGACGTTGAGGTAGGGATCGAGCTTGCGCAGCCTGACCGTATAGCCACGGGCCTGAAGGAGCGCACCGAGAGCCGCCGCCGCGAGACCCTTGCCGAGCGAAGAGACCACGCCGCCGGTGATGAAGACGTACCGCGCCATGGGCTCACCACCTGTCGGACAATGACCGGCCGGCCGTTGGGCCGTATATCGCGGTCATTCCAAAGAAAAGTACCGGCCAGAGGCCGGCACACGAACTCGCGATCGGGCAACCACGCGGTTGCCCGCGAGACTACGACGATCGAGATCCTATTGCGACTTCGGCACCTCGGGCTGAGCGGGTGCTGCCGGAGCACTCTGCTTCTGTTGCTCCATCTGCCGCAACTGATCGAGCGGCGTAGCCCCCGGGGCGGCCGGCACGGCGGGCTGCGACGTCGTGGCGTTCGGGACCGTGTCGATGATGGATTTCGGGGCGCGGTTGTAATGGGCGAGGAGCGTCAAGCCGAGACTCGTGATGAAGAACAACGTGCCTAAGATGGCGGTCGCCCGCGTCAATGCATTGGCCTGGCCGCGACCGGTCATGAAACCGCCGCCACCGCCGACGCCGAGCGCCCCACCTTCGGACCGCTGCAGCAGCACGGTCGCCACGAGCCCGATCACGACCATCAGGTGGAATACGATCAGAACGGTTTGCATGGATGAAACTCAAGTAGCGGCGCGCCAGCGCTGGGCCGCAAGCCCGATCGAATGTTGCCGGGTTCATACACCATGGCGGAAGCGATGCAAATTTTAGGGCTCCGGCGACGTCGGCGCAGCCTCAACGGTAGGCGGCCGCGATAGCGATGAACGTCTTGGCTTTCAGGCTGGCGCCGCCGACCAGCATGCCATCGACGTTCGCAAGCGCCCCGATGGCCCCGGCGTTGTCCGGCTTGACCGAGCCGCCGTAAAGCAGCCGCACGCCTGCGGCTTGGCCGGGCAGCAGGCTATCGAGACGCCGCCTCAGGAAGCCGTGGACATCCTCGATCTGCCCCGAAGTCGGGATCACGCCCGTGCCGATCGCCCATACCGGTTCATAGGCGACCGCAATGGCGCGCGCGGTCGACGTCAGCGGGACCGACTCGTCGATCTGCCGGCCGATCACTGCGAGCGTCTCGCCGCGGTCGTGTTGGTCCTGCGTCTCGCCCACGCAGATGATGGCCAGGAGACCCGCCCGCACGGCCGCCTCGGCCTTGCGTTGAACCAGGGCATCGGTTTCACCCATCAGGGTCCGACGCTCCGAATGGCCGACGATCACCGCCATGGCACCGGCGTCCCGGAGCATCTCGGCCGATATGTTCCCCGTGAAGGCACCTGCGACCTGGGTGTCGCAATCCTGTCCTCCGACGCCCAGCGCCGAGCCACGGCACAGGTCAGCCGCGGCTCTCAGCAGCGTGAACGGCGGGCAGACCAACGTTTCGGCCCGACCCGTCCGGCCGGACGAAACGGCCTCGGCAAGAGTCTCGATTTCGGACAGGGACTCCCGAAGCCCATTCATCTTCCAATTGCCGGCGAGAAGCGGAGGCAGGACGGCCATGAGCTGAGGCTCTTTCAGACGAGCATTGAGACGTTTCCATTCGCGGGTTATCAAACATGTCGGACCCTGCATAGCCCGGCCGTCATCCGGGCCACGGCGTCCCAATCGGCCACGCCGGCCGACACCCCGAGGTGAGGTTTGAACGATCCTGGAGACTGTGCGGCAGGCGGACCGGAGTCCGTGCAGGACGCCTTGCCACGTCTTCTCGCGGTCTTCGCCCGCGCCGAGTTCAAGGCGCCGGTCGAAGCCATCACGGGGCTCGCGGGCCTCCTGGCGGAGGACTGGCCGGAGCCGGAGTCGCGCGCGGACGTCGACAAGCTTCGTGGCGCGGCCGCGAGGCTCGAGGCCATGGTGACGCGGCTCCTCGATCCCGAGTCGTCGCAGAGTCTCATGGAGGGTCGCGATGCTTCCGCGGCGTCGGGTCTCCTCCGGCATGAGCTGCGCACGCCCATCACCTCCATTCTCGGCTATGGCGAGTTGCTCGCCGAGGAGGCCGGGCCGGGCCACGACAGCCAGATCGGCATTCTCGGCGACATCAACGATGCGGCCCGCCGGCTCCTCGACCAGATCGATGCCATGGTGGACTTCATGCGGGCCACCGGACGGGATCTCGCGAACGCGGCCCGATCGGCGTCCGACCCCCAGACCATCCTGGCGGAGCCCATTGCGGCAATCCGCCTGGGATTGAAGGCCCAGGCCGCCGCAGGTCCGCGGGCCATCGGCCGAATTCTCGTCGTCGATGACAATGCCTCGACCCTCGATCTCCTTTCCCGGCGCCTGCGCCGAGACGGTCACGAGGTCACGAGTTGCGACAACGGCGAGGGCGCCCTCGAACTCCTGGCCGGCTCGACCTACGATCTCGTGCTCCTCGACCTGCTGATGCCGGGCCTCAGCGGCGTCGACGTCCTCAGCCGGATCAAATCCTCGGCCGAGACCGCCCTGCTGCCGGTCATCATCGTGTCGGCGCTCGACGAGATCGACAGTGCCGTGCATTGCATCGAGGCGGGTGCCGACGATTACCTCACCAAACCCATCAACCCCGTGCTGCTGCGCGCCCGCATGACGGCCTCGCTCGATCGCAAGTTCCTGCGGGATCGGGATCAGGCCACGACCCAGAAGCTGAGAACCGAGCAGCAGCGTTCGGAAAGCCTGCTGCGCAACGTGCTGCCCCGCAGTGTCCTGGAACGGTTCCGCAAAGGCGAATCCGTCATCGCCGACCATTTCGCCTCGGCCACGATTCTGTTCAGCGACATCGTGGATTTCACGCAGGGAACCGCACGCCTGCCCCCCGACGTCGTGCTGCAGCTGTTGAACGACATCTTCTCCCGTTTCGACCGCCTCACGTCCGAACATGGCCTGGAGAAGATCAAGACGATCGGCGACGCCTACATGGCGGCCGGCGGCCTGCCCGAGACCCGAGCCGACCATGCCGCCGCGGCGGCCGAAATGGCGTTGCGCATGCCGGCCGCGGTGGCGGCGGTCGGTCGCGACTTCGGGCACGACCTCAGGATCCGCATCGGGCTCCACACCGGGCCGGTTGCGGCCGGGATCATCGGCAAGAACAAGTTCATCTACGATATCTGGGGCGATACGGTGAACATCGCGAGCCGCATGGAGGCGCATGGCGCGCCGGGCCGCGTCCACGTCACGGCCGAGACCCTGGCGGCGCTCGACGGGCGCTTCGACGTCGAGGCCCGGGCTCCGATCGAGGTCAAGGGCCGAGGCATCATGTCGACCTATTTCCTGACCGATGAGGCGGCGTAAGGGCTGGCCCGTCGCGTTGCGCTTCCGCAACGCTCCCTATAAAGCTGCGCCCCATTCCGCGTTCCGGCGCCCTCTGATCGCAATACACGAGAACATCCCATGCTCGAAGGCATACGGGCCGCTCAGTCGACGTGGATCGGCAAGACCATCATGACGCTCGTGTTCGGGCTCATCGTACTGGCGTTCGTGGTGTGGGGCATCGGCGACGTGTTCCGCGGCGGCGGCGGCAACCAGATCGCGCAGGTCGGCGGAGTGAGCATCACGACCGCAGCCTATCGGCAAGCCTACCAGACGGAATTGCAGAACCTGCAGCAGCGGGCGCGCCGACAGATCACCAACGACGAAGCCCATCGTCTGGGGCTCGACGTGCAGGTCTTGTCGCGCCTGATGTCGGACGCGGCCCTCGACGATCGCGCCAAGACCTTGGGCCTCGGGATCTCGGATAGCCGGGTTGCGAAATCGATCCTCACCGACCCGTCCTTCGCGGGGGCGGGCGGCGGCTTCGACCGTGCCCGGTTCAATGCCGTGCTGCGGGACAACGGCTTCAACGAACAGAGCTTCGTACGCGACCAGCGCCAGACCGATCTCAGGCAGGAATTCGTGCAGGCTCTGATCGGCGGCATGACGGCGCCGACAGCGGCCGTCGACGCGCTGCATCGCTACACGGCCGAGACGCGCAGCCTCGACATCGTCGTCCTGCCGCCCTCGGCCGCTGGCGAGATCGCGGCGCCCGACGCTGCTGCGCTCGAGGCCTATTACGATGCCCACAAGGCCGCCTTCACGGCCCCTCAATATCGCAAGCTCGTCGTACTGGCGGTCACGCCCGCGACTCTCGCCAAACCCGATACGGTGTCGGATGCCGACGCGACGGCACTCTACGACAAGGTCAAGGACGCCCGATACGGCACCCCCGAGACCAGGACCGTGCAGCAGATCGTGTTTCCGTCGGAGGGCGAGGCCGGAGCGGCCGCGGCCCGCATCAAGGCGGGAACGCCCTTCGACGACATTGTGAAGGAACGTAAGCTCGACGAGAAATCCGTCGACCTCGGCACGGTGACCAAGGATCAGATCTTCGACCACGCCGTGGCGGACGCGGCATTCGGCCTTCCGGTGAACGCGACGAGCGATCCCGTCAAGGGCACGTTCGGCAGTGTCCTGGTCCACGTGACCGCCGTGACGCCCGCCAACCTGAAGCCCTTGGCCGAGGTCGAGCCGGCGTTGAAGAGCGAGATCGCCACGGGTCGCGCCGATGCAGATGCAAAGGCTTTTCACGACCGTATCGAGGATGCGCGTACCTCCGGCAAGACGCTGACGGAAGCCGCGAGCTCCGTCGGTCTCGAAGCCCGCACGGTCGACGCGATCGACGCGGCAGGGCTCGACAAGGCCGGTGCGCCCGTCACGAACCTCGTCGACGAGAAGGACCTGCTCAAGGCCGCCTTCGCGTCCGACGTCGGCGTCGACAACGACACGATCTCGACGGCCGATGGGGGCACCGTCTGGTTCGAGGTGGCGGCCATCGATCCGGCCCGGCAGCGGACCTTGGACGAGGTCAAGCCGGAGGTCGAGGCCGCGTGGCGCGAAGAGGAAACCGCCAAGCGCATCGATGCCAAGGCAGCCGATCTCGTGAAGGCGATCGATGCGGGCCAACAGACGCTCGAACAGGTGGCACAGTCGCTGGGCAATCTTGCCGTGACGCATATCGGAGACGCCAAGCGCGCCGGGGCCGCCGGCCTCGACAACAGCGCGGTGGCCAAGATCTTCGACGTCCCGGTCGGCTCCGCCGGATCGGCGGCGGCAGGGGCCGCGTCGCGAACGCTGTTCAGGGTGCTCGACAGCACCGTCCCGCCGCTGGACCCGGAGGCGACGGAGACGAAGCAGATCGGGGAGCGCTATCGCGTGTCCCTCCAGGACAGCATCATCAACGCCTATCTGGGCAAGCTCGGCTCGAAGCTCGGCACGAAGGTGAACCAAGAGGCCCTCAGGGCATCCGCCGGAAACCTCTACTGATGGCCCACCAGGGTTTCGACGACCTCGCGGCGTCCCATGCGGCCGGCCGAGCCTCCGTGGTCTGGTCGGTCCTGGTGGCCGACCTCGAAACTCCGGTCTCGGCCTTTCTGAAACTCGCGGCGCAGCGTCGAGGCAACATCTTCCTGCTCGAGAGCGTCGAGGGAAACGCCATCCGCGGCCGCTACTCGATGATCGGCCTCGATCCCGACGCGATCTGGCGCTGTTCGGGTGCTTCGGCCGAGATCAATCGCCGGGTTGCGCTCGAACCCGATCGGTTCGAAGCGACCGAGGGAAAGCCGCTCGACGCTCTGAGACGCTTCCTGGCCGAGTCGGCCATCCCCATGCCGGCCAGGCTGCCGCCGATGTCGGCGGGCGTGTTCGGCTATCTCGGCTACGACATGGTGCGCCACATGGAGCGGCTGGCACCCGCCAAGCCGGATCCGATCGGGGTCCCCGAGGCCGTGCTGATCCGGCCAACCGTCATGGTGGTGTTCGATTCGGTCCGCGACGAGATGATCGTCGTGACGCCGGTCCGACCCGCCGAGGGACTGTCGGCCCGGATGGCGGCCGAGGCGGCGGCAGACCGGCTCGACCGCGTCATCGCCACGCTCGAGGGTCCGCTGGCCCATCCCGGCCCTCCGGCCGACCCGACCCTCCTGTCCCGCCGCCCGGCATCCAACACGCCCGAGGCCGCCTATCTCGCCATGGTCGAGCGCGCCAAGGGCTACATCCGGGCCGGCGACGTCTTCCAGGTCGTGCTCTCGCAGCGGTTCTCGGGGCCGTTCGAACTGCCGCCGTTCTCGCTCTACCGGGCGCTACGCCGTATCAACCCGGCCCCGTATCTGAGCTACCTGGATTTCGGTGATTTCCAGATCTGCTGCTCCAGCCCCGAGATCCTGGTCCGGGTGCGGGATGGAACCGTCACCATCCGCCCTGTGGCAGGAACCCGCCGTCGCGGCGCCGATGCGGCCGAGGACGAGGCTCTGGCGGCTGAACTCCTGGCCGATCCGAAGGAGTGTTCAGAGCATCTCATGCTGCTCGATCTCGGGCGGAACGACGTCGGCCGGGTGGCCGAGATCGGTTCGGTTGCGGTCACGGACAAGTTCTTCGTCGAGCGCTACAGCCACGTGATGCACATCGTGTCCAACGTCGAAGGCCGCTTGCGCAACGACCGTGACGGGATCGACGCCCTGGCGGCGGGCTTCCCGGCCGGCACGGTTTCGGGGGCGCCCAAGGTGCGGGCTATGGAGATCATCGACGAACTCGAACACGACAAGCGCGGCATCTACGGCGGCTGCATCGGCTACTTCGGGGCCAATGGCGACATGGACACCTGCATCGTCCTACGCACCTCCGTGATCAAGAATGGCACGATGCATATCCAATCCGGCGCCGGGATCGTCTACGATTCCGTTCCGTCTTCCGAGAACACGGAATGCATCAACAAGGCGGAGGCTCTGGTGCGGGCTGCCGAAGAGGCCGTGCGCTTCGCCGCGCAGGGAAGACGCGGGCAGTGACGCCGCGGTCTTTTGGTGGGTGAAGCCGAGGACCAGGCGCCCGGCGTCAGTCGACCGACGCGGCGTCCCCTTCGGCCGCCTGTTGCGCTTCGATGGTGCCGAGCGCCATGCGCAAGGCGGCACTGTCGTAGGGCTTCGACACCACCGGAACTCTGCGAAATCGGTCCGGCATGACGATGCTTTCGCCGTACCCGGTCGCGAACACGAAGGGCAGCCCGAGTTCGACCAGTTTGTCCGCCACGAGAAAGCTCGTCTCTCCGGACAGGTTCACATCGAGCACCGCGGCATCGAAACTGTCCACCGCGAGCAACCGCATCCCGTCTGCGATCGTCCCGGCGACTTCGACGTCGAGCCCCTCGTCGGCCAGCATCGCCTGGGCGTCGAGGGCGATCATCATGCTGTCTTCCACGAGCAGCAGCCGTCGCGCTTTGAGGGCCACGGGCGCCAACACCACGCCGGTCGCGCTCGCCTCGGCTTCGGGAGGAGCATCCCCGATGTGAGCCGCCGGGATGGTGAAACTGCCGTGTACGCCCTGATGGAGATATTCGACCCGCGCCTCGCCCCGGAGTTCGAACGGGATCGTCTGCTCGATCACCACAGTTCCGAAGCCCCGGCGCTCCGGCGGTTTGACGGGTGGCCCGCCGAGTTCGCGCCAATCGACACGGAGGTCGCCGCCCGGGTCATGCGCCCAAGTGACCGTCAACCGGCCCGTACCCTGGCTCAAGGCGCCGTATTTGGCGGCATTGGTCATCATTTCGTGAAACACCAGGGCCAGAGCCTGGTAGGCGCGGGAATCGACCATGATGCCCGGGCCGCTCAGCGACACGCGATCCGACGAGTGGGTCCAGGCCCGGGCTTCCGCTTCGAGCAACCGCCGGAGCGGCGCGCGATGCCAGCCGGTTTGGGTGAGTTGGTCATGGGCCAGGGCGAGGGCGCGGATGCGCTGCTCGAGGTCTTGCGAGAACCCCTCCATCGAGATCGCGTTCTGCCGGCTCTGCCGAACGAGCGACCGGATAAGGGCCAGGATGTTCTTTACGCGGTGATTGAGTTCCGCGATCAGGAAGGCTTGTCGCTCGTGGGCGTCGCGGCGCTCGCGGTTCACGATGTCCGCGCGGCGCAGGATGATTTCGAGCAGAGAGCTTCGGAGCGTCTCGGCGACCTGCAGCTCCGCGCCGCGCCAGGGCACCGATTGCCCGTGGACGATCTCACGCCAAGCGTCGAAGCTCTTCCGCGGACCGATGCGCGCCGTTCCGCCTTCGATGGTGACGGGCTTCTTGGGATCTCCACCCCATCGCACGGTCTCCACGACCTCGCGGCGGAAGAACAGAAGGTATTCCCTCGGCGTCCTCGAGAATGGGATCGACAGGACGCCGCTGACGTCGGACACGTAGTCCCGGGCCGAGGCAAGCTCCTGCGACAGGGTATCCGTGGCATAGGGCTCCTGCGAGCTCCTCTCGCCGAGGTGGCGGAGCAGGTCGGGCAGCGCCTCGGTCGGCGGCGTCGTGCCGACGCCCTTGAACCCCTTCTCGGACCAGACCCCGAAGCCGTCGCACGGGATCACGGCCTTGACGAGATCCTCGAACGCGGCCGGATCGTCGAAGATCGACTTCTCCGGTCCCATCCCGGCAATGAGCCGGTCGTGGGCGACCCGTAACTGCGCCGCATGCTGGAGTTCCCGGGCCTGCTCCTTTGCATCGATCTGCTGCGAGAAGATCTGCCCGAAAAGCTCGACCGCGGCGCAAATGGAGGTCGAGATCCGCCGGGGAGCGGAGTGATGGCAGGCGATCAATCCCCACAGCGCCTCGCCCGCCATCAGCGAGATCGTAAGAGTGGCGTTCGAGCCCATGTTGCGCAGGTACTCGAGGTGCACCGGCGAGACGCTGCGCAAGGAGGCGAGGCTCAGATCCGCCTCCGCCGAAGACGCCGATCCGCCGATGAGGGGTTCGGGCAAGTAGTTCACATCCGGGATGAGGCGAAGCCACTGACGCTTGTAGAGGGCGCGGGCCTGGACGGGAATATCGGAGGCGGGGTAGCGCAGGCCGAGAAAGGGGGGCAGACCGGTTCTCAACGCCTCGGCCATGACCTGGCCGCTCGCGTCGGGCAGGAACTTGTAGATCATGACCCGGTCGAAACCCGTCACGGCCCGGACCTGATGGGCCGCGAGTTGCAGGAACCGTTCGAGCGTCGTGGCCCGCTTCAATTGGCCGATCATGCTCTTGACCAGCACCACGGGATCCGTCGTCAGGGTATTGGCGCCCCTGCGGGGAACGATTTCCACGATGGCGTTCGAGGCCGACATGTGGACCGTGAGGTCGTAGCGCTCGGGTCCCTCGTCGATCAGGACGTCGAGCAGGCGCTCCGCCCCGGCCGACACCATGGAAGATTGCAGCACGTTGCGAAGGTCATGCACGGCCTTCCCCGGCATGACGAGGTCGAGCGGCTGGTCGATGAGGTCTTTGCTCGGCCGTCCGAAGAAGCTTCCCGCATTGGCCGAAACGGTGCTGATCGTCCAGGTCGGAAGCGCACACAGGATCAAGCAGCCGTAGGGCTGGATGGCTCCCGGCATGTGGATCCGCTCGCGTTCGCACGACGACAGGTCGGCCACGACGGGCAAGGGAGGAAGGACGGGCCTTTCGATGAGATCCATGACGTCCGCTCGACCTTACGTGTGTCGCCCTGCTCGGCCGACGGAAGGGAACCTCTGACCGGAAACACGGTGCAGTCGAGCCAGCCCTGCAGGACGAACCCTGATACCCGGAAACCCTGGCGATGCCAAAGTGCTATCGCTGCAGAGCGGCATAGCGTCTCAACACGGACCAAGGGTTGTCTTGACCTGCGCGGGCAGCCGCTTAAAAGCAGGCGACCAGCCTGGCAGGTTCGAAGTGGCCAAAGTCACACTCGTCGACAATTACGACAGTTTCACCTGGAACCTGTTTCACGACCTCGGCTTCCTGGGAGCCGAGGTGACGGTCGTGCGCAACGACGCGACGACGGTCGACGACCTGCTGGCCTCCAACCCCGATGCGATCGTCATCTCGCCGGGACCCTGTACCCCGCGGGAAGCCGGGATCTCGCTCGACCTCGTCAAGAGGGCCGGCGAGCGCGTACCGGTGCTCGGCGTCTGCCTCGGGCATCAGGCGATCGGCGATGCCTACGGCGGCGATGTCGTGCTGGCGCCTCGGCCGATGCACGGCAAGGTGTCGACCATCAACCACGAGGGACGGACCCTCTTTCGCGGGATCAACAGCAGTTTCAAGGCGACCCGCTATCATTCGCTGATCGTCGACGAAGCCACCCTACCCCACGACCTGATCGTCACGGCCCGCTCCGATGATGGCGTGATCATGGGGCTGTCGCATCGCTCCCATCCCGTGCACGGCGTCCAGTTTCACCCCGAAAGCATCGCGTCCGAGAATGGCCGCGTCATCCTGAAGACGTTCCTGGACCTGGCCGACGCATGGCACCGGTCGAGGCCGCAGTGATGGATGCCTTCAGGCCATTGCTCGGCAAGCTCGCGACGGGAGCTTCCCTCACGCGGGCCGAGGCGGAGAGTGCCTTCGACCACCTTCTGTCGGGCGAGGTCACGCCGGCCCAGACCGGCGCCTTCCTGATGGGGTTGCGGGTCCGTGGCGAAACGGTGGACGAACTCACCGGCGCGGTCGCGGCCATGCGGGCCAAGATGACCAAGGTCGCGGCCCCCGAGAATGCGGTCGACATCGTGGGGACCGGCGGCGACGGCTCGGGCTCCTACAATGTCTCGACCCTGGCGGCCATCATCGTGGCGGCCTGTGGGGTGCCGGTGGCCAAGCACGGCAACCGGGCCGCATCCTCGCGCTCGGGCGCCAGCGACGTATTGACGGCGCTCGGCGTCAGGGTCGGGATCCCGGCCGATGCGGTGTCGCGCTGCATCGCGGATGCGGGGATCGGCTTCATGATGGCCCAGGCTCACCACGCTGCCATGCGGCACGTGGGGGCGGCGCGCGTCGAACTCGGCACCCGCACGATCTTCAACCTGTTGGGACCGCTCTCCAATCCGGCCGGTGTGCGGAACCAGCTCCTGGGAGTCTTCTCTCGCGCCTGGCTGGAACCCCTGGCCGAGGTGCTGCGCAACTCCGGCAGCCGAAAGGTCTGGGTGGTGCACGGCAGCGATGGCCTCGACGAGATGACCACGACCGGCCCGACCAGCATCGCCGAACTCGACGACGGCCGCATACGGCTGTTCGACATCTCGCCCGAGGATATCGGGCTCGGCCGCGCCCATTCGAGCGAGCTGAAGGGTGGCGACCCGGAGCACAATGCGCGCGCTCTGCGGGAGGTCCTGGCAGGCGCCAAGACGCCGTACCGCGACATCGCGCTGCTCAATGCGGCCGGCGGGCTCGTGGTGGCGAACCGCGTTGCAACCCTCGAGGACGGGGTCGCCTTGGCGGCCCGTGCGGTGGACGACGGCACGGCCGCGCAGACGCTCGAGCGGCTCGTCATAGCGTCGAACCTCCCCGAACCCGCCGCCGCCCGGAGCGCCTGAGCATGGCCGACATCCTCGAGCGGATCGAAGCCTATAAGCGCGTCGAGATCGCCGACGCCAAGACGCGGCTGCCGCTGCCGGCTTTGCGTCGCCTGGCCGCCGCAGCTCCACCCGTGCGCGGTTTCGCCGGGGCGATCGAGAGGCGCCAGCACGAGGGCCGCATCGCGCTGATTGCGGAGATCAAGAAGGCGAGCCCGTCGAAGGGGCTGATCCGGCCGGATTTCGTTCCCGCCGACCTCGCCCGCGCCTATGCGGCCGGCGGGGCCGCCTGTCTCTCGGTCCTGACCGATACGCCATCCTTCCAAGGGGCGCCGGATTTCCTCGGCGAAGCCCGCGACGCCTGCACCCTGCCGGTGCTGCGCAAGGACTTCATGTTCGACCCCTACCAATGCGTCGAAGCCCGCGCCTGGGGGGCCGACTGCATCCTGGTCATCATGGCGGCGCTCAATGACGAGACGGCCCGCGACATCGCGATGGCGGCCCACGACCTCGGCATGGACGTGCTGATCGAGGTCCACACCGCCGAGGAACTCGATCGTGCCCTGAGGCTGGACTGCCGTCTCGTCGGCATCAACAATCGCGATCTCAGGACGTTTGCGACCGATCTCGCGAACTCCGAGCGTCTCGCACCGCTCATCCCGCCGGACCGCATCCGGGTCGGCGAGAGCGGCATCGTCACGGCCGAGGATTGCGCCAGATTGGCGCGGGTCGGCATCCGCACGGTCCTGGTGGGGGAAGCCCTCATGCGTGAGGCGGATGTCGCGGCCGCCACACGCGCCCTCCTGGCACCCCCGGTGGATCTCGTCGAGACCACGCTGGCGGGCGCTGGTTCATGACCGGGCTGACCCACATCGATTCGGCCGGCGAGGCCCGCATGGTCGACGTCGGCAGCAAGCCCGTGACCGACCGGGTGGGGGTCGCCGAGGGCACGGTGCTGGTCGAAGCCGCGACCCTGGACCTCATCATCAGCGGCAACGCCAAGAAGGGCGACGTGCTCGGCACGGCGCGTATTGCCGGCATCATGGCGGCCAAGCGCACGCATGAGCTCATCCCGCTCTGTCACGCCGTGAGCCTGACCTCGGTGAAGCTCGACCTCGTGCCCCTGCCCGATCCGCCCCGCGTCACGGTCCGGGCCACGGTCAAGACCAACGGCCAGACCGGCGTCGAGATGGAGGCGCTGACGGCCGTGTCAGTCGCTTGCCTCACGGTCTACGACATGGTCAAGGCGGTCGATCGCGGCGTCCGCCTGACCGACATCCGCCTCGTCGAAAAGCGCGGCGGGAAATCCGGCGACTTTCTGGCCGACGATCGAAAGGCGGGCGTCGCGTGATTCTCACTCCGGTCGACGAAGCTCTCCGACAGATCCTCGCCACCGCGACGCCCCCGGTCGACGTCGAGGCCGTGCCGCTCCATCGCGCCAGCGGGCGGACGCTGGCCCGAGATCTTGCGGCACTGCGGACGCAACCCCCGAGCGCCGTCTCTGCCATGGATGGTTACGCGGTCCGGGCAGCCGACGTGACGCAGGTGCCGGCTATCTTGTCTCTGGTCGGCGAAAGTGCGGCCGGACGGGGCTTCGGCGGCACGGTCGGGCTAGGCCAGGCGACCCGGATCTTCACGGGTGCACCCCTGCCCGAGGGCACCGATGCCGTCGTGATCCAGGAAGACACGGAGGTCTCTGCCGGCCGCGTCACGGTGCGCGAGGGCGTCGTGGCCGGCCGCCACGTCCGGCGTGCGGGTCAGGATTTCGAGAGCGGTGATGTTCTCCTCACGGCAGGCCTGCGGCTCGGCCCCGCCGACGTCGCCCTGGCGGCCGCCATGAACCATCCTGCCCTGCCGGTCTATCGGCGGCCACGCGTCGCCGTGCTGGCCACCGGTGATGAACTCGTGCTGCCGGGCGAGCGACCCGGGCCCGATCAGATCGTGGCCTCGAACAGCTTCGCCCTTATGGCCCTCGCCGAGGCGGCCGGTGCCGACGTGATCGACCTCGGTATCGCCCGCGACGACCTGCAGGCCCTGGCGGCGGCCTTCGCCTTGGCCAAGACCGGGGGAGCCGACCTCCTGGTGACGCTCGGCGGCGCCTCGGTCGGCGACCACGACCTCGTTCAGCGCGCCCTCGTGGCCGAGGGCATGGACCTCGGCTTCTGGCGCATCGCCATGCGGCCCGGCAAACCGCTCATGTACGGCCGGCTCGGCGACATCCAAGTGCTCGGGCTCCCCGGCAATCCGGTGTCGGCCATCGTCTGCGGCCTGCTCTTCGTACGCCCGCTCATCCGGGCCCTTTGCGGCGACCGGAACCCCGGAGCCGATCCGTCGGAATGGGCCGAATTCGCGGTCCCGGTCCCGGCCAACGATGCGCGGCAGGACTACGTGCGCTCCCGGATCATCGCGTCCGACGATGGGTTGCCCCGCGTCGAGCCCGGCGCTCGTCAGGATTCGTCGCTCCTCAAGGTCCTGTCCGACGCCGATTGCCTGGTGGTTCGCCCGCCCCACGCGCCGGCGGCCGCAGTCGGGACGCGTTGCCGGATGATCCGGCTGGATAAACTCAGCGCCTGATTGCAGCGAGGCTTGCGGAACGCACGGGGAACAGCTAGATTTCGTTCATGTTTTGTTTGATTCGACCGGTCGCGGTCGACCTGATGGGCGGAGCATGATCATGCTGACCGAAAAGCAGAGCGAACTGCTCCGTTTCATTCATACCAGGCTCCAAAGCAATGGGGTGCCGCCCTCCTTCGACGAAATGAAGGTTGCTCTCGATCTTAAGTCGAAATCGGGCATCCACCGGCTCATCATGGCTTTGGAGGAACGCGGTTTCATCCGCCGCCTGCCCAACCGCGCGCGGGCGCTGGAGGTCCTGCGGCTTCCCGAGCAGACCGCCCTCAAGGAGCCGCGGGCGGCTCCTTTCGCGCCGACTCTGGTTTCGGGCGGTCGCAACTCCATGCGGCCGAAACCCGAGGTGTCGCAGCGTCCCGTACCCGAATTCAGTTCCATTCCGATGATGGGACGGATTGCGGCCGGCACGCCGATCGCCGCCATCCAGACGCAGAGCCACAGCATCGCAATGCCGCCCGACTTCCTGGCCGCCGGCGAGCATTTCGCTTTGGAAGTGCGTGGCGACTCGATGATCGAGGCCGGCATCCTCGACAGCGACACCGTCATCATCCGGCGACAGTCGACCGCCAACAGCGGCGACATCGTCGTGGCCCTCGTGGACGACGAGGAGGCGACCTTGAAGAGGCTCCGGCGCCGAGGCGCCTCCATCGCTCTCGAACCCGCCAATCCCGCCTACGAGACACGCATCTTCGGGCCGGACCGCGTCGAGATCCAGGGTATTTTAGTGAGCCTGCTGCGACGCTATTGAGGGCTCGCATCCTCGACCGTCGGCGATACCGTCATCGCCAATGCTCCGCCACCCAGGGAATCGGTGGGATGGATCGGTAGAACCTCTTGTACCATTTGGCCGGCCAGACGCCGCGAATGGCTTCGTCGGGCCTTGGGTGGCCGGTGAAGACGACGACTCTCGCCTCGGGCGGGAGCTGCGGCGGCCGAAACAGATAGAACGGCCAGGGCGGCAGCAGCCCGTGTTTGAAGCTCGGGCACCACTCCGCCGGCCAGAACGCGACGGGAAGGCCGGCCTCCCTGGTGACGTAGATCTGCTCGTTGTCGAACCGGTAGGAGAGCCGGACGGCGTCCGCCTCGAACCGGCTGACGAGATGCGGCGCCGATCCTGCACGAAACCGCATGACGGATGAATTGCCGATGCCGTCCCGCCGACCCTGCGTCGGGTTGCGCACCAGTACGAGCCGTCCGGGCTCATGGTCGAAGAGCGGGTCGAGCGGTCCCGTCACCAGGATGTCGAGGTCGAGGAACAGGACGTCCGTCTCGAGCCCGCCGAGGTCGGAAGCCCAGAGCGCCAGCTTCCGCCAAGGTCCCGGCTTCAGCCCGGCCGGAAGCCGGATCGCCGGGATCGGCTTGGCCTCGATGCCTACATCCAGTCCCTCGACCGGGTCCGTGAAGGCCACGAAACGGGTCGGTCGCGTCACGTTGCGCATGACGGCGCGGTAGAGCCGGTTGACGTAATCGGCCCCGTATTCCGCGCCCCACCGGATGCAGATCACGGTTTGCATCGCGCCGGCCGCTCCGCGGTGGCCGTCAGGCGTCGGGAAGGTTGAGGCGGATGTGAAGTTCGCGCAGCTGCTTCGGCGTCGCGACCGAGGGAGCGCCCATGAGCAGGTCTTCGGCGCGCTGGTTCATCGGGAACAGCACCACTTCTCGCAGGTTCTCCTCGCCGGCCAGCAGCATGACGATCCTGTCGATTCCCGGCGCGATCCCGCCGTGCGGCGGCGCGCCGTACTGGAACGCGCGGTACATGCCGCCGAACCGCTCCTCCAGCACGTCTTCCGGGTGGCCCGCGATGGCAAAGGCCTTGCGCATCACGTCCGGACGATGGTTGCGGATGGCGCCCGACGAGAGCTCGATCCCGTTGCACACGATGTCGTACTGGTAGGCCAGGATCTCGAGCGGGTCCTTGGTCTCCAGGGCCTCGAGTCCGCCCTGCGGCATGGAGAAGGGATTGTGCGAGAAGTCGATCTTCTTCTCGTCCTCGTTATATTCGTACATCGGGAAGTCGACGACCCAGCAGAGCTCGAAGACATTGTCGTCGATCAGCTTCAGCTCGCGGCCGATGCGGGTCCGCGCGAGACCCGCGAGCCGAGCCGCCTTCGCCTCCGTGTCGGCTGCGAAGAACACGGCGTCCCCCGGCCCGGCTTTCGCCTTGGCGGCGATCGCGGCCAGCACATCCGCCGGAATGAACTTGGCGATCGGCCCCTTTCCGACCGGCGCGCCCGCCTCGCCTTCGAGCAGGACGTAGCCGAGCCCGGCCGCGCCCTCGGTCCTGGCCCATTCGTTGAGCTTGTCGAAGAAGCTGCGCGGCAGCGCTCCGGCCCCCGGTGCCGGAATGGCGCGGACGACTCCACCCGATTTCACGACATTCTTGAAGGCGTTGAACGTCACCGCATCGGCCGCGAACTCCTGACTCACATCGGCGATGATCAGCGGGTTGCGCAGGTCGGGCTTGTCGTTGCCGTATTTCAGCATCGAGTCGCGGTAGGCGATGCGCGGAAACTTCGGCGTGACGGATTTGCCGCCGCCGAACTCCTCGAAGATGCCGCGCAGCACCGGCTCGACCGTATCGAAGACGTCGTCCTGCGTCACGAAGCTCATCTCGATGTCGAGCTGGTAGAACTCGCCCGGGCTGCGGTCGGCGCGCGCGTCCTCGTCGCGGAAGCAGGGCGCGATCTGGAAATAGCGGTCGAAGCCCGCCACCATGATGAGCTGCTTGAACTGCTGGGGAGCCTGCGGCAGGGCGTAGAACTTGCCCGGATGGACGCGCGAGGGCACGAGATAGTCGCGCGCGCCCTCGGGCGAGGAGGCCGTGAGGATCGGCGTCTGGAACTCGGTGAAGCCCTGGCGCTTCATGCGGTCGCGCAAGCCGTCGATGACGCGGCTGCGCAGCACGATGTTCTTATGCAAGCGCTCGCGGCGCAGGTCGAGGAAGCGGTACTTGAGCCGCGTCTCCTCCGGGTATTCCTGGTCGGTCGCGACCGGCATCGGCAGTTCGGCTGCCGGGCCGAGCACTTCGATCTCGGCCGCATAGATCTCGACCTGCCCTGTCGCCATCTCGGCATTTTCGGTGCCGCCCGGCCGCCGCCGCACGGTGCCGTCGATCCTGACGACCCATTCGGAACGAAGCTTCTCGGCTTGCGCGAAAGCCGGCGAGTCCGGGTCCACGACAACCTGGGTCATGCCGTAATGATCGCGCAGATCGATGAACAGAAGACCGCCGTGATCGCGGATCCGGTTGCACCACCCGGCGAGCCTCACGGGGGTGCCGATATCGGCTTCGCTCAGAGCGCCGCAGGTGTGGGTGCGGTAGCGGTGCATGGGAGGTCTCTCGGGAACACGTGGGCGCCAAGGCGCGGCGACGCGCGGATTCGATTCAGGGCACGAAGCGCCGGTTTCGCGGGCCGCGGAGATGGGCATGCACGAGCCGGGCTTGTCAAGCTCGGCCGCGGGACGGAAAAGCGTCGATTTGCGGGAATTCTCCCGTTCTTTCGTTGACTTGGCGGACCGGCAATGCTCGCGCTAGAGAATAGCTTGCGTTAAGGAGCCCCATGACCGTCATCGCGACCACGGAAGAGCTTGCAGACGTTTGTCAGCGTTTGGCCCGGCACCCCTTCGTCACAGTCGACACGGAGTTCCTGCGCGAAACGACCTTCTGGCCAAAACTCTGCGTTCTCCAGCTCGCGTCCGACGACGAAGCCGTCGTGGTCGACGCTTTGGCGCCGGGCATGGACCTCGCGCCTTTCCTGGCCCTGATGGACGACCGCAACGTCGTCAAAGTCTTCCACGCGGCCCGACAGGATCTCGAAATCATCTGGAAGATGGCCGGCCGGCTCCCGGTGCCGCTGTTCGACACGCAGGTGGCCGCCATGGTGTGCGGCTTCGGCGATCAGGTCTCCTACAGCGAACTGGCGCAGTCGCTGTGCCGCGTCTCGATCGACAAATCATCGCGCTTCACGGATTGGGCGCGCCGGCCGCTGTCGCAAGCCCAGATCACCTACGCTCTGGCCGACGTGACCCATTTGCGCGACGTCTACCGAGCGCTGGTAAAGAAGCTCGAAAGTTCCGGACGGACCAGCTGGCTCGCCGACGAGATGCGGACCCTCACGTCTGCCTCCACCTATGAGCAGCATCCCGAGAACGCCTGGGAGCGGTTCCGCACGAAAGTGAGGCGACCGCGCGACCTCGCCGTGCTGATGGAGATCGCGGCGTGGCGTGAATCGGAAGCCCAGGCGCGTGACGTGCCCCGCTCGCGGATCCTCAAGGACGACGCCCTGCTCGAAGTCGCGACAGCGGCTCCGAAGTCCCTCGATGCGCTCGGCGACCTCAGGGCCGTGCCGCGAGGCATGGACAAGTCGCGGCTCGGGGCCGACATGCTGGCCGCAGTGGAGCGCGGCCTCGCCCGCGACCCCAAGAGCCTTCCCAAGATCGAGCGCGACCGGCGCAGCAATGGCGGGGGCAACGGCGCAACGGTCGAGCTCCTCAAGGTTCTGCTCAAGCAGATCGCCGATGCCCAAGGTGTCGCGCCGAAACTCATCGCGAACGTGGACGACCTCGAAGCCATTGCGAACGGCGAGCAGCACGATGTGCCGGCTCTGCAAGGCTGGCGGCGCGAACTCTTCGGCGCAAAAGCGATCGATCTCAAGAACGGACGGCTTGCCCTGACGGTGGAGAACGGCAAGGTCGTCACGCTCGAATGGCAGGACGGGGAGCCGCCGGTCGCCTGAAGCTCCGGCATTGGCGGCACGTGCGAGCCCGCCCAACCGCCCTGTCACACCAATGGCCGAAATGGTCGACCAGTCTTCTGCACGCGCCCTATGTTGAGCGGAGCCGGCTTGAGGATGGGTGAGAATTTTCGGCCTTTGGTATCAGCCGATCCGGAGCTCCGCCTCCCGGCCGATCAGCTTGGCGAGCTGCCGAAGCCGCGCCATACAGCGCTCGCTCGCGAGATCGGCTAGATCCTGCGGCAGGGTGAGGACAAGCTTCGATTTGCCGGCCCTGAGCGACGTTCGTGGCAGGACACCCCCCATGGCGGCCGACACCAGATACGCGACCCGCATCGCGGCCCCCATGATGCGGGCCCGGTCGAGGAGGCGCGGCGATAGAAGGGAGCGAAGCTGGGGATTGATCTCGGCGTCGCTGCCGACATGCCGGTACGTGACGGCGAGCGCCAGATAGGCGCGCCCCGGGTGGTCGACGGCCGCGAACGTCCCGTTGGCGATGGAGCTGAGGGCTTGTTCGCTCCGGTAGTCCGGATGCGCCCGCCAGGCGATGTCGGCCAGAAGGCAGGCCGCAAGGCGCAATCGCCGGTCGTCGTCCGACTCGTCGAGGCCGGCCGATGCGAAGAACCCGTCGGTCCAGCCCCGAAGGTCGTCGCCATGGGCGGGGCTGCGCGACCGTTGATCGTTGAGGGCCCGTGCGGCCGACAGCAGCGGGTCGCGGGCCTGCTCGGCCGCCGACAGGCGCTCGAACAGCAGGCCCTCCCGGACGCCCATGGCCGAAATCACGACGTCCTTGGGCCTGCCCTGGCGGATGATCTCTTCCAGTACCACCGCACCATAGGACAAGAGCGGGCGGCGGGCCGAGGAGACGGCCGCGATGGAACTCAGGCTTTCCACATTGACGCGTTCGACGAGGCTGCCGAAGGCGCTCGCCTCGGCGGCCGGTATCACATAGCCGTGCATGACGTTGAGCGGATAGTTGCGCTGCGTCATGTGAAGCTTCGCAAGCGCCCGCCAGGTGCCGCCCACGGCGTAGAAGGTGCGGCCGTGAAGACTCTTGATCGGCGCCGCCGTGGCGAGATGCTGTCGCGCGATTCTGTGAGCCCGTTTCGGCGAGTTGCGGCTCGCGTCGAGAAGAGCCAATCCGCCGAGCGGCAGCGAGACGCCCGTGCCGAGCGACATGCCCTTGAGGCCGATCAGTTCGAGCGAGCCGCCGCCCATGTCGCCGACGATCCCGTCGGCCTTGTGGAATCCCGCCGTCACCCCGAGCGCCGAGAGCTCGGCTTCCCGCGCGCCGCCGATGAGCTCGATCTCGCTCCCCAATGCCGCGGTGGCGGCGGCCAGGAAGTCGGCCCCGTTCCGCGCGTCGCGCGTTGCCGCGGTCGCGAAGACGTGGATGTCGGTGATCCGCATGTTACGGCAGAGGATGCGGAAAGCCCGCAGGGCCGTCAGGGCGCGTTGCATCCCCTCCGCCCCGAGCAGCCCGGTCGTACTCACGCCACGGCCGAGACCGCACAGCACCTTCTCGTTGAAGATCGGCGTCAGGGCACGCGACAGCGTCTCGTAGGCGACGAGGCGCACGGAGTTCGAGCCGATATCCACGATGGCGACCGGATTGCCGGCCATGCCGTCATTCACGGCGGGTGCCGCCGACCCTCGCCGATCAGCGATGTCCAGCATCGAGACGCTTCAGCAAGGTCTTGGGACTCGATTCGCGCAGGGACTTGCCCCGTCCCGACAGGCTGGGATTGGTCATGAAGTAATTGTGCGCATTGAAGGGTTCCTGGCCGGGCAGCACCGCGATGCGCTCGCTCCCGCCGTCCGGCAAGACCCGGTAGCTCTGCTGATTGTCGATCAGGTTGGCGATCATGATCTGGTTCAGCACCTGATCGTGGACCGTCGGGTTGGTGATCGGCAGCAATGCCTCGACACGGCGGTCGAGGTTGCGCGTCATGAGGTCGGCCGAGGAGATATAGACCCGGGCCTTCGGATGCGGCAGCCCATGGCCGCCTCCGAACGCGTAGACGCGGGCATGTTCCAGGAAACGGCCGATGATGGACTTGACCTGGATGTTGTCGGAGAGGCCCGGCACGCCGGGCCGGAGACAGCAGATGCCACGCACCACCATCGTGACCGGCACGCCGGCTTGGCTCGCCTCGTAAAGCGCATCGATGATTTCGGGATCGACGAGCGAGTTGCACTTCCCCCAGATCGCGGCGGGTTTGCCGGCTTTCGCGAAGGCGATCTCTTCGTCGATATGCTGCAGGAGGCGGTTCTTCAGCGTCAAAGGCGATACGGCCATGCGCTCGAGCCCCGCGGGCTCGGCATAACCGGTGATGAAATTGAAGATCCGCGACACGTCGCGTGCGATGACCGGATCGGCCGTGAAGAACGAGATGTCGGTGTAGATCCGGGCGGTTTGCGGGTGGTAGTTGCCGGTCCCGACATGGCAGTAGGTGACGAGGTTGCCGGCCTCGCGGCGCACGACCATCGACAGCTTGGCGTGGGTCTTGAGCTCGATGAACCCGAACACGACCTGCACGCCGGCCCGCTCGAGGTCCCGTGCCCAGCGGATGTTGGCTTCCTCGTCGAAACGGGCCTTCAGCTCCACCAGCGCCGTGACCGATTTGCCGGCTTCGGCGGCCTCGATCAGCGCCCGGACGATCGGGCTGTCCTTCGAGGTACGGTAGAGCGTCTGCTTGATGGCCACGACATTGGGGTCATGGGCCGCCTGGTCGATGAACTGGACCACCACGTCGAACGATTCGTAGGGGTGATGGACCACGAGGTCTTTCTGCCGGATGGCGGCGAAACAATCGCCGCTGTTGTCGCGGACCCGCTCGGGGAAACGCGCATTGTAGGGCGTGAACTTGAGGTCCGGCCGGTCGACCCCGACGAGTTCCGACAGGTCGTTCAACGCCAGCATGCCGTCGATGGTGAAGCTTTGCTCGGCCGAGGTGTCGAGTTCGTCGGCGATGAGCAGACGCAGCGTCTCTGGCATGCCGGCGTCGATCTCGAGCCGGATGACGGAGCCCCTCCGGCGCCGCTTCAACGCGCTCTCGAAGAAGAGCATCAGGTCTTCGGCCTCTTCCTCGACCTCGAGGTCGCTGTCCCGGATCACGCGGAACACGCCCTGCCCCTTGACCTCGTAGCCGGGAAACAGGCGCGGCGTGTGGATCGCGATCAGGGTCTCGAGCGTCACGAACCGCGCGGCCCCGCCCGCCAGGATGTCGGGGATCCGGATGAAACGCTCGCCCTTGGCCGGAACGCGGACCAACGCGTGCAGCTCTCGCCCATCGGGCATGCGCTTCAGATCGAGCGCGAGCGTGAAGCCGAGGTTGGGGATGAACGGAAAAGGATGCGCCGGGTCGACCGCGAGCGGCGTCAGGATCGGGAAGATGTGCTGCAGGAAATAGTCCTGCAGCCACTCGCGCTCGGACTTCGCGAGGTCGCCCGGCTCCACGATGACGATCTTGGCTTCCGCGAGCTCGATCCTGAGAGCGCTGTAGCGGATCTGTTGGTCATCGACGAGCGTCTTGGCCTTGTCGCGGATCCGGACCATCTGCTCGGCCGGCGAAAGTCCGTCCTGCGACAGCGTCGTTACCCCTGACCTCACCTGCCCGTAAAGGCCCGCGACCCGGACCATGAAGAATTCGTCGAGGTTGTTGGCCGAAATCGAGAGAAACCGAAGCCGCTCCAGCAGCGGGTGATTGCGGTTCGACGCCTCCTCGAGCACACGCCGATTGAAATCGAGCCAGGAGAGCTCTCGGTTGATGAAGCGGCCGGGCTGGTCGAACAGGGGCGAGCGGGGCACGGCCTCTTCGATCGAACGATCTTGCGACGTGCGGTCCTCCGCCAAGGACATGATCCTGCTCCCGATGCTGAGCAGCCCTGCGTGGCGGAAGCCACGATCGATTCTGCCTCGAGCGCAAGATCGATACTGCGGTACCTGTCTAACGGCGTCTGCCGCGGTCCTCAACGTCGATCATCGGCGTGTCACAAGGATGACAGCCCGTCATTCCTCGTCGGGGTGCAATTCTGCGATGAGCCCGGCCGCCAAGGCACGACTGATCCGCCGGCCCTTGCCGAGGCCCGCGCGGTCGAGATCCTCGACGGTCCGTTGCACGGCTGCCAACGAGCGTTCGAGGTGGAGCGCCAGATAGTCGATGAGGTTCGCCTCGACCGGCAACTGGCGGTCCGCGAAGAGCTTGACCAGGACGGCACGCATCAGCGCTTCGTCGGGCAAGCCAAGCTCGGCGGTGGAGGCCAACCGCAGGCGGGACACGAGGTCCGGTGTCTGGAGCCCCCAGGCGCCGGGGGCCTGCCGTGCCGTGATGAGGAGCCATGACCCCGCTTCGCGCACGAGGTTGAGCAGATGGAAGAGCTTGGCTTCGGGGAGGCCGGCACGGTCCGCGTCTTCGAGCACCGCAGGCGTGCTGGCCACCTCCCGGAGGTCGCGCTCGAAATCGTCGCGATGGAGCCGCATGGCCCCGACGCGCGACGCCCAGATCCGGGCAAGATGACTTTTGCCCGACCCCTCCGGCCCGGTCAGCAGCAGCACCGGATCGGCCCAGGCCGGCCAGCCCGCGACGGCCGCCAGGGCCGCTGCATTGGACTCCGACGGCATGAAATCCTCGGCGCCCAGCTTCGGCTCGTGCGCGAAGGGAAGCGGCAGCTGGTTCACTCGCCGATGCCGTAATGCCGGGCCGGCGTGTTCAAGGGCAGGACGTCGGGCTCCCCGGTGTAGAGCTGGCTCCGCAGGTATTTGCGCAGCGCGAAGCGCGACACCACGCCGATGGCAGCCGCGAGAGGCACCGCGGCCAGAAGGCCGGTGAAGCCGAAGACCGACGAGCAGGCGACGAGCGCCAGCATGAGCCAGACGGGATGCAGGCCGATCGAAGCGCCGACCAGGAAGGGCGACAGCACGTTGCCTTCCAGGAACTGGCCCCCCAGCACGACCCCCAAGGTCATGGCGATCAGATGCCAGTCCGGCCACCCCTGGACGACCGCGACGGCTGTCGAGATGAAGAGCACCGTCAGCGAACCGGCATAGGGAATGAAGCTCAAAAACCCGCCCGAAATGCCGATCAGGAACCCGAAGTTCAGGCCAACGAGCGTCAAGCCCACGGCGTACCAGCCACCGAGGATCAGCGCCACGACCGTCTGTCCGCGGACAAACCCCGCCAATGCGGCATCGATGTCGCGGGCGATCGCGCGGACGCTGTCGCGGTGCTCCAGCGGGATCCAGCTGTCGATCGCGAGAACCATGCGCTTCCAGTCGAGCAGGATGTAGAAGGCGACGACCGGCGTGATGACCATCAGGGAGAAGAGGCCGAACAGCGCGCGGCTGCCCGACCAGAGCGAATTGATCAGGCCTATGCCATAATTCGTGGCCTGCCCGACGACGCTGCCGATGGAACTCTGCATGTCGGCCGTGGTGAAGGGGCCGGTGATGCCGAGCCTGCGCAACGTCTCGCCGCCGTAGCTCTCGATCAGCCGGCCACCCTGCTCGATCACCAGCGCTTCGAGTTTCGCGGCGATCCCCGGAAGGCTCAGCACGAAGGCCGTCAGCTGATGGGTCAGCACCGGCACGAGCAGGATCAGAAGGACCAGGATGAAGGCGACGAACAGCGCCAGGATCACCACCGTGGCCCCGAGGCGGTTGAGCCCGACCCGTTCGAGCTTGCTGGCCAGGGGATCGAGCAGATAGCCGATCGTGATGCCGGCCACGAAGGGAAGCAGCACGCCCGACAGAACGAAAAGCACGTAGACCGAAAGGGCGAGCAGAATCACCCAGATCAGGACTTGCCGCTGCAGGCTCATGGCCGCACGTCCCTCAGCATCCGGTTCCTGCCTCCATTCCCTGAACGCCGGGAATGGGAGTCATCACCGACACGACGATCGCCCCATGGTCGGAGATAGGCGGCCATGACGGGCAGCGTCAATGCCGACGCCACTATAGCGGGGCGCCCGGTCAGGCGAAGGTCTTTCGTGACACCGGCCTTCGGAAAGCGCCTCGCGAACGAGCCGATGATGTCGGTGGCGCCGGCGCTTCCCCTTCCTGTCGACGCCGTGTCGCGGTATCGCAGGAGTTCGTGCACCAACCCAGCCGGTCCCATGACGCAGAAGACCAACGGATTGACCTATGTGGAGGCCGGCGTCGACATCGACGCGGGCAACAGGACCGTGGATCTGATCAAGGATTCGGTTCGCTCGACGCGGCGACCAGGAGCCGACGGCGAGATCGGGGGATTCGGCGGGCTCTTCGACCTCAAGGCCGCGGGCTTCGTCGATCCGATCCTGGTGGCGGCCAACGACGGCGTCGGCACCAAGGTCAAGATCGCCTACGAGACGGGCCGCAACGCCACGGTCGGCATCGACCTCGTGGCCATGTGCGTGAACGACCTCGTGGTGCAAGGGGCCGAGCCCCTGTTCTTCCTCGACTACTACGCCACCGGCCAGCTCGATCCCGAGGTCGCGGCCGGCGTCGTCGCGGGGATCGCCGAAGGATGCCGGCAGGCCGGCTGCGCGCTGATCGGCGGCGAGACGGCCGAGATGCCGGGAGTCTATGCCGGACGGGCCTATGACCTCGCAGGCTTTGCGGTGGGGGCGGCCGAACGCGGGACGCTGCTGCCGCGTGGCGTCGAAGCCGGCGACGTCATCTACGGGCTCGGGTCCTCCGGTGTTCACTCGAACGGCTTTTCGCTTGTGCGCAAGATCGTGTCGCTGTCCGGCCTCGACTGGGAGGCGCCCTGCCCGTTCGCACCCGGCCAGACCCTGGCCGAGGCCCTGCTGGTGCCGACCCGGATCTACGTGAAGCTGCTGCTCGCAGCGCTGAAACGGACCGACGCCATCCGGGCCCTGGCCCACATCACGGGCGGCGGCTTCATCGACAACCTGCCTCGCGTCCTGCCGCCGGGGCTCGGCTGTGGTCTCGACCTCGACGTCGTCGAGGTCCTGCCTGTGTTCCGCTGGCTGGCCTCCCAGGGCGGGATCACGGCATCCGAGATGGCCAGGACCTTCAATTGCGGGATCGGCATGGCCGTGGTGGTGGCGCAGGGCGAGGCTTCGGCCGTCGAGCAGGTCTTCGCCGGCCTCGGCGAGCCTCTGGTGCGGCTCGGCGACATCGAGAGGACGACGGGCGAGCGCGTCTCGATCCGCCGGGCTCTCGTGCTGTGACGCCGCCCCGCGTGCGGACCGCCGTGCTGATCTCGGGGCGCGGCTCCAACATGGCGGCACTGCTCGAGGCTGCATCCCGTCCGGCGTTTCCGGCCGAGACCACGCTGGTGTTCGCCAACAAGGCGGAGGCCGGGGGACTCGAGATCGCGCGCCGGGCCGGGATCGCCACCGCATTCCGCAGCCACCGAGACTTCGCGACGCGGGAAGACTTCGACCGGGCGGTCGACGCTGTTCTCGTCGAGCACGGGATCGCACTCGTCTGCCTCGCGGGCTTCATGCGGGTCGTGAGCGCCTGGTTCTGCGAACGCTGGCTCGGACGCATGATCAGCATTCACCCGGCCCTGCTGCCCGCCTTTCGCGGCCTCGACACGCATGCGCGCGCGCTCGAAGCCGGGGTGAAAATCCACGGCGCGACGGTGCATTTCGTCGTCCCCGAACTCGACGCCGGTCCGATCATCGCCCAGGCGGCCGTCCCGGTCCTCGAAGACGATACGCCCGAGAGCCTCGCGGCGCGGGTGCTCGCACAGGAGCACGTCATCTATCCCCGCGCTCTCGAGCTCGTGGCATCGGGACGTGTGAGGCTGGCGGGTGGACGGACGATCTCCGAAACCGCCACGTCGGCCGCGTCATCCCTGGCGGTGCCGGATGGGACTGTCCTTCTCCCGCAAACGGGAGAAGGTGGCCCGACGCAGTCGGGTCGGATGAGGGAAGCCTTCGCGGGACCGAGGTGACCCTCATCCGTCGCCATCGCGTGCCGACACCTTCTCCCGCCTGCGGGAGAAGGGACAGGGGCTTGCACCACACGAAACCAATCTTCTCCCGCGAGCGGGAGAAGGGAGAGATCAGCCGACCACCTGATCCTTCTTGAAGAACTGGGCGATTTCCTGGGCCGCGGTCTCGGGAGCGTCGGACCCGTGGACCGAGTTCTCGCCCATGGACAGCGCGAACTCCTTGCGGATCGTACCGGCGTCGGCCTTCTCGGGGTTGGTGGCGCCCATCACCTCGCGGTATTTCAGGATGGCGTTCTCGCCTTCGAGAACCTGGACCACCACCGGGGCCGACGTCATCATCTCGACGAGTTCGCTGAAGAAGGGGCGTTCCTTGTGGACGGCGTAGAACGTTTCGGCATCGGCGCGCGACATGTGGATCCGCCGCTGGGCGACGATGCGCAGACCGGCACCCTCGATCTTGGCATTGACGGCTCCGGTCAGGTTGCGGCGGGTCACATCCGGCTTGAGAATGGAAAAGGTCTGCTCAACCGCCATGACGTGCTCGCTTCGCAACTGGATGCTCGGGGCCTGCCCGCATCGCGCGGCTTATAGCGGGGCGACCTGGGCCCGGCAAGATCGAGAGACAACCCGAGTCGTGGAGCGGCTGAACGGCATAGGCCTTGCCTCTCGCGGCCCGTCACGCCACAAGGCTCGTCATGCTGCATATCAACGATCTCACGTTTCGGCTCGGGCCGCGCATGCTGTTCGACCATGCGACCGTCGCCATTCCGACCGGCGCGCGGACGGGCTTCGTGGGCCGCAACGGGACCGGCAAGACGACGCTGTTCAAGATGATCTCGGGCGACCTCCATCCCGAGAGCGGCACGCTGTCGATCCCGAACCGGATGCGTCTCGGACAAGTCGAGCAGGAGGCGCCGGGCGGTCCGACGTCGCTGATCGACTTCGTACTCGAAGCGGACCGCGAGCGCGCGAGCCTTCTCGCGGAAGCCGAGACCGCGACCGATCCGAACCGCATCGCCGAGATCCAGATCCGGCTCGTCGACATCGAGGCCCATGCGGCGCCGTCGCGGGCCGCCACCATCCTGATGGGCCTCGGCTTCGACGAAGCGGCACAGAACCGCGCCTTGTCCGAGTTCTCCGGAGGCTGGCGGATGCGCGTGGCGCTCGCGGCCGTGCTGTTCACGCGACCCGACCTGCTGCTGCTCGACGAGCCCACCAACTACCTCGATCTCGAAGGCACGCTCTGGCTGATCGAGTATCTCGCGACCTACCCGGCGACCGTCCTGATCATCAGCCATGACCGCGACCTGCTCGACGCCGTCTGCGACCACATCCTGCATCTCGACCAGTCGAAGCTGACGCTCTGGCGCGGCAATTACGACTCCTTCGAAACCCAGCGGCGCGAGCAGCAGCTCATCCAGCAGAAGCACATCAAGAAGCAGGAAGAACAAAGAAAGCACCTGCAAAGCTTCGTCGACCGTTTCCGAGCCAGCGCCACCAAGGCCCGGCAGGCCCAATCCCGCGTGAAGATGCTGGAGCGATTGAAGCCGATCTCGGCCATCGTCGACAGCCAGGTGTTGCCCTTCCACCTGCCTTCGCCACCCCGCCCGCTGAGCCCGCCGATCGTCGCCATGGAGGCGGTCTCGACGGGCTACGACGACAAGGTCGTGCTGTCGCGGCTGAGCCTGAATATTTCTAACGACGACCGCATCGGGCTCCTCGGCTCGAACGGCAACGGCAAATCCACCTTTGCCAAGCTCGTCGCGGGCCGCATGGAGACGCTCGGCGGGACCGTGAAGAAGTCGTCCAAGATGACGGTCGGGTATTTCGCCCAGCATCAGGTCGAAGAACTCGGCGATGCGCAAACGCCCTATGGCTTCATTGCCTCGAGGATGAAGGACGGAACCGAGAGCAAGATCCGCGGGAAATGTGCTCAGCTGGGCTTTCCGGCCACCAAGGCCGATACGCCCGTCACGCAGCTCTCGGGCGGCGAAAAGGCACGGCTCATGATGGGGCTCGCGGCTTTCGACGCACCGCATCTCCTGATCCTCGACGAACCCACCAACCATCTCGACATCGACAGCCGCTCGGCCCTTATCGAAGCCATCAACGACTACGAGGGTGCGATCATCCTCATCTCGCACGATCGCTTCCTGATCGACGCCTGCGCCGACCGGCTCTGGCTCGTCGACAACGGGACCGTCAAGTCCTTCGACGGCGACATGGAAGACTACAAGGCCCTGGTTTTGAGCAAGGCCAGCGGCGCCGCTCCCGGCAAGCGCGTGACGAAGGGCGAGGTCGGGGCTCAGAAACCCATCGTCCAGGACAACAGGATCTCGCCCGGCAAGGCGGCAAATCTGGCCAAGAAGCAGATCACCGCCCTCGACGAGAAGATCAAGAAGCTCTCGGGGCTGATCACGCGGATCGACGCCGCATTGGTGGACCCCAACGCCTATTCCCGCGACAAGGGCAAGGCGACCCAACTCGCCCAGCAACGCAAGGACCTCCAGCGCGCGCTCGACGCGGCCGAAGACGAGTGGCTGTCCCTGACCACGGCGCTCGACGCCGCAGAGTAATGCCGCGCGGGCTGGAGCACCCTTCGACACGGGCGCGTTGCGCCCGGCTCAGGACGAGGCAGAGCCGTGGCGGCACGGAGCCGGATCAACGCCTCGAACGCGTGGCCCGCTCGATGAGAGCGACGGCCCGGTCGACGCCGCCCGCCAGCGCGATCTCGTCCCGCAACGCCGCGGCGCGCTCCCGGTAGCTCGGGATATCGAGCAGCGCGCCGAGCGCTTCCGCCACGCGGGCTGGCGTCAGTTGCCTTCGAGGGATCACGAGCCCGGCACCGGTTCTCGCTACTCGGGCCGCGGTCGCGCCCTGCTCGAACGCGAGCGGCACGACGATCAACGGGACGCCGGCCGCCAAAGCGTCGAGCACGGTATTGAGCCCGCCATGCGTCACCACGGCCGAGGCGGTCCGGATCACGGCCCGCTGCGGCACGAAAGCTTCCACTCTTGGGTTGCCGGGGAGCGAAGCCGCCTCGGTGGCGTCGAGCTTGCCGCCATGCGCGACGGTGAGCGCCAACCCACGATCCCGGCAGGCCTCTGCCACGATCCTGAAGATCGGCAATCGGCCGCCCTGCAGGGTGCCGAGCGAACAGAAGACATTGGGTCTGCCGTCGACCGGCACCCAGTCGCGTCGTTCCGGCCGACGGAACGGGCCGCAATGCACCAGCGCCGGAGATTGGCTTACACGAGGAAAATCAAAGCTTTCGACCGACTGGCTAATCTGCAGCATTGGAGACAGACAGTCTTCGACCGTCTCGATGCCGCCGAGTCGCCAAGCCCGTGCCCTGCGGCCGATCACTTCGAAGACCGGCTTCATCAGCCAATCGGCGATGCGGTAGCCGCCGAGGTTGCGCTGAACGCCCCAAGGGCTCTCATCGTAGCCCCAGCCGATGAAGGGCGGCGGTACGGTTGGCTCGCGATCGATCAGCAAGGCATTGGCGACCGAGACGAACGGGATCCCGAGGTGGTGCGCCACGAGACCTCCTGCGGGCTCGGTCTGGTCGGCCACGATCGCTCCGGCGTGGATCTCGTGCAGCATGGCCGGCACGTCTTCGCACAGCATGTCGGTGGTTGCGGCCATGTCCCGGATCACGCCACCGATGCCGAACAGCCCCGTGGTCCCGCCGAGCCGCGCGGTCATGCGGGTCAGGCGGCCGGGGGGGTGCGTTCTGGCGCCCACCGGCGCAAAGCCGATATCCGGGCGCGAGACTTTCGGTCCGACATCGGCCTGCGCCACGAAGGTGGCGCGGTGACCGCGTTCGACGAGCCCCCGCGCCAAGGCCAGCATGGGATTGAGGTGACCCGCGTAGGGCGGGCTGAGGAAGGCGAAATGCGTCACCGTCGCCCGGTCGCTCCGGCGACGATGCTCCTCAGCGACAAAGCCACTCGATCAGAGGATCGCGGGGCTCCGATCAGTGCAGGATCTGGCCGAGGAACAGACGCGTCCTCTCATGTTGCGGGTTGGAGAAGAACTCGGCCGGCGTATTCATCTCGACGATCTCGCCGGCGTCCATGAACACCACGCGATCCGCGACCTGCCGGGCGAAGCCCATTTCGTGGGTGACGCAGAGCATGGTCATGCCCTCGTTGGCGAGCGACACCATGGTGTCGAGCACCTCTTTCACCATCTCGGGGTCGAGCGCCGAAGTCGGCTCGTCGAACAGCATGATCTTCGGGTTCATGCAGAGGGAGCGGGCGATGGCGACGCGCTGTTGCTGCCCTCCCGAAAGCTGGCCCGGATATTTATGAGCCTGCTCCGGAATGCGGACCCGCTTGAGATAGGTCATCGCGACCTCCTCGGCGTCCTTCTTGGGCATCTTGCGGACCCAGATGGGCGCCAGGGTGCAGTTCTCGAGGATCGTCAGGTGCGGGAACAGATTGAAGTGCTGGAACACCATCCCGACTTCGCGCCGCACTTCGTCGATGCGGCGAAGATCGGTCGTGAGCTCGGTCCCGTTGACCACGATCTTGCCCTTCTGGTGCTCCTCCAGGCGATTGATGCAGCGGATCATGGTGGATTTTCCGGAGCCCGAAGGGCCGCAGATCACGATCTTCTCGCCGCGGCGGACGTGCAGGTTCACGTCCCGCAGCACGTGGAAGGCTCCATACCACTTGTGAACCCCAAGAAGATCGACCGCGTAGTCTCCGTCGTAGCGGGCCGACGGCGTGGCGGGCAGTGCGCTCATGACAGGATTCCCTCGTTGATCAATGACGGCGGCCGGCGCGCAAGCGGCGCTCCATGGCCATGGCGTAACGCGACATCCCGAAGCAGAAGACCCAGAAGAAGGCCGCAGCCGCGATGAAGCCCGTGGCCGCGGTCGTGGGCGAGATCCAGTTCGGATCGTTGTAAGCCGTCTCGATCGTACGCAGCAGATCGAAGATCCCGACGATCGCGACGAGCGTCGTATCCTTGAAGAGGCTGATGAAGCTCGACACGATGCTCGGAATCACGAGCGTCAGGGCCTGTGGCAGGATGATGAGCCTCATGGTCTGCCAGTAGCCCAGGCCCATGGCGGCCGCGCCCTCGAATTGGCCCTTGGGCATGGCCTGAAGCCCGCCGCGCACCACCTCGGCCATATAGGCGGCGGCGAATAGCGCCGTGCCGACGAGAGGGCGCAGCAGCCGGTCCGGCGTCCATCCCGGGGGAAGGAACAGCGGCAGCATGAAGTTCGCCATGAACAGCACGGTGATGAACGGGACCCCGCGCACGATCTCGATGAAGGCCGTGGATAGCGTGCGAATGATGGGCAGGTTCGAGCGACGGCCGAGCGCCAGCAGCACGCCGAGCGGCAGCGAGAACACGATGCCGACGAGCGACACGAGAAGCGTGATCAGGACGCCGCCCCACAGGTTCGTGTCGACCAACGGCAGGCCCAGCCAGGTGGCGCCATGCAGCAGGAAGTAGGCGACGATCGGGAAGGCGACGAAGAACAGCCCGGCCGCGATGCCCTTCTTCGGGACGCGTCTCCAAAGGAGCCAGACGATCAGGACCGCGCCGATGATCTCGACGACGTTCACGCGCCATCGCTCGGGGTCCGGGTAGGCGCCGAAGCGAAAGTAATCGAACTTGTAGTAGATGAAGGGCCAGCACGCCCCATCCTGGTTGGTGCGGCAAGGCTCGGCGTTCGATGCGTGCCAGATCGCGTCGGTCACGAGAAACTTGACAAGGCCGGGCAACACCCAGGCCAGGAAGAGGGCGGCCAGGACCGTCAGCGCCGTGGAGCCCGGGGACGAGAAGAGGTTCTTGCGGGCCCAGGCGATAGGCCCGACCGCGAGCGCCGGCGGCGGTTCGGACGGCGTCGCCTGGGTGCGGAGGAAACTTTGTCCGGAATAGGTGGCGTCGGTCATCGGATCACCTCTCGACCAGGGCGACGCGGCGATTGAAGGCGTTCATGGCGGCGGAGGTCACGAGCGAAATCACGAGATAGACCGCCATGGTGATGGCCATGCACTGAATGGCGGCGCCCGTCTGGTTCAACACCGTTCCGGCGAAAACCTGGACGAGTTCGGGATAGCCGATGAACACGGCCAGCGACGAGTTCTTGATCAGGTTCAGGTATTGATTGGTCAGTGGTGGGATCACGACCCGCATCGATTGCGGAATGACGACGAGCCGCATGGTCACGTTGGAGCGGATGCCGAGCGCGCCCGCCGCCTCGTGCTGCCCACGGCCGACGGCCAGGATGCCGGATCGCACGATCTCGGAGATGAAGGCGCCGGTGTAGATCGACAGACCCAAGAGAAGGGCCGCGAACTCCGGGAACACGGGTGCGCCGCCGACGAAGTTGAAGCCCTTCAGCTGAGGCACATCGAAGGTGATGGGACGTCCAAGGATCAGATAGGCGATCAGGGGCAACCCGACGATCGAGCCAAGCGCCACGAGGCCGACCGGAGATTGTTGGCCGGTGGCGGCCTGCCGACGCTTCGCGAAGATGCGGTAGCCGAAAGCCAGGACGAGCCCGATCAGGAGGACGATCCCTACGATCCCGGCGCCGTCGGCAAAGACAGGCCTCGGCAGGATGATGCCGCGCGTGTTGAGAAACGCCAGGCCGAAGACGGATAGTGATTGCCGCGGCGCCGGCAAGGACTTCAAGACGACATTGTACCAGAAGACGAGTTGCAGCAGGAGCGGAATATTGCGGAACAGTTCGACGTAGACGGTCGCAATCCGCGATACGATCCAGTTCTGTGACAGGCGTAAGACAGCAACGACGAAGCCGATGATCGTTGCGAAAACAATCCCGACAGCGCTCACCAGCAGCGTATTCAGCAACCCAACCAGAAAAGCCCGACCGTAACTCGACACTGCCGAGTAAGGCACGAGGGTTTGATTGATTTCGAAACCGGCTGTCTGGCTGAGGAAATCGAAGTTGAGCGGGATATTCTGACGCGCCATGTTGTCCACGGCGTAATGACCGGCCATCGCGACGAGGTAGACCAGAACGGCGATCAGCAGGACCTGGTACAGGATGCCCCGCACCTTGGGATCGTAGATGTTGAAGCCGCCGGACGGAGGCTTCTGGTCTGCCGTTTGCACCGTCATTCGTGGTCAGCCTTTCAAAAGTTGCGGGTGCTCGTCGCTTGCAATACTTGCCATTGCAAGCGACGGACCATTGCGAACGAGGTGAGGATCGTTCGGCTCAAGCCGCTCTAAGCAGATGGGCTCGCCCGCGCGAACCGGTGCATCGAGGCGGCAATTTCGAAACGAGCTTCAGCGGATAGGCGGGGCGTATTGGAGGCCGCCCTTGTTCCACAGCGCGTTCAGGCCGCGCTTGATTTTCAGGGGCGAGCCCTCGCCGACGTTACGGTCGAACATGTCCCCGTAATTGCCGAGCTGTTTGATGATGTTGTAGGCCCAGTCGTTCGACAGTCCGAGAGCCTTGCCCTGGTCTCCCTCGGTTCCGAGCATGCGCTTGATGTTGGGATTGTCGGAACTCTTCATGTCGTCGACGTTCTTCGAGGTGACCCCGAGTTCCTCGGCGTTGATCATGGAATAGACGGACCAGCGCAAGACGTCGAACCACTGGTCATCGCCCTGCCGGACGACCGGAGCCAGAGGCTCCTTCGAGATCACCTCGGGAAGGATGACGTTGTCGTCCGGCATCGATAGCCGCACGCGCTCAGCGTAGAGACCAGAGGTATCGTCCGTGAAGGCGTCGCAGCGACCCGAATCATAGGCCTTGATGGTCTCCTCGACGCTCTGGAACGCCACCGGCTCATACTTCATGTTGTTGGTTCGGAAGTAATCGGCCAGGTTCAACTCGGTCGTCGTGCCTTGCTGGACGCAGATCGAAGCACCGTTGAGGTCCTTGGCCGATGTGACGTTCAGCTTCTTCTTCACCATGAAGCCCTGGCCGTCATAGAAGACCACCGGGCCGAAAACGAAGCCGAGCGTGCTCTCGCGCGACGAGGTCCACGTCGTCTCGCGAGACAGCATGTCGATCTCGCCGGACTGGAGAGCCGTAAAGCGATTTTTGGCGTCGAGCGCGACGAACTTGACCTTGGTGGCATCCCCGAACACGGCCGTCGCCACGGCGCGGCAAACGTCGACGTCG
Source organism: uncultured Lichenihabitans sp. (assembly GCA_964245215.1). GTDB lineage: Bacteria > Pseudomonadota > Alphaproteobacteria > Rhizobiales > Beijerinckiaceae > Lichenihabitans. The sequence goes on from CAXTME010000003.1 coordinate 67,513, forward strand.
AGGCCCGTCCACTGGCCTTTGTCGTCGGGCAGGCTATAGCCCGCCACACCGGTGCTGACGCCGCAGGTGAGCATGCCTTTGCCCTTGACCGTGTCGAGCGTGCCGGCCGTCGCCGCGCCCGCCATCGCCCCGAGAGCACAGACGGAAACGCAGCCCGCCATGACCTTGATCGCCAATTTCATTTCATCCCCAATCTGCAGTTTCACCGGTCGGCCACCGCTCGCGGCCCGGCCCCGGCATTGCATCAACCTTGGGCATCACACAACGCTTTCTTGAGACGGGTCAAGGCTTACAGTGTGCTTCAATTGTAGTTCTCAGGCATGTGCCGAGTGGGCGAACAGTTTGATCGCGAAAGCAGCAACAAATCGGGTGGTTATGACCAAAATGTCCTCAGAAACGCGTGCAACCCTTGGGTCGCGGACCCGGCTCGTCCACGCCGGGCGGGAGCCGTTCGAACAGTTCGGATTCATCAATACGCCAATCTACCGTGGGTCGACCGTGCTGTCGGAGACGGTGGAGGACTTCGAAGGCCGGCGGAACCGTTATATCTACGGCACGCTCGGGACCCCGACCACAACGGCGCTCGAAACGGCCTGGACCGAACTCGCAGGCGCGGCCGGCACCGTTCTGACGCCGTCCGGCCTCGCCGCCGTGACGATCGCGCTGCTGTCGGTCCTGAAAGCCGGAGACGAGCTCCTGGTCACCGACTCCGCCTACGCTCCGACGCGCCGCTTCTCCGACCAGGTTCTGGCGCGATTCGGGGTCACGACCCGCTACTACGATCCCACGATCGGCGAAGGCATAGAGGCCCTGTTCACGACCAGGACCCGGGCAGTGGTGGTCGAAGCCCCGGGGTCGCAAAGCTTCGAGATGCAGGACATTCCGGCGATCGCCGGGGCGGCGCACGCCCGGGACATTTGCGTCGTCATGGACAATACCTGGGCGACGCCGCTGTTCTTCCCGCCGCACGCGCGCGGCGTGGACATCGCGATCGAGGCCGGCACGAAGTACCTGTCGGGTCACTCAGACCTGTTGCTCGGCTTGACGAGCGCCAACGAGCGCTACTGGCCGGCATTGAAGGACACGTTCCGGGATTTCGCCATGTGCGCGGGACCGGAGGACGTGTTCCTGGCCCTGCGTGGCCTGCGCACCATGGACCTGCGCCTGAAGGAGGCCGAACGCCAGGCCCTCGCGATGGCCGTGTGGCTCGCCGAGCGTCCCGAGGTGCTGCGCGTGCTGCATCCGGCGCTGCCGGATCATGACGGGCACGCGATCTGGAAGCGCGATTTCCTGGGGTCGTCGGGGCTCTTTTCGGTGATCCTCAAGCCGGCCTCGAAAGCCGCTGTGTCGGCCATGCTGAACGGGCTCGAACTCTTCGGCATCGGGGCGTCGTGGGGCGGCTACGAGAGCCTCGCGATCCCCTTCGATTGCACGGCCTACCGCACGGCCACGACCTGGAACCCCGGCGGCCCGGCCATTCGGCTCAACATCGGGTTCGAGGACATCGAGGATCTCAAGGCCGATCTGGATCGCGGTTTCGCCCGCCTCCGCGCCACCGTCTGAGGAGGTTCAGAGAACGGCATGTCAGCCGTTCTTCGGCCCGGGCGATCGCTTGTTCTTGGCGATGAGCACGAGGTTCCTGACATAGATGACGTTCGACAGGACCTGGCCCAGGATGATGATCGCGTCGTGGCGGACGAGGCCGTAGATCAGGGTCATGCCGCCGCCGACGATCGACAGGATCCAGAACGAAATCGGAATGACGCTGCGGCCGGCGCGCTCGCTCTCGATCCATTGGACGAGAAAGCGGCCGGCGAACATCATCTGGGCCACGACGCCGAAGCCGACCCAGAGGTCGAATCGGCCGACGAAGACGTCATAGAGGTAGACGCCGATGTCGTGCGGAAGGCTATAGAACACGGGGCTTGACCTCTCGCGCGTTCGGAACCCGCCTGCGCCGGGCCAACAGCCATCCGACCCCCACCAGGTCGACGATGCCGGCGCCGAGCCGATCGAAGAACCCGTATTTCGAGACGCCCTTCTGCCGCGGTCGATCGACGACGTCGACGTGGGCGATCGTGTAACCGTCCCGACGCACGAGCGCCGGGAGGAAACGGTGCAGGGCGTCGAAGAACGGCAGGCCGAGATAGACATGGCGGCGAATGCAGGTGAAGCCGCAACCCGTGTCACGTGTCCCGTCCCGCAGGATGGTGCGGCGAACGGCATTGGCGACGCGCGACTGCAGCCGCTTGAAGGCCGTGTCCTTGCGGCCGAGCCGCTGTCCGTGGACGAGGCCGCAGCCCTCGCCGACCTCGGCCATGCGGGCCAGGAAGGCAGGGATGAAGGCCGGGTTGTTCTGCCCATCGCCATCGAGCGTGACGATGAGCGGTGCTATCGAGAGCGACACCGCGCTCTTGATGGCCGCGGACTTGCCGCTCGTGGTCTGGTGCTTGAGGAGACGCAGCCACGGTCGCGTCGCGGCCAGACCCGTCGTCTCGTCGCCCGAACCATCATCGGATCCGTCGTCGACCACCATCACCTCGAACGCGCAGACACCCGTCAGGGCACGTTCGATCTCGTCCACCAACGGGCCGATGTTGCCGGCCTCGTTGAGCACCGGCACGACGATCGTGACGTGAGGATCGCTCACGACGCCACCCTCGTCATGGTCGGACCCGGCTCCCTGTCGCGAGCCGGCGGACCCAAGGCCCGGCCGGTGTCGAACAGAAGGCCCCGGTCTTGAAAGGATCGGCCCAGCAACGAGGCCATTGCGGTTCCGAGCGTGGCCCCGGCCAGGACATCGCTCGGGTAATGGGCGCCGGCCAGAATGCGGGCAAGGCCGATCGCCACCGCCACGGCGAAGAAACCCGCCTTCCAGGACGGTTTGAACAGGCTGAACACCACGGCGGCCGCGAAGACCGTGGTGGTGTGGCCGGACGGGAAACTATCGATGCCGGACCTGAAGCTCGGACCGACGAAGTGATAGGCGCCGAACTGGCTCAGAAATCTCGGTCGGGCGCGCCCGAGCAGGTGTTTGATCATTTGGCAGGTGATGCCCGACGTGGCGATCGTGACGAAGAAGAAGATCGCGCGTTCGGCCATAACCCTCGCCCGTGACGCGAGGTTCGGGCTTTCTGCCTTTCGCTGCACCACGATGGCGACCAAGGCCAGAACGGCCGACAGGACCAGCATATAGCCTGACAGACCGAAATGGCTGAGGAAGACGCTGGTCTCGAGAACGTCGCGAGGTTCATGCAAGACCTTGCCGGCGACTCCCGGGTCGGCCAGTCCCGCAATCACGAAAGCGAGAAGAACCGCAACGATGACGAAAGCTGATCCCTGTCGGTTCACAGTGGAGCGCATCATGGTGGGGTTCATTGCCGTATGTAGACGCCGATGTCGAGCTTGCGTCCTCCGTTGACCGCGATCCCGGTGACCCGGGAACCGAGGTGAACACCGGCCGCGGGCGCGAGCCCGGCCTTGAAAGCCTGTTCCTCGCGAGCTTCGACGAAAGCCACCCGGCAGGGGCTATCGCCGAGGAAATGGGCGGCGCCAAGCGGGTCCGTCATCAGCAATGTGCCGTCGGTCGCGAACATCAGGCTGGGTTCCCGGCTTCCCACCGTCGCATAGGCGGGATGGGGACAGGCCGGTCCGAGGTCCGCTTCGGCTTGCTCCACGAGGCGCGGCGATACGGCGAGGCTGGGCGCCACGCTCGGAAGCAGGAGCCACCCGTAGACGAAAAGGTAGAGCGGCACCGCGGCCAGGGCCGCGAAGAGCACGGCGGCCCTGGGCCGCTGCTCCAGGAGAACAAGTCTCGCCTGCCAGGCGAGCCAGACCGAGACCGCCATGGCGAGTACCGCGACGCCGACCTGCAGCCCATCGAGAGCCCAAAGCCGGTCCTGCCCGCCGAAGACGAGCGCGAGGACCACCGTCGGGACGCAGCCCAGGAGAAGAAACAGCGCCCAGCCGCTCGCCGGCCGGTAGGTCCGGCTCGCCCCCGCGGTGCGCTCTATGCCGAGGACGGCCAGGACGGCCAGCGCGGGATAGAGCGGCAGGGCGTAATGGACGAGTTTCGTCACGACCCCCTCGAGAATAAGCCAGAACGGGATGCACCAGGCGAGAAGGAAGGCGATCTTCGGATCGCGCCAGTTCCGCCACAGGCTCGGCACCGCCAAGAGTACGAAGGGGGCGAAAGGCCAAGCCGTCAGCCAGAAGGTCGCGAGGTAGAAGCCGGGCGGCGCGCCGTGCATCTCCTGGCCGCCCGCGACCTTGCCGAGAAAGTCGCGACCGACCGCATCGGTGAAGAAGGTGCCGTTCGTCTTGAGCAGGATCAGGACGAACCAGGGCAGGACGATGAGGAGGCACAGAACGAGGCCGGGCAGAGGCCTCAAGGCGCGGAGCCAATGCGCCGAACGTCGCCTGAGCGACAGAACGATCGCAGCAAGGCTCGGAATCAGAGGGTTGATCGGACCCTTGATCAGAATCCCGATCCCCAGGGCCGCCCAGAACACGACCGCATTCCCGAACAGACGTCGGCGCATGGACTCGTCGGCGAGATAGACCCGGACCAGAGCCCCCATGGCGGCCGTGACGGTCGCGGCCAGGACCGCGTCGGTCGTGGCGAGACGCGCCTCGACGCCGAGGAGTGGCGTCGCCGCGAGGAGAACCGCGGCCAGGACGGCGCTGCGCGGTTCGACCAGCGGGAGGGCGGCCCAGTAGGTCAGCAGCACCGCCAGAATGGCGCCCAGGAGCGAGGGGACGCGATAGAGCCAGATGTGCTGGCGCGCGTTGGGCACCTGCAGCAGTTCCGCGGTGCCGACGGCGGCCGCCTGGAGCCAGTGGATCCCCACCGGCTTCTTGTTGCGTGCCTCGTCCCCGAAGCGGATGGCGACGAAATCCGAGGTTTCGAGCATCTGCTTCGAGGCTTGGGCGAAGCGTGGCTCGTCGCGGTCCATCGGCGGCAGGGTGAAGAAGCCCGGAAGCAGCAGGACCAGAGCGACGAAGACGAGAAACGGGACGGCTCCGAGACGGGTCAGGACTGCGTCGAGAGCGCCTTCGATACTGTGGCCCTTGGTCACGCGAACCCTTCGACAACGACCGATCCGAGCTCCTGCGCACGGTGACGCTCGCGAGATGTCGTTGGATGTTCCGCGAGGAGGGCGGTTTAGAAGAGCTTGCGCCCGAAGGCAATCGAGAGCACCGCAAGACCCCGCCCCTGCACGGCCGGCGAACGAGGATCCGCATGCGACCGAAACCCATCGAGCCCGGCCCCGGGCAGGAAAGCGTGTGGGACTACCCGCGCCCGCCCCGCCTGGAAGGCGTGCCGGAGAGGATCCGCATCCTTTTCGGCGGACAGGTTCTGGCCGACACGACCTCCGCGTTCCGCGTCCTGGAAACGAGCCATCCGCCGACCTACTACGTGCCGCCCGGCGATATCGCGGATGGCGCACTGGTGCCGGCCGGCGGAGGCTCGACCTGCGAGTGGAAAGGCCCCGCGGTCTATTACGATGTCGTGCTCGGCGGCTCCCGCGCACCCCGCGCCGCGTGGGCTTACCGTGCGCCCTGGACGCCCTTCGAACAACTGGCCCACCATGTGGCGTTCTATGCCGCCGCGATGGAGGCGTGTTTCGTGGGAGAGGAACGGGCCGAACCGCAACCCGGCGGTTTCTACGGCGGCTGGGTGACCCAGAAGGTCGTCGGCCCTTTCAAGGGTGGACCTGGCTCCTGGGGTTGGTAAGCGTCGTCGGGCCTGGATCGCCATGACTTATGCCGAGAGGCTCGCGCGCCTTCTCTACGCGGTGTGTTGGATCCTGATCGCTGGCGTAGCATTGTGGCTTGTCCGGGATTTCGTCGCCGGCACCCTGCCGTTTCAGGCCAAGGTCGATCCACAGACCCGGACATCCGGTCTCCTGGTCGAGACCGATGCCGGCACGGGCTGCCAATACATCGTCACACCGTGGGGCGGTATCGTGGCGCGCACCGGACCGGATGGTCGCCAGCTCTGCGGGCCGCAGCGCCCCTGACCGTCTGCGCCATTCGGCCCCGCCCCGGCCGCTGAACTCCAGCACCCGGAGTACGTTCGTCCAGGCGACGGGGCGCGATCCCTGAGTAGGTTGAGGGAAGCGACATGGGTCAGCAGGACGACGAAGCCGCCAAGCGGAAGGTGGCCGAGATTATCGCGGACATCGATTACGCGGTGTTCACGACGCGGGGGAGCGACGGAGAGCCCCTCCATGCCCGCCCCATGGCGTATCGCAGCGTCGAGCCGGACGGCGACTTGTGGTTCTTCACCAAGGCCGATTCCCGGAAGGTCGAAGAACTGAAGGCGGATCCTAGGACCCTCTTGAGCTTCGCCGATCCGAAGAAGCAGCATTTCGTCTCCGTCATGGGCCGCAGCGAGATCGTTTCGGACCGCGCCAAGGTCACCGAACTCTGGAGCGAGATCTATCGGGCGTGGTTCCCCGGCGGCCCATCCGATCCCAATGTCGTGGCGATCCGCGTCCATGCCGAAGCAGCGGAATATTGGGACACGCCGACGAGCGCCGTCGTCTACGCGTTCGGCTACCTCAAAGCGCTGACGACCGGGAAGCCTGCCAAAGCAGGCGAGGTCGGGACCGTGGACCTTCGCTGACGGATCACGGCTACCGATGCAGGGTTGCGTCCGGGTGTCGTAGAAGCTACGCAGACGACGCCAGTCGGCCGGACGACCGTCGCGCGCAAGCGGGGAGGAAAGTCCGGGCTCCACGGAGATACGGTGCCGGATAACGCCCGGCGGGGGTGACCCCAGGGACAGCGCCACAGAAAGTAGACCGCCCGGTGCGGTTGGCCGGGTCATTCCGGGCTGCCGATGGACCGGGTCAGGGTGAAAGGGTGCGGTAAGAGCGCACCGCGACGGCGGTAACGTCGGCGGCATGGCAAGCCCCACCGGGAGCAAGATCGAATAGGGGCGACGGGGCGGTCCTGGCAAGTCGGGGCTGCCCAACCCGTCTCCGGGCTGTCGCCCGGGTTGATCGCTCGAAGCGGCCGGTAACGGTCGCGCTAGAGGAATGGTCGTCACGTGCGGAGGTTCACGCCTCTTGCGCCCTACAGAACCCGGCTTATAGGCCGGCTGGCACTCCTCCCACACAAGGCCGCCGCAAAGGCCTGCCACCGGTTGGCATGCGGCATGGGACGATAACCCACCAACTGCGGGCCGGCCGTCCCGAGCGCTCCCGTGATGGGGAAGCCGAGGTCCCCGAACCGGGGGTCGAACGCGACGTCTCGTCCGAAACTGTGGACGAGCCTTGCACGCAGCCGGATGCGATCCGTTGGATCTGCGCCGCGATAGAGACATTCCCATCGCTTTCGACAGTTCCCTGCCTGGCCAATGGCCGAGGTGGGCAAAAGAAACTGTGAATCAGAGCCTAAACCGGGATTTCTCATCCCGGGCGGCGCCGCGCCCATGTTCAGATCGACTCCCCGTGATGGCGGATTCGTTCGATTGCTCAAAGCCGCGTTTCGAAACGCCTTCTTAACCTTAAGGAGGGCCTAGTGCAGCTTGGCTCCACAGCTTGCGCGCAGGGAGCTGACATTGACGCCCATGGTGTCCCATGCTATCCCAAGTCATCCCGTTCAGAGTATGTGTCCGAGGCGAAAACGCTGCCCTTCCTTGTCGGATGAAGCACGCGTTACGAGCCGCGAGACGCGAGTGGAACGGCCTTCACCGGGACAGGGGGACTTTTGGACCGCTTCGTCTCGCACTTCACCAATCGGCTGGATGCCAAGGGTCGCGTGTCGATCCCGGCGCCTTTCCGGGCGGTGATGGCGCGGGACGGCTTCGAAGGGTTGTACGTCTACCCCTCGCTTTATGCGGAGGCACTGGATTGCGGCGGCCACGCCCTCTTGGCGGAGATCGACGCACTCCTGGCGCCCCTATCGCCTTACTCGGAAGAACGGGACGCCTATGCGGCGACGCTCTACGGGGAAAGCGAAGTGCTGAAGATCGATGGGGAAGGGCGTGTCAGCCTGACCGAGACCATGAAGGCGCAGACCTCGATCACCGTCGAGGCGACCTTCGTGGGAGAAGGGCACAAGTTCCAGATCTGGGAGCCGAGCCGGTTTCGCGCGCATTTGGAAGAGGCCAGACGCCGAGTGCGCGATCACCGAAAGCAGCTCAGTTCCGGACATGCGGCGGCCCCAGCGGTCCCGCAGCCTCCTGGAGCACGGGACTGATGTCGGATCGCGGCGCGGGGGGTCACCTCGCCGCTGGCGGACCGGTTCGACACCATCCCGTGCTCCGAGCGGAGGCCATCGCGGCCCTGGCGGTTCGATCCGGCGGCCTCTACGTCGACGGCACCTTCGGGGCGGGCGGCTATACGGCGTCGATCCTTGCCACCCCCGGCACGCGCGTCGTGGCGCTCGACCGCGACCCGACGGCCATCGCGGCCGGTCTCGACAGCAAGGCCGACGACACACGGCTCACATTGGTCGAAGCCCGGTTCGGCACACTCGATGCCGTCGTTGATACGCTGTCGCTCCCGCCGCTCGACGGCGTCGTCCTCGACATCGGGGTTTCGTCCATGCAGTTCGACGAGGCCGAGCGGGGCTTCTCGTTCCGCTTCGATGGCCCTCTCGACATGCGCATGAGCCGCGAGGGCCGCAGCGCGGCCGACATCGTGAACGGTGCCAGCGAGGAAGACCTCGCCGACATCCTCTACCATTACGGCGAGGAACGCGCGTCGCGCCGCATCGCGCGGGCCATCGCGCTCGACCGCAAGACCAACCCCTTCACCTCGACCAGGGCCTTGGCCGAGATGATCGCCCGGATCATGCCGGGCAAGCCGGGCGACATCCATCCGGCGACCCGCTCCTTCCAGGCCCTGCGGATCGCGGTCAACGACGAACTGGGCGAGTTGCACGATGCTCTCGAGGCCGCGGAGCGGCACCTCGCGCCCGGCGGCACTCTCGCGGTCGTGACGTTCCATTCTCTCGAGGACCGGATCGTCAAACGGTTCTTCCAGGGCCGGTCCGGTCGCGCCGATGCCGGCTCGCGCCATTTGCCCGGCGAGATCAACCGCCCTGCCCCGACTTTCGCCTCGGCCGGCAAGCAACCCGTCCTGCCGAGGGCCGACGAGATCGCCGCGAACCCGCGGGCACGTTCGGCCAAGCTGCGCTTCGGCCGCCGCACCGAAGCTCCCGCGCGGGCGCCCGACGCCCGGACGCGGGCTTCCGTCGTCCTGACGCCCCGGACGGGAGCCTGAACCATGTTGAGGCTTTTGAACGTCGTGGCGGTAGCCGCGCTGATCGGCTCTGCCGTTTTCGCCTATTCGATCAAATACGAGACGATCCTCTATGCGGAGCAGATCCTTAAGACCCGCCACCTGATCGCGGCCGAACAGGATGGGATCGAGCGGCTCCGTGCCGAATGGGCGATCCTGACCCGTCCCGACCGTCTGGCGGCGCTGTCCACGCAGGGTTTGAACCTGCAGCGCTTGTCGTTGGACCAGATCGTCGACGCTTCCGCCCTGCCCGATCCACCGCCCAAGGTCGATTCGATCGGCCGGAAGCTCGAGTCGCTCGGCCTTTCCGAACCGACCGCGACACCGGCCGACAAGCATGCGTCCGGCAGCGCCGCGACGCCGGGCTCCACGAGGTAGCGTTCGCATGACCGGCAGTCCCGATCCCCATGCGGCCCCGAGGCGGGCGGCGCGCGTCCGGCGCGCCATCGCGGGCGTCTTCCGGACGCGGCTCGACAAGAGTGGCCATCGCCTGCGGCTGATCGGCTTGGCGTTCCTTTGCGTCTACGGCCTCATCGACGCCAAGCTCATCATGCTGGGCCTGTCGAAGGAGCCCCCCGCGGGTCTCAAGGCCGCGGCCTCGGACGCCGTGTCGGGCGCCCGGCCGGAACTTCTCGACCGCAACGGCGAAGTCATGGCGACCGACATCAAGACGATGTCGGTCTTCGCCGAGCCGCGCCGCATCATCGACAAGGACGAGGCAGTCGAACTGCTTACCGCCGTTCTGCCCGACGTCGATGCCACCGACCTGCGTACCCGCCTCGGGTCGCGCAAAGGCTTCGTCTGGGTCAAGCGCGGCGTCACGCAAAAGCAGCAGGAAGAGGTCTACCGGCTCGGCCTGCCGGGCGTGGGCTTCCTCCCCGAAAACAAGCGCATCTACCCGAACGGGCCGGTGGCGGCGCATGTGCTCGGCTTCACCAATACCGACAACCAAGGCATCGCGGGCATCGAGAAGTGGGTCGACAACCAGGGGCTAGGCGACCTCAAGGGTGCGGGCTTCGACATCACCCCGCAGGACCTGAAGCCGATCTCGCTCTCGATCGACGAGAAAGCCACTTTCGCGGTGCGCGACGAACTCGCCAAGGGGATCCAGCACTTCAAAGCGCAGGCCGGGTCGGCCGCCATCATGGACGTGAACACGGGCGAGATCATCGCTTATGCGTCGCTTCCCGACTACGACCCCAACAATCCCGTCGATGCCCTGGACCCGCAGCATATCAACCGGCTCAATGTGGGCGTCTACGAGATGGGCTCGACCTTCAAGGCCATCTCGATCGCCATGGCGCTCGAAGCCAACAAGGTGACGTTGAGAAGCCAGGTCGACGCCCGCGAAAACCTGCGGTACGGCCGTTTCACCATTCATGACTTCCACGCCACGCACCGGATGCTGACGGTTCCCGAAGTGTTCGTCCACTCATCGAACATCGGCACGGCCCGCATGGCCATGATGGTGGGAGTCGAGGGTCATAAGGCCTTCCTGCGCAAGATGGGCCAGCTCACCCGGCTGCAGACGGAACTGCCCGAGAATGCGGCGCCGCTGATCCCGGCACACTGGAGTGAGCTCAACACCATCACGATCGCGTTCGGCCAAGGCCTCAATGTGGCCCCGCTCCAGGCCATGATGGCGGTCGGCGCACTGGTCAACGGCGGCTTCATGATCAAGCCGACCTTCCTCAAGCGGGATACGGCGGATGTCCGCGACGAAAGCCAGCGGGTCGTCAGGCCCGAAACGTCGGAGAGCTTGCGTTACCTGATGCGCGTCAACGCCACGCTGGGCTCGGCCAAGAAGATCGATATCCCGGGTTACTTCGCCGGCGGCAAGACCGGCACGGCCGACAAGCTCATCCACGGGCACTATGCCAAGGACCGGGTCAATGCGACCTTCATGTCGATCGTGCCGGCCGACAAGCCGAAATACCTGTTCTTCGTGATGATGGAAGATCCACAGGCCGTGGAAGGGACCTTCGGGTTTCACACGGCGGCCTGGAACGCGGGCGAAGTGTGCAGCAAGGTCATGGAGCGTGTGGCGCCCCTGCTCAACCTGCCGCCCAACCTGACCTTGCCGACCGCGCCGTTCCCGTTCGTGGCGAAGCTCGGGATCGGCATGGAGACGGCGCTGCGATGACCCTGGGGGATCTCCTCCCGGATCTCGGCTTGGTGACGCCACGGAGCGCGATCCCCATTGCGGGGCTCACCACGGACAGCCGCGCGGTGGCCCCGGGTTTCGCGTTCTTCGCTGTGCCCGGCACCCGGTCCGACGGCCTCGCCTTTGCGCCCGATGCCGTGGCGGCCGGAGCGGTCGCCGTTGTGTCCGAGCGTGCGCCCGGCGGAGACATCGGGGGTGCGGCGTCGGTCGTGGTGCCGAACCTGCGCCGGAGCCTCTCTGCGGCGGCGCGGCACTTCTACCCGGGCCAGCCCGAAACGGCCGTGGCCGTGACCGGCACCAGTGGCAAGACCTCGGTGGCCGCGTTCGTCCGGCAGATCTGGGCGGCGTCCGGCCGGAGGGCCGCGTCGCTCGGCACGCTCGGGATCGTAGCCCCGGAGGGAGCCGTCTATGGTTCGCTCACCACGCCGGATCCGATCGCCTTGCACCGGAGCCTCGACGATCTCGCCCGCCACGCCGTCACCCATCTGGTGCTCGAAGCGTCGTCGCATGGGCTCGACCAGCATCGGCTCGATGGCGTGAGGCTCGCGGCAGCGGCCTTCACCAACTTGTCGCGCGATCACCTCGACTATCACCCGACCACCGAACATTACCTGGCGGCCAAGCTGCGCCTTTTCGAGAACCTCCTGGGTCCGGGGCAGCCTGCCGTCATCGACGCCGACAGCGACGTCGCGGATCGGGTCTGCGCCGCCGCGCGGGCCCGCGGCCTCGCGGTCACGACGGTCGGTCGCCGCGGGACGGGCATCGCGATCCGAACGACCGAACCCGAAGGCTATACGACCCGCCTCGCGCTTCGCCACGCCGGGCGCGGCTTCGACGTCCGCCTGCCACTCGCGGGGTTGTTCCAGGTCAGCAACGCTCTCGTGGCAGCCGGTCTCTGCATCGTGACCGGCACGCCGGCCGACGTCGCCTTCGAGGCACTGGAACATCTCGTGGGCGCCCCCGGGCGCCTCGAACGGGTGGGCACGCGGCGTGGTGCCCCGGTCTTCGTCGACTACGCCCACAAACCCGACGCACTCCAGAACGTCCTTGCGACGCTGCGGCCCTATGCGACCGGAAAGCTGATCGTCGTCTTCGGCTGTGGCGGCGACCGCGATCCCGGCAAACGCCCTCTCATGGGCGAGATCGCGGCGCGGCTGGCCGATCACGTGATCGTGACGGACGACAACCCGCGCTCCGAGCGGCCGGCGTCGATCCGGGCCGCCATCATGTCCAGCGCATCGGGCGCCACCGAGATCGGCGATCGCGCCGAGGCTATCGCCGAGGCGGTGGGCATGCTTCAAGCCGGCGACGTCCTGGTGGTGGCCGGCAAGGGGCACGAGACGGGACAGACGGTGGGACACGAGGTTCTGCCCTTCTCGGACGCCGAAGCTGTGGCGGCCGCACTCGGGAGATTGCCCGCATGAACGACGAACGACTCTGGTCCGGGCTCAGCCTCGTTGCAGCGCTGAACGCCAGAGTGAGCGGTACGCCACCCCGCGGCATCACCGGCATCTCGATCGACACGCGCACGCTCAAGAGCGGCGATCTCTTCTTCGCGATCCGCGGCGAGAACAGCAACGGGCACGACTTCGTGCGCGCCGCCTTCGAGGCCGGCGCTGCCGCGGCCGTGGTCGACGAGGCTCATGCTGTCGCGCTCCGTGGCGTGCCGTGTCTCTATGTGGTCGACGACGTGCAACGAGGCCTGGAACGGCTGGGTGGAGCGGCACGCGAGAGGTCCGAGGCCCTGATCCTCGCGGTCACGGGTTCCGTCGGCAAGACCAGTACCAAGGAGGCGCTTCGCCTCGTGCTGGCGGACGAAGGGGCGACCCATGCCTCGGTCGCGTCCTACAACAATCATTGGGGCGTGCCCTTGACCCTGGCCCGCATGCCGGTGGACACGCGGTTCGGCATCTTCGAGATCGGCATGAATCACGCGGGCGAGATCGAGCCCCTCGTGGCCCAGGTCCACCCGCAGATCGCCATCGTGACGAACGTGGCGGCCGTTCACCTCGAAAACTTCGCCTCCGTCGGAGAGATCGCCGACGCCAAGGGCGAGATCTTCACCGGGCTGGTTCGCGGCGGCGTCGCCATCATCAACCGCGACATCCCGACTTACGACCGGCTGTGGCACCGGGCAGAGGCCTCGCCGGCCGGCCATATCCTCACCTTCGGCGAACACGAGGATGCCGACGCCAGGCTCGACGGCTTCGCGATGACGCCGGAGGGCTCGGAGATCTCGGCCACGATCCTAGGTCAGCGTCTCGACCTCCGACTCGCGGCGCCCGGCCGGCATCTCGCCTTGAACGCGATGGCGGTCCTGCTGGCCGCCAGAGCCGCCGGAGTCGAGCTCGAAGCCGCGGCAGCGACCCTTGCGCGGTTCACCGCCGGACAGGGCCGCGGCGCCCGCTCGGTTTTGCAAACACCCGATGGGCCGTTCACCCTCATCGACGAGAGCTATAACGCCAATCCGACGTCCATGCGGGCGGCGCTTGCGTTGCTCGGCGCCACCACGCCGACGGGCACCGGCCGGCGGATCGCGGTGTTGGGCGACATGCGCGAACTCGGCCCGGACGCTGCGGCGCTGCATGAGGGCCTCCACGACGACATCCTGTCGAACGCGGTCGACCTCGTGTTCGCGGCCGGCCCGCTGTGCCGCGGCCTCTTCGAGACCCTCCCCTGGAGCCTGCGAGGGTTGTGGGGCGAGACGGCTCCCGTTATCGAGGGGCCCCTTGCGGAAACCGTCCGGGCCGGTGACGTCGTCATGGTGAAAGGGTCGAACGGCAGTCGCATGGGCCCCGTCGTCGTTGCCCTGAAGGATCGCTTCGGTGGTGCGCCGGCCCTCCGCCCCGCACTCCCGATCCTCGATCTCGCGGTCTCCGCGTCGCGCGTACCCGCTCCGGCGGTGTCGGCCTCCGCGGACCGTTAAGGACCCCAATGCTCACCTGGCTCACCGAACTATCCGGTTACTTCAGTCCGCTGAACCTGTTCCGGTATCTGACGTTCCGCACCATCGGCGCGACCGCGACGGCGGCGTTTTTCGTCTTCTTCTTCGGCCCGTCCATCATCGCGGCCCTGCGGCTGAAGCAGGGCAAGGGGCAGCCGATTCGCCTCGACGGCCCGCAATCGCATCTTCTCACGAAGAAGGGCACGCCCACGATGGGCGGCCTGATGATCCTGTCGGGGCTCGTCGTCTCGACCCTGCTCTGGGCCAACCTGCGCAGTCCCTATGTCTGGATCACGCTACTGGTCACGCTCGGCTTCGGCATGATCGGCTTCTACGACGATTACCTCAAGGTGACGCGCCAGAGCCACGCCGGCTTCTCGGGGCGGGCCCGGCTCGCCATCGAAGCGTTGATCGCGGCCGTGGCCTGCTGGGCCATGATGGCGGTTGGCCCCACCAGCACGACCGGGCTCGCGCTCCCGTTCATCAACGGCTACGTCTTCGACCTCGGCCTCTTCTTCATCGTCTTCGGCGCCTTCATCGTGGTGGGGTTCGGCAATGCCGTGAACCTGACCGACGGGCTCGACGGCCTCGCCATCGTGCCCGTCATGGTGGCGACCGGCACCTTCGGGGTCATCGCCTATTTCACCGGCAACCTGCTCTACGCCACCTATCTCGGCATCAACCACGTGCCGCAGACCGGCGAACTGCTGGTCGTGGCGGGGGCCGTGGGTGGAGCCGGCATCGGCTTTCTCTGGTTCAACGCTCCGCCGGCCCAGATCTTCATGGGCGACACGGGCTCTCTGGCGCTAGGCGGTCTGCTCGGAACCGTGGCGGTCGCCATCAAGCACGAGATCGTCCTGCTGATCGTGGGCGGCCTCTTCGTCATCGAGGCGCTGTCCGTGATCGTCCAGGTCGCGTCCTTCAAGCTCACGGGCAAGCGGGTGTTCCGCATGGCACCGATCCACCACCACTTCGAGCAGCTCGGATGGTCCGAACCGCAGATCGTGATGCGCTTCTGGATCATCTCCTTCATCCTGGCCCTGCTCGGTCTCTCGACCCTCAAGGTCCGCTGAGGTGACGCCTGTCACGCATTGCACGGGACGCACGCTGGCCCTGTTCGGGCTCGGCGGTTCCGGCCTTGCGACCGCCGAGGCCTTGAGGGCCGGGGGAGCACGCGTGTTGGTGTGGGACGATGCCGAGCCCGCCCGCGACAAGGCTCGCGCGGCAGGACACGAGGTCGCGGAGCTTCGCGGCATCGCCTGGTCCGAGATCGCGTCCCTGGTGCTGACGCCCGGCGTACCGCTCACCCATCCCGAACCGCATTGGTCCGCAAAACTCGCGACGGCGGCCGGCGTCGAGATCATCGGCGACATCGAGCTCTTCTGCCGCGAGCGGGCCGCGATCGCACCTGAGGCGCTGCTCATCGCCATCACGGGCACGAACGGCAAATCGACCACGACGGCGCTCACGGCGCATCTTTTCGGCTCGGCCGGCTGGGATGTGCAGATGGGCGGCAACATCGGCACGGCGGTGCTGGCCCTGGACCCCCCGAAAGCCGGCCGGCTGCACGTCCTCGAAGTCTCGTCCTACCAGATCGACCTCGCACCGAGCCTCGCCCCCACGATCGGCATATTGCTCAATCTCAGCCCCGACCACATCGATCGGCACGGCACCATGGAGCAGTACGCCGCCGTCAAGGAACGCCTGATCGAGCGGTCCGAATGGGCCCTGGTCGGGGTAGACGACGCTATGAGTGCCGGCATCTTCGAGCGCGCGGTCGAGCGCGAGATGCGGCGGCACGCCCGACAGGGCGCCCCGGCCGGTCGGATCTATCCCGTGTCGGTCGAGCAGGACCTGCCGACCGGGGTGTCGCTTAGCGATGCCGACATCATCCTGTTGCGCCCCTACGACGGCGCGCCCCGCATCCTCGGCGGTCTCGACGGGATCGCGACCTTGCGCGGCCGGCACAACGGCCAGAACGCCTGCTGCGCCTCGGGGGCGGCCGATATCCTCGGCCTGCGCGGCAAGGACGCGCATGTGATCCAGCACGGGCTCTCGACCTTCCCGGGTCTCGCCCACCGGATGGAAAACGTCGGGCGCATCGCCGGAACGCTCTTCATCAACGATTCCAAGGCCACCAACGCCGATTCGGCCGCAAAAGCCCTGCTCTCCTTCGATCGTGTGTTCTGGATCATCGGCGGCGTGCCGAAGGCGGGCGGTATCGAGCCCCTGGCGCCACTGTTCGATCGGGTCGAGCGGGCCTATCTGATCGGCGCCGCAGAGGCGGCGTTCGCTCAGACGCTCGAGGGGCGCGTGCCCTACCGGCGATGCGGGACGCTCGAAGCGGCCGTCAAGGCCGCGGCAGCCGACGCGAAATGGAGTCCGAGCCCGGCTCCGGTCGTGCTGCTCTCGCCGGCTTGCGCCTCCTTCGACCAATTCAAGAACTACGAGGTGCGGGGCGATCGCTTCCGCACCCTCGTGGCCTCGCTTTCGCCTGACGCGGCCCCTTCCGAGGAGTCTCATCCATGATCTCGCGCGCCGAACAAACGACCTTCGCCAATTGGTGGTGGACCATCGACCGCTGGCTCCTGGCCGCCATCGGGCTCCTGGCGGTGCTCGGGATCGTGCTCACCATGGCGGGCAGTCCGCCGGTGGCAGAACGGCTCGGCCTTTCGACATTCTATTTCGTCCACCATCAGGTCATGTTCCTGCTGCCGTCGCTGTGCCTGCTTCTCGCGACGTCCTTCCTGTCGCCGCGCGACGTGCGGCGCGCCGCCCTGGTGGTCTTCGTCGGCGGAATGGTGCTGATCGCCGCGGCCCTGGTCTTCGGCCACGAGGTCAAGGGCGCCAAGCGCTGGATCTTCGGCATCCAGCCTTCGGAGTTCATCAAACCGGCCTTCGTGATCCTGGCGGCCTGGGCGTTCTCGGAAGGGGCGCGGCGCCGCGACGTGCCGGGCAACATCCTGGCCCTTCTCCTGCTGCCGCTCACCATCGTGCCGCTGATCCTGCAGCCTGATTTCGGTCAGACGATGCTGATCTCGCTCGTCTGGGCGGCGCTCTTCTTCATGGCAGGGCTGCATTGGTTCTGGGTCGCCGGGATCGGGGGGGTCGGCGCATCCTCGGTCTTCCTCGCCTACAAGCTCGTGCCGCATGTGCGCGACCGCATCCTGCACTTCCTCGACCCCGCGAACGGCCCTGGTGCGACCGACACGTTCCAGGTCGATACGGCGGTCGAGAGCTTCGTTTCGGGCTCCTGGCTCGGCAAGGGACCCGGCGAAGGCACGGTCAAGCGGGTGCTGCCCGATGCCCACACGGACTTCATCTTCGCGGTCACGGGCGAGGAGTTCGGCCTCTTGTTCTGCATGGCGCTCGCCGGCCTCTTCGCCTTCGTGGTGCTGCGCGGTCTGCTGCTGTCGTCGCGCAACGACGACCCGTTCTGCCGGTTCGCAGCGGCCGGCCTCGTGATCCTGTTCGGCATCCAGAGCTGCATCAACATGTCGGTCAACCTGCATCTGATGCCGGCCAAGGGCATGACGCTGCCCTTTATCTCCTACGGGGGCTCGTCGATGATCTCACTGTCGCTCGCCATGGGGTTCCTGATCGCGGTCACGCGCCGTCGCCCCCGCGCCGCCGTGATCGATCCCGTTCCCTACGAGAAGGACGACGATCCCGCCGGTTTGGCGCTGGGAGCGCAGCTGAAGTGAGCTCAAGCCCGGACCGCCCGATTCTGCTCGCGGCGGGTGGCACGGGCGGACACCTCTTTCCGGCCGAAGCCCTGGCGCGCGCTTTGGCGGCGCGGGGCGTCCCGGTGGAGCTCATGACCGACGACCGCGCCCTGCGCTACGGCAAGGATTTCCCGGCCAGGGCCCTTCACGCCGTTCCCTCGGCCACGCCGCGCGGCGGCTCCCCGGTCGCCAAGGCCGCGGCGGCCGCCCAACTGTCGCGCGGGACGCTCGCGGCCTGGCGCATGATGGGGGGGATCAGGCCCGGTGCCGTCGTCGGGTTCGGCGGCTACCCGACCGTGCCTCCGATCATCGCGGCCTCGATCCGCGGGCTCCCGATCGTGCTGCATGAACAGAATGCCGTGATCGGCAAGGCCAATCGGTTCGTCGCCAACCGGGCCACCCGTATCGCGACGGGTTTTCCCTCGCTCGCGCGGGTTCCCGAGACCCTGCGGGGCAGCATCCGTTTCACCGGCAATCCGGTGCGGCCCGCCGTGATCTCGGCGGCCCAGACCGCCATGCCGACCCTCACGCCGGGAGGCGACCTCAACCTGCTGGTGACGGGCGGGTCCCAGGGCGCCCGCGTCATGTCGGATATCGTACCCGCGGCCATCGCGATGCTCGACGCCGCATCGCGGCAACGCATGCGGATTGTCCAGCAGGCCCGCGGAGAGGACGAGGCGCGCGTGCGCGACACCTATGCCGGACTGGGTCTCGAGGCCGAGATCGCGCCGTTCTTTGCCGATCTGCCCGACAGGATCGCTGCGGCGCAGCTCGTCGTGGCCCGCGCGGGCGCCTCTACGGTCAGCGAGCTCGCGGTCATCGGGCGGGCGGCCGTTCTGGTGCCCTTCCCGCATGCGCTCGACCAGGATCAAGCCGCCAACGCCGCCATCCTGGCGGCGAGCGGCGCCGCCGTGGTGCGCGAGGAGGCGCTCTTCACGCCCGATTGGCTCGCCGGCGAACTCCTGCGGGTTTTGAACGACCCGGCGGACCTGCTACTGCGTGCCGATGCGGCCCGTCGCGACGGCCGCCCGGATGCCGCGGAGCGGCTCGCCGATCTCGTCCTCGCCGTGGCGGGAGGCACCGAAGAGGACCGATAGACGATATGCAGCTGCCCCGCGAACTCGGTCCCATCCATTTCGTCGGCATCGGCGGCATCGGCATGTCGGGAATCGCCGAGGTCCTGAACACGCTCGGCTACAGCGTTCAGGGCTCGGACGCCGCGGAGGGCGCCAATGTCCAGCGCCTGCGCGAAAAGGGGATTCCGGTCGCGGTCGGGCATGATGCCGTCCATCTCGGGGATGCGGAAGTCGTGGTGGTCTCGACCGCCATTCGCCGCGACAACCCCGAACTCGTTGCGGCGCGCAGCCGGCGCCTGCCCGTGGTGCGGCGCGCCGAGATGCTGGCCGAACTCATGCGCCTCAAGACCTGCGTGGCGGTGGCCGGCACGCATGGCAAGACCACGACGACGTCGCTCGTCGCCACCCTGCTCGACGCCGGCGGGTTCGACCCGACCGTGATCAACGGCGGCATCATCAATGCCTACGGCACGAATGCGCGGCGTGGACAAGGCGACTGGATGGTGGTGGAGGCCGACGAGAGTGACGGCACCTTTCTGAAACTGCCCGCCGACATCGCGGTCGTGACCAATATCGATGCCGAACATCTCGATCATTTCAAGACCTTCGACGCCATCAAGGAGGCGTTCCGCACCCTGGTCGAGAACCTGCCGTTCTACGGTTTTGCGGTCATGTGCCTCGACCATCCCGTGGTGCAGGAACTCGTCGGGCGCATCGAGGACCGCCGCGTCGTCACCTACGGCGAGAACCCCCAGGCCGACGTGCGTCTTCTCGATATCGACCTCTCCCAAGGCGTGTCGCGCTTCAACGTGCTGATCCGCGACCGCAAGACCTCGGCCGCCACCTATATCGAGGACGTGGTCATGCCCATGCCGGGCCACCACAACGCGCTGAACGCGACGGCCGCCATCGCGGTCGCGATCGAGCTCAAAGTGCCGATCGATACGATTCGCTCGGCCCTGCGCGGCTTCGGCGGCGTGAAGCGCCGCTTCACGCGAGTCGGGGAGTGGAACGGAGCCGCCATCTTCGACGACTACGGCCACCATCCGGTCGAGATCGCGGCCGTTCTGCGCGCGGCTCGTGCGTCGACCCGGAACCAGGTGATCGCCGTCGTGCAGCCGCATCGCTATTCGCGGCTGCAATCCCTGTTCAACGACTTCGCCACCTGCTTCAACGACGCCGACGTCGTAGTGGTGGCCGACGTCTATCCGGCCGGCGAAAGCCCGATCCCCGGCATCGACAAGACCCATCTGGCCTCGGCCATCAAAGCCCACGGCCACCGCAACGTCGTCTCCCTGGATGGCCCCGGCGCCCTGGCCGCTATCGTCGCGGCAACGGCCAAGCCCGGAGACTACGTGGTCTGCCTCGGCGCCGGAAACATCACGCAATGGGCCAATGCGCTGCCGGGCGAACTCGCTGCCCGACCCTCGGCCGGCTGACAACGAGCTTACGGCATCCCTTCGACGCTGCCTCAGGGACACGGTCCTCCAGGGTGTGTCAGCCAGCTTAGGAGGGATGAGGATCGTCGGACATCGTTGCGAGCGCACCGCGAGCGAAGCGTGGCGGGACCCAAGCCATCCTGAAACCCACGCTGGGTTGCTCCGTCGTTACACTCCTCGCATTGACGAAGTCTGAGGCTCGAGCCTCAACGTTCATCTGACATACTCAAGGGCTTCACGGCTTCGGAAAACGCGACCGCCGCGTCGACAGCATGGTGACGTTGCTGATCGTACGAGGCTCGGCCTCGCTGGCGCTCCGTCTGCGGATGATCGCGGCGTTCAGTTCGCCGCCATAAACGAAGATGCTGGCCAGCGCGTAGAGAAACAGCAAGGCGATCATCACCGAGGCCAGTCCGCCATAGGTCGTCACGTAATTGCGCGCGTATTCCGACAGGTAGGCACCGAACGCCATGCTGAACGCCAGCGAGAGCACGACGGTGAGGATGATCCCGGGGGCGATCTGAACGAAACTGCGCCGATCGGCCGGTAGCCACTTGTGCGCGATGATCAACGCCGTCACCAGGATGACCGAAACGAGCCCATACCGCGCGAAGGTCACGAGCCGATTGAGCCGTTCGAACTCGGGTGCCACGGCGATGATCGCGGTCCAGATAAGGGGAGCCAAGACGACCAGGAAGGCCAGAGCCAGGAGCGCCACGGCGCCGACCAGAACATAGGCGATCGATTCGAGCCGCAGCACCCACCAGGTCCGACGTTCGCGGACCCCGTAGGCGCGATTAAGCCCGATACGGAAAGCTTCGACGCCGCTCGACGAGAAATAGACCGCGAGACAGGCACCGATGGTCAGAAGGCCGCCGTGCGCCGTCGTCAGCACCGTATGGATCTCGTGGGCGATCGGCGCCGCGACCTGGCGAGGCCAGACGTCGAAGAGCAGGTTCGCGGCCGCCTCGGACAGGTCCGTCGAGCCGACGAAACCCGCGAGCGCGGTGACGAAGATCAAGAACGGGAACATCGACGTCAGCGTCGACATGGCGAGATGACTGGCGATGGCCCAACCGTCGTCCTCGGCCAGGCGCCAGTAGGCGTCCATGACGACTTCGGCCACGACCTTGACCCGCCTCATGGGACCCCGCGTCCTTCGATGTGTCGTCTCCTCAGATCGCCCTACGGCGCCCATTCGTCCAGCCCTCTAGATCACCATGCCTGTGGCTCCAATCGAGCTTCAGGCATGAACGTGATCGCTTTCATCGCGTTGGAGCATGATGTCACTCCCACAACCATGCCGGCTTTCTGGCATCATGCTCGACGCGCGTCCTCAGGTCGCCGTCTCGATCAGCCGCCGCGCCGCCGCCCGGGCTTCTTCGGTGATGGTGGCACCAGCCAGCATGCGGGCGATCTCTTCGCGCCGCGACTCATCTTGCAACATCGTGACCCGCGTCGCGACCCGATCGCCGCCCTTCAGCGCACTTTTGCTGATCCTGAGATGACTCGCCGATCGCGCCGCGACCTGGGGAGCATGCGTCACAGCCAAAACCTGAACCTTCCCGGAGAGCCGTGCGAGTCGCGACCCGATGGCATCGGCGACAGCGCCGCCGACGCCGGTGTCGATCTCGTCGAAGACCAGGGTCGGGGCGGATCCTCGATCGGCGAGCGACACTTTCAACGCCAGCATGAAACGCGCGAGTTCGCCGCCCGAAGCCACCTTCGTGAGCGGACCCGGGCGAGTGCCCGGATTGGTCGAGACCCAGAACTCCACGCGATCGAAGCCGTCGGGACTTGCGGCTGCCGCATCGCTTTCGATCTCGGTCATGAACCGCGCGCGATCCAGCTTCAACGGTCTGAGTTCGCTGTTGACCGCAGCGTCGAGCTTCGCCGAAGCCCCACGCCGTGCATCGGACAGGTCCCGGGCAACAGCTCGATAATGGCCGAGTGCCGCATCGACGGCACCGGCCAGGTGGGCGAGCCGAGACTCGCCGGCTTCCAACGCCGCGATGTCCTGCGTGAACCGCTCGAGGAGATCCGGCAGGGCGTCGGGCGCGACCCCATGTTTACGGCCGGCTGCTCTCAGGGCGAACAAGCGCTCTTCGACGGCTTCGAGCTCGCGCGGATCGTATTCGGCCCGCTGCAAGGCGTCCTCGACCGTGGCCTGCGCGTGGTCGAGCGCCACCAGAACGCCGTCGAGCGCCTTGAGGCAGGGTTCGATCAGCTCCGGCGCCTGCCCGGCACGGCGCTCAAGGCGACGCAGCAGGGCCGAGAAGGTCGTGAGCGGCGAGGCCTCGCCGGCGACGCTCTCGAAGGCGTCGCGGAGATCGCCCGAGACCTTTTCGGCCTGCTGCATGGCGAGACGGCGTTCCGACAGGTGCTCTTCCTCGCCCTGCGACGGCGCGAGCTTCGCCAACTCCGCCTGCACGTGGTGAAGGTAGTCCGCGTCGGCCTGCGCCTTGCAGATCCGGGCGGCCTCGTCGGCATGCGTCCGCACGGCCGCCTTGTGGGACGCAAAGGCACTCCTGACCCGCGCGGCCTTGACGTCCAGAGCCCCAAAGGCATCGAGCAGCGTGCGATGCGCCGTCGGATCGACCAAGGCCCGGTCGTCATGCTGGCCATGGATCTCGACCAAGCCGCGGCTGATATCGCGGAGCGTCTGAACGCTGACCGGAGCATCGTTCAGAAAGGCCCTCGTCCGTCCATCCGGAAACTGGACGCGGCGCAGGATAAGGCTGCCGTCGGGTTCGAGGTCCTGGGCTCGCACCACGTTCCACGCCGGGTGGTCCGCCGCAAGATCGAAGACCGCCGTGACTTGGCCCTGCTTCTCGCCCTGTCTTACGGCGGAACCGTCGCCGCGCCCGCCGAGCGCCAGAGCCAACGCATCGAGCAGGATCGACTTGCCTGCACCGGTCTCTCCGGTCAGCACGGTCAGACCCGGCCCGAACTGAAGGTCGAGCCTATCGATCAGGACGAAATCGCGAATGCTAAGTTGTGCAAGCATGGCCGGGGCCTATCGACCCGCCAGGATCGCGATGGCGACGGCCCTGCGCCGATGCGACGATGTCGCCTCGTTGCCCGAGGAGCCCGCTAGCCCAGGCCCAGTCCGTGATAGGTCCGGTAAATCCACGATCCCTGATCCTCGTTCGGCTCCAGACCATCGGCTCGCAGCTTGGCGAAGGCATCCTTGTACCAGGGACTATCAGGGAAATTGTGACCGAGGACTGCGGCTGCCGTCTGGGCTTCGTTGCTGATCCCGAGTGCCAGATAGGCCTCGGTGAGCCGCTCCAGCGCTTCTTCCGTGTGCCGGGTCGTCTGATACTTGGCCAGGACCTCGCGGAAGCGGTTGATGGCAGCCGTGTAGTTTCTTCGGCTCAGATAGAAACGGCCCGTCGACATCTCCTTGCCGGCCAATTGATCGCGGGTGACTTGGATCTTGAACTTGGCATCGTCGGCGTATTCCGAGGTCGGATATTTCGTGACGATCTGCTGAAACAGATCGAGAGCCTTGGCGGAGGCGTCCTGGTCGCGCGACACATCCGGGATCTGCTGGTAATACGACATGCCCTGAAGGTAGAGCGCATAAGGCGCGTCGGGTGAGTTGGGATAGAGCTGGTAGAAACGCTTGCCCGACGCGATGGCCGAGTCATAGTCCGCAGCCTGATACTGCGAGAAGGTCGTCATCATCAGGCCTTTTCGGGACCATTCGGAAAACGGATATTGTTTCTCGAGGTCGGCGAACTTCTTTGCCGCACCCGCGGCGTCCTTCTTCTGGAGCCGGGCCAGACCCTGGTCGTAGATGTCGGTAGCCGGGGTCTCGGGAAGGATCTTGGTTTCGTACTTCTCACCCGGCCCGAATGGGTTGATCGAGTCGAGTGCCGAGCAGCCTGCCACGGGAAGGGCCAGAATAGCCGTCAGCGGCGCCGCGCGGGTGGCCATTCGAAACCAGTCAAACGCCATCAGGAAGACTCGATCATTGGATTAGAAAGTGGCTCGCGCCGTCCGAACCATGAACGGCAAGCCGTTGCAATAGGACGGACCAGGGGTGAAAATGTGGCTTGGGCGTCGGCCGACACGGCTAGGTTCCACCGCGGTCCGGACTCGCTCCTGAATAACGAAGCTCGTGACTTTTCAGCAACGATCGCCGGAGATGGCGAAGCGAAGCCGCGAGTTCTGGAAGGATGCTTCCAAGCTCGCCACGGGACCAACGCGCATGGACCGGACGAAGCTCCGAACCGGCCAATGCCGCACCTCAGTTGAGATCGGAAGCGAAAACCGGAAGTGCCGCGAAGCCGAAATCGAAGGTGGACCCTACCTGAACCGGCTCTTCGACCACCTTGTAGGCCGACCGATCGGCGAACAGCGCCTGCAAGACGAGGAAGTTCATCTTGTGGCCCGGACAGAACGCCGCGTAGCTGCCGATCAAGGGAGCACCCGCGAGGGCCAAGTCGCCGACGGCATCCAGCATCTTGTGCGACACGAATTCGTCGCTCGACCGCAGTCCTTCCGGATTGAGGATCCGGTCGTCATCGACCGCGACGGAATTATCGAGCGAAGAGCCGAGCGCGAAACCGAGCTTCCAGAGACGCTCGACATCACGCAACAAGCCGAACGTACGGGCGCGGGAGATATCCCGGCGGAAGCTCGACGGGTTAAGCTGCACCATCTTCCGCTGACGACCAATGGCTTCCACCGGATAGTCGATCTCGACATCGAGCGAAAACCCGGACTCGGCGGGAAGCAATTCCGAGAAGGATCGGCCTTGCGCGACACGAACCGGCTTCATGATCTTGATGTAGCGGCGCGACGTGGTCAGCGTCTTGATGCCAGCCTTGTCGATGGCCGCCACGAAAGCCGCGGACGAGCCGTCCATGATCGGGATCTCGGGACCGTCGACTTCGATCAGCACGTTGTCGATGCCGAGTCCCATGAACGCGGCCAGGAGGTGCTCCACCGTGGAGACGGATCCCAGCGATACATCGCCGAGCACTGTGCAAAGGTCGGTGGCGGATACTCTCGACCACTTGGCCTCGATGCGACGGGTTCCGCCATCGGCAAGGCCCGTCCGCAAGAAGACAATGCCGCTGTCGGCAGGAGCAGGATGAAGGATCAGTGTTACAGGAGTATTCGAATGGACGCCGTTGCCGGTCAAGACGGACCGTTTACGCAGGGTCGTTTGCTTCGAAAACTTCATGCCACCCTGCTCCACTCGGCAAATTCGGCGGATCGGACCGCGCTGCCGCCGATCCCGCCCCCATCATCATCCGGTCACGCTTTCGCCCGACCTGAGGTTTGGAGACTACCCGCCAGTCCGAAGGTGTGTCAGGGGGATGTCCCCGCCAGCACGCCATCGCGCCTTTGTCCTTAACCTCATTACGCGGAACATGGGGCCGCGCCAAATCACGCTTTCTTACATTCTGTTACAGAAGTTCCGATCGGTCGGGAACAAAACCTCAAACCACGATAGTCGACCATTAACAAAAGCTTAGCGCCGCCGACCGGAACCGGGCGACGGCGCTTTCTTGTCCGGATCGCGACATGTCAGTTCGACTGACGCCGCAAAAACGCGGGGATCTCGAGCTGGTCGTCCTCTAGGCTGCGAGCCGGCGGCAGGGCTCGGCCATGCTGGTCGGTCGGGCCCTGGGGGTGCCGGTTCATGGGTTGGGCCACGGGGCGCTTGCCATAATCGGAGGATGGCGGACCTGGCTGTGGCCGAGCAACGTGGCCTTGCTGCGGCGGAGCATACTGGACCGGTGCCTGTGGCATGCGCGGGGCTGGAGCGGGAAGCGAGGTTCGCGGCGGCGGTGCGGTCGCGACCTCGTCCTGTCGACTCATGCCGAACGAGGCGAGCCGTTCGAGCAGGGTGCGGCGCTTGGTATCGGTCTGCGGCGCTTCGGCCGATGCGGGTTCGCCTCGCTGCGCCCGGATCTGATGCTGCACCGGTAGCGGCAGATCCTCGATCTGGGGCATGCGCTGAGCCCGTTGCGGCATCAAGGGCGCGGGTGGGATGAAAGGCCCCGCATCGTGATAATCCTGGCGATGGGCATCCGGCGGAGGCGGCGGCGCGTAGTGCCCGGCCTTCGGTGCCGAAACCGCCTTGATTTCGACGTCGCTCGCAACGGGACCCTGCGGCGCGTAGCCCGTGCTCTGCGGCATGGCGAAGTTCTGCGGTACGACGAAATTCGGCTGGGCCGGAGCCTGGACCTGCGACGCGGTGTCGTAGGCAGAAGACGTCGCATCCGAGGTCATCACCGGACGCGAGATCGCTTCCTGGCGGGCCGCCGTCTGAGCACGCAGCTTCTGGGCGACTTCGGCGATCCGCGACTCGCCGCTATTCAGGTCCTTGGCGCCGAGCGGCTGGTCGATGCCGGTCGCCACGACCGAGACGCGCACGATCCCGTCGAGATTCGAATCGAACGTGGCGCCCAGGATGATGTTGGCGTCCTCGTCGACCTCCTGCCGGATCCGACTCGCGGCCTCGTCGACTTCGTAAAGCGTGAGGTCGTTGCCGCCCGTGATCGAGATGAGGAGACCGCGGGCCCCCTTCATCGAGACCTCGTCGAGCAGAGGATTGGCGATGGCGGCTTCAGCCGCCAGAATGGCACGCTTGTCGCCCGAGGCTTCCCCGGTCCCCATCATGGCCTTGCCCATCTCGCGCATGATGGCGCGGACGTCGGCGAAGTCGAGGTTGATCAGACCTTCCTTGACCATCAGATCGGTGATGCAGGCGACGCCCGAGTAGAGCACCTGATCGGCCATCGAGAAGGCGTCGGCGAAAGTCGTGCGCTCGTTGGCGACCCGGAACAGGTTCTGGTTCGGAATGCAGATCAGCGTATCGACGGATTTCTGGAGCTCGTTGATCCCGGCCTCGGCCACGCGGGCACGGCGGGCACCTTCGAACTGGAAGGGCTTCGTGACGACGCCGACCGTCAGGATGCCCATGTCCCGCGCCGTGCGGGCAATGACCGGCGCGGCACCGGTTCCGGTGCCCCCGCCCATCCCGGCCGTGACGAAGCACATGTGGGCGCCCGCCAGATGATCGCGGATTTCCTCGATGGCCTCCTCGGCGGCCGCACGGCCGACTTCGGGCTGCGATCCGGCCCCGAGGCCTTCGGTCACCTGCAGGCCCATCTGGATGATGCGTTCGGCCTTGGAGCTCGTCAGCGCCTGGGCATCGGTATTGGCCACGATGAAGTCGACCCCGACGAGGCCCGAGACGATCATATTGTTGACCGCATTGCCGCCGGCTCCGCCGACTCCGCAGACCATGATGCGGGGCTTGAGTTCGCGCAGTTCGGGCATCTTCAGGTTGATCGTCATCGTTTGGCCTCTCATGTCCCCGTGGGGCCGCTCGCATCGGCCCTGTCGCTTGCCCGCCGCCGGATCCGGGCCGCCGCCGCAGTCCCGAGATTGTGCGAGAACCCTTAACAAATCCCTTACAGTTAACGACTTCCGCGTTAACCTCGTCGCCTGTGCGTTAACGGTTCACCGAGGAGCCGATGCCGCATTGCGGTTAAAAGCTATCCTTCAGCCATCGGCTGACACGGTTCATGTAGCCGTCCGTCCCGGTCGCCTGCAGGGGGACGTCACGCCTGGGTTCGAAATGTTCGATGCTGGCGACCTGGGGGTAGATCAGCAGTCCGACTCCGGCCGCGAAGGCCGGGCTCTTGGCCGATTCCGGCAGACCCTGAATGCCCAGCGGCCGGCCGATCCGGACCTGCGGCGACAGGATGCGCCGCGCAGCCTCCGCCATTCCGGTCAACTGGCAGGCGCCGCCCGTCAGCACGAGGCGCCGCCCGGCGTGAGCCGCGAAGCCGGCCGCCTGGAGGCGGTCGCGGACCAGCTCCAGAATTTCTTCCACGCGCGGCCGGATGATCCGGACGAGGTGCGATTTGGGGATATGGTTGGGTTGATCGTGGTCGTCGCCGACCTGGGGAACCGCGATCGTCTCGCGCTCGTCCGAAGCCGACGCGATGCAGGTCCCGTGCAGCGTCTTCAACCGCTCCGCATCCGAAAGCCGGGTGGTGAGGCCCCGCGCGATATCGGTCGTCACATGATTGCCGCCGACCGCGATGGCATCGACATGCGCCAGATGTCCGCCCGCGAAGATGCCGACCGAGGTCGTGCCGCCGCCCATATCGATCAGCGCAACATCGAGCTCCGCCTCGTCGTCGGCCAACACCGAAAGCCCGGCCGCATAGGGGGTCGCCACCATGGCGTCGATGGTCAGATGGCAGCGTTCGATGGCCAGCATGAGATTGCGCGCCGCAGCGGCATCGCAGCCAACCACGTGCATATCGGCCCCGAGTTCGTCGCCGATCATGCCGCGCGGGTCGCGGATCGCCCGGGTGCGATCGAGCGAGAAGCCGGTCGGCAGCGAGTGTAGGACGGCGCGGCCCTGGCGAGCCATCGTGGCGCAGGACGCTTCGAGCACCCGGTGGACGTCGTAGTCCGACACGGCCTTGCCGCCGACCGCGACCTTGGCGCTGTAATGCTGCGAGGACAGGCGGCCGCCCGTGATCGTGACGATGACGCTGCCGACCTCCACGCCGGCCATACGCTCGGCGGCATCGACCGCAAGCCGGATGGCGTTCTCGGCTTCGTCCATGTCGACCACGGCGCCTCCCTTGATGCCGCGCGACCGCTGGTGTCCGATTCCCAAGATACGGCACCGGTGGGTCCGGCCGGGCAGCGTGTCGGAGGCTTCGGCGGGGTTCAGCTTGGCGATCAGGCAGGCGATCTTCGACGTGCCGATGTCGAGCACGCAGAGCAAAGCACTGCGGCGGGTCGACAGGGGGCGCATGCGCCGGGGCATCAGACGATTGCTCATGCCGGGTTAGCCTTCGCCTTGGGGCGCTTGGCCAGGAAATCGGCGCGCTGCGCAGCCGCATCCTCGCTGAGCCGTGCGGTGATCCTGCCGGGGATTCTCAGATCGATGGAGATGACGTCCTTCTCCAGAATCTTGGATTGGCGCTCGATCTCGACGAGGCGTGCCAACGTCTCGACGGCATCCAGTTCGGGAAGCTCAACCTCGACGCCCGAGTCCATCTGCAGGGTCCAGCGGCGCCGGCCCACCAGCACCCCGGCCCGGATCTTGTCCTTGAGCGTGCCGGCGGACGCGAGCAGGGCCTCGAACTCGCCGAGCCGCTCGTTGGCGCCTTCGCCCACCAGGAACGGCAGGCCGTTGAAGCGATTGTCCTCGACGATATCGATCGGCACGCCATCGGCCGCGATCAGCGACAGCTGGCCATCCTTCTGCCAGAGCGCCGCGGCGTCGCGTTCCTGCACGTTGATGTGAAGGTCGTTCGGGAAAAGCTTGCGGATGCTGACGTCCCGGACGAGCGGGATCGTCTTCAACCTGTCGCGCAACGCGGTCGGGTCGAGGAGCGCCAGGGAGTTCTTCGCGCCGACGTCGCCGTCGCGCAGGATCTCGGCCGGGGTCAATTCCTTGAGGCCCGAGATGGTCACGTCCTTGATCGCGAAGCCGAGCGCTTTGGCCACGATGTCGGCCGGCGCCCCGTAGCTCGACACGAAGGCCTGGTACTCGCCGCCCCGGATGCTGCCGTAAAGACCCGCACCGGACAACAGCACGACGACCAGAAGCGAGCCGACGCCGCGGCGGGCAAGAATGAACCTGCTGTTGCCGCGCAAGGGCTTACGCGGGCGCAGGGCCGGCGTTGCGGGCTTTCCGGCGGTGCCGGCCAGGAGCGCGAAGGGTCCGACGAAACGCAGCCGATTGTCCGGGAAAAGGCCCTGGCCCATGTCCCCTATCGATCGCAGGATGCGTCCTCCACCATCCATCGAACAAGCTCGCCAAACGAGTACCCGGCATGTGCCGCCATCTCGGGGACCAGAGAGGTCTCGGTCATGCCGGGTTGAGTGTTCACCTCCAGGACGACGAGTGCTCCCGTGCCTTCGGGGCGGTCGTCATAACGGAAATCTGAACGGCTCACCCCACGGCAGCCGAGCGCTCGATGGGCCCTCACCGCCAACTGTTGAACGTTTTGGTAAATATTTTCTTTAAGATTTGCCGGAAGGACGTGGATTGAGCCGCCCGGCGCATATTTCGCATCGTAATCGTAGAAGGGCCCGTGCGAGGCCGTGATGTCGATGACCCCGGTCGGTTTGCCGTCGATGACCGCACAGGTGAGTTCCCGTCCCGCGATGAAGGTCTCGGCCAGCAGGGTCTCGCCATATGCCCAATCCGGGCGGCCGATCTCCTGCGGCGGATGGCTCCTGTCCTCCCGCACGATGATGACCCCCACCGATGATCCCTCGTTGACGGGTTTGAGGACGTAGGGGGGTGGGAGCACGTGGCGCTTCGCCGCCTCGTGCCGGTCGACCGTGAGGCCGTGCGCCACAGGGACACCCGCCGCCGCCATCACGAGCTTGGCCTTGTCCTTCTGCATGGCCAAGGCCGAGGCCAGCACCCCGGAATGCGTGTAGGGAATGCGCAGGATCTCGAGGATGCCCTGCACGGTGCCGTCCTCACCGACCCGCCCGTGCAGAGCGTTGAAGGCGAAGTCGGGTTTGAGCCTTGCCAGAATGTCGGCGATGTTCCGATCGACGTCGATCCGGGTGACCCCGTAGCCGTCGCGCTCGAGCGCCGTCGCGCAAGCCTCGCCCGATCGCAACGACACCTCGCGTTCGGCGGACCAACCGCCCATCAGTACCGCTACATGGTGGGTCATCGATCGAGGTCCGGCTGAAGGGGATCGCGACAGGCGCGCTCGGAGCCGCTGAGCAGTGCCGATGGCGAAACTGTATGGTCGTCATGGTTGACGGATTGCTAAAGCCCACCCCGGCATCCGATCGGAGCACCTGCGCATCGAGCGACCGCGCTTCGGTCCGAAGTGCTGCAAAGCTCATGCATCGGAAGTGGCAGGGTCGCGGAGTGCCGTGACGGCGAGCCGTCAGGCCCCTGCCGCAACGCCCGCGGCTTCGACCGCCCGTTTGGCTCTTGCGGCGGAAGCCTTGGCCGAGGCCGAGATGTTGAACATCTCGAGCGTATCGAGTTCGTCAGCCGCCACGGGAGTCAAAGCCAAGTCCGTATAGGCTCTGCGTTGCGGGTCCGCCTTGATGCTCTTGCGTACTTGGTTCATGCGCCACCAGAGGCGAAACACAGCCAAGTGCTTGCGAAGCACATCGAAGCCGTAACGCGCATAGAAGAGGAACGCATTTTCGATCGCAAAGCCCGGTCGACGGTCCCGCCGGACCTTGCGGCGCAGGTATCCGCCTTCGAGGGGATGGATCTTCTCGACGGTCACGCAGCCGTAGAACCACAGCAGGAGGAACAGCATCTTGCCCGGACTGATTCCGACGGCACCGCCGCGACGCATCACGGTCTCCATGTGGTCGGGCGTGTAGTAAGTCTCCCAGGCGAGGCGATAGGCGCGCTCCCAATCCGCTTTGGACATGATCGGGTGGCCAGTGGTGACGTGTTCGAGGTCGTACCTGTTCATGTCCGGGTCCATGGCGACGCCGGCGGTGAGCAGCTTCTTGTGGTCCTCCGATCCCGGTAGAGGCGTCAGACAGAAGAACTCCAGCAGGTCGAGCGGCAACTCTCGCTTGATGATCTCGATATCGCGAACGATCGTTTCCGGCGTGTCGGTCGGAAAGCCGATGATATATCCGGCATAGGTGAAGCAGCCGTGCTTCTTCCACTCCAAGAGCATTGTCCGGTACTCGGAAATCCGATTCTGCTTCTTTTTGGCGCCGACAAGAGAGTCCGGGTTGATGCTCTCGAGGCCGAGGAACACACGAGTGACCCCGGCGCGTGCGGCTTTCTCGATGAAACGCGGAATGCGGTGGCACAGCGTGTCTACCTGGACCACCATGTTGAACCGCAGTCCTTCGGCTTCGCGCAGCGCGATAAGGCGGTCGAACATCGCCTCCCAGTTCTTGTTGCGGGCAAGGTTGTCGTCCGTGATGAAGAAGTGATTGATCCCCTGCGCGAGATTGGTTCGCACGATGCGCTCCACGTCTTCCGGTGAGCGGAAGCGCGATTTACGGCCCTGGACGTTGATGATGGTGCAGAACGAGCACTGGAAGGGGCAACCTCGCCCCGCGTCGAAGCTCGTCATCTTGCCGCCGGTGCGCTCGATGCGGGCGGCCGGCAGCAACGGGGTAGGTACGCCATCGAGGCCGGGTAGATCCGCCATGAAATCGTAGAGCGGCTGCAACCTGTCGCGGTCGGCATCCTGCAGGACGATATCCAAGCGGCCCTCCGCCTCCCCGGCGAAGAGAGAGATGCCCAGAGCCTGAGCCGCGATGAGGTCTGCCGGCATCTCGGGCAGCATGGCGATGCAGCCGCTGACATGGAAGCCGCCTATGGCGACCTTGACCCCCGATCGCCTCAGCGAAGTCGCGATGTCGACCGCACGGGGAAACTGGTTGGATTGAACCCCGACCAGAGCCACGAGGCCGTGATCCCCACGGTCCTGGATCAACTTGGCGATGCGGTCCGGGCGGACGCGTGTGTTCGTCTCGTCGATCGCCTCGATTTCGATGTCGACATCGTCCCCCAGGACCTTGCGAGCGGCGCAATCGAGAGCCAGGCCATTCAACACCGCGAGCGTGTTCGACGGAATGGCCGAACGCAGCCATTGGATCACATAGCCGTCGTCGTCGTAGTGCGACGGCTTGATCAGGACGAGGGTGAACGTACGGCGTTTCGCGTTGGCGACCATTCTGGAACCCCGGCACCGCATGACTCGCGAATAGCATGCCCGGTTGGAACATCCAAAACGCTTGGAGAGCTTGCAGACCGGCTTGCGGGCAAGTCGTGCATCGCCTCAGACCGAGATGATGGCACGGGCGCGTCCCGTGCCCATCGCGCCAACCCGCTTGATTTCCCAATCCAGCGTCACGCCGCTCGTCTCGAAAACTCGCCGGCGCACCTGCTCGCCGAGAGCCTCGACGTCGTACGCTGTTGCCGCCCCCCGGTTGATCAGGAAGTTGCAATGCATCTCCGAGACCTGGGCGTCGCCGACCGAGAGCCCCCGGCAACCAGCCCGGTCGATCAGCTGCCAGGCCTTGTGAC
Source organism: uncultured Lichenihabitans sp. (assembly GCA_964245215.1). Classification (GTDB taxonomy): domain Bacteria; phylum Pseudomonadota; class Alphaproteobacteria; order Rhizobiales; family Beijerinckiaceae; genus Lichenihabitans. Next base: position 101,163 of record CAXTME010000003.1, read on the forward strand.
CTTCGGGATTTTTGAAGGTCGATCCCCCGGTCCGTTCGCGGATCGGTTGCGTAGCCTCGCGGGCCGCCGTGATGCGGTCCATCTCGCCGAGGATCGCTGCGGGATCGCCGCGCCGTCCCTGGAACCGCGCTTCGGTGAAGATGATCGAAGGCGACACGGCGCAGTGCCGGTAGGTGAAGCCCATATCGGCGTTGGCGAAAATCCGTACCGTACCGTCGCGGTCGACCCCGCGGGCTTCGATCAGGGTATCACGGGTCTCGCCACCATGCGCACCGGCGTTCATGCGCAAGGCACCCCCGATCGCACCCGGTATGCCCCGAAAGAAAGCGAGACCATCGATGGCGGCATCGGCGGCGGCGCGCGCAACCTTGACGTCGGGAACAGCAGCGCCGGTCCGGAGCACATGGTGCGGTTCGACCGCGATGGCACCGAAGCCGCGGCCGAGCTTCACCACGATGCCCGGCACGCCACCATCCCGCACGATGATGTTGGAACCGAGCCCGAGCGGCAACACCGGGATCTGGGCCGGGATCCTGGCCAGGGCATAGGCGAGGTCCGCTTCGTCGGCCGGGACCATGAACACCTCGGCCGGGCCACCGACGCGGAACCACGTCATCGGCGCCACCGTTTCGGCGGCCGTCAACCGGCCGCGAAACGAAGGGAGAAGAACGCGGAGCGCGTCCGCCAATCCCGTGTCGATCACCTCGAGGTCTTCACGCATCTCGCATCATCCTCGACCGGACATCGGCGTTCAGATCTCGGCTGCAGCGAGTTGCGCGGCCTGGTGCTCGGTCGTCAAAGCATCGACCACCTCGTCGAGCGCTTCTCCCGCGATCACCTTGTCGAGCTTGTAGAGCGTCAGGTTGATTCGATGGTCGGTCAGCCGGCCTTGCGGGAAGTTATACGTCCTGATCCGCTCCGAACGGTCTCCTGAGCCGACCTGGGCCTTGCGGTCGGCCGCGCGCTCGCCATCCAGCTTCTGGCGTTGCAGGTCGAAGATGCGCGAGCGGAGCACCGCCATGGCTTTGTGACGGTTGCGATGCTGCGAGCGCTCTTCCTGCATGAAGACCACGAGCCCGGTCGGAAGATGCGTGAGGCGGATCGCCGATTCCGTCTTGTTGACGTGCTGGCCACCGGCGCCCTGTGCCCGCATGGTATCGATCTTGAGGTCGGCCTCGTTGATGGCGACATCGACCTCCTCGGCCTCGGGAAGCACTGCAACGGTGGCGGCCGAGGTGTGGATGCGCCCCTGCGTTTCGGTGTCGGGCACGCGCTGAACGCGATGAACACCGCTCTCGAACTTCAACTTCGCAAAGACACCGCTGCCCTGGACCTCCGCCACGATCTCCTTGTAGCCCCCCGCCGTCCCTTCGCTGACCGACAAGACCTCGACCTTCCAACGATGGAGGTCGGCGTAGCGTGCGTACATGCGGAACAGGTCGCCGGCGAAGAGTGCCGCCTCGTCGCCACCGGTGCCGGCCCGGATCTCCAGGATGGCACTCTTGGCATCGGCCGCGTCCTTCGGCAGCAGCGCGAGCCGGATCGTGGTCTCGAGATCGGCAAGCGCTTGCGCGGCCTCCGCCTGCTCGGCTTCGGCCAGGGTCCGCATCTCGTCGTCGAGCGCCGGCTCGACCAGCATGGACTCGATCCCCTCGGCCTCCGCCTGCTTGTCGCGATGGGCCCGGATGGCCGCCACGAGGTCCTCGTTGTCCGAGAGCTCGCGCGCCAGCGCCACGAAGGTCGCGGCATCGGGTCCGGCCGACAGGCGGGCCGAGACTTCCTCGTGACGGCGCAGGATCAGATCGAGCTTGGCGAAAGGGAGCATCGCATCCAGAAAACAGAAGAAGCGCTAAGCCGTCGCTCAGACCACGACGCCTTAGAGCGGGATGCCGTTGCGCTCGGCATAGGCCTGAAGCTCCGGGCGCAGCGACGTCGATCCGTCGTTGCGCCCCAGCAGGTCCTCGACATAGGCGGTCGCGTCGGCGGCGTCGAGGCCGAGCAGCATGGCCTTGACCGGGCCGAGCGACGACGGCGACATCGAAAGGTCCCGGAACCCGATCGCGATCAGGGCCAGGGCGCTCAGCGGTTTCCCGCCAAGCTCGCCGCATAGTGTCACGGGCACATTCCGGGCTCGGCCGATGTCCGCGATGCTCTTCAGGGCGCGAAGCATCGAGGGCGCCAGCGGATCGAAGCGCCCCGCCACACGCTTGTTGTCGCGGTCGACAGCGAACAGATACTGCAGGAGGTCGTTGCTGCCGACCGAAAGGAAGTCGACGCGCTGCGCCAACTCGTCGAGCTCCCAGAGCAGGGCCGGCACTTCGACCATGGCGCCGAGTTGCACCGAAGCCGGCAAGGCATAGCCGTGCCGCTCCAGGTGATCCATTTCGCGGCCCACGAGCGCCTTCGCGGCGTCGAACTCCGCCGCCGCCGCGATCATCGGGAACATGATCTTCATGTTGCGCCCTTCGCCGGCTTTCAGCAGGGCGCGAAGCTGCGATCGCAGCAGCCCCGGGCGATCGAGCCCGATGCGGATCGCGCGCCAGCCGAGTGCGGGGTTCTGCTCGTCGGGCCGCGCCATATAGGGCAGCACCTTGTCGCCCCCGATGTCGAGGGTGCGGAACGTCACCGGCCGCTCACCGACCGCGTCGAGCACCGATTTATAAAGTGCATACTGCTGGGCCATGCGCGGGAAGCGCGGCGTGACCATGAACAGCAGTTCGGTGCGGAACAAGCCGATGGACGCGGCACCCGTCTCGGCCACATGCGGCAGGTCGAGCAGCAGACCGGCGTTCATGTGGAGGCCGATCGCCACCCCGTCCCGCGTTGCCGTCTCGACTTCGCGGAGCTTGCGATACTGCTCCTGGCGCCGTGCCCCGAGCCGCGCCTTCTCGGCGTAGGCGGCTTCGACGTCGCTTGGCGGCCGAACCTGAACGATGCCGAGGGAACCGTCGACGATGACGCCGTCGCCGGGTTCGACGAGGCTCGACACGTTGGCCACATCCCCGACCACCGGGATGCCGAGCGCCCGCGCCACGATGGCGACATGGCTCGACGCGCCGCCGTCCTCGAGCACGAGTCCCCGCAGCCTCGCCCGATCGTAATCGAGAAGCGCCGCCGGCCCCATGGATCGGGCCACGATGACGGCATTGTCGGGCAAGGTATCGTGAGCGCCGACGAGGCTTTGTCCCGTCAGCTGATGCAGCAGCCGATTGGCGAGTTCGTCGAGGTCGTGCAGGCGGTCGCGCAGATAAGGATCGGTCTGGCGAACCAGTTTCGCGCGGGTATCGCTTTGCACGCGCTCGACGGCGGCTTCGGCCGTGAGACCCGTGATCACGGCTTCCCGCAACCGGCGCAGCCAGCCGCGGTCATGCGCGAACATGCGGAACGCCTGCAGCACCTCGCGATGCTCGCCGGGACCCGCGACATCGCCCTGGTCGACCAATTGGTCGATCGCTTCCCGCAATGCCCCGATCGCCTCCTCAAGGCGCGCCACCTCGCTGTCGATGTTTTCGGCGACGAAGCGGGTCACGACGACGCGCGATTCGTGCAGCACGGCATGTCCCAAACCGACGCCATCGGCCACCACCGACCCTTTCAGGGTCAGGTGCTGCCGCAGGACCGCGGGTCCCGGCATCATCGACTGCAGTTCACCCCCGGCGATCATCTCGGCAAGCAGCATGGAGGTCGTTTGGAGCGCTTCAACCTCCTCTTCGGAATAGAGACGACGGGCGCGGTTCTGCACCACGAGGACCCCGAGCGTATTGCCGCCGCGCAGGATCGGTACGCCGAGAAACGAGAGATAGATCTCCTCGCCGGTCTCGGGCTTGTACGAGAAGGCCGGATGCGCCTGAGCATCGGGCAGAGCCAAGGCCTCGGCGCTGGCCGCTATGAGACCGACCAGCCCCTCTCCCTTGCGCATCGTGGTCTGGTGGACGGCCTCCCGATTGAGCCCCTCGGTGGCGTAGAGCTCGAGGCGTCCGTCGGCGTGGAGCACGTAGACCGAGCAGACCTCGGCCACCATGTTGAAGGCGATCTGAATCACGATCTTGTCGAGCCGAGCCTGCGCGGCGATCGGCTCCGCCATGATCTCGCGAAGACGACGCAGCAGCAATCGCGGTCCGGCCAGAGAGCCACGCATCGCCCGCTTCCCTCAACGCACCCAGCTGACAAATAACTTCGGCTCGACGGAGCCCGGCCCATCGTCTCATCGATTCGTCGATCAAGCTATAGCCGCTGGCCCGCCCGGACGGCAAGACAAACCAACGTCCGGTTCTGCACCGCTCGGTCTATGGGGTGGCAGGCGTCAGACCTTGTCGAGACCGTAAAGAGTGTGGAGAGTCCGGACAGCGAGTTCCGTATAGGCCGAATCGATCAACACGGAGAACTTGATTTCTGAGGTCGTGATGGCCCGGATGTTGATCCCCTTTTCGGCCAGCGCGCGGAACGCGCGGGCCGCGACACCCGCGTGGCTGCGCATGCCGATGCCGATAGCCGAGACCTTCACGACGTCGTCGGTCCCCTGCATGACCGCGAAGCCGATCCGCGCCTTCGCCGCCACGAGCAGCGCCTTGGCGCGCTCGAAATCGGCGCCCGGCACCGTGAAAGTCATGTCGGTCGTGGTCGTGTCGTCGGACACCACCTGGATGATCATGTCGACGTTGATGCCGGCTTCGGCGAGCGGGACGAAGATCGCAGCGGCGACGCCGGGCTGATCCGCGATCCGCCTCAGCGTAATCTGCGCCTCGTCCCTGGCGAATGCGATCCCGGTGACGACCTGTTGTTCCATGATGTCTTCCTCGGCGCAGATCAGGGTGCCGGGTCTCGGTCGTTCGGGATCGTCGAAGGACGATCGGACGAAGACCTTGACGTTGTGGTTCATGGCGACTTCGACGGAGCGCACCTGGAGCACCTTGGCGCCGAGCGACGCCATCTCCAACATCTCCTCGAAGGCCACGCGATCGAGCCGCCTCGCCTTGGGCACGATGCGCGGGTCGGTAGTATAGACGCCGTCGACGTCGGTGTAGATGTCGCAGCGCTCGGCCCCGATCGCGGCCGCGACCGCAACGGCGCTCGTGTCCGAGCCGCCGCGCCCGAGTGTCGTGACGCGCCCCGTCTCGGCATGCAGACCCTGGAAGCCGGCGATCACCGCCACCTCGCGCTTCTCCTCGAAACGACGGACGAGTTCGGAACCGTCGATGGAGGCGATGCGGGCCGCGCCATGCGCGTCGGACGTGAGGATCGGGAGCTGCCAGCCCTGCCACGAGCGCGCCACGATGCCCATGTCCTGCAGCACGATGGCCATGAGGCCGGCCGTCACCAACTCGCCGGACGCCACGATCGCATCGTACTCGCGCGCATCGTGCAGGGGCGAGGCATCGGCACACCAGCCCACGAGTTCGTTCGTCTTGCCCGACATGGCCGAGACCACCACGGCGACATCGTGGCCGGCCTCGACCTCGCGCTTCACATGGCGGGCGGAATTGCGGATCCGGTCGATATTGGCGACGGATGTGCCGCCGAATTTGAGAACGAGTCGAGCCATCGGTCTGGAACGAGAGAACGGGAGGGTCCAGGCGTCGCCCGACGCACCGGGTGCCCAGGTGTCGGAGGGGCTCGCCCCCGGACCCGGGGGGGCGTATACATGGCGGCCTCGGCCGGGGCTGTCAACGCGCCGCAGTCGATCGGACAAGCCTATGGTCTTGTTCACGTTGAACCAACCGCGGAAGGGCCGTACGCCGACGCGGAGCGCCGTTCGTCCTGCGAACGCCGTGGCCTGAGGCGGCACCGGATCGCCAACGGTCGGCCTGGCCGGGTCGGCCCTACTTCTCGCATCGAGTGAGACACCATGTGCGCAGCCCCAACGTCCCGCACGGATTACGGCCGAGCCGACCGCGTCGACAGCGATGATGTCGCCCGCTACGACCGCCTCGGCGACGAGTGGTGGGATCCGAAGGGCGCCATGGCGCCCCTGCACAAGCTCAATCCGACGCGGATCCGCTACCTCCGCGACCTGATGATCCGGCATTTCGCCGTCGCGCCCTCGGCGGTTCAGCCGCTGACGGGCCTGTCCGTGCTCGATATCGGCTGCGGCGGCGGTCTCCTGTCCGAGCCGCTGGCCAGGCTCGGCGGTCGCGTGACCGGGATCGATCCCGCGCCCGGCAATGTCGAGATCGCCTCGCGGCACGCGGGCGAGAGCGGCGTATCGGTCGAGTACCGCGGCATCACGGCGGAAACGTTGGCCGAGGCTGGAGAGGCCTTCGACGTGGTTCTGGCGCTCGAGGTCGTGGAGCATGTCCCCCATCCCGAGGCCTTCATCACGACGGCCTGCTCGCTCGTCCGGCCCGGCGGCCTCTTTGTCCTGTCGACGCTGAACCGGACCGCCAAGAGCTTCATGCTGGCCATCGTCGGCGCCGAATACGTGCTGCGCTGGCTGCCGCGCGGGACGCATCGTTGGAACCAGTTCCAGACCCCCGAGGAGATCACGGTTCCGATCCGAAGAGCCGGTCTCAAAGTGATCGACCGGTCCGGTATGGTCTATGACCCGTTGCGTGCCCGCTGGGGCCTGGGGCGCGACATGGACGTCAACTACCTGATCGCGGCAGCCCGCCTCTCGAGCAAGTAGGTGTCGAGGTCGCCAGCAAGGGGTCTGACCTCCCCCGGGCGCACCCCGAAAGCGGGATCACCCTATCACCGGCCGGCCGCGATCTTCTCTCTTGCCGCGCTCGCCAAGAAGGCTGATCGGGTGAGCCTACGGCGTTTTGCGGCTTGGTCGATCTGTTCGAGCAGTCCGGCGTCAAGCGAGATGTTCGCCTTCACGTAGCGTCCGGCATCGAGGAGCAGCGGCAGGCTTGCCACCACGGGGTCGGCCGCGAAATCCTCGGCAAGGCTCGGATCGGCGCGAAGCTCGGCAACTCCCCGTGGGACCGGAGGTGCCTCGCCCGCCGCGACCCGATCCGTCATCCACTCGCGAAGAGCCTCGACACCATTCTCGACGACTTCGTCGAATTTGTCCGCCATCGCGGTGCACCCGGGGCAATCCGGAACCACAAGGCCGAAGAGCTTTCCGTGTTCGACCAGAGCAAGATAATGCGTCATGGCATTCCTCCTGTCATGGTTGTAACCGACGCAATCAGATCCACTCGGCAGCCCTGGCGATGGATCGGGCCGTGCCGGGCTCGAGCTCCCGATGCCTCGGCACCATGATCTTGAGGCCAGGCCTCTCGGGGTGGGCCAGCTTCGTATGCTTGCTCCCGCCATGCAGCAACAACGAGGCGCAAAAGGATGCGTAGTCACGGGCCGATTCTCACTCGAAAATCGCTCGTGCGGGAAGGTCGACCGGTGCAGCGACCGCTAATCCGATCAGCCGAGCACACCCGCGGAAGAACGAGTCGGGAGATGCCGTCACCACCAGACAAACGACATCGCGCGTGACGGCCTGGAGAGGAGCGGGATAGTCTCTCCGACTGGGTTCGAGGCTGAGACAGATGCTCGTTGCCGCTTCATCGCCAACGATCCAACGTCAGCAACAGACCGCCCGCGACGAGCGCCCAGAACGGCGCCCCGATGCCGAACACCGCGATGCCCGAGGCCGCCACCGCGAAGGTGATGATCGCGGGCAGGCGTTCCTGCTCGTTGGACAGCGCCGCCGTCAGCGCGCCGCCAAGACTGCCGAGCAGCGCAAGCCCCGCGACCGACTGGATCAGCAGGGGCGGCGAGGCTGTGACAAGCACGGCCGCAAAGCCGGCACCAAGTCCCAGCACCACATACGCAAGGCCCGCCACGACGGTCGACCAGTAGCGCCGGGCCGGGTCCGGATGGGCGTCGGGACCGGCACAGAGCGCCGCCGTAATGGCGGCGAGGTTCATCAGCGGGCCGCCGAAGAGCGCGCAGATTCCGCTCAAGAGGCCGGTTCCCACGAAGATCGCACCGACGCGAGGCGCGAAGCCGTTGGCCCGCAACACCGCGAGGCCCGGCACGTTCTGGGACGCCATCGTCACGATGAAGAGCGGCAGGCCGAGACTGCCCAGCGTCGCGAGCGAGACCATCGGCGGCGTGAACGTGGGCTGCGGCCAACTCTGCGCGAAGGCGCCCGGCGGCAGCTTGGTCACGAAGACCACAGTCGCGATCGTGACCACCAGCGCGATCGGCACCGCGTAGATCCGGGCGAAACGCCAGGCCAGCGCCCAAGCCAGGATCGTCGGAGCCGCCAGGGCCGGCAGCTCCGTCATGGCGCGGACCGGGGCGAGGCAGAGACCGAACAGGATGCCGGCCAGCATGGCACTGGCGAGGCTCTTCGGAATGGCGCTCACGATGCGCCCGAACCGGGACCAGACGCCCGCCGCCACGATCAGGGCTGCGGCGAACAGGAGCGCACCGACGGCTGCCGGGTAGCCTCCGGCCGGCAGGCCCGTCGCGATCATCAGGGCTGCGCCGGGGGTCGACCAGACGACGCTGATGGGCTGTCGCCACCAGAAGCTGAACCCGATGGAGATCAGTCCTTGAAGCACGCAGATCGTGAGTAGACCGGACGCGGCTTCGGTAGGGCTCGCGCCGACGCGGGCCAAACCCTGGAGCACGATCGTGAAAGTGCTGGCGAAACCGACGATCGCGGCCAGGAGTCCGGCCGACACCGGCTGGATCCACGAGCCCGAAGGATGCGGCGCCGGTTCGACGACCAGCGTGGCCGAGGTCATGACAAGGGTCCGTCCGAGAGATCAGGCGCTTGTGCCGCCCGACCCGGGGCTTGGCAACCCTGACGGCTTTGGATTCTATCGCCGAGATCGGCACTTGCCGCGGCCACCCAGACGCAAGCTCCGAGCTTGAACCGCATTCCCGAGGCCTCGAGCGGCTCACATGATCGATCGACGCACATTCTTTCGTCTGGTCGTCGCGGCTAACGCTCCAGCGGTTCCTTGAGCAGCTCAGGGCTCAATGCGATGGCTGGTGCGTCCTTCGACACGGGTCCTGCGGACCCGGCTCTGATCAAGGCGGGTCGGCAACGGATCCGCTGGCCTCAAAGGATGAAGCGCGAGAGGTCGGCGTTCTTGGCGAGGTCGCCGACGTTCCTCTGGACGTATTCGCGCGTAATGGTGACGGACTGGCCGGATCTGTCGGATGCCGTGAAGCTGATCTCGTCGAGAACGCGTTCCATCACGGTTTGGAGACGCCGCGCACCGATGTTTTCGACGGTCGTGTTCACCTCGACCGCCACCCGCGCCAGTTCGTCGATCGATTCGGGCTCGAACTTGAGTTCGAGCCCTTCGGTCTCCATCAACGCGATATATTGCTTGATGATCGAGGCCTCGGTTTCGGTCAGGATCCGGCGGAAATCCTCTTCGGTCAGCGGCGCCAGTTCGACGCGGATCGGCAATCGGCCCTGAAGCTCCGGCAGGAGGTCGGATGGCTTCGAGACGTGGAACGCGCCGGACGCGATGAAGAGAATGTGGTCGGTCTTGACCGGACCGTGCTTCGTCGGAACGGTGGTGCCTTCGATCAAGGGCAGAAGGTCGCGCTGTACGCCCTCGCGCGAGATGCCCCCGTCGCCGCCTCGCCCATCTCGGGCACAGATCTTATCGATCTCGTCGAGGAAGACGATGCCATTGTTCTCGACCTCGTGGATGGCGAGCCGGGTGACCTGTTCGGGGTCGAGGAGCTTCTCGCTCTCCTCCGCGAAAAGCGGGGCGTGCGCCTCCTTGACGGTGGTGCGCCGCGGCTTCGTCCTGCCGCCCATGGCCTTGCCGAAGATGTCGCCGATCGAAATGGCACCAATGGAAGCGCCCGGCATGTTGGGCAGTTCCATCATCGGCATGGTGGGTCCGGCCTGGGTCAGTTCGATTTCGACCTCCTTGTCGTCGAGGTCGCCGGACCTCAGCTTCTTGCGGAACGAGTCGCGTGTTCCCGAGGAGCTTCCGGCGCCGACCAGGGCGTCGAGCAAGCGTTCTTCGGCCGCGAGATGCGCCTTCGCTTCCACGTCCTTCTTCTTCGCTTCCTTGACGAGACCGATGCCGATCTCGACCAGGTCGCGCACGATCTGCTCGACGTCGCGTCCCACGTAGCCGACTTCGGTGAATTTGGTGGCTTCGACCTTCAGGAACGGGGCATTGGCGAGTTTGGCCAGGCGACGCGAAATCTCCGTCTTGCCGCAGCCCGTAGGACCGATCATCAGGATGTTCTTGGGCAACACTTCATCCCGCATGGTGCCGGTGAGCTTCAGGCGTCGCCAGCGGTTGCGCAACGCGATCGCGACGGCACGCTTGGCATCGTTCTGGCCGATGATGTGCCGGTCGAGTTCCGAAACGATCTCGCGCGGGGAAAATTCCGTCATGGTCTGTGGGGTCCTGGTCCGGGTTCAAGCGCCGCTTGGGCTCGCGTCCCGCCAATGCAATGATCGAAGCAAGTTCTATGCTGCGTCCTGCGGCCTCGACGAACGGCCGAGGTCGCGGTCAACCGCCGATCGTTTCGACGACGAGGTTGTTGTTGGTGTAGATGCAGATCTCGGCCGCGATCGCCATGCCTTTCCGGACGATGGCCTCGGGAGTCATCTCGAGGTCGATCAGCGCACGGGCCGCAGCCAGCGCGTAATTGCCGCCGGAGCCTATGGCCGCGACACTGCCGTGCGGGGTCGCTTCGGGTTCGAGCACGTCGCCCGTCCCGGTCAATACCAGGGCCGTCGAGGCGTCCGCCACCAGCATCATGGCTTCGAGCCTGCGCAGGTAACGATCGGTGCGCCAGTCCTTGGCAAGTTCGACGCTGGCCCGCATGAGCTGTCCCGGAAACTGTTCGAGTTTCGCCTCGAGGCGCTCGAACAGCGTGAACGCGTCGGCCGTCGCGCCGGCGAAGCCCGCGATCACCGACCCTTTCGCCAAACGGCGCACCTTACGGGCCGTCGACTTCATCACGGTCTGGCCGAAGCTCACTTGACCGTCGCCGCCGATCACGGTCTGGCCACCCTTCTTCACCAGGAGAATGGTGGTCGCGTGAAAGGGCTGGCTCGGCTCGTTCGCGTTGGGCATCGATGTCTCCGGATGGTCCAGCGGAAGTATGGAGACACGCCACGGCTTGCAAGGTCATCCCGTCGCGTCCATCCTCACCGGAAATATGCCGCTTTGCTATGGGAACGCCCTGAGGTTAACAGTCGGCGTCCGCGTGTCCCCAAAGTCGTGCCGCGTCGTCGGCCCATTCACACCGATGGTTGGACCATGAGAAGCCTTGTACCGGCCATTGCCGGCGTCGCCGCCCTGATGTCCGGGGCTGTTGCGTCCGCAGCACCCTCGTCACCGCCGATCGAGGCTTCGGCTCTGCATCTTCGCTACGGCGTCAGCCTCATCGGCCTGCCGATCGGAACCGCGAGCGTCGACGGCACGATCGGGGCCACGGGTTACCGGCTGGAGGGCGCCGGCAAGCTGACCGGGCTCGCGGGGATCATCGTGGACACGAAAGGCGCCGTCACGGCAGCCGGCACTTTTGCGGGCGGTCATGTGAACCCGGCTTCGTTCGCGGCCTCGGCCGGGACGCCGAACTATCTTCTGACCATCCGCATGGCGATGGAGCACGGGACCGCCACGGGCGTCGAGATCACTCCCATGTACCAGCAGACGCCGGACCGCATCCCGCTGACACCGGGCGACCGGCGCAACATCATCGATCCCATGTCGTCGCTCATCATGGCGGTACCGGGGACCGGCGAGGTCATCGGCCCCCAGTCGTGCAATCGCACGATCCCGATCTTCGACGGCGGGGTGCGGTTCAACGTCCTCCTGGCCTATACGGGAATGCGCCAGGTGACGTCGCCGGCCTATACGGGGCCGGTCGCCGTCTGCGCGGCGCGCTACCAGCCGATCTCCGGCTACCGGCCGAACCGCCCGGTCAACAAGTTCATGGCTGATAACAAACAGATGGAGACGTGGCTGGCACCCGTCGGCAAGAGCCGGTTCGTCGTTCCCTACCGGATCTCGGTCATGAGCATGATCGGCATGGTCGTGATCGAGGCGACGGATTTCGCCGTCAGCCCGGCCGCCAAGGCGGAAGTCGCGCACTGACAGCCGCGGCAGACCGGTCCGCTGGATCACGTGATGCCTTAGGCTCGAGAGCCCGGGTCAACCGGCCCTGACGGCCGAAGCGCTTGACTCCGAGGCTTTGCCTGCCGACATGCGCTTTGCGCCTTGCCGGGGCCGCAGGGGGCCGCCGTCTCATCGGCCCTCGGATGGGCGAGCGCTCGTCTCGGGTCTTCAGTTTCGGGTTTCAGGCGGTCCATGCCTCCATCGCAATACTCCGGCGACGGCCGAGACGCCGGTGCCCTCGCGGGTGCCCTCGGCGGCGTCCGCGACAAGGTCAGAGCGCGGAACGTCACTGCGGTTCTCGGCCCGACCAACACCGGCAAGACCCATTTCGCCATTGAGCGCATGGTGGCCCATCCGTCCGGTATCATCGGGCTGCCCCTGCGGCTCCTGGCCCGTGAGGTCTATGGTCGCGTCTGCGAGAAGGTCGGGACCGAACATGTCGCGCTGATCACCGGCGAAGAAAAGATCAAACCGAAGGGCGCGCGGTACTGGGTCTGCACGGTCGAGGCCATGCCGCGCGACCTCGACGTCTCCTTCGTCGCCATCGACGAGATCCAGCTCGCGGCCGACCTCGATCGTGGCCATGTGTTCACGGACCGCCTGCTCCACCGTCGCGGCCTCAACGAGACGCTGGTCATCGGCGCGTCCACCATGCAGCGCCCGATCGAAAAGCTGCTGCCGGGTGTCACGGTCGTCCACCGCCCTCGCTTGTCCAAGCTGTCCTTCGCGGGCGAGAAGAAGTTGTCGCGCCTGCCCCATCGAACCGCCATCGTGGCGTTCTCGGCCGAAGAGGTCTACGCGATCGCGGAATTGATCCGACGCCAGCGTGGCGGCGCCGCCGTCGTTCTCGGCGCATTGTCGCCCAGGACCCGCAACGCCCAGGTCGAGATGTACCAGAACGGCGACGTCGATTACCTCATCGCAACCGATGCCATCGGGATGGGTCTGAACCTCGACGTCGACCACGTGGCCTTCGCCGGCGACCGGAAATTCGACGGCTGGCAATATCGCCGGCTCAACCCGGCCGAGCTGGGCCAGATCGCCGGACGCGCCGGTCGGCACCTGAAGGACGGAACCTTCGGCACCACCGGCCGATGCCCGGGCTTCGACGAGGATCTCGTCGAAGCCCTGGAAGACCATCGGTTCGATCCGCTCGCGGTGCTGCAATGGCGCAACAGCGATCTCGATTTCTCGACGATCGAAGCCTTGCAGGCCTCCCTGGAGCTGTTCCCGCACGAACCCGGCCTGACGCGGGCACCGCTCGGCGAAGACGTGATGGTGCTCGACATCGCGGCGCGCGATGAGGGCGTACGTCGCGCCGCGAAGACGCGGGCCGACGTCGCACGGCTCTGGGATACGTGCCAGGTTCCGGACTATCGCAAGGTGTCACCGGCCGCCCACGCCGAGTTCGCGCTGACGCTCTATGGCTTCGTGGTCCGAGCCGGGCGGGTGCCGGACAGCTGGTACGCCCAGCAAGTGGCGATGTTCGACCGCACCGAAGGCGACATCGATACCCTGTCGGCCCGGATCGCACAGGTCCGGACCCTCACGTATATCGCCAATCGTCCCGACTGGCTGGGCGATCCCGAGCATTGGCAGGGCGTCACGCGTCAGCTAGAGGACAGATTGTCCGATGCTTTGCACGAAAGACTGGCCCAACGTTTCGTCGACCGGCGGACGAGCGTCTTGATGCGGCGGTTGAGAGAGAACGCGATGTTGGAAGCAGAGATCACGGCCCAAGGCGACGTGCTGGTCGAAGGGCAGCATGTGGGCCAGCTGCACGGCTTCCGGTTCACGCCGGATCCGCTGGCGGCCGGCGAGGCGGCACGGACGCTCAATGCTGCTGCCATGAAGGCGCTCGGCGGTGAGATCGACACCCGGGCCGACCGGTTCAGCGCCGCGGTCGACGAGAGCTTCGCACTCGCCAACGACGGGACGATTCGCTGGCTCGGCGATCCCGTGGCCAAGCTGACGGCTGGCGACAAGCTCCTCGTTCCACGAGCCAGAATCGTGGCCGACGAGCACCTCACCGGACCCGCGCTCGAAACCGTGCAGCGGCGCCTCGACCTTTGGCTCGCTCAGCACATCAAGAAGCATCTTGGCCCGCTGATGGACCTCGAGACCGGCGACGGGCTCGATGGCATCGTGCGCGGCATCGCGTTCCAGGTCGCGGAGGCGCTCGGAGTCCTCGAACGGTCCCGTGTAGCCGACGACATGAAAACGCTCGATCAGGCGGCGCGCTCGACGTTACGGAAGCTCGGGCTGCGCTTCGGGGCCTACCACATCTATCTTCCGGCCCTGGTGAAACCGGCGCCCCGCGCGCTGGCGGCGCAACTCTGGGCCTTGCGGCACGGCGGCGTCGAGACCGTGAAGGGGCTCGACGAGGTGCCGCATCTGGCGGCCTCCGGGCGCACCTCGTTCCAGGCCGACCAGGATGTCCCGAAAGGCCTCTACCGGGCAGCCGGCTTCAAGGTCTGTGGCGTGCGCGCCGTCCGGGTCGACATTCTCGAACGGCTGGCCGACCTGATCCGTCCCGCCATCGCGTATCGTCCGGGGACCACGCCCGGCATGCCGCCGTCGGGCACCGCCGACAACGATGGCTTCGTCACCACCGTGCAGATGACGTCGTTGGCCGGTTGCTCCGGCGAGGATTTCGCCTCCATCCTGAAGGCCCTCGGCTACGTGCTAGACCGTCGGCCCGGGCCGGCCATCACGGTGCCGCTGCTCCCCGTAGCGCCGGTGGAGCCGCTGAAGCCGATCGTCGCCGCACCGACCGAGACATCCCTCGAGGAGACGCCGGAGCCGAGTCCCGAGACCGCCGGCACGGGGGAGGCCGAAGCGCACGCTGCCGGCGACCCGGCATCCGAAGCTGTCGGCGAGCTTGGGGACGCCACCACATCGACCGACGCCGGTGAAGCCGTTGCAGATGCCCAGCTCAGCGAGAGCCTGCCTGACAGCTCCGACCCACTAGCGGCCGAGACCAGCTCGATCGTGCCGGAGTCCGCGCCCGACAATTCTCCGGCCAGCCCGTCGGCACAAGCCGTCGAGGGCGAGACCGTCTCGGTGGATGGGGGTGCGGAGCACGCTCTAACCGTAGCCGAGACAAACCCAGACCAGACAGCCGCACCGGAGGCCGTCGACGCCGCGGAGACGCCCGAGACGGCCGTCGCTCCCGCCGCAGAGCCCGAGGCCGGTTCGGATGGCGCGGCATCCGACGACGAGGCCGCGCCGCCGGTCGAAGCCGAGGTGCCGGCCGAGCCGATCCTGATCGAGGTCTGGCGTCCGCACCGCACCAACCATCACGCCCAGCGCCGACCGGAGCGCAGCCGCCAGCGTCAGGATCACGGGCGCAGTCCTGCAGTCGCAGGCGATACCGTAACGCCGTCCGACCGCCCGGCTCCCGGGCGGCGCGACGACCGCAGGCCCGAGCCCCGCCCCCACGATCGCGGACCCAACCGACGGCCCGATGGCGGCCAAGACCGTGGCGCTCCGAACCGGGACCGTCGCCCAGCCGTCGTACAAGCCGAGACGACCGTCGAGGCCCGGACGCCGGAGGGCGAGGCGGCGGCGCGGAATGCTGGCAAACCTCGTTTCGATGGTCGCCGGGATGGCCCGCGCCGTAACGACCAGCGTGGCGATCGACCGCGCGGAGACATGCCCCGCGGCGATGGTCAGCGACGCGAGGGGGGCCGCGGCGACGGCAACCGCCATGACTCGAGCCGACCCCAACAGTTTTCGAGCGAGCGGCCGCCGGCGCGCGATCGTCAGCCCGATCCGAACTCGCCTTTCGCCAAGCTCATGGCGCTCAAGCTCGAACTCGAACGCGGCAAGAAGGAGTCCTGACGCCGCTTGCCGCACCCCACCTCTCTCCCGACCGGCGCGCGTCAGCGTCTCGACAAGTGGCTCTGGTTCACGCGCGTCGTCAAAACCCGGTCACTTGCCGCGAAGCTGGTCGAAGAGGGACACGTCAGGGTCAACAGCATGCGGGTCGAGCAATCGTCGAAATCCGTCAAGCCGGGCGATGTCGTCACGGTGGCGCTCGAACATGACGTTCGCGTCATGCAGGTCTTGTCGGCTGGCGAGCGCCGCGGCCCTGCCCCCGAGGCGCGTTTGCTCTACGTCGACCTCTCGGCCGTGCCCGACCGCGAAGGGGAAGATTAAGCCGTGCGCGGCATCATGCGTCTGTCCCGTGCTTGCACGGCTCGGCCAAACTCGGTAGCACGAGCGACCAGCAGACCGTTATTCGCGCCATGCCGTGTCTCGCGTCCGCATCTGGCAGCGCGTCAAAGGATAGGACATGACTTACGTCGTCGTCGAGAACTGCATCAAGTGCAAGTATATGGATTGTGTCGAAGTCTGCCCCGTGGACTGCTTCTACGAAGGCGAGAACATGCTGGTGATCCATCCCGACGAATGTATCGATTGCGGCGTTTGCGAGCCGGAATGCCCGGCTGAAGCGATCAAGCCCGATACGGAGTCGGGTCTGGAGAAATGGCTGGGGCTGAATGCCGAATATGCCAAGTCTTGGCCGAACATCTCGGTCAAGAAGGAAGCTCCGGTCGACGGTAAGGATTATGACGGCAAGCCCGGCAAGCTCGAAGCCTATTTTTCGCCGAACCCCGGCGACGGTGACTGATCGAATTCACATCGAGCGGCAACGGTCGCCGGTTCTATTGTGCTCAATCGACCGAAGCCCTCGGGGGGCGTATTTCGCAAACGAGCATCCAGTCGAGACTACGGGCGGCGCGCCAGTGGGAGCGCCGCAAACTTGAAGTGTCGGCCAACTTCAGAAGCCAAAAGGATCATCGATCCTTATCGTGAGCGCAGCGACCCAGCTTCATCCTGGGTCACACTGGATGGCTTCGTTGTTCCGCGCCTCCCAATAACGACCGGTAAAACTCGAGCGTCAACGTCGATCCGCCAAACTCAAGCTGTGACGAATGACGAAGATCGGTTGGGTGTCCTCTCGCGTTCGAGGTTCTCTCGAGAACCCTACCCTTCGATGACCCGGGCCTCTTCGGGTAGCATGATGGGAATGCCGTCCCGGATCGGATAGGCGAGCTTCGCCGTCTCGGAGATCAGCTCCTGGCGCGCCGCGTCGTAGATTAGTCCGGCTTTGGTGACGGGACAGACCAGAATTTCCAGCAGCCGACGATCGACCGCAGTGACGCCGCCACCGACGACCGGGGCGGCAAAGGCAGTCGGGTCGGTCGTCGATGGCATGATGAATCTCTCTTGTCTCGAAACTTCGGATCCCGAAGAACCCATCGCCCACGGCTCTATCACTGAAGCGTCGAGGGCGCACCTTCCCGAGCGAGATCCATTTCGGCAATGGCGATGAGGACATCGGCCCGCGCCTTCAGGTCAGGCGCTTCGAGCAAAGCTTGTTTCTCCTTCGGACCGAAGGGGCTCATCATGGCGAGCGCATTGACCAAGAGATCGCTCGGCGCCGCATCGATCCCCTCCCAATCTACGGAAAGGCGATGCACCTCGGCGAAGCGCCGCAAGGCCCGGATCACGCCATCGCGGTCGACATCGTCGTGGTCGCCCGATTCCTCGAAATCCTGGGCGAAGGGTGAAAAGTCCACCCTGGCCTGACGGTAAGGCGTGACGGTCGAAAGCTCTTCGAGGATCCGGTAGCGTGCCACACCGGTCAGCGTGATCACGTAGCGCCCATCGCCGGACTCTTCGAGCGACGTGATCCGCCCCGCGCAACCCATGCCGTAGAGAGCCGGCTTGCCTCCCTTGTCGGGGGCGTCAGACAGCACCTGCACCATTCCGATGATCCTGTCGGTCTTCATCGCGTCGTCGATCATCGCCATGTAACGCGGCTCGAAAATGTTCAGCGGCAATTGCCCTAGCGGCAGCAGCAAGGCCCCATTAAGGGCGAAGACCGGAATAACCTGCGGCAGGTCCTGCGGCCCACGATAGGGCTTGTTGATGCTCATCCGTGAACTCCTCGAGACGCCGGCATCACCTGAAGAGAAGACCCGACAACTTCCGACGTCCGACGATCGCTGCCGGATCGGTGAAGCCCCACTCGTCGAAAAATTTCAGCAGCTGAACGCGGGCTCCGTCTTCATTCCAACTGCGGTCCGCCCGGATGATGTCAAGGAGCTCGCCTGCGGCTTCATCGCGTTTGGAACGCGCATTGAGAGCCAGGGCATAGTCGAAGCGCGCCTGATGATCCTGCGGATTGGCATCGAGCTTGCGCTGAAGGTCGGCCAAGTCCCCGAGATTGGCGCTCTGCTCGGCGTTCTCGATGGCGGCCCTGACCGCCACAACGGCAGGATCCTGTGCCGGTGAGCCAGAAGCCGTCGCCAGCACGGCCTTGGCCTCGACGATATCGCCTGCGTCGAGATGCAGCTTCGCAAGACCCGCGATAGCGCCGGCATTGGCTTCGTCGGCCTGCAGGATCTCCGCATAAAGCGCCGCGGCGGTGTCGGGGTCGCCTTCGGCGGCGGCCGTCGCGGCTTCCTCGAGCATCTCCTTGACCGGATCTCCCAAGGGGCCGGCGATGCGCTCCAGGAACTGTTTGATCTGCGATTCGGGCAAGGCTCCCACGAAACCATCGACCGGCTGACCGCGCTGGAAGGCGATCACGGCCGGGATCGACTGGATGCCGAGTTGACCCGCGATGTCCGGATGATCGTCGATGTTCATCTTGACGAGCGCCACCTTGCCGCCCGATGCCGCCACGGCGCGTTCCAGGATCGGGGCGAGCTGTTTGCAGGGTCCGCACCAGGGCGCCCAGAAGTCCACCAGCACGGGCTGGCGCATGGATTCTGCGATGACGTCCTGGCGAAAACTCGCCGTTGTGACATCTTTGGGCCTGGCGCTCACGGCCGCTTCCGTACCGGCCGCACCGGTCAAACCAATTCCGAACGACATCGATGCATCCCGCAATCAACGAGCCACTACGGCCCTCGCTGTGCGAGAAGATGGGGCCGGAATGAAAGATCCGCAACTCGCGGCCTGAGTCCCCGACACTCTCAAAATGCCCTATCGGCCCTGACGATTGTGCAGGCGACGCTCCCATTCGAGGGCTTGGCGTACCATGGCGGAGAGATCGTCGTGCTTCGGCGACCAGCCCAGCCCGGCCTTGATCCGATCGTTCGAGGCTACGATCGCGGCCGGGTCGCCGGCGCGCCGGTCCGACATCCTGACAGGAAAATCGACCCCCGACACGGTTTTCACCACGTCGACAACCTCGCGCACCGAGTAACCGCGCGCATAGCCGACGTTGCAGGTGAGGCTGCCACCACCACCCCTGAGATAGCGGAGCGCGTCGAGATGCGCCTGCGCGAGATCCGTGACCTGGATGTAGTCGCGCAGGCAGGTGCCGTCCGGCGTCGGGTAATCGGTGCCGAAGATGTCGAGATGCGAACGTCGCCCCAGCGCCGCCTGTACCGCGACCTTGATGAGGTGGGTGGCATCACGCGTCGACTGGCCGGCGCGCCCCTTGGGATCGGCACCCGCCACGTTGAAGTAGCGCAACACCACCGAGCGGATGTCGTGAGCTCGGCCCGCGTCCTCGAGCATCCATTCGACCATGAGCTTGCTGCGTCCGTACGGCGATACCGGAGCCAGCAGACGGTCCTCCGTCACCTTGTCGGTATCGGTTTCCCCATAGACCGCGGCAGTCGACGAGAAGATGAAGTGACGCACTTCCTTGCGGACCGTGCTCTCGATGAGGTTACGGGCCTTGGCGGTGTTGTTGGCGTAGTAACCGAGCGGGTCGGTGACGGATTCAGGCACGACGATCCGTGCCGCGAAATGCGCGACGGCGTCGACGGCCTCGGCGTCCATGACGCTTTCGATCAGGCCCTGGTCGCCGAAATCGCCGACGACGAGCCGGACGCCCTCCGGCACGGCGGAGCGGAAGCCGGTCGAGAGATTGTCGACCACGACGACGTCTTCCCCGGCATCGAGCAGCGCCAACACCATGTGGCTGCCGATGTAGCCGGCTCCACCCGTGACCATGACGGACATCCCGCAACCTCCCGTTCCGCTTCCCGCGGCTCCCTCGCTTTCAAGGGTGCCGCGCCCATGCTAGGCATCCTGCCCGTGGGCTAGAGCATGATGCCAAAACCCGGCGCGGGATCTGGGTAACACCATGTTTAGCCTTATTGGAACTCGATCACGTTCATGCCTTTAGCTTGAATGGAGCCTAAGGCATTGTGATCCAGGACAATGCCGCATCGCGACCCGGGCGCAAGAGCCGGGTCCATCGTTCTTCCGCCGCGATGCTGGGTGGACGGCGGCGCGGTCCGCGCGATCCAATTGAAACGTATGAGGTGAGGGGTCCCATGAAGAAGATCCGAAAGGCTGTTTTCCCTGTTGCGGGGCTCGGGACGCGCTTCCTGCCCGCGACGAAATCCGTGCCGAAAGAGATGATGACCGTGGTGGACCGCCCGGTTCTGCAGCACGTCGTCGACGAAGCCAGGGAGGCCGGCATCGAGCACTTCGTCTTCGTCACGGGGCGCAACAAGGCCGTGATCGAAGACCACTTCGATATGTCCTACGAGCTCGAGGACACGCTGAAGCGCCGTGGCAAGGACAAGGAATACCAGGCTCTCATGGCCGACCTGCCGAAGGCCGGCACCGCCAGCTTCACCCGGCAGCAGGCCCCTCTCGGGCTCGGACACGCGGTCTGGTGCGCACGCGAGATCATCGGCGACGAGCCCTTTGCGGTCCTGCTCCCCGACATGATCACCTTGCCCGGGAAGCGCGGCGACCGCTGCCTCGCGCAATGCATCGAAACCTACGAACGTTACGGTGGCAACGTCATCGCGGTCGAGGAGGTGCCGATGGACCAGACCCATCAATATGGCATCGTGTCGATTGGCTCCGACAAGGGTGCGGATTTCGAAATCACCGGCATGGTCGAGAAGCCGCCGAAGGGCACCGCGCCCTCGACGTCGATGATTTCGGGCCGCTACATCCTCGATCCCGCCGTGTTCGACGTGCTCGAGAAGGGCGACAAGGGAGCCGGTGGGGAGATCCAACTCACCGACGCCATGATCAAGATGCTGGGTCGGCAGGCGTTCAACGGCACACGCTTCGACGGGCAAACCTATGACACCGGCTCCAAGCTCGGCTTTCTCGGCGCCAACGTCGCTTTTGCGCTCGCGCGTCCCGATCTGGCCGACGATTTCAAGGCTGAATTGCGCAGGATCGTCGGTACGCTCTAGGGTGCACTCGGCCAGATGCATGCGAAGACCCTCGCATGCTCTTTCATCCCGGGACAGCGATACAATATAACCTATCCGACGCGGCGGCCCCGCCGGCTTTGGAGACTCACCACCATGGATAAGATCCCCGTCACCGTTTTGACCGGCTATCTCGGGGCCGGCAAGACGACGCTGCTGAACCGCATCCTCTCGGAGCAGCATGGGAAAAAGTATGCCGTCATCGTCAACGAATTCGGCGAGATCGGCATCGACAACGATCTCGTGGTGGGGGCCGACGAGGAAGTGTTCGAAATGAACAACGGGTGCATCTGCTGCACCGTGCGGGGCGACCTGATCCGCATCCTCGAAGGCCTCATGAAACGGAAGGGCAAGTTCGACGCCATCATCGTCGAGACGACGGGGCTGGCCGACCCTGCCCCCGTGGCCCAGACATTCTTCGTCGACGAGGACGTGCAGAAGGCCGCGAAGTTGGACGCCGTTGTCACGGTCGCAGACGCCAAGTGGTTGAGCGCCCGCCTGAAGGATGCGCCGGAGGCCAAGAACCAGATCGCTTTCGCGGACGTGATCGTGCTCAACAAGACCGACCTCGTCGAACCAGCCGAGTTGCGGGAAGTGGAAGCCCGCATCCGGGCCATCAATCCTTACGCCAAGCTTCACAAGACGCAGCGTTGCGCCGTTCCGCTCGATGCCGTTCTCGGGCGTAACGCTTTCAACCTCGACCGCATTCTCGAGATCGAGCCGGATTTCCTCGTCGAGGACGACCATGACCACGATCACCACGACCACGACCATCATGACCACGGTCACGGCCATGGCTTGAAGCACTACCACGACGAAGACATGCAGTCGGTCGCCATAGCGCATGATGGCGAGGTCGATGCGCAGAAGTTCATGCCTTGGCTCAACGACCTCGTTCAGCGCGAGGGTGGCAAGATCCTGCGCTCGAAAGGCATCCTGGCCTTCAAGGGAGAGCCCAAGCGCTTCGTGTTCCAGGGCGTCCACATGATGCTGGACGGCGACGTGCAGCGCGACTGGAAGCCCGATGAGAAGAGACTGTCCAAGATCGTCTTCATCGGTCGGGACTTACCTGCAGAAAAGATCCGTCAGGGTTTCCAGGCCTGCTTCGCCTGAGTTGTCGAGGGGTTGGCACGCGGCGCCGGCCTCTCGACATGAGAGATGGCGACGGCCGCTCCTGCAACAGTGATTCGACACCGCGCTGCCGCCGTAACCGGCAGCCCTGACCCGCACCTGCGCCAGCGACAAGCCGTCACTTGGGCGACAGCACCATCACCATCTGTCGGCCTTCCATGGACGGTTCCGTCTCCACCTTGGCGATGGTGACGGTTTCCGTCTTGACGCGGTCGAGCAGTCGATAGCCGATATCCTGGTGTGCCATCTCGCGGCCTCGGAACCGTAAGGTCACCTTGACCTTGTCGCCCTCGTCGAAAAAGCGGCGCACCGCTTTCATCTTGACGTCGTAGTCGTGCTCGTCGATGCCCGGCCTGAGTTTGATCTCCTTGACCTCGACCACCTTCTGCCGCTTGCGGGCTTCGGCCTGTTTCTTCTGTTCGGTAAAGCGGTGCTTGCCGTAATCGAGGATCTTGCAAACCGGAGGGTTGGCGTTCGGCACGATCTCGACGAGATCGAGTCCTGCTTCCTCGGCGACGCGCTGGGCTTCGAGAATGTCGGTTACGCCCCGGTTTTGACCTTCGGCGTCGATCAGTTGAACTTCGCGCACGCGAATATCACGATTGATCCGTGGCCCGTCCTTTTGCGGGACCGGAGCGGCTTTCATAGGACGGCGAATGGTTCTCTCCTTCGCGGGGGACGATGCAATAATCAGTCTACGACAAAATGCCCCGTAGCGGCCATGCGACGGGGTTCGGTGACAGAAGATCGGCGCCGCGACCGCAACAGTCAAGTCCGTTCATCGCGGAGACATCCGGCGGGGTGCCTTATCCGGTGTCGGCCGTGCTCTCGCGCCCGTTCGGAGCACGCCTGCCACCTCGACATTGCGTCCTGCAAGCGGCATGAAAGGTTTCCGGCCTTGATCCACGAGATCGTGGTTCAAGGACGAGTGCCGTCCGAAGACAAGAGGAACTGATGGTGCAAGGTGCCGATCACGAGATCCTGAAGGGCAAGAGGATCTTGGTCGTCGAGGACGAGATGCTGATCGCCCTTTTGTTCGAAGATATTCTCGCCGATTTCGATTGTGCCGTCGTGGGCCCGGCCCTGAAGATCAACCCGGCTTTGGAGTTGGCCCAGACGGCCGACATCGACGCCGCCATTCTGGACGTCAACCTCGGCGGGGACTCGAGCTTCCCGGTTGCGGACATCCTTCGTCAGCGCGGCGTTCCGCTGATTTTCGCCAGCGGTTACGGGTCAACAGGGTTGCCGAGCGAGTGGCAGGGTCGGCCCGTGCTACCCAAGCCCTTCGTCGCGGACGATGTCGCCGACGTGCTCTCCAGCATCTTCACGGC
>CAXTME010000003.1:124995-128961 GCA_964245215.1 uncultured Lichenihabitans sp.
ACGTTGTCGATGTCCTTCTCGCGCGTAAGTCCGGCAAACGTCATCTTGGTGCCCGGCACGACGGTTTGCGGGCTGGCGATATAACGGCGGAACGTTGCGGGATCCCAGGTCAGACCGGAGCCCTTGTTGGCTTCCGAGTAACTGTAACCCGGCACCGAGCCGGAATGCCGGCCGATCACGCCGTTGAGTTCCGGTCCAACGGCGTTCCTCGCCGTGTCGCCGATCTGATGACAGGCGCGGCACTTCACGAAGACCTTTTCGCCCAATGCCGGATCGCCGGCCGCGGCGACCGGTGCCGCATCGTCGGCCATCGCGGGACCGAGGAAGGCGAGCAAGAGAGCGGTTCCGCAGAGCAATGATGTTGAGCGAATCATTCCAGAGCCGGACCTTCGAGTTTCTGACGTTGACAGTTCAACCTATGGCAGAAAGACGCCATCGGTTGAGGGAAAGTTGCAGCGCCTTTCTTCCGCCCGGCGCGGCATTTCGACGATCTGTCGGTTCGATGAGGTCAGCGCGACCGGGCCGCCTGCTCCACGAAGGAGATGACCTCCAGGGCCTTCCAGGGCTTCGGCATGAAGCGGGCGTTCCGGGGCAGTCGATAGGGCCGCTCCAAGGCCACGCCGGATGTCACGCAGATCGAGATGCCCGGCCAGCGGACCGCCACGAAGGCGGCAAGTTCCACGCCATTCAGAGGCCCTTTGAGCCGGACGTCGGAGAACATGGCCGAAACGTCGTCGGCATGTTCCTTGAGGTAATCCAGCGCCGCATCTACCGAATCAACCGCGACGGCCGCGACGCCGGCTTCCTCGATCATCTCGAGAGCCATCTCGGCCAGAAGTGCGTCGTCTTCGACGATCAGCACGACGGAAGGCTTCTCCATAGTTGACGCCCTTATAAGCACGATAAGCCGGCCAGGCCGGTCCATCTCGGCGCGAAAACCCGTCGAGCGCGAAGCCCCTAAGCTTCAACGGAGCCCTATCACCTTGCGCCTCCCGCCGCCACGAGAAAGCCGAACGATGGTGACCGTAAGACTTGGTCACTGAGCAGGTTGACCGCCACGAGAGTGTCGACGATGTCCAAGGTGAAGAAGCGCCGGTGAGCCTTCGATGAACAGATCGGCCTCGCGGGGCTGAAATCCGCCGCGGTCGGTCTTACCCTTTACGTCTTTGCCGCAGAACCCGACATGAAAACGGCATTCATCTGCTGTAGAGACAGCCTCCGAGGAGACGTATCGATGTTTATCGCCATGAACAGGTTCAAAGTCGTGAAAGGGGAGGAAAAGGCCTTCGAAAATATCTGGCTCACGCGCGAAAGCCATCTCGGCGGGGTGCCTGGCTTTGTGGAGTTCCACATGCTGCTCGGTCCGGAGCGCGAGGACCACACCCTGTATTCCTCGCATACGATCTGGTCCGACAAGGCGAGCTTCACGGCCTGGACGACCTCGGAGCAGTTCAGGGCCTCTCACGGCGGCACGGGGCAACACAAACCTCTCTATCTCGGGCATCCGGAGTTCGAAGGTTTCGAGGTTATCCAGACGGTATCGCGGCCGAATCTGTGAGTCGCGCCGTCGAACGACGGCAAATCAGCAAACTGGCATTCAGCAACGACATTCTGTGTGTCAGAGTTGCCGGATTGCAATTCGGGTTCGGCGAAGTTCTCGGTTGAAGGTCGAGGATCACAACCTTCTCCAACAGAAATATTTCTATGCCTAATTGCATCAACATTGGGAGTTGCAAAACGATGCGTCTGAATTCGATGTTGTCGCCCATGAAACAAGTCTGGGCAGCGGGAGCTTTGGCGACCCTACTGTCGACCATTGCCCTTACACCGGCAGTCGCGGCCGGCCCCTTCACAGGTTTTGCAGGGGAGTGGAGCGGCGGCGGAGACATCTCGATGACCGACGGGTCACAGGAGAAGATCCGATGCAAGGCTTCCTATTCCGTGGGTCCGAGCGGCGAAGCCCTCAACATCAACGTCAATTGCGCCAGTGACAGTTATCGCGTCAACATCATCAGCAACGTGGTGGCCCAGGGCACAAGCTTCTCGGGGACCTGGCGGGAAACCACACGTCAGGCCGACGGTAAGGTGACGGGCCGCGTCCCCGCGCCCGGTGAGCTGCAGGCGAGCCTCGATGGCACAGGCTTCGGAATCCAGCTCGCCGCCACAACGAACGGCAAGCAGCAGGCCGTAACGATTCAGGCTGAGGGAACCGACGTCAAAAGTGTGAAGATTTCGCTTCACAAGTCGTAGATCTCGTCCGGCGCGGCACGCAGAGCCACACTGGAGGTCAGCGACAGCCGAGACACCCGGGCTCCGATTTCATCGTAGCCCGGGCCTATGATGTTTTCCAGGGTAGCTGACGGGCGGTTTCGAAGCGTCGTCAACAGGCGCAGGAGTCGGACAACCGTAGGCGCCGCCGAGCAGCGTCCGGCGGTCGCACCTCCGGCGCCGATTATTCGGCGGCGCTGCCGACAGCCGTGCCACCGCGGAGGCGCCGCGAAAGCTTGATCAGAAACGTCATCGTCGGACGTAGGATGAGGAAATCCGCGACGAGGGCGGCCAGCATGGCGAAAGCACTGAGCCAGCCGAAGAGCCGCAGCGACGGCAGGTCGGAGAACACCGTGATGGCGAGGCCGCAGGCCAGGACCATCGATGTGAGAATCAAGGCCGGTCCCATGAGCACCGTCGCACGCTCGACCCCGATCTCCGGAGCCTGACCAGGCTCTTCCTCCTGCCGCAAGCGGTTGAGGAAATGGATCGTGGCACTCAGGCCGAGACCGAACGAGACCGTCAAGGCCACGACGCTGACGAACTGCAACCCCTCCCCGACGATCAGCAGCAAAGTCCCGGAGGCCACCACCGGGAAGATGCCCGGCAGGATGGCGGCCAAAGCCACGACGACGGAGCGGAACGCCAGCCCGATGAACAAGGCCACGAAGAGGAATTCGAGCGTCAGGCCCCGGTTCAGTTTCTCGATCATGGCGCCGCTGTTGCGCGCCGCGATCACCGAGAGCCCCGTCACCGCGATCGCGTAACCGGGGTTGCCGGTCCTGATCTGGTCTAGGCTATGGTCGAGCTGATCGACGACCGGGATCAGTTCGCTGGCGTCCTTGTCGGGGATCCGGGCAGACACCAGGACGGCGTCCTGCTTCTCGGAGATGAAGCGGCGCACCAGGTATTTCGGCAGGAAGCCGACATATTGCTTCAGGGTGTCGACGTCGCCTCGTCCGGCTTTCTCGAGAAGCCAGCGCCGCAGCGTTTCGATGGACCAGACGTTGCCGAGCCCGGCCTGTTGCTCGACGATCTTGTGCACATTGGCGATCACGGCCAAAGTCTCAGGCGAGTATAGCGTCTGCCCGGCGGGAAACTCGATCAGGACATCGATGGGGTTGGCGCCGGTCAGCTTGGCATCGAGCTTACCGCTGGCCTGAACGGCCTGTTCCTTGTCGGGGACCTGCTCGGCGAGCCTGTAGCTCGGTTGAAGGTGGGCATAGGCGAAGCCCAACCCCGCCACCACCACGATCCCAGCGAGACTGTAGAGCCCTGGATGGCTCACCATGCGAGCCGCGATCCAGGCGCAGAAGCGGCGCAGGACCTGCACACCCGTATCGGCTCCCTTCGCCGACCCTGCGAGCTTGCCGTCGTCGCGCACCAGCAGGATGCCGAGCAACGGCACCAGCATCAGAACGGCCAGAAGCGCGATGACGGTCGACAACAGTCCGGCCTCGCCGAACGTATGGATCAGGTCGGACTTCGTGAACAGCAGCGCGGTGAAGGAGAGAGCCGCGGTGGCATGGGTCAGCACGCAGGCCGGCCCGACGACCAGCACGGCATTGCGGAAGGCCTGCACCTTGGTCTCGCCCGCGATCAGCCGGTCGCGGGCCGCGAAGGTCAGCTGCATGCTGTCCGAAAAGCTGATCACCATGATGAGCGGCGTCATCACGTTGAGGAACATGTTGAGCCGGA
>CAXTME010000004.1:0-103838 GCA_964245215.1 uncultured Lichenihabitans sp.
GTCGCGGGTCCAGGCCATTTCTATCCCTCTCTCACCGCCGACGCCGCGATGTCGCGGGTCCAGGCCATCAAACGTCGCCCCCTGCCGCGGCCGCGGCGTTCTCGGCCGGCTGCCGCTTGCGGGTGGTCCGCTGCTCGATCCGCTTGCGAGGCTCAGGCACATGGACGATCCGCTTGACATAGATCCCCGGCGTAACAATGGCGTCGGCGTCGAGTTCGCCCGGTTCGACAAGATGTTCGACCTGGGCGATGGTCAGCTTGGCCGCGGTAGCCATCATCGGATTGAAGTTGCGAGCGGTCTTCCGATAAATGAGGTTGCCTTCCGTGTCGCCCTTCCAGGCATGGACGAGAGCAATGTCGCCGAAGATCCCGCGCTCCATGATGTAGCGCTCGCCGTCGAACTCGCGCTCTTCCTTGCCCTCCGCCACCTGGGTTCCGACACCCGTCTTGGTGAAGAAAGCCGGGATCCCGGCGCCGCCGGCGCGGCAGCGTTCGGCCAGCGTCCCCTGCGGCGTGAACTCGACATCGAGCTTGCCGGCCAAAAACTGGCTGGCGAAAAGCTTGTTCTCGCCGACGTAGGACGAGATCATCTTGGCGATCTGGCCGCTTTCGAGAAGAAGTCCGAGACCCTCGCCATCGATGCCGGCATTGTTGGAGACGCAGACGAGGTTCTTGGCCCCCGTGTCGCGCAACGCCTCGATCAGACTCGATGGAATTCCGCAGAGGCCGAAACCTCCGGCCAGGATCGTCATGCCGTCTCTGACTTGGCCGGCCAAAGCCGCCGTGGCGTCAGCATAGACCTTCTTCATCGTTCCCGGAGCCCGTCGACCTCTGATCTGCCGCCACCATGCAACACGGGCGGCACACTTGCAAAGGTGCCGGAACGCTGGACATCCAGGTTATCTTGCCTCGTGGTCAGGCGCGAGCCCGCACGGCCTCGCGCCACGCCGTATAGACCCCGCTCGCCGCGATGATCGCGGCGCCGAGCAGCATGGATGGGCCCGGGATGGTGCCGAACGCGAGATAGCCGAGCGCCGCAGCCCACACGAGCTGCGTATAGCTGAACGGGGCCAGGAGGGACGCCGGCGCGTTCCGGTAGGCGAAGATCTGCATCAGGCTCGCCAGCGTCGCGAAGAACCCGACGATGCCGCCGATCGCGACCTGGTTCCAGTTGGGCGTCTGCCACGTGAAGGCCGCCAACACCGAGATCACCGCAAAACCGGTCACGGCGGAGTAGAACAACGTCGTCTCGGGCCGCTCGTCCTTGGCGAGGCGGGTGCCGATGACGGCCAGGGCCGACGCGATACTGCCGAAGAGCGGGATGAAGCTCGAAACGTCGAACGTGCTGCCGCCGGGCTGCACGATCACCATCACGCCGGCGAGGCCGACGAGCGCCGCCGACCAACGCCGGATGCCGACCTTCTCGCGCAGGAACAGCGCCGCCATGGCCGTGACGACGACCGGGGCCAGAAAACCGATGGCTGTCGCGTTGGCGACCGGCATGACGCCGAACGCCACGATGAACAGCACCGTCGACGCGGCGCTCGCCATGGCGCGGCCGACCTGAAGACCGGGACGCGCGGTCCGCAGCACGCCTCGACCACGTAGCAACAGCGGGACCGTCATGATGACGAAGACGAGGTAACGCAGCCATGCCACTTCGATCGACGGCAGCGAGGTGGTCAAAAGCTTGGAGGCGATATCGGAGATGGGAAACAGCGCCGTGCTGGCCAGGAGGGCCAGGATGCCGACCAGGGTGCGTTCGGACTTGGCCGAGGCGGCTAGCTCGACAACAGGCAGCGCCGCAACCCGGCGTGGCTTTCGCAAGGCCGAGGATGATCGCGACGGGATGGCGGGTGCGGTCCGGCTCTCCGCAACACCGTTGCGTCGGCGGTGCTCGGGCTTGCGCAAGGCAAAGGTCAAAGCCGACCCCTCGATTGATAAACAACGTTGACTTGAGCTAAACCTTTAGCGTCACCAAGTCCTTAAACGATTGTGCCCGCAGGGCAGCCTTGCCGACGGCGCATGGCGGTTGACCGAGAGAGCACGGTCGAAGCGTGGAAGTCTGACAGCGCAGAGCGGTCGACAACCGTCCTTCCGCCGTGCAATTTCCGGCCTCGCTCCCGCTACGAGACCGACGTGAATGACCGACACACCGAGTGACCCCGCGCCTGCATCGACCGGCCCGGGCACGGCGGCCGGTGCCGTGCGGATTGCCATGTGGTCGGGGCCGCGCAACATCTCGACCGCCATGATGCGGTCGTTCGAGAACCGGCCCGACACCGCCGTTTCGGACGAGCCTTTCTACGCCGCCTATCTCGCCTCCACCGGTCTGATCCATCCGCAACGCGACGAGATTCTTGCGAGCCAGCCCCGCGACTGGCGCGCCGTCGTGGCCGAGATCACCGGGCCGGTGCCGGGCGGGTGCTCGGTTTGGTACCAGAAGCACATGACGCACCATATGCTGCCCGGCGTCGGCCGCGATTGGATCGACGGTTTCGAGAACGCTTTTCTGATCCGTGCCCCCGAACCCGTGCTGGCCTCCTATGTCGAGCGGCGCGCCGAGGTGACGCTGGACGATATCGGCCTGCCGCAGCAGGCGGAGCTTTTCGACCGTGTCGCCGACCGCACCGGCCGGGCTCCGGCCGTCATCGAATCGCGTGATGTGCTGGGCGACCCGGGCCACGTTCTCCGTGCGCTGTGCGCGCGGCTCGGAATCGGCTTCGACGCCCACATGCTGGCGTGGCCCGCCGGCCGCCGCGACAGCGACGGCGTCTGGGGCCCGTCCTGGTACGACGCGGTCGAGCGCTCGACGGGCTTTGCGCCGCCGCGCCCCGATATCGGCTTCGACGACCTGCCCGATCGGTTGAAGAGGGTGGCCGACGCCGGTCGGCCCTTCTACGAACGGCTGGCCCGCTACAAGCTCGCCTGAACGGCAGCGCACCGCGGCAGGAAAGCGCGTAGAACCGCGTCTTTCTTCGTTGCGGGCCCGCCATCATGGACGACACCGAGACCTTCTCCGTCGCAGCGCTCGTGGCGCCCCATCCGGCCGCCGCGAGCGCCGGGCGCGACGTGCTGATCGAGGGAGGGAGCGTGATCGAAGCCGCGATCGCGGCCGCGGCCGTCAGCGCCGTCGTGGTTCCGCATCGCAACGGGCTCGGCGGCGACGCGCTCTGGCTCTTCCGCGAGCCGGGACCGCGCGGCCTCGTGCGGGTGCTCGATGCGCGGGGCCTCACCGGGCGCGGCGTCGAACGCGCGCTGTTCCGCCGCCACGATGTCGTTCCCTTGCTGGGCACGGAGGCGATCCTCACCGTACCGGGTGCGGTGGCGGGCTGGGCCTCGGCCTACGAGCTCTCGACGGCGCAGGGCGGCCGGATGCCGCTGTCGCGCCTCCTGCAACCGGCCCTGGAGGCGGCCCGCAACGCTAGCATCATTACGCCGTCGGACGTGAAAGCCCGCACGGCGGCTGCGGACCTGTCATCCCTGCCCGGCTTCGCTCAGGCGTTTCTTGTCGATGGCAAGGTGCCGGAGGCCGGGACGTCGTGGCAGCAACCCGCGCTGGCCCTGACATTGGACTACATGATCCAGGCGGGTCTCGACGACGTCTACCGCGGCGATGTCGGGCGCGAACTCGCGGCGGACCTCGAGGAGCTGTCGAGCCTGCTCGACCGTGACGACCTCCGGCGTGGCGAAGCCCGATGGCGATGGCCCGCCTCGCTCGACCTCGGCCGCCAGCGCCTCGAGGTGGCGCCGAACCGGCAAGGCATCGAGCTCGCGCTCGCGCTCGGATTGTTTCTGCAGCTCGGTCATGGTCGCTTAAATGGATTCGAGCACTGGCACGATGCGATCGAGAGCGCGAAGCACGCGAAACGTCTCTTCGACGACGAGCTGCAGGCCGGGCGAGATCCTTTGGGCCTCGTCGACCCCGAGTGGCTGAAGCGCGAAAGTCTGCGCATCGACCGTCGTCGGGCCAGCGCCGCCCTGCCCTGGCGCGCGATGCCCTTTACGGAAGACGCGATCTTCATCGGCGCCGTCGATCGGGAGGGCGGTGCCGTAGCGCTCATCCAGTCGCTGGGCGGGGCCTTCGGGTCGGGCGTCGTGTCGAGCCGCACCGGCATCCTGCTCGGCAATCGCGGGGCGGCCCTGGCGCTCGATCCGGATATCGGGCCGTTGCTGGGCCCAGGGCAGCAGCCACCCCTGGTTTCCGTTCCGGCCTTCGCGACGTCGCGGGACGGGCGCATCGCGAGCCTCGGGACCACGGGCCCGGGGGCCGGCGTGTCGGTGCTGCAGGTGGCAGGCCGGCTCCTGCTCGGCGCCGGGCTAAAAGACGCGCTGGACGCTCCTCGCTTCGCTTTCGGGGCCGCGCAGGACGGACCGGACACGGCCGTGCTGGTCGAGGACGCGTTCGACACGTCGATCAGGTCGCGCCTGCGCTCTGCGGCGCACGAGGTCGTGACGGACGATCAAGCCGCATCGCGGACGTCCGGCGCCGTTTCGCGGCTTCCCTCGGGGCGGATCGAGGTTGCGGTCGAGGGGGAAGGCGCCCAAAGCGGCGACGGACTCTGATGTCCCCCGCGTGCTGAGTGGCTTGAACCAATGTCGAAGCACGTACGATTGGTGCTCCGAGTGGGCCACAACGTCCTTCGACACGGGTCCTGCGGACCCGGCTCAGGACGAGGATCGAGGGTGTTCTCAGGTTTCCGCATGCTGAGCGGCCCGAAGAGAGCCTGTCGAAACACGCACGGCCCCTGCCGGAGGTGCCCTCGAGCGCCCTTCGACACGACCGCGTGCCGCGGTCGGCTCAGGACGAGGGGCGTTGGTGTTCCCAAGAATCCTCATGCTGAGCGGCCCGAAGGGCCTGTCGAAGCACGCACGGCCTCGGCCGGAGGTGCCAAGGATGAGGCGCGCCGGTGTCAGGCTTCGAGCCAGACCTTCTCGCCGATCCGCTGACCCATCAGATCGAAGAGCGGATGCGGGGCCATCCCCTTCACCCGGGCGGCGCCGGCTTCGAGGTAGTCGATGAACATCGGGATCACGGCGCCGCCGTCGTCCGAGATCATCTTCTGCAGGTCGAAATACATGGCTTTGCGCTTCGAATCGTCGGCTTCCGTGCGCGCCGCGAGCAGGATCCGGTCGAACTCGGGGCGCTTCCAGAAGGTCTCGTTCCAGGCCGCATCCGATTTGTAGGCGATCGTCAGCATCTGATCGGCGGTCGGGCGCCCACCCCAGTAGGAGACGCAGAACGGCGCCTTCATCCAGACCGAGCTGAAATAGCCATCGGTCGGCTTGCGGTCGACCGTCATGGCGATGCCGGCCGACTTGCAGGCTTCCTGGTAGAGCAGCGACGCGTCCGTCGCCCCCGTGAAGGCCGCGTCCGATACGTCGAGCGTCACCGGCAGTGCGGTCAGGCCCGCCTGCTTGAGATGGAACCTGGCCTTGTCGGGATCGTAGCTGTGCTGCGGCAGGCCGGCCGCGTAGTAGGGACTGGTCCTCGGGATCGGGTGGTCGTTGCCGAGAACGCCGTAGCCGTGCAGCACCGTATCGATGATCCTCTGGCGGTCGATGCCGTATTTCAGGGCGAGCCGCACGTTGTTGTCGTCGTAGGGCTTGTCGAGAACGTTCATCAGGAAAGTGGCGTGCTGCCCGGCAGGGTTGCGGATCACCTGGAAGCCCGCTTTGCGCTTCACGAGGTCGACCGTTCGCGCATCGAGCCGGTTGATGACGTCGACCTGGCCCGAAACGAGCGCGTTGGTCCGGGCCGTGGTGTCGTTGATGCAGACGATCTCGATCGCGTCGACATGGGCGCGCCCCGGTTTCCAGTAGTCGGCCCGCTTCTTCGTGATGGAGCGGATACCGGGCTCGAAGGTCTCGAGCGTGTAGCCGCCCGTGCCGACCGGCCTCATCCAGTCCGTCCAACCGTTCGGAACGACGAAGAAATGGTAATCGGACAGGAGGTAAGGCAGGTCCACGTTGCCGCTCGACATCGTGATCGCAACCTGGTTGGGACCGAGCGTCCTCACCTCCGCTATGTCGCCGAGCGTCGCCTTGGCGGCCGATTTCGTGTCGCCGCGGTGCAGGTTCAGCGAATAGACGATG
The DNA here is from genome assembly GCA_964245215.1 of uncultured Lichenihabitans sp. Taxonomy (GTDB): domain Bacteria; phylum Pseudomonadota; class Alphaproteobacteria; order Rhizobiales; family Beijerinckiaceae; genus Lichenihabitans. The sequence continues at coordinate 6,096 of CAXTME010000004.1, forward strand.
TCGTCCGCGTCCAGCGTCTTGCCGTTCGAGAAGGTAACGCCCTTGCGGACGTCGAAGACCCAATCCGCAGCACCCGGCTTCGACTCCCAATGATCGAGCAGTTCCGGCATGGGCCGGTTGTTCTCGTCGATCTCGATGAACCCGTTCATGACCTGATAGGCGAGGTTGACCGGCACCCAGTCGGTGATCGTGCGCGGATCGAGGCTATCCGAGGTGGCGCCGCCCGCCATGCCGAGCCTGAGGGTGCCGCCCGATGTCGGCGTCGCATCCGCGGCCCGGGCCTGGCCGAGAGGCCCGAACCCTGCGGTGGCCCCGATCAGCGCCGCGCCGCTCAGAAGTTCGCGACGGTCGAGAACACCTGGGTCCGAGAAGGTCCGTCTCATGCCGCGTGCTCCGTTGCGATCGCCTGATCGGCTCATGCTAGGCGATGTTCGGACCCAAGGCACCCTGTTGCGGCGCTCATCCGGCGATTAACGCTTCGGCGCCTCCGCTGGCTTTTGCAGACACCGGGCCAGGGCGCCGCAAAGCCGTGCGAAGGGCTCGGCTGCGGCGGGCGCGCGATCGAGCGCGCGAAGGAAGCCATGCACGAGGCCGGTCCCCGGCTCCAGCGAAACGTCCGTCCCGGAGCGGCGCAATCGCTCCGCCAGGACCGTGCAATCATCGCGCAAGGGATCGTGCTGGGCCGGCAGAAGGAACGTCGGCGGACAACGTGGCAAGTCGGGCTCGTCGAGGATGAAGGTGCCGGGCGGTGGTGCACGACCGGCGAGGTAGACCGAGCGGTAGAACAGGACGTCGTCGAGCCTCAGCATCGGGGCTCCCGCCTCCTCGCTGCGGGCCGGCTCGGCCGGCTCGTAGCCCAAGGCGGGGTAGACGAGAGCCAAACCCGCCAATCCGCCCGGCTGCGCGCGTTCGGCCGTCAGCGCCGCCGAGGCCATCAGCGTTCCGCCGGCGCTGTCACCCATCAGCACGGCACCTGACCGGGGCAGGTCTGGCCAGGGCAAACGCCCCTCCGTCGCCGCGGCCAGGACGGCCAGCACGTCTTCGAGCGCCGACGGGGCCGGATGTTCGGGCGCCAGCCGGTAGTCGATGGCGATCACAACGGCGTTGGTCTCGGTCGCGACTCTCGCCACGATCCCGTCGTGGCTGTCGAGCGAGCCGAGCATGAAGCCGCCGCCATGGGCGTAGAGCACGACCCCACGCGGCGTGCCGGCAGGCGTATAGCGCCGAAGCGGGATGGCGCGGCCCTCCTGCGTGCCCAGCGCCGCGTCCAGACTGACGACCGCTTCGGGGCGCCGGACCGCGAACACGCGGGCGTAATCTTCGTAGAGCCGTCGCTGTTCGACCAGGGGCAGGCTTGCGGCATCGGGCGGGTAAAACCGCTCGCTCTCCTCGATGAAGCTCCGGATTTCCGGGTCGATCACGCCATGCCCCCCTTTGGGCAAGCTCCCTCGGCCGGTCCTCCGTCAGGCGACGCAGGGCGAAGCATCGTTGGGCCTGATCGCCCCGCCAATCCCCTCTCCACACATCAAGAAGCGAGCGCGATCGCGCCGGTCGCCGGTGCCCGGATCTCGAGGTCCACTTCAAGTGTCGAGAGCGTGTCGCCTTTGGCCATCTTGACCCGCACCTTGTCGCGATCGATCGCGCAATGTTTGGCGATGACGGCGAGGATCTCCTCGCGCAGGATGGCGACGAGGTCCGAGCGGCCGACGAGCGACCGCTCGTGGGCCAGGAGGATCTGCAACCGTTCGCGCGCCACCGGGGCCGAGTCGCGGACGCCGAGGAATTTCAGCAGTTTCATGCGGCCTTCCTTCCGAACAGCATGCCCATGATCCCCTTCTTGTCGCGGGGGATCGTGACGTCGAGCGCTTCGCCGCGCAGGCGCCGCGCGGCTTCGAGATAGGCCCGGGCCGGCACGCTCGACGGATTGTTGAGCGTCACGGGAGCACCCACGTTGGAGGCCTTGAGCACGTCCTGGCTCTCCGGAATGATGCCGAGCAGCGGGATCGACAGGATCTCGAGCACGTCCTCGGTCTTCAGCATGTCGCCGCGCTGCGCCCGCGCATGGTCGTAGCGGGTGAGGAGGAGAAGCTTTTCCATCCACTCGCCGCGTTCGGCCTTTTCGGTCTTGGAATCGAGAAGGCCGATGATGCGGTCGCTGTCGCGGACCGACGAGACTTCCGGGTTGGTCACGATGATGGCGAGGTCGGCGTAGCGCATGGCCAGTTGCGCACCGCGCTCGATGCCGGCCGGGCTGTCGCAGATCACCCAGTCGAACCGCTCCCGCAGTTCCTGGATGACCCGGTAGACGCCTTCCTCGGTCAGCGCGTCCTTGTCGCGTGTCTGCGAGGCGGGCAGCAGGTAGAGCGTCTCGAGGCGCTTGTCGCGGATCAGCGCCTGCGACAGGTTCGCATGACCCTGGATCACGTTGACGAGATCATAGACCACCCGGCGCTCGGCCCCGAGGATCAGGTCCAGGTTCCGCAACCCGACATCGAAATCGACCACGACCACGTTCTGCCCACCCTGCGCCAGGGCGGCCCCGATCGCCGCCGTCGATGTCGTCTTGCCGACCCCGCCCTTGCCCGATGTCACCACGACCACCTGCGACATGCCCATCCCTCCTACATATTCCATGATCAGCCGAGGCCCGCGATGACGAGCGTATCGCCGTTGGTCCAGGCCTGGATGGCCCGCCCGCGCAGCGCGGCGTCCATCTCGTCGGCCGTCTTGTAGATGCCGTCGATCGCCAGCAGCTCGGCATGGAGCCTGCTGCAGAAGATGCGGCCGTCCTTGTGGGCGAAGCCCGCCATGGCGCGTCCGCGCAGCGCCCCGTAGATGTGGATCGAGCCACCCGCCATGATCTCGGCCCCCGAGGCCACCGAGCCCAGGATCGTGACGTCGCCCTCGGCGAAGGTCACCGACTGGCCCGAGCGGATCGGCTTCTCGATGATGAGCGACGGAACCACGCGCGGCTGAGGGGCCGGTGCGGCGTCGTTCGCCGCCTCGGGCTCCTCCTTGCCGGACGTCTCGCCCGGCAGGACCGGCGCCGAAGCCGGCCGGCCGTTGGTGACCACCGGCGGAAGCTTCGCGGCATTGGTGCCGAGCGACAGCGCGTCCGTGCCCTCGATCGCCATGACCCGGATGTTGCGGCCCTGCAACTGGTCGATCAATCCGATCAACTGGTCGCCTTCGGCCGGCATCGCCGAGAAGTCGGCCACGACGGGGCGGCTCGTGAAATACCCGGGCGAGCGGCCGAGAAGCGTATCGAGCCCCGTCAGCCAGTCGTCGATGGGTGGCTCGGGACGCAGCACCAGCGCCATCAGGGAGCGGCCGCGGAACCGAACAGGAGAAGATGTGGCGAGTTCCGTCATGCCGCTTAACGATCCTTTAATGGAGCGATCTGACGGCAAGACGGTTAAGAACCGGTTAACGTTGGTTAACAAAACGAAGCGGAATATGGGAGGCCGTCGAGGCTCGCCGCATCGCCGGATGCGTATCGCGCCGCCAGGCGGAAGCCGAGTGCCGACGTCGACGTGACGCTAAACGACGTTCTCGACCGCCGCGATGAGCCGCGCGATATCCTCGTCGCGCGAAAGGCGATGGTCCCCATCCTTGATGAGCGTGATGCTGGCCGGGTCGGCCGCGAGGTGCTCGACGAGCAGCATGGCGTGTTGCCAGGGCACGTCCGCATCCTGCATGCCCTGCAGGATATGGACCGGGCCATAGGCCCGCACCACGCCGCCGAGCAGCAGGTGCCGTCGCCCCTCCTCGATGAGCTCCAGGGTGATGGGATAGGGTTCGGGGCCGTAGGGCGACGGACGGAGCCAGCGGCCCGTGGTCTCGATCTCCTGCCTGACGGCGGGACTGAACCGCTCCCACATCAGGACTTCGGTGAAGTCCACCGCCGGGGCGATCAGCACGAGCCCTGCGATCCGCCCCGCCTCGCCCGTTTCGGCGAGGCTGCGGGCCACGAGAAGCGCGATCCAGGCCCCCATCGAAGAGCCGACGAGGATCTGCGGTCCGCTGCTCTTCGCCCGGATCACCGCCAGGGCATCGTCGGCCCAGAGCCCGATCGTCCCGTCTTCGAATCGGCCGTCCGACGCGCCATGGCCCGAGTAGTCGAAGCGCAGCATGGCACGCCCCTGCCGCTCGGCCCATCCATCGAGCGCCACGGCCTTGCCGGACGTCATGTCGGACTTGAAACCGCCGAGCCACACGAGACCGGGCCTCTCCTGGCCTTCGCGGGCCGCCCGCGCCGCCACGGCGACGCGGCGGGCGCCGCGCCCGGTCTCGACGAGCAGCATTGTCGGTTGATCATTGTGGGCCATAATCGAGACGCTATCCTCCGGGGCCGATCCATGCCGAACAGACACCGCAGAGCCTGATGCCGCAAGCCTTCGCCTCGCCGCTGACCAAGACGCCGCTCCCGCTCGCCGGGCAAACGGTGTTGCAGATCATTCCCTCGCTCGATGCGGGAGGTGCCGAGCGGACGACCGTCGACATCGCCGGCGCCCTGGCCGAGGCCGGTGCGCGGGCCCTGGTGGCGAGTGCCGGCGGGCGGCTCGTCAGCGAGCTCCAGGCGCGGGGCGGGATCTGGATCCCGTTTCCGGCCGACAGCAAGAACCCTTTCGGCATGGCATGGAACGTCGCCCGGCTGGCGAGGCTGATCCGCCTCGAACGTCCGGCCCTGGTGCATGCGCGCTCCCGCGCCCCGGCCTGGGTGGCGCTCGGCGCGACGCGACTGACCGGCACGCCTTTCGTGACCACGTTCCATGGCAGCTACGGCGGCACCAGTGCCCTGAAGCTGCGCTATAATTCGGTCATGGCGCGGGGCGACGTCGTGATCGCCAATTCCGCCTACACCCGCGGTCTCATCACCGGACATTACCCCTGGGCCGAGCCTCAGATCGAAGTGATCCATCGCGGAACCGATCTCCGGCAGTTCTCGCCGCAGGCGGTCGGGCCGGCGCGGGTCGAGGCGCTCCGGGCCGACTGGGGGATCGAGGCCGACGAGCGGGTGGTACTGCTCGCCGCGCGCCTGACCGGCTGGAAAGGCCATCGCGTCCTGATCGAAGCGGCAGCGCTTCTCAAGCGCCAGGGTCTCGAAGGTACGGTGTTCATCCTGGCCGGCGACCCTCAGAGGCGGCAGCGTTACCGCGCCGAACTCGATGCCGCGATCGCGGCGGCGGGGCTCCAGGGCATCGTCCGGCGGGTCGGCCATTGCTCCGATATGCCGGCCGCCTTCACGGCCGCCAGCGTGGTCGCGGTCCCCTCGACCAAAGCCGAGGCTTTCGGCCGGTCGGCCGTCGAAGCGCAGGCCATGGGCACGCCCGTGGTGGTGACGGACCTCGGCGCCGTCCCCGAAACCGTGCTGGCTTCCCCGCGCGTGCCGCCCGAGGCCAGCACCGGCTGGTGCGTGCCGCCCGACGACGCCCCGGCCCTGGCGGCGGCCCTGGGAGAAGCCCTTGCGCTCGGCGCGAGTGCGCGCGACGCCATGGCGCGACGGGCCCGGGCCCATGTCGCGGGCCTGTTCTCGCTCGAAGGCATGCAGAGCAGCACGCTGGAGGTCTACCGGGCCGTCATCGGCGGGCGGCGGCGGGTCGTGGCTCCCCCTGTGCCGCAGCCGTCCGGCGCCGACGCGACGCCATGACGTTGCCCTTTCGCCTTCGCCTCGCGGTCCGCGACGATGCAGACTCCATCGCGGCCCTGCACGTCGCGAGCTGGCGTTCGGCCTATCGCGGAATCTTCTCGGATGGCTATCTCGACGGTCCGGTCGAGGCCGAACGGCAAGCCTTGTGGCAGGGCCGCATGCGGGATCCGAGACCCGGGCAGATCGTCGTCCTGGCCGATGACCTCCACGGGGGGCTCGTGGGCTTCGCCTGCGGGTTCATCGACGAAGACCCGAACTGGGGCTCGTTCGTCAACAACCTGCACGTGAAGCCGAACCACAAGGGCGGCGGGGTCGGCCGCACCTTGCTGCGAGACCTCGGCCGCCGCTTCGACGCGGTCGCGCCGGAGCGGCCCGTTCATCTCTTCTGCCTCGAGGCCAATCACGCGGCCCGCGGCTTTTATGCCTCGATCGGCGGACAAGTGATCGAACGCACGATATCGATCGAAGCCGACGGCAGCGCCTGCGCGGACCTCCGCATCGCTTGGCCATCCCCGGTGAAGCTCCTCGAGAGCAGCGGAGCCCGCGCGTCCGGTGATCCGTCCACAGTCATGACGGGGCCATTGCTCTGAGGGCAGCCCGCGGGTCTCCCCAGGCCACGAAGGGACCGTTGCGGTAGCGGCTCTCCGCCTTGCCGTAGCGAAACACATGTCCGTCGTCGTCGAGCACCGTACCGCCAGCGGCCCGGAGTACGGCATCGCCGGCCGCGGTATCCCATTCCATCGTGGGTCCGAAGCGCGGGTAGACGTCGGCGTCACCCTCCGCCACGACGCAGAACTTCAGCGACGAGCCCGCGGGCCGGCGTTCGATCACCGGGTGACGGACCAGGAAAGCCTCGGTCTCTGCGTCGCAATGCGAACGGCTGGCCAGCGCCGTCCAGGCGGCCGCGGGGGCTTCGCGCGTGCGCAGGGTTCTGACCGCGACGGCGGTCGACAGGGCGGCACCGGGTGCCACGTCGCGGACCCGTGCGGTCGCGCCGCCCGACCAGACCCTTCCCAAGGCCGGTGCATAGACGGCGCCGGCCACCGGCAACCCCTCGGACACGAGGCCGATATTGACCGTGAACTCATCGTTGCGGTTGATGAATTCGCGCGTCCCGTCGAGCGGGTCGACGAGGATGAAGCGGGTCGATGCAGGCGGCACTTCGCCACGTGCCGCAGCTTCCTCGGCAAGGACCGGCCAGCCCGGCAGATTTTCAGCCAACGCCGCCAGGATCACGGCTTCGGCCCTCTCGTCCGCCTCCGTGACGGGACTGGCGTCCGATTTCAGCCGCGCTTCGCAGCCCTTGGCGTAGACCTCCATGACGACGGCGCCGGCTTCGACGCAAAGAGCCGCGAAGAATTCGGCGAGGCGGTCGCGAGCCGCATCGTCGAGGCGCGCCAGCGGTGAGGGGAGGTCTGCGCTTCGCAGCATTTCAGTTTGCCGGTTCAGGAGGATGGGGGCTAACGGGCTGGCCTAGCCCATCCGAACCCGGCGCGAAACAGCGGATGTGGGAGGGGTGAACCGGTCCTTCCGAGTACGCACAGCAGGAAGCAGAAACTTTGGTTAACTTTTTCGGAAGATTCTCTAGGGTATGGCGTCTCGGTTGAGCCCGAAACCCGAGAGCCGCGTTCGGTCCGCCGAAGGCTCCTGTGTCCCCTTTTCTGACGCGGAACGGATCCCTGAGCGACGACCACTCCGGGCCGGAAACCGCGCCGCGCAATGGATGACCCCCGATGACGCAATTCGCGCTCGATTCCCTCGACCTCGCGGCCCTTCTGTGTTCCCGCGTCTGCCATGACGTGATCAGCCCGGTCGGCGCCATCGTCAACGGGCTCGAGGTCCTCGACGAGGAGAAGGACCCCGAGATGCGGAGCTTCGCTCTCGATCTCGTCAAGAAGAGCGCCACCATGGCGTCGGCCAAGCTGCAGTTCTGTCGGTTGGCGTTCGGAGCGGCCGGCTCGGCGGGAGCCTCGATCGACACGGGCGATGCCGAATCGGTGACCCGCGGACTTCTCGGCGGCGACAAGATGAAGCTGGAGTGGCGCGCACCGCGGATCCTCATGCCCAAGAACAAGGTCAAGCTGATCCTGAACCTCTGCCTGATCGCGGCCGGAACGATCCCACGGGGCGGCACGATGACGGTGGACGTCGAGGGAACCGACGATGAGGCGCGCATCCTCATTCACTGCAAGGGAAGCTACTCCCGCGTGGCCGCCGGCATCGCGTCCCTGCTCGACGGAAAGCCCGAAAACGGCACAATCGACGCGCATGCCATCCAACCTTATTTCGCCGGACTCGTGGCTCGCGAGGTCGGCATGGCGGTGTCGATCGCCAGCGACGAGAACGGCATCACGATCGAGGCCGCGCCGCTCGCGCGTGGCCAGCGCGATTCGGCCGGCTATGCCGTCGTGCAGGAGCCGCAAGCCGGTCAGGACAGCGGCGATCCGTCGGCCTTCCCCGGCGCCTTCGCGGCCGCCGCCTCGGCCCCGATGTCCTGACGACCGCGGGGGACCTGTGAGAAGACCGGACGGCGTTCAACCTCCTTAAAGAGTTCTGGGCCAGGTTGGGTCGAAGGGGCGGCGTTTCGCGGTCGGTAAGCGGAGCTTGCGGGCCGATTCGCCGCTGCGCTGTGCCGATCTTTGCCGGAGCCGTGTCATGACCCGCATGCTCGTCGTGGATGATTCGAGTGTCATCCGCAAAGTGGCCCGCCGCATCTTCGAGGGCCTCTCGCTGCAGACCGTAGAAGCCGAAAATGGTTTGGCGGCCCTGGACCTGTGTGCGGCAGACATGCCGGACGGGATCTTGCTCGATTGGAACATGCCGGTGATGGACGGCTACATGTTCCTCAAGGAGCTCCGCAGGTCGGTTGGCGGCCATAAGCCGAAGGTGCTGTTCTGCACCACGGAAAACGATGTCACCCATATGACGAAGGCTATGCACGCCGGCGCCGACGACGTCATGATGAAGCCGTTCGACCGCGACATCCTGAAGAACAAGCTCGCGCAGGTGGGCCTGATCTGAACATCACCCCTGCGGCATTCGGTGATCGGTGCCCCGACATCCTCCATGGCTCGCGTGACCCGCAACGAAAGAAAGCCCCGATCCAGCGGATCGGGGCTTTCCTTCGTTGCGGGATGGGGGTCAGGCCGTGATTCGGTCGTCGGCCTCGGTGGGTTCGCGCAGCACATAGCCGCGGCCCCACACGGTCTCGATGAAGTTGCGGCCGTGGCTCGCGTTGGCGAGCTTCTTGCGCAGCTTGCAGATGAAGACGTCGATGATCTTGAGTTCGGGCTCGTCCATCCCGCCGTAAAGGTGGTTCAGGAACATCTCCTTGGTCAGCGTCGTGCCCTTGCGCAAGGAGAGAAGCTCCAGCATCTGGTACTCCTTGCCCGTCAGATGCACCCGCGCGCCCGAGACCTCGACGGTTTTCTGGTCGAGATTGACGATCAGGTCGCCGGTCGCGATGACCGACTGCGCATGACCCTTCGAACGGCGCACGATCGCATGGATCCGGGCGACGAGCTCGTCCTTGTGGAACGGCTTCGTGAGATAATCGTCGGCACCGAAGCCGAGGCCCTTCACCTTGTCCTCGATGCCCGCCAGACCCGAGAGGATCAGGATGGGCGTCTTGACCTTGGCGACCCGAAGGGTCCGCAATACCTCGTAGCCGGACATATCGGGCAGGTTGAGATCGAGTAGGATAATGTCGTAATCGTAGAGTTTACCGAGATCGATCCCCTCTTCGCCGAGATCGGTCGTGTAAACGTTGAAGTTCTCGGACTTGAGCATCAGCTCGATGCTCTGCGCCGTTGCGCTGTCGTCTTCGATCAGGAGAACGCGCATATGTGGTCCCCACCCTTGCCCCGGTTGGCTTGGCTGATGCGCGACCTGCGCGTTCCGGCACTTCGTCTCAAGGACGACGCGAGCACCGAGCCATTCGTGAATGATAACGGCGAATAGTTAACAAAATCGACTTCGTTAAGCCTAGCGCGGTGGACCGGTGCAAGAGGTAGATTCGCGCTCGTCGCGCCTCGAAAAACCCCGATCGGGTCGCCGCTCCCGTGCACTTCCGACACCATCATGTTCGGCCCTGTCTCAAATTCGGTCACCACGCTCGACCGTCCCGCAAACACGCGCGCGAAGCTCCATGAACTGGCCGCCGCGGACCAGCATTAATGAAAAAGGTAAACGCGACGTTACCGGTTCGTGGTCAGCGAGACCGTGCTGGGTACATGGACTTTCTAGGCCAGGAGGTAAGGAAAGAGCAACTTCCATGCGCGATGGTCCGACGGTCTCGCGGCGTCGGTACGGTCCAGAAGGGCGGAGATCTCCTCCTCCCCTCGCGTCTTGGAGTGTCACATGGTGAAGTCGCGGGATCACCTGATCCGCCTTAAACGTTTTCAGGTCGACGAACGGCGACGCCGGGTCGCACAGATCGAGTTCATGATCGCGGATTTCACGCGTATGACGGTAGACCTCGATCGCGAGATCGCGACCGAGGAGCAGCGGTCGGGCATCTCCGACCCGACTCACTTCGCCTACCCCACCTATGCCCGCGCCGCCGTGGTGCGCCGCGATAACCTGAAGCGCTCGACCGAGGAGCTGAAGGAGCAGATGGACGAGGCGAAGGGGCTTTTGGCGGAAGCCCAGGAGGAGCTGCAAAAGGCGGAGAACCTCGATGGGCGAGAGAAGCTTCCCATGATCGAGGCGGCGCGGCCCGAGCGTGATTTGGGCCTGACCAGGATGGCACGGGTTTAGGAGAGCTTGCCGTACCGACCCCCAAAACCGGAGTCGGGCGGCAACGCCGGTGCAAAGGGTCGGCAGGCAGCCGCGCACCCTATCCAGAGGTGGACGGAGTTTCGACGCTGCTTGCGACGCCTTGATCTTTTGCGGGCGCAGCGGTAGCGACACTTCAATCATTGGGGTGCCATCCTCAACCGGATGCCCTATGATCTCTGTCTTGCTGTTGCTTTTCGTCCCGGTTTCAGCCGTCCTCCGCTTCGCGGTCGATGTTTCGCCCTTGTGGGTTTTTGCCACCAGCGCGATCGGGGTGATCGTTCTGGCCCATTGGATCAGTACGGCCACCGAAGATATCGCGGCGCAGGCGGGGCCCGCGATCGGCGGCCTTCTCAACATCAGTTTCGGATCCATAGCCGAACTCGTGCTCGCCGTGTTCGTCCTGGTCGACGGCCACGCCGACGTGGTCAGGTCGCAGATCACGGGTTCGATCATCGGCACGTGTCTGCTCGGGCTCGGGCTCGCCATGATGGTCGGCGGGTTCACGCGCGAACGGCAGACCTTCAAGCGCGAGCGGGCCGGCCTTCTGTCGAGCCTCCTGATCCTCGTCCTGATCGCCCTGATGCTTCCCGCCGTGGCGGACTACGTCTTGCGTCAGGCTCCGGCCGGCCATGACATCGGAATCAGCGACGAGTTCCTGACGCTGGGAACGTCGGTGGTGCTGCTGATGCTGTACGGCGGCAACATGGTCTACACGCTCGTCACGCACAGGAATATCTTCTCCCGCGTCGATGGCGCCGAGCCGGCGTCGGCCCAAGGCTTGGCCGGACCTCTGGCGATTCTGGTGGCCGGGACGATCGCCGTCGCATTCGAGGCCGAACTCGTCTCCGGAGCCCTGGAGGCCACGGCGACGAGCCTCCATCTCTCGCCGCTGTTTCTCGGTGTCGTGGTCCTGGCCCTGGCCGGAACATCCGCCGATCTCTTCGCCGCCGTGCTGTTCGCCCATCGGGACAAGATGGGCCTCGTCATGGATATCTGCCTCGGGTCCGCCATCCAGATCGCCCTGGTGGTGTCCCCGCTCCTGGCCGTGGTGTCCTGGTTCCTGGGACACCCGATGACCCTGGTGTTCGGCAACCCGCTCGATCTCTTCGCGATCGGAGCGACGGCCTTGATCGTCAATTCGGTGGCCGGCGACGGCGAGACCACCTGGTTCGAGGGGCTGCTCCTCGTAGGGGTCTACGTGCTGCTGGCGCTCGCCTTCTTCTTCGTCGGTTAGACGGGACCAGCCCCGCAAAGGACCGACCGGCGGAAGTGTCTTCGCAGCGCCGCCATTGCGACATCGCGGCCCAGGGACTATGGAACGGCTTCATCCCCTAGTCGTCGCCGAGGAGACCCCCATGGCGTTCAAGGTAGCCGTCGTCGGCGCCACCGGAAACGTAGGCCGCGAGATGCTCGGCATCCTGGCCGAGCGTGGATTTCCGGCCAGCGAGGTCGTGGCCCTCGCGTCCAACCGCTCGCGCGGCACGCAGATCTCGTTCGGCGACAAGATCCTGTCGTGCAAGGTCCTGGATCAGCACGACTTCTCCCACACCGACATTTGTCTCATGTCGGCCGGTGGCGAGATTTCGAAGATTTGGTCGCAGAAGATCGGCGCCATGGGATGCGTCGTGATCGACAATTCCTCCGCCTACCGCATGCACCCCGACGTTCCCTTGATCGTGCCGGAGGTGAATGCCGCGGCCATCGAGGGTTTCCGCAAGCTCAACATCATCGCCAACCCGAACTGCTCGACGGCGCAACTCGTCGTGGCGCTGAAGCCGCTTCACGACAAGGCGAGGATCAGGCGCGTCGTGGTGGCGACCTATCAATCCGTCTCCGGGGCCGGCAAGGACGGCATGGACGAACTCTTCACGCAGACCCGCGCCGTGTTCGTGTCGGACGCTCTCGAGACCAAGAAGTTTCCCAAGCGCATCGCCTTCAATCTCATTCCCCAGATCGACGCCTTCATGGAAGACGGGTCGACCAAGGAGGAATGGAAGATGATGGTGGAGACCAAGAAGATCCTCGATCCGAAGATCAAGCTGACCGCGACCTGCGTGCGCGTGCCGGTGTTCATCAGCCATTCCGAAGCCGTGAACATCGAGTTCGAGCACCCGATCTCGGCCGAGGAGGCCAAGGACATCCTCCGCTCGGCACCGGGCTGCCTCGTGATCGATCGTCACGAGCCGGGGGGCTACATCACGCCGCACGAAGCCGCCGGCGAGGACGCGACCTACATTTCGCGAATCCGCGAGGACCCGACGGTGGAGAACGGCCTGTCGCTCTGGTGCGTCTCCGACAATCTGCGCAAGGGGGCGGCGTTGAACGCCGTCCAGATCGCGGAAGTGCTGGTCAACCGCGGCCTGATCTCGCCGAAGAAGAAGGCGGCCTAAGTGTCTGCCCTGTCTCGCGTCTAGATGACAATGTCTTTAGCTCGGATCGAGCTGAAGACATGCACGGGATCGCTTTTCGAGAAGGCGGAGCATGTCACTCAAGCATCCGTGCCGACTTTTCGGCGTCATGCTCTAGCGCGACGGAGGAGACGCCCGAAACCGGCTCAGCGTTCGAGACACATCGCGATGCCCATCCCGCCACCGATGCACAAGGTGGCAAGTCCCTTGTGCACGTCGCGGCGCTGCATTTCGTAAAGCAGCGTCGTCAGCACCCGCGCTCCCGAGGCACCGATGGGATGGCCGATCGCGATGGCTCCGCCATTGACGTTCACGATCGCCGGATCCCAGCCCATGTCCTTGTTGACCGCGAGCGCCTGGGCCGCGAAGGCCTCGTTGGCCTCGACAAGTTCGACGTCCTTCACCTTCCAGCCGGCCTTTTCGAGCGCCTTGCGGGACGCCGGGATCGGTCCGGACCCCATCACGGCGGGATCGACGCCGGCCGTCGCCCAGGACGCGATCCGGGCCAGGGGCTTCAACCCGCGGCGTTCGGCTTCCTCGGCCGTCATCAGCACCACAGCGGCGGCGCCGTCGTTGATGCCCGAGGCATTGCCGGCCGTCACGGACCCGTCCTTCGAAAACGCGGGCTTCAGTTTCGCCAGCGCTTCGACAGTCGTGCCGGGCCGAATGTATTCGTCCTGGTCGACCACGACGTCGCCCTTGCGGGTCTTGACCGTGAAGGGCGCGATTTCGTCCTTGAAGCGGCCCTCCTTCTGGGCCGCCTCGGCCTTGTTCTGGGACGCGGCCGCGAATTTGTCCTGTTCCTCGCGGTTCAGCTGCCACTTGCCGGCGACGTTCTCCGCGGTGTTGCCCATGTGGTAGCCGTTGAAGGCGTCCATCAGGCCGTCCTTCAGCATGGTGTCGACGAACTTGAGGTCGCCCATCTTCTGCCCGGCCCGAAGATAGGCGGCGTGCGGCGCGAGGCTCATCGATTCCTGCCCGCCCGCCACGATGATCTTCGCGTCGCCGTTCGCGATCTGCTGAAGGCCCAGAGCCACGGCACGCAAGCCGGATCCGCAGAGCTGGTTCAGTCCCCAGGCGGTCTTCTCCTTGGGGACGCCGGCCGCCATGGCGGCGATGCGCGCCGGATTCTGCCCCTGGCCCGCCGTCAACACCTGTCCGAGGATCACCTCGTCGACATCGTCCGGCTCGACCTTGGCGCGCGCCAAGGCAACCTTGACGGCTTCGGCTCCGAGTTCATGGGCCGGCGTATTGGCGAAAGCGCCGTTGAAGGCGCCGACGGCGGTTCTGGCGGCGCTGACGATGACGATGTCGGTGGACATGCGGGACTCCTTGGAATTGATCGTTCGCTCGCCGAACGCGGCTGCGGTGTTCCTCGCGCGGGATCTTGCCTCATCGACGACAGGGCAACACCTGCGTGCGCTCCTTCGCGTAAGTTTTGGGCATCCGTTCCGGTGTTTGACCGCGTTGTCTGTCCTATGTGGAAAAAACGAGGGCCGCCCGCAACTACGAAAATCATATTCCCTGTCTGGCACGTTCCTCTTATCGTGTCGGTGCGCGCGGCCGGCCGCGCGAGGAGTGAGTCATGGCGATGACGGTGAATGCGAAACAGCCGGTCACGGTCAAGAAATATGCAAACCGCCGTCTCTACAACACGGACACCAGCACTTACGTGACCCTGGAAGACCTCGCCGGCATGGTGAAGCGAGGTGAGGACTTCGTCGTTTTTGACGCCAAGACGGGCGACGAGATCACGCGGTCGGTGCTGGCCCAAATCATCTTCGACCAGGAAGGCAAGAGCGGCCAGAGCCTGCTGCCCATCACCTTCCTGCGACAGCTGATCCGGTTCTACGGCGACAGCATGCAGATGCTGGTGCCGAGCTATCTGGAGTTCACGCTCGACAAGCTCACCAACGACCAGCATCATTTTCGCGAGCAGATCGAGAGTGCCTTCGGGGCCAAGATGATGCCGGGCCAGGCGATCCGCAGCCAGATCTTCGATCAGCTCGAGGATCAGACCCGCAAGAACATGAAGATGTTCTCCCAGGCGCTGAGCATGTTCAATCCGTTCACGGGTGCCCTGGCGACCGCGTCGGACCATGTCGCGATGGCCGAGCCGCTGCTTCCCGCACCCGCCGCTCAACCCGACGATCTCGAAAAGATCAAGCGGGACATGGAGGACATGCAGAAGCGCCTCGAACGTTTGGCTACGCCAAAGTCGTGATGCGCGTGACGACCTCGATGCCGTGCCGCTTGTCGCCTTGAGGCTCTTCGGTTAAGCGCGGTCCCTCCGTTCGGCGAACCTCATCCGATGATCGACAAACCCCGCGTCCTGTCCGGCGTCCAGCCGACCGGCAACCTGCACCTCGGCAATTACCTCGGAGCCATCACGCGGTTCGTGACCCTGCAGGCCGATCACGACTGCCTCTATTGTGTCGTCGATCTCCACGCCATCACGGTGGCCCAGGATCCGGCCGTTCTCGAATCGACGACCCGGGAGGTCACGGCTGCCTTCATCGCGGCCGGGATCGATCCCGTGCGGCAGGCGATCTTCAACCAGAGCCGCGTCGCGGCCCACGCCGAGCTTGCCTGGATCTTCAATTGCGTGGCGCGGCTCGGCTGGCTGAACCGCATGACTCAGTTCAAGGAGAAGGCTGGCAAGGACCGAGAGAACGCCTCGATCGGACTCTACGATTATCCGGTGCTGATGGCGGCCGACATCCTGCTCTACAATGCCGATGCTGTTCCGGTCGGCGAGGACCAGAAGCAGCATCTCGAACTCACCCGCGACATCGCGCAGAAGTTCAACAACGATTTCGCCTCCAGGATTGCCGAGCGAACGAACCGCGATGGCTACTTCAAGCTGCCCGAGCCCCTGATCCAGGGCCCGGCCACCCGGGTGATGAGCCTGCGCGATGGATCCAAGAAGATGTCGAAGTCGGACCCTTCCGACAATTCACGCATCAACCTGACAGACGACGCCGATACGATCGCGCAGAAGATCCGCCGCGCCAAGACCGACCCCGACGCCCTGCCGTCGGAAGCCGAGGGTCTGCGCGGGCGCCC
Source organism: uncultured Lichenihabitans sp. (assembly GCA_964245215.1). Taxonomy (GTDB): domain Bacteria; phylum Pseudomonadota; class Alphaproteobacteria; order Rhizobiales; family Beijerinckiaceae; genus Lichenihabitans. The sequence continues at coordinate 21,999 of CAXTME010000004.1, forward strand.
CGAGGCCGACAATCTCGTGAGCATCTACGCGGGGCTTTCGGGCGACACCAAGGATGTCGTGCTGCGGACGCACGGCGGAAGTCAGTTCTCTGCGTTCAAGGCGGCTTTGAGCGACCTCGCGGTCGACAAGCTGTCGCCCATCGCGACAGAGATGCGCCGCCTCAAGGCGGATCCCGGTTATATCGACGGGGTGTTGGCCAGCGGCGCGGAACGTGCCCGCGCCATCGCGGACCGGACGATGCGAGATGTCCGAGGAATCGTCGGCTTGCTGGGCTGATATCGAGCTGACCTCGCCTGGACGGCGGAGCCATCTTACGTGAGCTGGAGTGTATGGCGCAATCAGGACTCGGCCTGGTCGAGGACATCGGCCGAACGACCGCCAAGCGGGTTATCGGGGATGAGTTCGACGACATGGATGTTGCGGCTGGTGCCGATCACACGGGCCAAGACGCTATTTCTTCACCTTCCGCTTCCGTGACACGGCAATAAGGAACCGGGCGGGTAAGCTGTCGGTCGGTCTTTGCATGGCCATTCGTGACGAGTTGTTTCGGCGGGGAGACGAAAGCTTTTCCTTCGTACACATGTTATCGACCGGACACTTGGCGTGTCGCGACCATGCTGCTGCCGAGTGACCTCCTGGATGTGGCTAGGTTGCTTGTGGCTGCAGAAAGTCCGGTAGCACCGTCGGTGCGCAGCTTCGGCGATCCGTCTCGACGGCTTAACCACCACCTTGCGTATCGGCGACCTCCCGCCCTATCACGGGCGCCGTCGACACCCTATTATCTCCATCTGAGGCCGGCTTTGAACCGGCTGGAGGATTGCCATGTTCATCGAAACCGAACCGACCCCCAATCCGGCCACCCTGAAGTTTCTTCCGGGCCGCGCCGTCATGCCCGAGGGCACCCTCGACATCCGCGATCCGGAAGCGGCGGCCCGCTCGCCTCTCGCGAATGCCATCTTCTCCATCGATGGCGTGTCGGGCGTCTTTTTTGGGTCGGATTTCGTCTCCGTCACCAAGGCGGGCGGCGACTGGCCTCAGCTGAAGCCGGCCATCCTCGGCGCCATCATGGAGCACTTCACCTCAGGGGCCCCGCTGATCGAGGCCGACGCGGCGGCCCTGCCCCAAGGTGGTGGCGACGATGAGTTCTTCGACGCCGAAGACGAGGAGACCGTCGAGACCATCAAGGACCTGATCGAGACCCGGGTCCGTCCCGCCGTGGCGGGCGATGGCGGCGATATCACGTTCAAAGGTTACCGCGACGGAATCGTCTATCTCAAGATGAAGGGGGCCTGCGCGGGCTGCCCTTCGTCCACGGCGACCTTGAAGAGTGGGATCCAGAACCTGTTGAAGCATTTCGTACCGGAAGTTCACGCCGTCGAGCAAATCTGATAGGCGAGAGAGGGTTCTTCGCAGGGTCGAAGGCCCTCGACGCCCGCCGCTCACCTGCCACGTGAGCGGGACCGAACCCGGCACGAGGATGGATGCGCGGTGATCCTGGCGATCGATACGGCATTGTCCGCCACCTCGGCCTGCGTTCTCGCGCCGGGCCGATCCAAGCCGGTTGCAACGGAAACACTGTTCATGGAGGCCGGACACGCCGAGGCGCTTCTCCCCCTCGTGGACCGCGTCATCGCGCGTGTGCCGGGAGGCTTCCAGGCCCTCTCGCGCATCGCCGTCACGATCGGCCCCGGATCCTTCACGGGCATCCGGATCGGCGTGGCGGCGGCACGGGCTTTCGGGCTCGTCTGCCGCGTCCCGGTGGTCGGCGTTTCGACGCTCTCGGCCCTCGCGGCCCCGGCGCTGGCGTTGGGCGTGCGATCCCCGATCGTGGCGGCGATCGATGCCCGCCACGGCAACGTCTACGTCCAGAGCTTCGGGTCTCGCGGGGAGACGCTGCTCGGCCCGGCCCTGCTATCGGCCGAGGAGGCCGCGCGAACGCTCGGGGGCGGTCCCCTGAGGCTGATCGGCTCGGGGGGAGCCATCATCGCCGCCGTGGCCTATACGCTCGGGGTGACCAGCGACACGGAAGGTTTCCATCCCCTGCCCGACATCGATTTCGTGGCCCGGCTCGGGGCCCTGGCCGATCCTGAAACAGCCATCGCGCGACCTTTCTACCTGAAGGCTCCCGACGCCAGACCACCGGCCGCCAGCGGCCTGCTTCAGTCGATCTAACCCATGTTCGGACGCACCAAACCCAGTCACATCGTGGTTCTCGACGGCGACCGCGCGGCCGAATGCGCCCGCTTGCATGCTACGGGCTTTCCCCATCCCTGGGATCCGCATGACTTCGAGCGGCTGATCGGGGGCGAGACGTCCTTCGGCCATGCGGCGATCGAGACCCGGAACCCGCGCCGGCTGCTCGGCTTCATCCTGTGCCGGCGGGCTGCCGACGAAGCCGAGGTGCTGACCATCGTGGTCGACCCTTCGAACCGGCGCCAAGGCCTCGGGGCCCGGCTCATGGCGGCGAACATCGACCTTCTCGCCCGTTACGGCGTCAGATCCCTGTTCCTCGACGTCGGCGAAACCAACGAGGCGGCGAGGCGGCTCTACGTCGGGCTCGGGTTCGTCGAGGTGGGACGTCGACAGGGCTATTATCGTATGGCCGGGGGAGCGCCGGCTACGGCCCTGACGCTCCGCCGCCTCATCGGCTGAATGGCACCGCTCGGTCGCGCGGCGAAATGATCCGTGTTTTTCGAATCCGCGCCGGGATTTTTGTTCGTCTTCGCCCTGAAAAGTCTTAGGATAGGCACAGGAGCGATCTTGGCCCGGCTCCTGCGCGAGATCATGACGGAACCCAATCCTCGACCGGCGGCGCGTCACGACCGCAATGCCGAACCTGCTGGACGGAGCGACGCTCACCCGTTGAAGCTCTACATCAAGTCCTTTGGTTGCCAGATGAACGCCTATGATGCGGCTCGCATGGCCGATCTCATGGCGCCCGAAGGCTATAGCGAAACCCAGATCGTGGAGGACGCGGACCTCGTCGTCCTTAACACCTGCCACATCCGCGAGAGGGCGGCCGAGAAGATCTACTCGGAACTGGGCAAGATCCGCGAGATCAAGGAGGCGTCAGGCGCGCGACCCATGACCCTCGCGGTCGCGGGGTGCGTCGCCCAAGCCGAGGGCCGGGAGATCATCCGGCGGCAGAAGGCGGTCGACCTCGTGGTCGGCCCGCAGAGCTACCATCGCCTGCCTGACCTCGTTCGGCGTGCGCGAGCGGGCGATATCGCCTTCGGACCTCTCGGTCTCGTCGACACCGATTTTCCGGTCGAGAGTAAATTCGATCATCTGGTGGCGCCGAGCGCCGCCAAGACGAGGTCGCGTGGCGTTTCGGCCTATGTCACGGTTCAGGAGGGCTGCGACAAATTCTGCAGCTTCTGCGTGGTCCCCTACACGCGAGGAAGCGAAGCCTCCCGATCGCCTGAAGCGGTCGCGGCGGAGGTCGACACTTTGCTGGCGGCCGGGGTGCGCGAGATCACCCTGCTCGGCCAGAACGTCAACGCCTACCACGGGGTCGACGCGAGCGGCACCGTATGGTCGCTCGCGCGGCTCGCGCGGTCCTTGTCGACCCGGCTGGGGCTGGCGCGCATCCGCTACATGACCAGCCATCCCAACGACATGGACGCTGATCTGATCTTGGCGCACGAGACCTTGCCGTGTCTCATGCCCTTCCTCCATCTTCCCGTGCAGTCCGGTTCCGACCGGATCCTGCGTGCCATGAACCGGAAGCACAGCAGCGCGGACTACCTCGACCTCGTGGCGCGGATCCGGCGACAACGTCCTGATATCGCCATGTCTTCGGATTTTATCGTCGGGTTCCCCGGCGAGACCGAGGCCGAGTTCCGGGAGACCCTGGGCCTCGTCGAGGCCGTCGGTTTTGCCACGAGCTTCTCCTTCAAGTATTCTCCCCGCCCCGGAACCCCCGGCGCCGAACTCGCGGGTCAGATCGACGACGCCGTCCTGCGCGACCGTCTGGCTCGCCTTCAGGTTCTGCTCGAAGATCAGCGCCAGGCCTTCAACCGTGCGACCGTCGGGCGCCGGATCGACGTGCTGTTCGACAAACCGGGGCGCCATGCCGGGCAGATCGGTGGGCGCACGCCCTACCTCCAGGCCGTGCATGTCGAGGGACCATTGAGTCTTGTCGGGACGGTGCGACCCGTCGACATCCTGGCGGTCGGCCCGAATTCATTGACGGGCCGGTTAGCCGAGGCGAGCCTCGAAAACACCCTTGCTGTGGAGCGACTGGCCTCATGAAGTCGCCTGACAGAACCTCGACGGCGCGGCGCTCGATCCGGGACGGCCTTTCACCCGTCGAGCAGCACCCCCGGCAGGCGGAAGGCTCGGCCAGTACCACGCCGCTCGGCGATGAGGCCGCCAATAGCGAAGTGACGCTGACGTTCAGCGATAATCGCCTGACCTCGCTGGTGCTCGGGCAATACGACCAGAACATCGCCAAGCTCGAGCGGCGTCTCAACGTCGTGGCCAATGCCAACGGCAACCACATCGTGGTCAAAGGAGCGCCCGAGGCCTGCGATCATGCCCGCCGCGTGCTCGAAGCCCTCTACGCACGGGTCGCACAGGGCGAACCGATCGCGCTCGGCGACGTCGACGGCGCCATCGAGGAGGGCGCTCTCCAAGGCACTCTCTTCCCGAAGGAGGTCGTGAACGAACGCCTCGTGTTCGACGAGATCCGCACGCGCAAGCGCGGCGCCGTCAAGGCCCGGACCGTGGCACAGGACCTCTATCTCAGGGCTTTGAAGAAATACGAGCTGGTTTTCGCGGAAGGGCCGGCCGGAACCGGCAAGACCTGGCTCGCGGTCGGCCACGCCGTGTCGCTGCTCGAACGCGGCGCCGTGGAACGCTTGATCCTGTCACGCCCCGCCGTCGAAGCCGGTGAGAGGCTGGGCTTCCTGCCCGGCGACATGCGTGAGAAGATCGATCCCTATCTTCGTCCCATCTACGATGCGTTGAACGAGTTCATGGATGCCCGCACCGTGGAGCGCAGCATGCAGACCGGGATCATCGAGGTCGCACCGCTGGCCTTCATGCGCGGCCGCACGCTCTCCAACGCCGTGATCCTGCTCGACGAGGCGCAGAACACGACTTCCATGCAGATGAAGATGATGCTGACGCGCCTCGGCGAGGGCTCGCGCATGATCATCAACGGCGACCCCAGCCAGACCGACCTTCCCGCCGGGCAGAAATCGGGGCTGAAGGAAGCCATCTCGCTCTTGACGGGCGTCGAGGGGATCGGCCACGTCATGTTCCGGGAGGGCGACGTCGTCAGGCACGATCTCGTGCGCCGGATCGTCTCCGCCTACGACCGGGCCGGACGCCAGGCCGAGGAGGCCTCGAAGCCAAACCGATGAACGTCACGGTAGACCTCGTGATCGAGAACCCGTCCTGGACGGCGTTGGGCGATCTGCAATCGCTCGCCGAGCGCGCCGCCGAGGCCGCATTGCGTGAGGCCGGCTTCACCCCGGAGGCGGGAACGGAGCTCTCGTGCGTGTTCAGCGACGACGCGTCGATTCGGGAACTGAACGCCCGATGGCGCGGCATCGACAAGCCGACCAATGTCCTGTCTTTCCCGGCCACGGGGCCCGGATCAGAGTTTCTCCTCGGCGATATCGTACTGGCCTTCGAGACGGTGGCGCGGGAAGCCGCAGCCGAGAACAAGGCCATCCGCGACCATGTCGTTCATTTGATCGTCCACGGCATCCTTCATCTTGTCGGACACGACCACGAGGACGATGACCAGGCGGACGCCATGGAGGCGCTCGAGATCCGCGCCCTTCATAGGCTCGGCCTCGCCGACCCTTATGCCGAACCCATTGCCGCGGAGAGCGAGCGTTCCGCCGCTGATCGACCATGAAGGACAGTGATCGAGAACCCCTGACACGCCCGGAGGTCCGCTCCGAGAGGCGTGCCGCCCCGCCGAGCCTCCTCGACCGGTTGCGGTCCGTGTTCGGGCTTGGGGCGGCGTCGTTGCGGGACGACATCGAAGACGCGTTGGAGGATACGGGAGCCGAGGCGGTCTTCTCGCAACAAGAGCGCGCGATGCTGCGCAACGTGCTGGGGCTCCACGAGATCCGGGTCGAGGACATCATGGTGCCGCGGGCCGACATCATCGCGGTCGGCTCCGCCATGACGCTGGGCGAAGTCCTGGCGGTGTTCAGGGCCGCCGGTCATTCTCGCCTGCCCGTCCACGACGACACGCTCGACGACCCGAGAGGCATGATCCACATCCGCGATTTCGTCGATGTGCTGGCGGGCTCGACGGCCGAACCTCCGCAGGCACCCTCGAACGACTTGAAGGCCACGGTGACTCTCGACACCCGTGTCGCGGATGCCGACGTGACGCGGCCTGTTCTCTTCGTTCCGCCGTCGATGCAGGCCCTCGACCTCCTGGTCAAGATGCAGGGCTCCCGGACCCATATGGCGCTCGTGATCGACGAATATGGTGGAACCGACGGTCTCGTCTCGATCGAAGACATCGTCGAAATGATCGTCGGCGACATCGAGGACGAGCACGACGAGGACGAGGCATCGCTCATTGCCGGCAATCCGGACGGCAGCTTCGTGGCGGACGGGAGAGCCGCCCTCGACGATGTGTCGGCTGCCGTCGGGCACGACCTCGTGCTCGGAGACGATGCCGACGAGATCGATACGATCGGTGGACTCGTGACGTCGCTCTGCGGACGCGTGCCGTTGCGCGGCGAAATCGTCGGCGGCCACGAGACATTCGATTTCGAGATCCTCGACGCCGATCCGCGCCGCGTGAAGCGGATCCGGATCCTCCGGCGCGGCGGTGTCGACCGTGACGGACAGGACGCAGCGGCTGCACCGGCCGGCGCCGCGCTGGTTGCGGATGCGCCCGCGACGGCCCGGCCCGGCCCCGATCCCGCCTGACCGCGAGCCCGCGATGTCCACCGAAGGCGTCATGTCCCCTGGACCCTTGGAGCGGCCTCGAGGCGTATCGCGGTCGGTTCCGCTGAGTCATCGGGTCGTTCTGGCGTCGGGCTGGACGCGCCGGCTCGTCGCACTGCTGGCCGGCGCCTCGGGCGCGCTCGCCATGGCGCCCATCGGCTTCTTTCCGGCCATGGCGGTTTCGCTCTCCGTCGCGGTCTGGCTGATCGACGGCTCGGCGCGGTCGGACATCGGCAGGTCGGGCCGGACCCGATACCTGGGGCCGTCGATGCGCTCGGCCTTCGGAGTCGGTTGGTGGTGGGGACTCGGTTACTTCATGGCCGGCCTGTTCTGGATCGGCTCGGCCTTCCTGGTCGAGGCCGACCAGTTCGCCTGGGCGCTGCCGTTCGGGGTTCTCGGCCTGCCGGCGGTCTGCGCCGTCTACCCGGCCCTGGCTTTCGCGGTAGCGCGTGCCGTCTGGATGCCGGGTGCGGGGCGTATCCTGGTCCTGGCCCTCACGCTCGGCACTACGGAATGGTTGCGTGGCATCCTGTTCACGGGTTTTCCCTGGAACGACCTCGGCATGACGCTAGGCACCAATCTCGTCCTGGCCCAGGCTGCGAGCGTCGTCGGCCTGCAAGGCCTCACGATCCTGACGATCCTGATCTTCGCCGCACCCGCCACTCTGGCGGACCGCCGCGATGAGGCGTCGCTGGGCCGCGGCGGACCGAGGCTCGCGCCGATCCTCCTCGCCGCGTTCGCTCTGGCCGCGATCGGAGGTTTCGGAGCGGTCCGGCTCTCGTCCGGTCACGTCGGCGTGGTAGCAGGTGTCAAGCTGCGCATCATGCAACCTGACGTCGTCGAGAACGAAGACTTCACCTATGCCAACAAGGACGCCCTGCTGCGCAAGTATTTGGCGCTCTCGGACCGGGCGACCTCGGACGAGCGAGGCGGCCTCTCCGACGTCACGCATCTGATCTGGCCCGAGAGCCCCTTCCCTTTCATTCTCTCGCGTGACCCCGATGCGCTCGACGCCATAGCGGCCGCGTTGCCGCGCGACGGGGTGCTGGTCACCGGGGCCGCCCGGATGGAGGGAAGAGCCGGCTCGGCGACGGACCCCGCGCGCTATTTCAATGCCATAGAGGTGGTGGCCAAGGATGGCACCGTGGGGGACAGCTACGACAAGGTGCACCTCGTCCCGTTCGGCGAATACGTGCCCTTCGCGGCTTTGCTCGGCCGGTTGGGAGTGAACCAGTTCGTGCACATACCGGGCGGCTTCGAAGCCGGAGCGAGGCATCGTCTCCTGCATGTACCGGGATTGCCGCCGATCGTGCCGGCCGTCTGCTACGAAGCCATCTTTTCCGGCGGTCTGGTTCCACGAACAGTGTCAGGCCTCGATCAGGGCGCCATCCTGAACGTTTCCAACGATAGCTGGTTCGGCAACACTGCCGGGCCTTACCAGCACCTGGCCCAGGCCCGATTGCGCGCCATCGAAGAGGGGCTGCCGCTGATCCGCGCCGCGAATACCGGGATATCCGCCATCATCGACCCCTACGGCCGCATTCTTCAGTCGCTCCCCCTGGGTCAGGAAGGCGTTCTCGATGGTTTTCTGCCTAAAAGCATAGATTCGACAATTTTTTCTAGGTGCGACCGTGTCATTTACCTGTGGACCCTCTGTCTGCTGTTGACCGGGATTTTCATCGTGCGATACGGGAACAAGCGGCGCTACAACTGATCTTCGACAACCTTACGGGGGCGAACGCGATGTCGGCGCCAACCTTTGAGGCGTGGAACAGGGTGGCGTAACCGGTTTTTCGTCACGACGAGGGTCTCATGCCTGGAGCAGAAGTCTTGAAGAAAAGTCCAAATCCCATCGACAAGCATGTCGGGAGCCGGGTCCGCATGCGCCGTGTCCTGATCGGGATGAGCCAGGAACGCCTCGGGGGAGCGCTGGGACTGACCTTCCAGCAGGTGCAGAAATACGAAAAGGGAACCAATCGAATCGGCGCCAGCAGATTGCAGCAGATCGCCGGTGTGCTCAGCGTTCCGCCCGCGTTTTTCTTCGAAGACATGCCGGCCGGCGAAGGCCAGCCCGATCCGAGCTTTTCCGACGATGGCGCTGGGTTCGTGGTGGACTTCCTGTCGACCGCAGAAGGTCTGTTGCTCAACAAGGCTTTCGTGCGCATCAAGGAACAGCGGGTCCGCAAGAAGATCATCGATCTCGTCACGGCTTTGGCCGAAGACCAGGCTCCGGCCGAACCGGAACCCTCCGCCCCAAAGAGTGAGGCGCCGTAACCGTCATGCCACTGTCGTTCGGTTTACCGAACGTTTTGTCCGGAAGCGCTTGACGAAACGAACGGGCTGCCCGTAAGACCCCTCCGTCGTAACAAGTTCGAGCGCCTGTGGGGGCCGCCACGTTCCGCTGGCACCTCACCCGTTCGATCCAACGGAGGCGCCACGTGATCCGGCCCAACTACCTTTTTACAAGCGAGTCCGTATCCGAAGGCCATCCCGACAAGGTGTGTGATCGCATCTCGGACGAGGTCGTGGACCTGTTCTTCCGAGAGGGCGCCAAGGCAGGGCTGGACCCCTACCAGATCCGCGTCGCCTGCGAGACCCTGGCGACGACGAATCGCGTCGTGATCGCGGGCGAAGTCCGTGGACCGGCGATCGATACCTCGGCCATCGAGGCGGTGGCGCGCTCCGCCATCAAGGACATCGGCTACGAACAGGAGGGCTTCCACTGGAAGACCGCCAAGGTCGAAGTGCTGCTGCACGCGCAATCGGCCGACATCGCGGTCGGGGTCGACGCCGTCGACAACAAGGACGAGGGTGCCGGCGACCAGGGTATCATGTTCGGCTATGCGTGCCGGGAAACGCCGGAACTGATGCCGGCCCCCGTGTATTACGCCCACCGCATCCTGCACGGCCTTTCGGAAGCGCGTCGTTCCGGTGAAGAGGCACGGCTGGGCCCGGATGCGAAGAGCCAGGTGACGGTGCGCTACGAGAACGGCAAGCCCGTCAAGGCGACCCAGATCGTGGTGTCCCACCAGCACACCGACGAAGACCTGTCGTCCGGCGATATCCGGACGATGATCGAACCCTATGTCGCGAGCGCGCTGCCGGGCGACTGGATCGACCGTGACACCGTGTGGCACGTCAATCCCACGGGGAAGTTCTTCATCGGTGGCCCCGACGGGGATTGCGGACTGACGGGCCGGAAGATCATCGTGGATACCTACGGCGGGGCAGCGCCTCACGGCGGCGGCGCCTTTTCGGGCAAGGATCCCACCAAGGTGGACCGCTCCGCCGCCTATGCGGCGCGATATCTCGCCAAGAACGTCGTTTCCGCTGGTCTCGCGGACCGCTGCACGATCCAGTTGTCCTATGCGATCGGCGTCGCGGAGCCGCTGTCGATCTACGCCGACCTGCACGACACCGGCAACGTCGATCCGTCGAAGCTCGAGAAGGTGCTGATGGAGGTCATGCGGCTCTCGCCGCGCGGCATCCGCGAGCATCTGAAGCTCAATCGGCCCATCTACGCCCGCACATCGGCCTACGGTCACTTCGGCCGCAAGCCCGAAGCCGACGGCGGGTTTTCCTGGGAGGCGACGGATCTCGCCGAGACGCTGCGTGGCCACTTCGCCTGAGCAGGCCCTGACGGAACACGAGGTCGACGAGCCCGGGCCGTTCCGCCACCGGTCCGGCGTCCTGCACGGACGGCGGGTCGGGCGACCTCTTCGGGCCGAGCAGCAGGCCCGTATGGCGCGCGCGCTGCCCGGTCTCGAGATCGATGGCGCGGACGCCGTCGATCCTGGGTCGCTCTTCGGAAGGCCGGTGTCGGGGCTGCGGATGGAAGTCGGTTTCGGCGGCGGCGAACATCTCGCGGCCGAAGCCGAGCGACATGCCGATATCGGCTTCATCGGCTGCGAGCCATTCCTCAACGGCATGGCCAGGATGCTCGAGCGGATCGAGACCCGGCGCCTCGGCAACGTGAGGCTTCACGCCGGCGATGCAGGAGACCTCTTGGATCGCCTGCCCGACCGATGCCTCGACGGACTGGACCTGCTCTACCCGGATCCCTGGCCGAAGCGCCGGCAGCGGCGGCGACGCTTCGTTTCGGACCAGAACCTCGATCGCCTCGCCAGGACGTTGCGGGAGGGTGCGCTGTTCCGTTTCGCGACCGACATCGACGACTATGCGGGCTGGGTCCTGGCTCGCATGCTGCGGTCGAAGCACTTCACCTGGAAGGCGCGCAACGCCGAAGACTGGCGACGGCCTTGGGCCGGCTGGCCGTCCACGCGTTACGAGGCCAAGGCGCTTCGCGAAAGCCGACGTCCCGTTTACCTCACTTTCGTGCGAACGGAGCGGTCATGACGCGCGGCTGTTTCAATGTTCGTCATTGGAAGGCGTATAGCGAAGCAGCAGCCCGGTGCGTCACCCAGGTGAAAGCTGGGCTCCGCTCGCGGTGTGCTCGTGAGAACGGTCGATGACCCTTCAGTCCAAAGCCGGTCGATACACTCACATTGCTTGGACTTGACCGCGCCGTCTGTTTTTCGGTTAGGAAGAGATCGGTTCGGCTGGTTGCGCGTCGGCAACGTGTTCGTTGCCGAACCGAACTCTCGCCTGGGCATCGGCTTTCAATCCATGCTCGTGACACCAAGCTACGAAAGCGTCGGGCTTGATGATGAAACGGACGATCTCGCGTCCGATCACCTGCATCTCCTTTTCTGCGGCTGATGTATGTTTCTCCCATTCATCGAAAGTCTTAGGCAATGGATGAGGGTCTTGCATGACCTCGAGCACTTTTGGGTAATCCTCGGGCTCGAACCACCCGATAACGACTTTATTCGTTTCCATGGTTTGTCCTTCCACGCTCTTTGACAGCAACGCAGACAGCCCTCGTCCTACTCAGAGACTGAGTAAAACGAAGGCGTTATTGCCAGATTTGGGGAGTCGAACGGCTTTAGTGCCGTTGGTGCGAAGTTATCTGAGGAAGTCTGGCCATGTCAATGCTGAGCTAGTCGACAATGAATGGCAAAGCTTCTGTTGAGGTCGATCTGACAACTTCATGCTTACGGCGCAAGGAAGCGATGCAGCCCCGGACCGTGAGCCCTCAACCACGCTTCCGCTTCGTTCGTCCGAGGCGCCAATCGCCTCGTGACGGTCCAGAAACTGTCCGAATGGTCAAGATGAACGAGATGCGCCGTTTCATGCGCCGCGAGGTAATCCAGCACCACTGGCGGTGCCATGATCAAGCGCCAGGAAAAGTTGAGAACACCTCGCGAAGAACAGGACCCCCAGCGGCTCCGCGTGTCCCGGATCGTGATCCGGGTCACGGGCTTTCCGACCGAAGCGGCATGACGGGCGACAGCGGCTCCAAGATCGAGCCTCGCCTGACCGATCAGAAACGCGTGGACCGCGGCCGCCGGATCGGCTTCGCGGGCCGACACCTTGAGAACGGGTTCACCGTCGGCCGACACACCGTTCTGAACCCGGCGCAGCGTCGTGCTGTCGAGAACGACACGATGATCGACGCCGCGCAGGGGCAGGACGATACCCGGCGCGAGTGACAGACGGCCCGGCAGCGAATCGAGCCGTGTCCCGATCCATTCGGCATGCCGAATGGCGAAGGCGAGCGCGGTTTTCAGCGAGGCTCGTGGCGGCATCGTCAGCACGGCTTCGTGCGTCGCGGCCCGGACCTTCAATGTGAACCTTCTCGCAGTGGCAACACGCTTGACGGTGACGACCCGCATCACGCCGCCATGCTCCACCCTCAAAGCCTGCCTCAACGGAGACCCACGATCCGAACCTCAAGGGACACGGTCTCGCGAAGGACACCGAATCAGCCGACGCACCGATCCTAGCCAATTGCCGGTTCGGCGTCGACGCGTGCCCTAGACTGCGTTCGGAGCGAACCGCTCGACCCTGTGGGTAAAGTCGACGATCCGCGGCACGATCTCGCTTCGATACCGCGAGCCGTTGAAAACGCCGTAGTGCCCGACGCCCGCTTGCAGGTAATGCAGTTTCATCGCTTCCGGGATATTGTGGCACAGGGTCTGGGCCGCGTTCGTCTGGCCCACCCCCGAAATGTCGTCTCGCTCGCCTTCGACCGTCATCAGACCCGTGTGGCGGACGTCCCCGAGGTCGATCCGCTTGCCGTCGTAGACGAATTCGCCCTTCGGCAGTGATTGCCGCACGAACACCTGCTCGATGGTCTGCATGTAGAACTCGGCCGTGAGGTCCATCACGGCCATATATTCGTCGTAGAAATCACGGTGCTTTTCGGCCGAATCGCCGTCCCCCGACACGAGGTGGTGGAACATGTCCGTATGGGCCTGCATATGGCGATCGAGGTTCATGGCCATGAAACCCGACAGCTGCAGAAAACCCGGATAGACTTGGCGTCCCATGCCCGGATAGGGGAACGGCACGGTTTCGAGACAGTTCTGCCGGAACCATTCGGTCCCGCGTTGCTCGGCCAGTTGGTTGACGGCGGTCGGGCTGCAGCGCGTGTCGATGGGGCCGCCCATCAGGGTCATGGTGGCGGGATGCATCGGGTCGCCGGCCGCCTCCATATGGGCCACCGCGATGATCAGCGGCACGGCAGGCTGACAGACGCCGAGCGCGTGGACCGGCACGCCGCCCTGCCCCAGGAAGCGAAGCATCCGGACCAGATAGGTCACGTAGTCGTCGAGGTCGAAGCGGCCGATCGCAACCGGTATCATCCGGGCATCGGCCCAATCGGTGATGAAGACATCGTAGTGTGGGAGAAGCGCCTCGACGGTGCCGCGCAGCAGCGTCGCGTAATGGCCCGACATGGGGGCCACGACCAGCATCTTGGATTTCGGCGCCACGCCTTCGGGATCGTGTTTGACGAAATTGACGAGTTTGCAGAAGGGGAGCTCCCAGACGACTGTCTCCGTGACCGGGAGGGTGCGGCCATCGACCGTCGTCGTATCGAGCCCGAAGACGGGCTTGCCGTAGCGACGGGTCATGCGCTCGAAGAGCTCGGCCGACGCCGCCGCATTGCGGCCGAACGGGGTGTAGCTCCAAGGATTGAGCGGATTCTTGAAAAACAACCGCATCGCATCTGACATGGCGCGGGCCGGGGCGAGCGCGAGATGCGTCAATTCGAAGACGGGATAGGAGATCTTCATCGGCCCTGCTGCACACCACGGATGAACACGCCTCGTCGCGTGACACGCCTGGCGCTTCCAACCAGAGGTCCGACAAAAGCGCACGAGACATAGCGGCTGCCGCCGCACGCGACAACGGCCGGACCGTGGTTTCGGATCACTCTCCCATCTGCAGCAGCGAGCCCACGACGCGGGACTGGCGGACGAACCAGAGGAACAGGACCGTGCTGAGCGTGAACAGGACCCCATTGATGACGAAAGCCTTCACCATGAGGTCGCCACGGAACACGTGATCGTTCAATGCCGCGCGCAATCCCTCGAACACATAGGTGGGCGGCAACGACCAGGAAACGGCCTGCAGCCATGCCGGCAGCACGCCTACGGGGTAATAGACGCAGCACAGCGGCAACAAGAGAAACATGAAGCTCCAGGCGAGCTCTTCCGCCCCGAGGCCGTTGCGCAGCAGAAAACCCGACACGATCAGGCCGACACTCCAGCTCGTGAGCATCAGGTTGGCGAAAAAGGCCGCGAGCGCCAGCCCGAGCGTCCAGAGATTGAAGCCGAAGAACCAGACCGCGAGTCCCGTGACCGGGACGATGCCGATGGTGAGCCGCACGACGCTCATGACGATCAAGGAGGCGACGAATTCCAGCGGGCGCAGCGGGCTCATGAACAGGTTGCCGATGTTGCGCGAGTGCATTTCCTCGAGAAACGACAGCGAGAAGCCGAGCTGTCCACGAAAGAGGACGTCCCACAGCATCACGGCGCCGATCAGAGTCCCGGCCCCGATGGCCAGTTGGCCGGTCGTTCCGCCGGCCGCTGCAGCGCTTCCCACGTAACGCTGGATGAAGCCCCAGGTCACGAGTTGCACGGTCGGCCAGTAGAGAAGGTCGAGAACCCGTGGCCACGACGAGCGCAACAGGTAGGAATAGCGCGTCACCATGGCGCCGACGCGGGCGGGCGAGAAGGCGACGACGTCGGCGGGGTTCACGCGGCATCTCCTGCGAACGCTGGACTGTGAGCATCGCCGGTGCCTCGCGCCACATCGAGGAACACGTCTTCGAGCGAGGTGCGGCCGAAGCGGCGCAGCAGGTCGGCCGTGGAACCGTCGGCCACGACACGGCCGGCCTTGAGCATCACGACGCGGTCGCAGAGGCGTTCCACCTCGGCCATGTTGTGGGACGCGAGAAGGATCGTGGCATCGACTTCGCCCCGATAGGTCTCGATCACGGTGCGGACCCAGTCGGCGGTGTCGGGATCGAGCGACGCCGTCGGCTCGTCGAGCAGCAGAACGTCGGGTCGGTTGAGCAGCGCCTTGGCGAGGGCGACCCGGGTCTTCTGCCCAGCCGACAGGCGTCCGGCCGGGCGGTCGAAGAAGCTTTCGAGCGCCAGTTGCCGTCCGAGTTCCTCAATGCGGTCCCGCCGATCCGGGATGCCGTAGAGCCGCGCAAAGACGTCGAGGTTCTGCCGCACGGTCAGCCGATGCGGCATGTCGACATAAGGGCTCTCGAAGTTCATGCGTCCGAGCACGCGATGACGGTCCTTGGCCATGTCGGTTCCCAGAACCTCGACCCGGCCCGAGGTCGGGAGGATCAACCCCATGATCATGCCGATGGTCGTGGTCTTGCCGGCACCGTTCCCGCCCAGAAGCCCGCAGACCGAGCCCCGATCGACGGTGAGCGTCAATCGATCGACCGCGGGCGTCGCATTGAAGGTCTTGGTCAGTTGGTCGAGCACGATCGCCGGTCGCGATGCCCCGGTCGCGGCGAGACCCGATGGAGGCGACGTGGCGGAGGTCCGGGACATGCGGGGTCTCTTGGCCGGAGTGCCGCACCCCGACAAACCGAAAGGGCTGGATCCGAAGGGTTCGAACTGGGGTTGTGAGCGGAAACCCGCTATAATCTGGAACGTGTCTGCCCGCCATCGCGGCCGCGCGCCTGAAGCTGGATCCCGCGGACCCATGCCCGACTCGACCCCCATCGACCTTGGTCGGCCCGCCCGCCGGCTTCGCGTCAATACGCTGTCGCGCTTGCGCTGGCTCGCCCTGACCGGACAGACTCTGGCGGTCCTGTTCACCCGGTTCATTCTGGGCTTTCCCTTTGCGACCGGCTGGTGCCTCTTCGTCATCGCGCTCTCGGTTGCCGTGAACATCGGCGTGCGGTTGCGCTATCCCGTCAGCCACCGTCTCGACGACGAGCCCGCGACGCTGCTCCTCGGCTATGACCTCGTCCAGCTCGCGGCACTGCTATTCCTGACCGGAGGCCTCGAAAACCCCTTTTCCATGCTGCTGCTGGCTCCGGTGATGATCTCGGCGGCCTCGATGTCGGCCGCCCGTACCATGTTTCTGGGTGGTCTCACGATCGTCGCCGCGACCCTGCTCGTGCTCTGGCATCTGCCCCTTCCCTGGCATCCGGGCGAGCCGATGCGGCTTCCTTTCCTGTTCAGCATCGGGACCTGGTGCGCAGTCGTCCTCGGAGTCGGTTTCATCGGCATCTACGAATCGCGTGTGGCCGAGGAGGCCCGTCTGCTGTCGGATGCGCTGGCGGCCACGGAGCTCGTGTTGGCGCGCGAAAAACACTTGTCGCAGCTCGACGGTCTCGCGGCCGCGGCGGCTCACGAACTCGGCACGCCACTGGCCACCATCACCTTGGTGGTCCGGGAGATGATGCAGCTCGTCAACCGTTCGGGGCCGACGCTCGCCGCTTCGGCCATCATCGAGGACATCCATCTTCTCGACCAGGAATGCCAGCGTTGCCGCAGCATTCTCGGCAAGCTCGCCTCGCTCGGAACGGAGGCGGCCGGCCCGCTGCAGGACATGACGATCAGCCATATCTTGGAGGATGTCGTCGGCCCCCAGCGTCAGTCCGAGGTTTCCGTCCTGATCACGCCTCGCGGCTCGGATCCGGAGCCGGTCTTTCCCCGCAGCCCGGGAATCCTCTACGGTCTCGGTAATCTGGTCGAGAATGCCGTCGACTTCGCGAGCAAGCGAGTGCTCGTGGATGCTGTCTGGACGCGCGACACTTTGACCGTGACGGTGAGCGACGACGGGCCGGGCTTCGCGGCCGACATCCTTTCCCAACTGGGAGAGCCCTACATCACGACCCGCGGATCGGGCCGCAGGGCCAAACGAGAGGCAGGCTCGGGCCTGGGACTAGGCCTTTTCATCGCGAAAACACTATTGGAGCGATCGGGCGCGGTCGTGTCGACGGCTAATCTTCCGCCGCCTGAGACCGGCGCCATGGTGAAGGTGACGTGGCCCCGTTCCGCTTTCGAACGGGAACCGGCCCATCGGCCGCCGACGGCTGGGAAGCGCGCCCCTGTTCTGTTCTGATTGGCGCCTTACTTAAGGGGAAGATTGCCGCCCCATTCAACGCGGCTCCGCACTGACTTACCGGGCCGGGGGCACCTCCTTCGTGGTGGTGCTTCGTTTTCGGCCAAATTTGGGAACAGATCATGAGCCTGCAAAGCGCGTCCGAGCCGACCGGCAATCATCTCCATGGTGATGGCTCCCTGCTCATCGTCGATGACGACAAGCCCTTCCTGACACGCTTGGCCCGCGCCATGGAGAGCCGCGGCTTCCAGGTCGAAGCTGTCGACTCGGTAGCGGGTGGCCTCAGTGCCATCGAAGCCAAGGCGCCCGCCTACGCTGTCATCGATATGCGGCTCGCGGACGGCAACGGCCTCGACGTGATCTCGCAGCTGAAGGCGAAACGTCCCGACGCGCGTGCCATCATCCTGACCGGCTACGGCAACATCGTCACCGCCGTCACGGCCGTGAAGCTCGGTGCTTTCGACTACCTCGCCAAGCCCGCCGATGCCGATGAGATCTACAGCGCCCTGATGGCGACCCGCCACGACAAGGCGGAAGTGCCTGAAAACCCGATGTCGGCTGACCGCGTGCGGTGGGAGCATATTCAACGGATCTACGAGCTTTGCGGACGTAACGTGTCCGAGACGGCGCGTCGCCTCAATATGCACCGAAGGACGTTGCAGCGTATCCTGGCGAAGCGGGCCCCGCGCTGATTTCAGCTGCCGCCGCAGACGAACGGGCCGCTCCGCAGCAGCGACCCGCTAAAGCCACGTGGGGCCGTCAGGCGCTCTGGGGAATCCTAGCCGGATGCTTCATCGGCGCCCTGACGGTTGCTTGGTCTTCGAAAGCCGCGGAAACCCTGACGCCTAGAGTTCCCTCGCCGGAAGAATTCCAAGCATTCGTGACTTCGCTCCGACCAGCCGCGGATGCCCGTGGCGTGTCGTCCTCGATCTTCGAAGTCGCTTTTGCCGGCTTGACGCCCGACCCCTCGGTCGTGGCCATGACCCGTCGGCAGCCAGAGCTCCTGAAGCCCGTCGGCAATTATCTCAAGGCCCAAGTCACACCGGAGCGAATCCGGGCGGGACAAAGCCTGCTGGTCCGCTGGCACGATGCTGCTTCGCAGATCGAGGAGCGCTACGGCGTTCCGGCCGCCATCGTGGTCGCGGTCTGGGGTCTGGAGACCAACTACGGAGCGTCCACGGGGAACAAGGACGTGATCCGCTCCATGGCGACCCTTGCCGCCATGGATTACCGGCCGAATCTCTATCGCGCCGAACTGTTGGCAGCGCTCGATCTGCTGCAGACAGGAGCAGCTACAAGGTCTTCGCTCCGCGGCTCATGGGCCGGTGCGATGGGGCAGCCTCAGTTCATGCCGTCGAGCTACGGAATCTACGCCGTCGATTGGGATCATGACGGCCGCCGCGACATCTGGACCGATATCCCCGACAGTCTCGCATCGATCGCCAATTTTCTGGCCTCGGAGGGGTGGCGCCCGGAATTGCCCTGGGGATTCGAGGTCAGCGTGCCGCGCGGCCTAGACCTCGCCGAGGGCCACGGCACCTTCGCGGAATGGGCGGCACGCGGCGTGGTGAGGCCCGGGGGGGCCCCACTCCCCGGGCCCGGCGCCGCGGTACTGTATTTCCCGTCCGGGTCAACCGGACCCGCATTTCTCGTGACGTCCAACTTCGAAGTGATCAAGACCTACAACTTCTCGGACAGTTACGTTCTCGCGGTCGGCGAGCTGGCCGATCGGATGGAGGGACGGCCGGCGGTCGAGGCCGCTTGGCCGACCGACCCTCCAATCTCGCGTGACGGCCGCATTGCGCTGCAGGCCCGCCTCTCCGCCCTGGGCTATCCGGTCGACAATCGCGAAGGCCGGATCAGCCTCGCATTGCGCGATACGATCCGCTTGGCGCAATCGAAGATCGGAATGATACCCGACGGCAACCCCACATCGGCTCTTCTCGACGCCCTCCGCGCCGCGCCCTGAGGCAGATGTTGAACCGGCTCGGCTTTTCGCCGATAGATCCGAACCCAGACGGATCCCGACCCTGCGAAGTTCATGATCGTGACCCACGGCCCGGACAACCTCGCTCTCGTCTGGGACCTGCCGTTTGCCGGCCTCCTGTTGTCGATCGCGATCTTTCCCTTGTTCGCACGACAGTGGTGGGAGCGTTACTTCTGGGCCGTGACAGCCGCCTGGGCGATTGTCTTCATGGCGTCGTTCGTGCTGTCGCGGGGTCTCGCTACGGCCGCACACGCCCTGCTCGAAACAGCCGCGCACGACTATGTGCCGTTCATCCTGCTCCTATTCGCGCTCTTTGTCGTTGCAGGCGGCATCCGGATCGCCGGAAATCTTCTTGGCACACCGCTCACAAACCTCGTGATCCTCGGTTTAGGCACGCTGGCGGCGAGTCTGCTTGGCACCACGGGGGCCGCCATGCTGCTGATCCGGCCGCTGATCCGCGCCAACCAGGATCGCCGGCGCAAGACTCATGTTTTCGTGTTCTTCATCTTTCTCGTCGGCAATATCGGCGGGTCGCTGACCCCCTTGGGAGACCCGCCGCTGTTCCTCGGTTTCCTGCATGGGATCCATTTCAGCTGGACGTTGCGGGCCATGGCCATGCCACTGGGCCTGTCGGCCGGCCTTCTGCTGCTCGTCTTCTACGTCTTGGACCACTGGCACTGGCGCCGCGAACCGTCGACGGGATCGAGCCGCGTGCCACGACGGCTCAGCATCGATGGCCAGCATAACTTCGTCTTGCTCTTGCTTATCGTCGGCGTGGTGCTGGCGAGCGGCCTGTGGCGCTCCGGCCGGCTGATCCCGCTGGGGCTTGGCGTGGAGGTCAAACTCGAGGATGCGCTTCGCGACGGTCTACTGCTCCTGATCGCGGGCTTGTCCTACGCGACGACACCGGCGCGCGTCCGCATCGAGAACGCCTTCACCTGGACGCCGATCCAGGAGGTCGCCATCCTATTCGCCGGCATCTTCATCACGATCGTGCCGGTACTGGAGGCTCTTTCGGCCGGCGCGGCGGGACCCTTCGCGGCCCTGCTGCGCCTCGTCAACCGGCCCGACGGATCGCCGATCGTACCGCTCTATTTCTGGCTGACCGGCGCGCTGTCTTCGGTGCTCGACAACGCCCCCACCTATCTCGTCTTCTTCGATCTCGCGGGCGGCGACCCTAACGCCTTGATGGGGCGGGACTCGACGACCCTCCTGGCGATTTCCTGCGGGGCCGTGTTCATGGGAGCCAACACCTACCTCGGCAACGCGCCCAATTTCATGGTCAGGGCGATCTGCGAGGAGCAAGGGATCCGCATGCCTGGCTTCTTCACCTATCTGGCGTGGTCCGGTCTGATCCTGCTGCCGCTCTTCGGATTGCTGACGCTCGTGTTCTTCCGCTGAGGTTTCGACCCGGCCGGGACTTCAGACGTTTCGACCCGGACGAATGTTGCTCGTCGCCTGCCGGGAGCGGAACTAAGCGCTGGCGAGCCGGTTGATGGGGTTCATGGATCCTGACGAGAGGACCATCCGCCTTCGCCATAGCGCGCAAGGCGGGAGGAAGCAGTCTCGGCTCTTCGATGAGCCAACGTGTATGTCAAACCATCGAGCGACGCTGAAGAGCGGGGTACGACGGCGACAGACTGCAGCTGGCGGAAACCAAGGCGTCATTGACAGTGGTAGCGGCAGGAATACCTGCCGTCGGCTGTCGGCTGTTATCTTCAGAAGCTGTGGCTCGATGCCCGGCTAGGCGAGGGAGATTTATCATGGGCATTCTCGAATCCGTACTCGGAAATCTGCTCGGCGGCAGCCAGGGTGGCGCTTCATCGCCCCTAGGAAGCGTCCTCTCGAGCGTGCTCGGCGGCGGTGGACAAGCCGGCAGCGCCGGGGCTGGAGGGATGGCAGGCGGGCTCGGCGGTCTGTTGTCTCAGTTCCAGCAAGCCGGTCTCGGCAACATCGCCCAGTCTTGGATCGGCAGCGGTGCCAATCAGCCCGTCTCGCCGCAGCAGCTGCAGAACGTCTTCGGCGAGAACCAGGTCCAGAACATGGCCAACCAGGCCGGGATGCCGACGGGCGATTTTCTGTCCCAACTCAGCCAGCACCTGCCGCATGCCGTCGATCAGATGACGCCCGGAGGTCAGGTTTCCGACGAAGGGTCGATGTCGGTCTGACCAGACCGCTTCGACAGAATGGATTTAAGCCGAGCTGCCCTAACAGGGCGGCTCTTTTATTAAGGTGAGCATGATGTTGAAACATTCGATCACGGTCCTTGTTGTGACCTCCCTGATCGGCCTGCCCATGAGCCTGAGCCCGGCGACGGCAGACAATCCGATGGGCTACAAACTCCTTCCTGCCGACCAGGCAACAGAATTGCCGCGGCTCGGTGGCGCTCTCGGGATGAGCGTCGGTCCGGATAAGCAGATCACCGACGATGGAATGACGTTTGAATTGCTTCGGGTGAACGGTGTCGGCCAGAACTCGGCCGGCGGACAAGCCGGGTTCCGAACCGGCGACGAGATCATTTCGGTCGACGGCCACGTGTTTCCGAGCGTCGCGGCCTTTGCGGGCTATGTGGGTTCCATTCAGCCGGGCCGGCAGATCTCGGTCGATTACATTCCGGCTGGAGGCGGACCACAGCAGGCCCAGCGGATCGACGTCACATTAGGCGAAGCGGGTCGCCCCGCGCCCGCGCAGCAGACCGGTCAGGCTCCCTCGGGCGGCCTGTCGACCGGGACCAAGGTCGCCATCGGGGTCGGGGCGGCCGCTATTCTCTGCTACAAATACCACTGCTACGACAGACTGAAGCAGCGGTATGGGACCATGCGCCAGCAGCAGCAGCAGCCGACCAACGCCGCACCGATGCAGTGAAAGCTCTTGCCGGTCATTCGGCAGCTCGGGGCAAGGCATCGACCGCCTGGAACACACCAGTCGGACCGCGTGACATCTCCACCCGCCGATGATGAAACGCATTGAGTGTCGAACGATGGGCGATCGACACGATTCCGGCGCGCGGCAATCGTTCGATCAAGGCCTGGTACAAACTGTTTTCGCCGGCTTCGTCGAGAGCCGATGTCGCTTCGTCGAGAAATAGAAAGTCCGGCTTGGCCAGGAACGCTCTCGCTACGCCGAGTCGCTGCTGCTCGCCGCCGGACAAGCGCTGAGACCAGTTGTCGGCATGGTCGAGTTCGGGTTCTAGATGACCGAGACCGACACCGATAAGGGCATCGCGCATCGCCGCGTCGGTGTAAGTCTCGAGCGTTTCGGGATAGACCAGGGCTTGTCGCAGCGTACCGAGCGGCAAGTATGTCCGTTGCGGGAGAACCAGGGTGCGCGAGCCTTCAGGCACATCGATCCGTCCCTGACCAAAGGGCCAGATGCCGGAGAAGGCGCGTAGAAGCGTCGTCTTTCCGGTTCCCGAATGACCCGACAAGAGCACGCGGTCTCCTGCTCCCAGGCTGAAGTTCGGCACGGCCGAAAGCGGGGTACGGTCGGGAAGGCTGACCACCACGCCCTCCGCCGAGAAGGTTCCGGTGCGCCCGGGACGGGCATGAATGTGTGGCTCGGCGACCGCGGCGGCATTGCTGGCCGCCATGACGGCTTCGAAGCCCGTCAGGCGTTGCACCACGGCGCGGTAGGCCGCGAGATTGGTGTAGGAATCGACGAACCATGTCAGGCCATCCTGCACGTTGCTGAATGCCTGGTTGGTCTGCATCAAGGTGCCGAGCGTCGCCTTCCCGAAGAAGTAAGCCGGGCCGAGGAGCAGGAACGGAAAGATGACGGAGAACTGCCCGAAGAAGCTCGTGAAGAAGCCGAGGCGTTTCTGCCGTCGAACAACGGCATAGACATTGGCCAGGATCGAGCCGTAGCGCTCGCCCAGGCCTGCCCTTTCGGCGCCTTCGCCACCGAGCAGCGCGATCTGCTCAGAATTCTCACGGATACGTGCCATTCCGAAGCGGAAGTTGGCTTCGAAGCGCTGCTGGTGGAAATTCAACGCGATGAGCGGTCTGCCGATGAGATGGGTGAACACCGTCCCGATCGCGGCATAGATCATGGCGATCCAGATCAGGTAGCCGGGGATGTTGAAGGACAGGCCGAAGCTCGTCATCGGGAACGAGGTCGACAATTGCCACAACACCATGAGGAAGATGCCGAGCCGAACGGCATTGCCGAAGAAGCCGATGCCCAGGACCATCGTGTTGCCGACGAATTCGTGCACGTCCTCGGCGATGCGCTGGTCGGGATTGTCGGCCGGTCCCGACACCATGCGCATCCGGTAGTGCTGTGCCGGCGCTAACCAGCGTTCGACGAAGTCATCCGTCATCGACTTTCGCCAGCGGATCTGCAGAATCTGGTTGATGTAGTTCTTGTAAACCGAAATGCAAATATGGAAGAAGGCCAAGACAAAGAAGTATGCCATATAATACTTGAAGCCGTCGAAATCCTTGTCCTGCAGTGTGTTGTAGAAACTGTTGTACCAGCTATTGAAGATCTTGGCGATATAGGAGAAGGCGATCTCCAACAGGATAATGGAGGCGAGAAGACCAAAGCCGATCCAGCGTTCCTGCAGCCTGACCGGACCGATGAACCAGAGCCGGATCTCGCCCGGCGTCTTGCGCTGGAAGTAGGGACGGGTGAGACGCCAAATGTCCTTCACGTCCTCGACGAAATGCGTCATCAATCGACCTCCGAGGACGCGGCCGCGGCCGCGGGATGCTGGGTAGAATGGGAACCGCGTTCGGCGCCGCCGCGACGCCAGAGCCGTCCTAGTCGGTCTCGATCAAAGCAGAAAGATGACGAGCTGACACGTGAACAAAACGAAAGGTCTGGGGTCTGCCGCCCGGTGCCTGTCGCCCCATCAGCCGGTGGCAGACGCGCCATGCTGCCGCAGCCAGCCTTCGGCGCCGCGCAGGTCGAGACCGATCTGCTGGCTCAACGACCCGAGATCGTCGATCGCCATGCGGCCGTCCAGCACTTCGCCGATGGCCCAGAGATTGGCCGAGCGCGTGCCGCTGCGACAGTGCACGAAGACCGGGCCCGACGCACCGGCCACCACTGACTGGAAATGCCGGACGTCGCTCTCGCTCAACGGAGTGGCGCCCATCGGGATATGCGCATAGGCTAGGCCCGCGTCTTCGGCCGCGGCTTCTTCGGCTTCCGATCCGGGCTGGGTCGGATCTTCGCCATCCGGTCTATTATTGATCACGGCGACGTAACCTTCGGACGCGATGTCGCGAAACGCCTTGAGGTCGGGCTGGCTCGCGACGGTGACGGAAGAGGAAAGCTTGACGGTCTGCATGGGTCCTGGCTCCGGATCGGCCGAGACCTTAACCCAATGCTGCGTTGCGCCAAAGTGTCAGCCTCGACGGTTTGGATGAAAGCGGCAGAGGGGCGCACCGCGCCTATATGATGTAGAGAAGCGCCCGGCCGTGCGCGACAACCAGGAGCCATGTCATGCTGATCCGCCATCGCCGCAGTTGGGAGCTCCCGGAGCGTGAGGCGACCCCCGAGCACATGTTTCTCGACCGCCGAGCCTTTATGGCCGGGTCTGCCGCCGTGGCCGCAACGGGACTCGGGCTGCGTGGCGCCACCGCGGCGACCGAGCTCGCAGATCCGTCGGCGGCGCTCTACCCGGCCAAGCGCAATCCGGCCTATACGATCACCGGCGATGTGACGCCGGAAGCTGTGAACACGAACTACAACAACTTCTACGAATATGGGACGTCGAAGCATGTGGCGGACGCAGCAGAGATGCTGAGGGTGCGCCCCTGGACCGTGAAGTTCACCGGGATGGTCGAAAAGCCCCAGGAGGTGGCGATCGACGACCTGCTGAAAGCCATGCCGCTCGAAGAGCGGCTCTACCGTCATCGCTGCGTCGAAGCCTGGGCCATGCAGGTGCCGTGGACAGGCTTTCCCTTGAAGAAGCTGATCGAATTCGCAAAGCCGCTCGGCTCGGCGAAGTATGTCGTCATGAAGACCTTCAAGGATCCGAAGATGGCGCCGGGTCAGCGCAGCTTCATCTTGAGCTGGCCCTACATCGAAGGCCTCACGATGGAAGAGGCCAGTAACGATCTGGCTTTCATGGTGACGGGTGCCTACGGTAAGCCGCTGCCCAAGGTGATGGGGGCGCCGCTCCGCCTGGCGGTCCCGTGGAAATATGGGTTCAAATCCGTGAAGTCGCTCGTCGAGATCTCGTTCGCCGACAAACAGCCCGATACGACCTGGGCGGCCTTGGCGCCCGACGAATACGGGTTCTGGGCCAATGTGAACCCCGACGTGCCACACCCTCGCTGGAGCCAGGCCACCGAGGAAGTGATCGGCACGGACGATCGGCGGCCGACCGTCATCTACAACGGCTATGGTGCCGAGGTGGCGTCGCTCTACAGCGGCATGAAGACCGACAAGCTCTTCATGTGACCGGATCTCCAGCGGCACGAGCCGCCAGCCGCTTCATGCGCGCCGGGTCCCGAGGCGGAAGCCTCGTCCTTCCATGACCCAGGACAGAACGGTTGCGCCCAACAGGGCAAGGAGGCCGATGAGCCCTACCGCGAGCGGGAACAGGCCGATCCCGGCCACGACACTGCTTTCGGTCCGGCGGATGCCGATGTAGTCCGAGCCGGCGTAACTCGGTGCATCGTGCATGGCGACGAGGCGCGGCATCGCGATGGCGTCTCCGGTGCCCGTTCCGATGCGCCGCACGCTGCCTCCCGTGGCTTCGGCGAGCGGCCGGAGCTTGTCGACCGTGGACACGACCTCCTGGAACTCGCGCGGGTTCTCCGGCCCGACGTTGAGCAGGACCGAATTCGTCCCATCGCTCAAGCGGTAGAGGCCGAGTTCGTCCGTCCTGACGGTGCCGCGCGACAGGCCGGGTTCGTCGGCCGCCAGCGTGACCGTCGACGTCTGCCCGGAAGGCGCCGTGATCGTGACGGGCGTCGTGACGCCCTTGACGCTCTGTCGCTCGATGGCGATGTCGCGGCCATGGGCGGTCGCCCGCAGCGCTTCCTCCTCGAGATCGGGTTCCTTCATCAGCCAGTGGGCCAGGCGGCGGGTCAGGTCGAGGTAGGGACCACCGTCCTCGTAGCCGCGCGCCCAGAGCCAGATCTGGTCGGACAGCATCTGGGCGACCCGTCCCTTCCCCTCGCGCGACAGCACGACCAACGGGCGACCCTCGGCACCCGACATCACGGCCATGCCTTTCGCCACGTCGCCATCGACCTGTCGGAACCAGAGGCTCCAGGCGGGCGGGTTCTGGGCGGCGCCCTGCAATCCTCGGGTCACGGGATGTTTCTCGCCGTCGGGCGTGACCGCGGCGCGGAACGGCACCTCGATCACCCGACCATCGGGCTTGACGGGCGCGATGGCGCCGAGCGGCGAGTAGTAGAGCCCGTCCGGACCCGAGTAATCAGGCCCGACCGCCATCAGCAAGGCACCGCCGTTCCTCACGTAGCGGGCGATGTTTTCGAAATAAGCATAGGGCAGGATCGACTGGTTCGAATAGCGATCGAAGATGATGAGGTCGAAATCGCCGATCTTGCTGCCGAACAGCTCGCCGGTCGGGAAAGCGATCAGAGCCAGTTCGTTGATCGGGGTTCCGTCCTGCTTCTCGGGTGGGCGCAGGATCGTGAAATGCACGAGGTCGACGTTGGCATCCGACTTCAGGATGTTGCGCCACATCCGCTCGCCCGCATGGGGTTCGCCCGACACCAGCAGCACCTTGAGCTTGTCGCGAACGCCATCGATCGTGACCACAGCTTTGTTGTTCAGCGCGGTCAGCTCGCCCGGGATCGTCGGGACATCGATCTCGACCACGTTGGGACCGGCATGGTCGACCCGGACCGGGACGTCGATCTTCTGCCCCACGACGGCCGCTTGCTCCGCCACCACGACACCGTCCCGTCTGACCGTAACGGCCACGGGTTCGCCGCGGTCGCCGGTATCGAGCACGCGCAGGCTGATGGTCTGGTCCTTCCCCACGATACCGAAGCGGGGCGCCTCGACGAGTTCGACGCGCCGGTCACGCTCGCCCTCCTGACCCGTGACGAGCACCTGGAGCGGAGCCTTGAAGCCGAGGGCGGCGGCATCCGCCGGGATGTCATGGACGACCCCGTCGGTCACCATGATCGCACCCGCCACATGGTCGGGCGGCACATCGGCGAGACCGGCGCTCAGAGCCGCGAAAAGCCGCGTTCCGTCGTTCTCGGCGTCCGACCGGCCGCTGTCGATGAAGCGTGGCTCGACATTGCCGAGCTTGCCGAGATCCTGCGTGAGGGCGGTCTTGGCCCGCGCCGTCTGGGCGGCCCTGTCGCCGATCGTCTGACTGCCGCTCTGGTCGATGACGACCGCCACGACGTCCTTCAAGCCCTCCCGGTCCTCGCGCACCAGGGAGGGATCGGCCAGCGCCAGAAGCATGAGCGCGAAGGCCAGCGCCCGAAGCGTGGTGCCGCGGCGCCGTGCCAGGAAGCCGAGCGCCACGACCACAAGTGCCAGGACCGCCAGAACCCAGAGCACCGGAATCGGGAGCAAAGGCGTGAAGGACAGGACGAAACGCGTCATTCGCGGGTCACCTCGAACATTCGTCCGCCCTCGCGACGCAGCGCGGTCATCAGTGCGCCAAGCGTTCGAGAAGGTCGCGGACGTGCACCTGGTCGGCCTTGTAGTTGCCCGTAAGCGTGTAGATCACGAGATTGATGCCGCCGCGGATCGCGAGTTCCCGCTGCCGCACCCCGCCCGGAACCAGCGGGTAAAGCGGGTCGCCGTCGCTGTCGGTGGCCCAACCGGCCGCGAGATCGTTCCCCGTGATCACGATCGGCGAAACACTGTCGCCGGAGCGTGCCGGGCGGTTCACCTCGTCGGGCGGCGCGGGCGGCAAAGCCTCGACCCAGGTCTGGGCCGTGGTGTAGCGTCCGACGAAATTGTCGAGCAGGTAGAACGTCTTGGTAATGACATGGTCGCGCGGCACCGGCTCCAGTTCCGGCACGTCCGCGCCGGTCAGGAACTGGCTCAGCCACCGGGCCTCTTCGGTCGGCGGGCCGCCGGGCCGAGCCGTGAGCGCGTCGCGGGTATCGAACAGCACCGTGCCGCCGTTTTTCATGAAAGCCGAGACGCGCGCCGTGGTGGCGGCATCCGGCTGTGGTGTCGAGGCGACGACCGGCCAGTAGAGCATCGGATAGAACGCCATCTCGTCGCGGGCCGGGTCGATGGCGACCGGCTCGCCGGGGTCGAGCGATGTCCGGTTGGCCAGCGCGCGGGAGAGACCCTTCAGGCCTTCGCGGCTGGTTTCGTCGACCGTGGCATCGCCGGTCTGCACGTAGGCCAAGCGCGTCTTGAGCGCTGCTTCCATGTCGCGCTTGGACACGCCGTCGGCCGCCAGGGTCGCCGAAGCGGCGGGGCCGATATCGGCCGCACGCGCGCCCTGCACCGCTATGCCGCTGAGCCCGAAAGGCGACGCGACGACGGCACCCACGACGAGCGTCGCCATGGCGGCACGTCGCCACCCCAGTCGCGCCAGCCCACCACCCATGAGCATGGTCGCCACCGCGTCGACGAGGAAGCCGAGGAACGCCAATACCAGGAGAGCGGCCCGTAGATCGATCGGGTTCGACGCCTTGAGTTTCTCCAGCGCCAAAGGCAGTCCGGACAGGTCGGCTGGAGCAAGCGTCGCGTGCGGCCCCAGCGCGTTGACGGCGAGGAGAGCGTCGGCCGGGCCGTAGAAGCCGGGCGGATGGTCGGCCGAGGCTTCGCCCGCGAAATTGGCCGGCACCGGTTTGGCCGTGACCGGAGGGGGTCCGAGCGTTCCGAAACCGTCGAGGATCCGAGACGGCGGCAGGGTAGCGACCGGTGCCGCAGAGCCTGACGGCGCCGGGCCGTTGGCGGCTTCCGTCGCAGTGACGGGCGGCCCCCCACCCTCGCCGCTCAACGCCACGAGCCTCCGCAGCATGTCAACGAAGAGGCCCGACAACGGCAGGTTAGACCAGGTCGTGTCGGCCGTCACGTGGAACAGCACGATGACGCCTTTGCCGCGGTGGTCGGCCGTGACGAGCGGTGTGCCGTCGCTGAGCTGTGCCCAGGTCTTCCCGGGAAGGCCGGCGTCGGGCTCGGCGAGGACCTGGCGCGACACCGTGACGTCATGGCTCGGATCGAGCCCGGCGAAGGGGCTCGCATGGTCGAACGGCGCCAGGGTTTCGGGCTTGTCCCAGGACAGGGCTCCGCCGAAGGTTCGGCCGCCGCGGCGAAGATCGACCGGTTCGAGATCGTCGGCCGGGGCACCGGCGAGGCGCGAACCGGCGAAGCGGAGCAAAACGCCGCCCTGGTCGACGAAACGCGCCAGCCTGTCGTGCGCCACACCCGCCACCTGTCCGACATCGGCCAGCACCAGGACCGACGGGTTCTCGTCGAGCGCCGTCACGATGGGGTCGCCCGAGCCGGTCCGGATCTCGCGGACATCGGCGAAGGGGGCCAGCGCTTTGACGACGAAATAGCTGGGGCTCAGGAGGGGCTGCGCCGTATCGGCGCTAACCCCGCTGACCACGTCGACGCGTCGACGCTTCCAACGCCCGTCAAGCAGCGTCACTGCACCGGCCGACGCCTCCCCCGCGACCGCCACGCGAGCGATGTCGTTGCGCAGTTCGACCGGCAGCGTGAAGACGCCCTGGGTCGCGTTGCCGGTCGAAAAGGAAAACGGCGCATCGCCGACCGGCAGGCCTTTGAGGTCATAGGCCCGCAGGGTTCCACCGGACGCTGCCTGCGCATCGGCCCTCAGCACGGTGACGACGAGGCTGTCGGGCGTGTTCTCGGCTCCGTTGACCGCGAGGGGCGTGGTGGCCGGGGTCAGGACGGCGGCCGGATGCGCGGAGGAGAGCTTGCCCAGGCCTGCCGCGAAGGCGCGGGCGCCGCCGTTCTCGAGCCCATCGCTGATCCAGGCGATCTCGGCGTCCGGATGAGCCGCCATGAAAGCCGATACGGCCGGCAGCGCGGCCGATCGGTCGGGGACGAAGGGAGCAGGTTTCAAGGCGCGCAGGCGGTCGAGCGCCTGCGCGGCCGTCGTGGCGACGAGATCCTTGCCGCCCTGCGAGAGTCCTGCCAGCGCCACGGGATGTCCGGCCCGTCCGGCGTCCGCGAGCCGCTCGGCCGCATTGGCGATCCGCAGGTCCCAGTCGGGTGCGGAAGCGAAGCCGTCGTCGATCAGGAGCGCCAGCGGACCGGCACCGGCCGCAACCCCGATGGGTGGGTTCCAGATCGGCCCGGCCATGGCGAAAATGATGACGCCCGCAATGCCGAGGCGGAGCAGCAACAGCCAGAGCGGCGTGCGAGCCGGTGTTTCGTCGACCGGCTTCTCGTCGAGGATGAGCCGCAGCGGCGGAAACGGCACCTGCCGAGGTCTCGGCGGCGTCACCCGTAGCAGGAGATAGAGGGCCGGCAGAGCCACGAGAGCCGCCAGGACCAGAGGAGCCGTAAAGATCAGCGGCAGGCCCAGCATGGCTCAAAACCCCCCGGCGGCTTCGGTGCCGCTGTCGGCCAGCAGCGTCGCCAGACGCAGCAAGGCTTCCGTCGCCGGACGATCGGTGCGATGGACGGCAAAGGTCCATCCCTGGCGACGGCAGGCCGAGGCGATCCGGTCGCGGTGCGCCGCGAGCTTGGCCAGATAGGTGTCACGGAGCGTTCCGGCCTGCCCCAGCCGGAGCCTGCCCGGTCCGTCGACGGCGGCGAACTCGATATGGCCGGTGAAGGGGAAGCTCTCCTCGATCGGATCGGCCACGACGACCAAGTGGCCACGAGCCCCGCGAGAGCCCAAAGCCGCGATGCACGTCGCGACCGCCTCCGCGTCGGCGAGAAAGTCGCCGACGAGAAGCGCCCGCGCCCGGGGCTGCAAAGGCGTCGGATCCGGAAGTTCTGCCTCGTCGTCCGTGACCTGGGTCATCAGCACCTGGGCAAAACGGTCGACGATGTTGCGCGACGCCAGGGGCCGGGTGAGCCCCAGGAGGGCTACGCGCTCGCCACCCCGGACCAGGAGATCTGCCGCCGCGAGACCCAGCACCAGTGCGCGGTCAAGCTTCGGTTGAAGTGCCAGATCGGACACGAAGGCCATCGACGGCGAGCGATCCATCCACAGCGAGATGGTCTGGGCGGCTTCCCATTCCCGCTCGCGCACATAGGTCCGGTCATCGCGCGCCGACCGCCGCCAGTCGATGCGGTTCGACGATTCGCCCGGCGTGAACGGGCGGAACTGCCAGAACGCCTCCCCCATCCCGGCGCGTCGTCGGCCGTGCATGCCGTGCAGGACGCTCGCCGCGACTTCCCGGGCCGACACCGCGAGATCCGGCAGCCGGCGTGCGAGATCGAGGGCCGCGCGCCCGTGCCGCGGCCCCGGGGATCGCGCTTCGTCAGGAAGGAGGCGGGCCATCGCCACCGGGTTCAGCCGAGCCGTTCCACGAGACGCCGGACGATGCCCGGCACCGTCTCGCCGTCGGCGCGTGCCGCGAACGTCAAGGCCATGCGATGCTTGAGCACCGGCAAGGCCAGCGCCGCGATGTCGTCGATGGAGGGCGAGAGCCGTCCGTCCAGCAGAGCGCGGGCGCGGGACGCCAGCATGAGGGCCTGGGCGGCGCGCGGTCCCGGCCCCCAGGCGATCAGTTTCGTCAGCGGCGTGTCGTTCTCGCCCGGCCGGGCGGCCCGGACAAGATCGAGGATGGCCTCGACCACGGCATCGCCGACCGGCAGGCGCCGCACGAGCCGCTGTGTCGCCATCAGGTCGTCGGACGTCATCGCCGGGCGGGCCACGGCCTCGTGGTCGCCTGTGGTCTCGATCAAGACCCGCTTTTCGGAGGCTCGATCGGGGTAGAGCACGTCGATCTGCATGAGGAAGCGATCGAGCTGCGCTTCGGGCAGAGGATAGGTGCCTTCCTGCTCGATCGGGTTCTGGGTCGCCAGCACGTGGAAGGGCCGCGGCAGATCGTATCGCTCCCCTGCCACCGTCACGTGCAGCTCCTGCATGGCCTGGAGCAAGGCCGATTGGGTGCGGGGGCTGGCCCGGTTGATCTCGTCGGCCATGAGAAGCTGCGTGAAGATCGGTCCCTTGACGAACCGGAAGGCGCGCCGGTGGTCGACGCTCTCCTCGAGCACCTCCGAACCCAGAATGTCGGCCGGCATGAGGTCGGGCGTG
Source organism: uncultured Lichenihabitans sp. (assembly GCA_964245215.1). Lineage (GTDB taxonomy): Bacteria > Pseudomonadota > Alphaproteobacteria > Rhizobiales > Beijerinckiaceae > Lichenihabitans. The sequence goes on from CAXTME010000004.1 coordinate 54,516, forward strand.
AACTGTACGCGCCGGGACTCGAGGCCCAGCACGATGCCGAGCGTGTCCACGAGCTTGGTCTTGGCGAGGCCGGGCAGCCCGACGAGGAGGCCATGGCCGCCGGAGAGGATCGAGACCAGCACCTCCTCGACGACCTGACCCTGGCCGAAGATGACGGCCCCGATGGCGGCCCGCGCCTTGGCGATGCCGTCGAGCGCCGTTTCGGCGGAACGCGCCGCATGTTCGTCGAGCGAGAGTACGCTGTGGTCCGAAAGGGGCATGATCGCGATCCTCGTCGTGTGGCCGAAAGGCAGGCGGCTGGCCGGAGCACCCCGGTTCGCGGCAAATCCAGAGTCGAGGGCGAACGGATGAGATTACGCCGGAACCGCCCCTTGTCGATATGCGCCCCTGTCGCATAGGTGTTGGAGGTTGGTTCCGCGCCCGAGGCCCGCCGACACCCGGAGCCTCGCGGTTCCGACTGCCCGTTTTCCAGGCAATGGCGTGCGAAGATGGCGAAAGCAAGTAGCGTGCAAGACGAACCGTTCGGCTCCATCGAGACGCTGATCGCGAGCACCGCTTCGCGACACGGTCCTCCGCCGGTCCATCTGTGGGATCCGCCATTCTGCGGCGACATCGACATGCGGATCGCGCGCGACGGCACCTGGTTTTATGGCGGCACCCCCGTTGGTCGGCCCGCACTGGTTCGGCTCTTCGCCTCGGTACTGCGCCGCGACCACGACCGCTACGTGCTGGTGACCCCGGTCGAGAAGGTCGGGATCATGGTCGAAGACGCGCCCTTCCTTGCTGTCGAGCTCCAGGGCGGCGGCCAGGCACCGATCCGGTTCCGCACCAATGTCGACGATTGGGTCACGCTCGACCGCGACCATCCGCTGCGGTTCGACCCGGCACCGGCGAAGGCGCTGAAACCCTATATCCGGGTCAGAGGAGAACTCTGGGCGCTCGTGTCGCGACCGGTCTTCTACGACCTCGTGGCGGCAGGCGAGACGCGTTTGGTGGACGGCCAGGAGATTTTCGGGATCCCGTCGGGGGACGCCTTCTTTCCGATGGCCGATGCCGCGGCATCGGACGATGCGGCCGGAGAAGCGGCGCTTGGCTGAGCCTTCGGCCGATCCGAAACGCCCTGCTTTTTCAGCTTCTGCGTTCGAGCGGCGGGCAAGGGCGGCATTGCGCATCGATGCCCCGCCGAACGCCGCCGCACCGGGGGACCAACAGGGCGGCGACCACAGGCTCGATGGCGCCCCGATGTTCGCCGGCTCCCCTCGGGCCGCAGCCGTCCTGGTCCCGATCGTCCAGCACGATGCCGAGGTGACGGTCCTCCTCACGACGCGGCACGCGAGTCTGCGACAGCATTCGGGGCAGATTGCCTTCCCGGGCGGCAAGATCGACCCCGACGATGCCTCGCCCCTGGCCGCGGCGTTGCGGGAAGCCGACGAGGAGATCGGGCTCGAACGCGAGGTCGTGACACCCATCGGCTACCTCGATCCCTACCTGACCGGCACTGGTTACAGGGTGCTGCCCGTCGTCGGGCTCGTCGTGCCGCCGCTTCGCCTCACCATCAATCCTCTGGAGGTCGACGACGCCTTCGAAGTACCACTCGGGTTTCTGATGAATCCGCACAACCACGAACTGCACACCCGCGAGTTCGGCGGCCGGCTACGGCGTTTCTACGCCATGCCGTTCGGCGAGCGGTTCATCTGGGGGGCCACGGCCGGGATGTTGCGCAATCTCTACGAGAGGCTTTACGGCTGATGCTGCGTGGCCTCTTCGAAGTGGGCTTCCCGTTCCTGTTGCCCTTCGCGGGCTACGTGCTGTTCCTCACCTTGAAGAGCCGCTATCCGTTCGTGGCTGCCGCCTGGACGCGTGGACCGGTCGCGGTGCTGGTGGTGAGCGGCCTGACGCTCGCCGTTCTGGTGCTGCTCCTCGCCGGCCTCTTCGAGCCCCGCGCGCATGGCAGCTACAGGCCGGCGCATCTCGAAAACGGCGTGCTTATTCCGGGACGGCTGGAATGAGGCGGTGCGAAGATGTGCGGCCCGATCGACCTCTCCTCCTCATCGCCGCCCTGGTCGCAGCCCGATCCAACCCCGGCGTCAAGGAGCGCTCCCAGGCACCTCCCCCGAGGCGGTATGGCCGAGGCCGACGCCCTTGCGTGCTTCGACAGGCCCTTCGGGCCGCTCAGCATGAGGATTCTTGGGAGCACCTACGCTCGTCGTCCGGAGCCGGGCGCGGCGCGCCCGTGTCGAAGGGCGCTCCCAGGGCACCTGGTCGTCGTTTGCCATTCAATGACTTAGCTCAAGATCGATCAGCAAGTGAGGCGCAGAGCTGACCCACCAAGCTCTTTTTCGACAGGTCGCAGGCCACTGCGGGCATCGCTCTCGCCCCGCTACCCGGCCCGAAGCACCAGGGTGGCGGTGTCCAGATCGAAGCTTCCGTCCTCCGCGATGTCGAAATGGCGGCGCACGTCGTCCGACACGCCGGCTTGGAACTGGCGTATGGCCAAGGCCAATTCGGGCGTCGTCCGGGTGCGGGCGATCCAGGTCGCGAAGATCATGCGCAGCTTGCGCGTCGTCACGCTCTCGACCGCGAAGCCCGCCCGCGCCAGGGCGGACAGCCATTCCGCGACGCTGTAGTTCCTGACGTGGGACGCATCGCGCAGCACCTCGACGGCTTGCAGATGCGTGTCGAGAACGCGCTCCCGTGGCGCCACGACGTCCATGAAGAAGGCGAGACCGTCAGCTTTGACCACGCGGCGCGCTTCCCGCAACCCCGCTTCCATGTCCTGCCAGTGATGCGTGGTGAAACGACAGAGCACGGCATCGAAGCTCCCGTCGTCGAACGGCAGCCGCTCGGCCGGTGCCTGTCGGACCGTGATGTTGCCGAGGCCGCGTTCGAGGGCCGTCCGTGTCACCATGTCCAGCATGCCCTGCGTCACGTCGCAGGCGACGACCGCGCCGACATGCGGGGCGGCGCGGTAGCTGACGTGTCCGCCTCCGCATCCGAGATCCAGCACCCGTCCGAAGCCATTGCCGCGCAGCAAAGTCTCCATCTGGTCGAGATCGTCGCCGCTGCTGTGCGTCGCGCTGTCGACGTAAGCCTGCGCACGGGGCGCGTAATGTTCGGCCGTAAAGGCATGCTGCGATGTGGTCATGAGGTCTCTCCCGCTTGAGACATCCTTCTGCACCCGCTACGAAACCGGGATAAGGTCGAATCTTATCCTGGTATATGCGGTTCCACCATGCTGCTCCCGGCCGATCAGCGCCGCCTGCTCGGCGCCTTTCTCCGTGCCCGCCGGGAAGCCCTGACGCCTGCCTGCGTCGCGGCGGCCGCGGTCTTCCCGGGGCGGAGACGGACACCCGGGCTGCGCCGCGAAGAGGTCGCCCAGCTCTGCGGGATGTCGTCCACATGGTACAGCTGGATCGAACAGGGCCGGGACATCTCCCTGTCCGCCGGCTCGTTGGCGCGCCTGTCCGACGCACTTCGGTTGACGGCCGCGGAGCGCGCCTACCTCTTCGAGCTGAGCCGGCGGCGGGATCCCTCCCCGGCCCTCGTCGAACGACAGGACGGCCGGGTTCCGGCCGAGCTCCGGGCCGTGCTCCAGGCCTCGGTCGCCCCGGCCTATCTGATGGATCGGCGCTGGCATGCCCTCGCCTGGAACGACGCCGCGGGCCGTCTGTTCTCGCCCTGGTTCGACAGTCGCGAATCGTGCCTGCTGCGCTACGTCTTTCTCGATCCCGGGGCGCACGATTTCATCTGCGATTGGGAAGACCGTGCGGGCCGTATCATCGCGGAGTTCCGCGCCGATACGGCCCGCGCGCCCGAAGACCCGGCCATCAAGGCCCTCGTCGAGGACCTCCGGAAGGACAGCCCCGCCTTTTCGCGCCTGTGGACCAGCCATGCGGTGCTGACCCGGGAAGGCGGAACGCGGCTCTTCCGCCATCCCGAGGACGGTCTGCTGCGCTACGAGCAGATCACCTTGGTTCCGGCACCCTTCCCCGAGCACCGCGTCGTCATGCTGCTCCCACCCACGGTCCCGGACCCATGACGTCGCGCCCGTTGCGGCTTGCCCGAGATGGCAGGATCGAAGCGCCGGAGCTTATCGAGGAGCCACGGGTGGCGCGCATGCTGGCACTGCTGAACCGCGAGGGCGAGGAGACCCGCATCGTCGGCGGCGCGGTTCGGAACGCCCTCCTGGGTTTGCCGGCCGGCGACATCGATCTCGCGACGACGGCGCTGCCCGAGGCCGTCATGGCCCGAGCCAAGCGTGCCCGGCTGCGCACCATCCCGACCGGGCTCGCGCATGGCACCGTCACGGTGCTCGACGGCGGCCTGCCGTTCGAGGTCACGACGCTGCGCGAGGACGTCGAGACCGATGGCCGGCATGCGATTGTGCGGTTCGGACGCGATTTCGGGCGGGACGCCGAACGGCGCGACTTCACGGTCAATGCCCTTTCGGCCGGCCCCGACGGCACGCTCTACGACACGACCGGAGGCGTCGCGGATCTTGCGGCCGGCCGGGTCCGCTTCATCGGCGATGCCGAAACCCGCATTCGCGAGGATTACCTTCGCATCCTGCGCTTTTTCCGCTTTCACGCCACCTATGGCGTCGGTCCGCTCGACCCTATGGGCCTCGCGGCGGCCGTCGCGAGTCGCGCCGGGCTCAACGGCTTGTCGCGCGAACGGGTCCGTGCCGAAACCCTGAAGCTGCTCGCCGCGCCCGGCACGACGGCGCTGCTCGAGACCTTGCAGCAGCATGGTTTTCTGGCCCAGATCCTCGGCACCGACGCCGATGTGCCACGGCTTGCTCGCCTCGTCGCACAAGAAGGCGATGCCGCCGACCCGGTGCTCCGGCTCGCGGCCCTTGGATCTCGTGACCGGGAGCAGGTCGAGACGTTGCGGGAAGGCCTGCGATTGTCGAACGCGGAGCGGGATCGGCTGGAGGCCGCGGTGTCGGCGTGCGCAGCCTTCGGGGAACCTCCGCATCCGCCGGAACGGGGCGCCCGTCTTGCGATCCTCTTCGACCATGGCCGCGGCCCGACCCGGGATGGGCTCGCCCTGGCGCGGGCGGCGTCGCCGGATGATACCGGCTGGGCCGAAGCGCGAAACCGCGTGATGGAGGATCCTGTTCCTTCTTTCCCCTTCACGGGGCGCGACGTGATGGCAAAGGGCATGAAGGGAGCGGTTGTGGGCGCCGTTCTGGCCCGGTTGCGCGCGGCCTATCGCGATGCCGGCTTTCCCCAGGATGCGGCAGCCCGGACGACACTCCTCGACGCCGCGGTCGACGCCGAAGAGCGATCCCGATCTCAGCCGACGGCGTGAGCTGCCAGGAGTTTCTCGATTTCCGGAATCGGGTGGTGCGTGTAGTCCTTGGGGATCTCGGCCACGACCCGCCTCTTGGCATCGGCCGACAGGTCGCGACGGATCTCGGCGAGACACTTCGGGGGCGCCACGATGACGATCTCCTTGAAGACGTTCTCGCTCGCCGCCTTGTTGACCTCACCGGCCAGTGTGGCGGCGAAATGGTCTTCTTCGATCTGATGCCAGTCGGTCTCGCCCATGGCGCCGTGCCGGATGCCGGACGGGGCGGAACCGCGGCCCGGCGCATCGGTGCCTTGCAGATGCGTCGCCGGATTGACCTGTTCTCGGACGCTGATGCGCCGCAAGTTGAGAAGCTCTGCATCCCCTTCGTTGTTCAGGAACAGGGCCTTCTTACCGTCTCCCACCAGCACCCAGGCGCCGTGATGAACCTTGAGCGTCGTCATCCATCCTTGTCCTTCTTTGGGGCCGTGCCGAGGTAGGTCCGGTCTCGTTTTCGCGAACCGGGCACGCTCCCGTTGCGGGTCGAAACTAACGGTGACCGACCGGGATGGTTCACGCCTATCGCCGGTCAGGAGGCTCGGTCGACGTCCGCCATCACGTGATGCGCCGCCCCGAAACGGGACCCGACGCGGCCTCGGAGGCTCCGGGAACGAGGTCGAACCAGAGAAACCGCGCCGGATCGACGGGTCCGGGGAGTTTCAGCCGTCCCGGGGGGACACGCGTGAAGCCGAACCGCCGGTAATAGGGCTCGTCGCCGACCAGGATCACCAAGCCGTGCCCGGCCTGGCGCGCGGCGTCGAGCGATTGGGTCATCAGAGACGCCGCGATGCCGCGGCCCCGGAAGGCCGGATCCACCGTGATGGGTCCCAGCATGAAGGCCGGTGTCGTACCGGCGTGGACGGGCGTCATCCTGTTCGATCCGACGAGGAGCGTGGACACGCGCGCCACAAAACAGAGGTCCCAATCCGGATCCGCCGCCTCGCGCAACCGATAGGCCGTGCGCGCGAACCGCCCCGGGCCGAACGCCCGCTCGGCCAGGCGCTCGACCGCGACCGCGTCTGCCGGCCCTTCGCGCATGACGACAACGGAGAGGTTGAGCGCAGACATGGTCATGATGGCCCCAACATGCAGGCGAGCGCGGCACCGTGAGCCCCGCCAGGCTCCGGCCATCGGCATCCTGTGCAAGCTTTCGTCAAGCGTGTCGGCCGCGCTAACGAGGGTTAACGGTTTTGGGGGCCGATCCGCAAGCTTGCGGAAGGGTGCCGGACTGCATGGTGGGTCTTCGCGGAGAACTCGCCATGGTCGCGTCGTTCGAACAGCTGCGCCGGTCCACCCGCGTGTCCTCGGACGCGCCGCGCAGGGTGCTGCTCTATGGGCTCTTCGCACTGCTGTCGACCGCGATGAACCTCGGTGCCCAACAGATGGCCGTGGTGCTGCTGGCCGGACGCGTGAGCGACGTCCTGCACGCATCGCTTCTATGCGGGACCGCCGCGGGCTTCGCGTCGAAGTACCTGCTCGACAAGCGCTTCGTCTTCTGCGACCGGTCGGCCCGGCGCCGCGACGAGGCTCGCAAGATCGTCTTCTACGGCGTGTTCAGCGTCGCCACCACGGTGATCTTCTGGGGCTTCGAGCTCGGCTTCTTTCGGGCTTTCGGCACCCCCGTAGCGAAATACGCCGGGGCCGTCGTCGGGCTGGCCATCGGCTACGCCGCGAAGTTCGTACTGGATCGCCGCTTCACCTTCACGGACGCGCAAGCCTGATCACCAGTCGGACGCCTGAGCCTGGCCGTCCAGCACTTCGGCCAGGCGCGACCGTGCCGCGGCCGCCGTTCCATCGGGCAGCGCCGCAACGGCGTGGAAGCGGGCTTCCAGGATCTCCCAGTCCGGTTCCCTTTCGGACAACACGCGGAAGTCTCGCGCGACATAGACCGCCACGTGGTCCCGCCGCGAGACGCGTCGGTTGTAGTAGAGCCCGAACAGGCGCGGCACGTCGGGTTCGATCGCAATGGCGCATTCCTCGCGCGTCTCGCGCACCAGGGCTTCGAGCACGGTCTCGCCGGCCTCGACGGCGCCGCCGGGAAGGTGCCAGCCCGGCACGTAGGAATGGCGCACCAGGAAGACCTTCGTGTTCCCGGCCGCGTCGCTCTCGTCCAGGATCACGGCCCTTACCCCGATAGTGAGAGGCCGGGTCAGGCGAGCCGTGGCATGGATGAGGCGCGGCGCGAGCCGCTGCAGGCCCACTGGAAGGCTTCCGCTCCATTTCATCCGACCCATCCTCGCCTGCGCTTGACCGCGGCCCGACGGCCCGGATCCCCCGGACCTTGACGACGACGGATCCGCGGGTGAGAGGAATGGCCCTGTGACCTTCCATCTCGCCCACCTGTCCGACGCTCATATCGGACCGCTACCACGACCGCGCACACGTGAGCTCATGGGCAAACGGCTGACCGGCTATGTCAATTGGCGACGGCGCGGCCGGCTGCACGACATGGCGGTGCTGGGCCGCATCGTCGACGACATGCACGCCCAAGCACCCGATCACATCGCCATGACGGGCGACATCCTCAACATCGGGTTGCCGGCCGAGTTCCCCTTCGCCCGCGCCTGGCTCGAGACCCTCGGGCCGCCGAAGGACGTGTCGTTCGTGCCCGGCAATCACGATGCCTACGTGCGCTCCTCCATGCCGCATCTCGCCAGCACCTTCGCGCCTTGGGTGGCCGAGATCGGCGTCGAGAACGGCCTGCCGTTCGCGTTCCCGTACCTGCGCCGGCGCGGGCCCCTGGCGCTCATCGGGCTCAGCTCGGCCATCCCGACGGCGCCGCTCCTCGCCTCGGGGGCGCTCGGCGCCGAGCAATGCGCGGCGCTCGGTACCCTCCTGGCCGAAACCGGGCGGCAGGGGCTCGCTCGGATCGTGATGATCCACCACCCGCCCCACAGCACGGGTGCCACGGGCGGGCGAGGTCTGCGGGATGCCAGGCGGTTCGAGTCCATCATGGCACAACACGGCGCCGAGCTTGTGATCCACGGGCATAATCACAGGGCCTCGGTGTCGCGTCTGCCGGGACCTCGAGGGCCGGTTCCGGTGGTGGGTGTGCCGTCCTGTTCGGCGGTGCCGGGAAGCCACGGCCACCTCGCGGCCTATCATCTCTATCGGATCGAGGAACGTCGACAGGGCTGGTCCATCGTGGCGGATCGACGCGGCATCCTGCCGGGGGCACACGAGATCACCGACCTCGAACCGCTGGCCCTGTGAGATCGTTTGGTCACCAGTTCGGGATCCGCCCCTGCGCATACTGCAGGCCGAGCCAGACGAGACCGCCGAGCGCCACGAGACCGAGCCCGTCGATCAGCAGCCGTAAACTCCAGGCGACCCCCGCTCCTGCCTTGCGGGGGGTTGCCTTGTCGGCGACAGGCGCCGAAGGGCCGGCGTCGTCGTGTGCTGCGATGCCGTTGGACAGACCGGCCGAAAGGCTCGCCAGCATCTTCTCCCGCTCGATCAGCCGCCGCGCGATATAGGCCGTGAGCGCGCTCAGCATGACGCCGACGCTGTCGCTCTCGGCGAGCAGCACTCTCCCGTCCCGGCGATCCTGCAAGAACCGATAGGTTCGCCGATCGCGGGCCATCTCGACGAAGGCGATCATATCGATGAAAAGGCGCGGATGTTCTCCCGGGACCATGCCGGTGTCGAAGAGATCCACATCGGCCGGAATCTGGGCCAGTACAGGTTCCAGCATCTCGCGCAGGAGATCGAGCCGCGCCATCTCGGCATCGCGGAGGTCGCCCACGACTTGCGACCGTTCCGCTTCCTCGATCCGCGCCGTCCGCAATGCCGCGGAGAGGCCCGACAATCGCCCTTCGCGCTCCAAGTCCCTGTCGCCCATGTGACTTTCCAAACCGGCGCACCCGAACCGTAGCAAGGCCGATCAATTGTGGACTATTTTCGGACGACTCGAAGATCAGATGGGGACTAAACTTGATCGACTTCCCGCCAAGCGTCTTGCGTTTCCACGAGGCTGCGGCCCGTCGCGGCCTCGTGGCCGAGATCGTCATGCACGAGAAACCGGCCCGGACGGCCGAAGACGCGGCAGTAGCCTGCCGGTGCGATCTCGGCCAGATCGTCAAGTCGCTGGTGTTCCGGGGGTCGGAGACCGGCTTGCCGCTCCTGTTCCTCGTGTCGGGGCGAAACCGGCTCGACTTGGGCTTGGCGTCCGACGCGGCCGGAGAAGCCATCGTCCGACCGGATGCAGCCTTCGTGCGGGCCGCGACGGGCTACGCCATCGGCGGCATTCCGCCGCTCGGGCACGAACGCCCGGCCCGCACCTTCATGGACCGGATGCTGTTCGACCACGAGACCGTCTGGGCCGCGGCCGGCCATCCGAACTCGGTCTTTCCGGTCGCGCCGGAACGGCTGCTCGCGGTGACGGGCGCCATGGCGGCCGATCTGGCGCAAACGAAAAACCCGACAGACCCTTGACCGCCTTCAGGAAACGCCGCGCCGCGCGCCGGCTTAGTTTTTTTCCCCTTCGGCGATGGCCGCCAGCATCTCGCTCAGCGTCGCGCCTGCGCCCTTCTCCTTGATCGATGCCCGATACCGGGCGTAGTCGGCCGCGAACGCCGGACTCCCCTCGAGCCCCCAGCCCGCGAAGGCGCCGAGACCGAGCCCCTTCTTCAGATCGGCATCGGCCGCGAGCGCCTGGTCCGCGGCACTGACGTGAGGCTCCACGACCGCAAAGGTCTGCCCCTTGTCGTCGACACCCCGCAAGTATTCCGTAAAGGCCGCCAACAGGAAAGCGACGCGGCGGTGGTCGCCGCCACGCTGGACGATGGTGCGCGCCGTGTCCTGGATGAATTGCGGAAGCTTCGACGCGCCGTCCGAAGCGATGCGCAAAAGCTGATCGCCGATCGCCGGGTTGCGATAGCGGCGCAGCAGCAGCTCCGCATATTGCCCGACCGACATGCTGGGCGGCGCATCGAGCAGCGGCCCCGCGTCGCGCGACAGGAACTGGTCCAGCAGCGCGTCGATGTTCGGGTCCTTCATGGCGAGGTGGACGATGCGGTGTCCGACCAGGATGCCCGGGAAAGTCATCATGCTGTGCGAGGCATTCAGCATCCTGAGCTTCACCTGCTCGTAAGCATCGACGGCGTCCGTGAACTCCACCCCCACCCGTTCGAGCGGCGGGCGACCGTTGCAGAACGTGTCCTCCACCACCCATTGAATGAAATCCTCGGCGAAGATGGGCGAGGCGTCATCGAGCTTGGTTTCGCGATTGAGCCGCTCCTTGTCGGCCGGACCGACGGCTGGCGTGATGCGGTCCACCATGCAGGACGGGAACGCGACATTGGCCTCGATCCAGCTCGCCAGCGCCGGATCCTTGGCACGGGCGAAGCTGAGGAGCGCCGTCTTCACCACATGGCCGTTGTGCCTGAGATTGTCGCAGCTCAGGACGGTGAAGGGCGGCGTGCCCGCGTCGCGCCTCCGGCGCAAGGCCTCGGTCACGATGCCGAAGCTGGTGCCCGGCAGGCCGCCCGCGAGGTCTTTCGCGACCGCTGGGTCGTCGAGCTTGAAGCGGCCGTTCTCGTCGGTGTTGTAGCCGCCTTCCGTGACCGTCAGCGTGACGATCCGGATCGCGGGGTCGGCCAGGCGCTTCAGCACGGCCTCGGGGTCCGAAGGGGCATGCAGGTATTCGACGATGCTGCCGATGATCGACACCGTGGGTTCGCCCTCCGGCGGATAGACGCTGAGCGAATAGAGACCGCCCTGCCCCTGCAGCGCCTTCGCCTTGGCGCGCTCACCCTCCACATCCATCAGGCCGATGCCCAGAATGCCCCAGCCTTCCTGCCCCGGCAGCGCCAGGACCTGGTCGATGTAGACGGCCTGGTGCGCCCGGTGAAAATTGCCGACGCTGAGGTGGGCGATGCCGGCCTTGACCTTGGATCGATCATAGACGGGCTTCGCGACGGAAGCCGGCAGGGTGGAGAGTGTTGACGATTCGATCACGGACGAAGCCTCGCTCTGCGACGGTCGCGCGGAATCGAGCATCGCGGCGAATGGTCATCCTCCCGCCTACCCCTGTCGATTCCACGCGCAGGTTGTTGCGCTAGAGTGCAACGGGGTGTCGGACCGCGCAAGGGCGAGCTGGACGTCTATGAGGCAGCATCGCACGAATGCATGCCAGGCAGGTCGAGAGTGAATCTCCATCCTGCCGTTGAGCGTTCTTGGGTCGTATGTCTGGCCAACGCGGAATTCCCTACGAGCGCGGGAGCCCGGCGACCGACGCGAGCGTGGCGGGATCATCGATGTCCAACGTGACGGCGGCGTCGCCGAGATCCACCTCGTGCACGCGGGCCCGAACCAGCACCTTGCGGGCACCCTCGTCGCCCTGCAAGGTCGCGGCGGCAGCAAAAAGGGAGCGTGCCAGCAGGGCCGGATTCCCGCGGCGGCCCGCATAGACCGGCACGACGGCTTCGAGACCGGGTTCGGCTTCGAAACAGGCGATCAGGCGATCGATCAGCGCCCCCGACACGCCCGGCATGTCGCCGAGCAGAATCACGGCCCCGGCGACGTCTCCGGGGAGCGCCGCGAGACCGGCGCGCAACGAAGAAGCGAGGCCGGTCGCATAGTCCGGGTTCGGCACGAAATGCACCGCCAGGCCGTCGAGTGCCGACGCGACGTCCCGCGCGGCATGGCCCGTCACGACCAGGACCGGACGTGCTCGGCTCGCGAGAGCCGCTCCGGCCACGTGACGCACGAGCGGCTTGCCGTCGAGCAGGGCCACGAGCTTCGTCGGCACGGCAGGGTCGGCGGCGCGGTAGCGGCTCGCCGTCCCGGCCGCCAGGACGATGGCCGCCACCCGGCTCACGGGAAGCGTCTCACGCCACGGGTTCGCGATGCAATGCCGTCGACGTCAGGGCATCGCCGAGACGCGGCTGTGGCCTCGATACGATCTCCATCAGGAGGCCACCTGCCCCGAGACGCCGGATATCCGCCGACGTGACCGGAATGTCGGCCAGGAGGCGCTGCAGCACCCAGTCGAAACCGTTCTCCTTGGGGCTCCGCGCGCAGCCCGGCGCGCCCAGGACCGGCAAGCCGCCCAGCGTTCCGAGAAGCAGCAGATTGCCCGGATCGACCGGCATGCCGAAATGATCGACCGTGCCGCCCGCCGCCTCGATCGCGGCCGGAATGACGTCGCGCCGGTCCGCGATGGCCGACGCCCCGAACACGATCAGCATGTCCTGCGACGGAGCGAGCCGACGCAGCTCCCCAGCCAGAGCACCCGTGTCGTGCGGAACCTGGATGTCGGCAGCAATGATCGATCCGGTCGGAACGAGGCGATCGGCGAGAACCCGCAGCGTCTTGGCGATGACGCTTGTCTTGAGGCCCGGCAGGACGGTCGAGACGACCCCGATGCGGCGTGGCCGGTAAGGCGCGAGCCGCAACGGCGGCGCGGTCGCCAGCATTGCGATCGACGCGTCGAGCACGAGCCCCGAAACCGCGAAGGGGATGACCTTCACGGTCCCCACCATCTCGCCGTTCTCGACGGCGCGGAAGGGAGGCAAGGTCGCGAGGGTGAGCCGTTCGTCGACCGCGTTGAGACGGTCCACCGCGACGGCGTCGACCTCGAGCACACCATTGCCGCAGGCGAAGATATTGGCGCGGCCCGTGAACGCTCGCTCGATCCTGAGACCCGACCCGGTCACGGCTTCGGCGAGGTGTCGCGCCGCGACATTCTCGTCGATGTCGCCGTCTTCGAGCGCCGCCACGACGATCGACGCGACACCGGCGCGGTGCAGGGTCTCGACGTGATGAGCCGTAATGCGATCGCCCTTCTTGAGCACCAGGCCATCGGTCTGCACGCCATGCGCCACGAGCGCGCCGCAACTTTCGCCAACCGGAACGGGACCGAATTTCAAAGCGCGACCCCGTCCGTTTCGCTCCGCAACGGTTTCTTGCGAAGCGCTTCGATCACCTGGCCCAGAACCGATACGGCGATCTCGGCCGGGCTTACGGCACCGATGTCGAGCCCGATCGGCGCATGGATCCGGCCAGTGGCGGCTTCGTCGAAACCCGCCTTTCCGAGACGCGCGACCCGCGCCGCATGCGTCTTTCGAGACCCGAGCGCCCCGATATAGAAGCACTCGGCCCGCAGCGCCGCATCGAGGGCGGGATCGTCGATCTTTGGATCATGCGTCAACGCCGCCACGGCGGTGAACCGGTCGAGGCCGAGGCGTTCGATCGCGAGGTCGGGCCATTCGGCCAAGAGAGTGACGGAGGGAAAGCGTTCGGCCGTCGCGAAGGCGGTCCGCGGATCGACGATCGTCACGTCCAAACCGGCAAGGCGGGCCATCGGGGCCAGGGCCTGGCTCACGTGAACGGCGCCGATCACCAGGAGACGAACCGGCGGCACTTGCACGGCGAGGAACACGGATCCCTCGGCGGAACCGACCACGCCGCTCTTGCCCATCCGCAACGCCGTCGCGATCGGCTCGGCCAGTGAATCCGCGGCGACGTCAGCGGCGAGGACCAGCCTCTGGGCGCCGGACGCGAGATCCGTCACCAGGACGGCAGCCCGCCGTGCCGCGCGTTCGGCATTGAGGGACGTGAGAAGGGAAAGTCGCATTCAGTCGACCCGCTCCACATAAACCCTGATCTTGCCGCCGCAACTCAGCCCGACGCGCCAAGCCGTCTCGTCGGCGACGCCGAATTCGAGCATCCGGGGCGACCCGTGGCCGATGACGTCGATCGCCTCGGTCACGACTTCACCTTCCACACAACCGCCCGACACCGAACCGACAAAGTTCCCCTCGCGGTCGACCACGAGATGGCTGCCGACGGGGCGAGGGGCCGAGCCCCAGGTTTCGACCACCGTGGCCAGGGCCACGCCTCGGCCTTGATGACGCCAGGCTTCCGCACTGGCCAGGATGTCGTCGTCGGTCGCCATCATAGAGTGTCCTCAGGATACGGCCGCGAGCCAGGCCTTGGGATCCGCCTCGCGCGTCGCGTCACCGCCGAGGGCGCGGCAGAGATCCGCGACAGCTCTTAGATTGTGGATAGGTCTGAATTCGTCAACGAAGGGAAGCATCGTCCGGATCCCCGACGCTTTGGCCTCGAACCCTTCATACCGCAGAAGCGGGTTCAACCAGATCAGCCGGCGGCAGGACCGTTGCAGTCGGCGCATCTCGGCGCCGAGTTCGCCGGAGGCATCGCGCTCCAACCCGTCGGTGAAGAGAATGACGGTCGCCGACTGTCCGGCAACGCGGCGCAGCCAGTGCTTGTTGAAGAGATGCAGCGACTCGCCGATGCGCGTGCCACCCGACCAATCCGGGACCGCATGGGCCACGGCAGCCAGGGCCGCGTCGATATCCTTGTGCTCGAGGGCGCGCGAGATGTTGGTCAGCCGGGTGCCGAACAGGAAGCTGTGCACCTTGCGGCGCGCCGCCAGTGCGTGAAGGAAGTGCAGGAAGGTCCGCGTGTAATCCGCGACCGATCCGGAGATGTCGCAGATCGCGACGACGGGCGGCGTCCTGGTCACGGGCGACCGTCGCGCGAGGTCGATCCCGGCACCCCCGGCCCGGAGCGAACGGCGGAAAGACCGCCGCGGATCGATGCGGGAACCGCGAAGGTCCGCCGCGAGGCGCCGGCGCCGGATCTCGTCGCGCGGCAACCGCAGCCGCGCGATCTCGGCCGCGGCGGAGGCGATTTCGGCCGACGTCATCTGGGCGAAATCCTTGGCGCGCAGGATCTCCTCGGCCGAGACCGTGAGCTTGGCGTCGAAGTCGAGCGAGGAGTGCTGAAGTTCGGGCTCACGCGCCTGTTTGAAGAGCGCCTCCGCGATGCGGGCGGCTCCGGCCTCGGGCTTCGGGCGGTCTTTCGATTTCGGAGCGGCCACGGGCGACATCGCGGCGATCAGCTGTTCGAGGAAGCCGCGGCGCTTCCAGAAGATCCGGAACACGCCGTCGAACACGACGCTCTGCTCGTGCCGCTTGACGAAGACGGCCCGGAGCATGGCCTGGAAATCGTCTCGGGTCGTCAGCGGGGTGACGGTCGCGGCCGCGATGGCGTCGAGTACCGCGCCGGGGCCGACCGGCAGCCCAGCGCTCCGCAAGGCCCGGGCGAAGTACAGCATGTTTTCGGCGAGGCGGCCGGGGGCAAGGTCGGTTGATGTTGCATCTGCGGACACGCTCGGCATGCGCCTTCCTCACCTCGATCGGGATCCCGGGGTGGCGGCTCGCTTTCGCGCCATCACCTCACGCGCATCGCTGATGGTCGACCTCGATCCGGCCCTTCACTACGCGATAGATGATCCGGTCACCGACCTCGACCATGCCGAGGTCCTGGTCCCGGTCGGGCAGGACCGCGATGGCGCGTCGCCCCACGAACACCAGCACCTGATCGTTGTTCGATGCGCCAATGGTCGCCCAACGTTTGATCTGCGCCAGGTACGGCGTTCGGCGCCAGGAGGTCGGCGCGCCCGCGTCCGGTGCAAGGACCAGACGGTGACCATCCATCTCGGTGTACATGACGAACTTGGCGACGTCCGGCCGCCATTCGGGGCCGAGACGGCCGTTGCGCATCCAGTGGCAGAAGAACAGGCGGCAGACGCCGGGCCGCGTCTCGTGGATGCCGCAGCCGCGCGCCTGAACCACATGGCGGCACCATTGGCCGGGTCCCTTGTCGAGCTCGGGGATGCCGAAGGCCTTGCAGCAGACCGTGCAGGTGCCGCAGGTCCGCCCGGGAACGAGGCCGGCTGCGGCCGTCGACGGCGCCTCGCTCTGATAGGGAGACGACGCTCCGCCGGTCACGCCAGGCTCATCTCGGCTTTTACCTCGTCGATGATGGCCTTGGTCCGCGAGCCGCTCATCCGCACGATATCGTCCTGATATTTCAGCAGGACGCCCAACGTGTCGTTGACGAGGTCCGGGTCGAGCGCCACGGCATCGAGTTCCGTCAAAGCCGTGGCCCAATCCAGCGTCTCGGCGACGCCCGGCGACTTGAACAGGTCCTCGCGGCGAATCCTCTGCACGAAGGCGACGAGTTCGCGGGTCAGCGCCGCGGGGGCATGCGGCGCCTTCTCGGCCACGATCCGTCGTTCGCGCTCGGCATCCGGGTAATCGATCCAGTGGTACAGGCAGCGCCGCTTCAGGGCGTCGTGGATCTCGCGCGTGCGGTTCGACGTGATGATGACGATGGGTGCCGCGGGCGCCGTGATGGTGCCGAGTTCCGGCACCGTGACCTGGAAGTCGGACAGGATCTCGAGCAGGAACGCCTCGAAGGCTTCGTCGGTCCGGTCGAGTTCATCGATCAGGAGCACCGGCGCGCCGCCGTCCTGCGCCTCGAGCGCCTGGAGCAGCGGTCTCTTGATCAGGTAGCGGGCCGAAAAGACATCCTCCTGAAGGCGGCCACGGTCGGTGTCGCCTCCCGCCTCGGCCAGCCGGATCGCCATCATCTGGCCGGCGTAGTTCCATTCGTAGACGGCACTCGCGACGTCGAGGCCCTCGTAGCATTGCAGCCGGATCAGCTTTCGGCCCAAGGCGGAGGCCAGCACCTTCGCGATCTCGGTCTTGCCAACCCCGGCTTCGCCCTCGAGCATCAGCGGCCGGCCGAGCCGAAGAGACAGAAACAGTACCGTGGCGAGCGCGCGGTCGCCGATATAGTGAGCGCCGCTCAACAGCGCGAGCGTCTCGTCGATGGTGGCGGGAAGCGCTTCAGCGGGCATGGCTGTCCGAAATGGTCCTGTGCAAGGCGCTTTAGGCTACTCCGATCGCCAATGCCACTCTCCTCCCGATGCAGGGCCATCGCATTTCAAAACGAAAGGGTGGGCGACGTTGTCTTCGTTCCCCCCCGTTCCGGGGATTCTGGGTCCCCTCCCGGGCTGGCGGGATGGGCCCAAGTGGCGTCTCAAGCGGCGACGGATGAGGGAACCGGCTCGCCGCATCCCGCCCAAACCAACCCATCACCTCTACGGGTGAGACATCCTTCCGGTTCCGGGGAGGGCATCCTCCGGCCGGCTCAACCGATCGCAGCCTTGAGGGCCCGCCGTGCCATGACCCCGATGAGATGCGCCCGGTAATCCGCACCCGCGTGAATATCCGCATTGAGACCGTCGGCGGAGACCTTCAGGCCCGCGATGGCGCCGTCCGAGAAGTCCTTCTGCAGCGCCTCTTCGAAGGCGGTCGCGCGGAACACGCCGCTGGCGCCGGCGCCCGTCACGGTGACACGGACCTCGCCATCCTTCCGTTTGGCCACGAACACGCCCACCATGGCGTAGCGCGAGGCCGGATTGCGGAACTTCTCGTAGCCCGCCTTCTCCGGGACCGGCCATGAAATCGCGGTGATGATCTCGCCTTCCTGCAAGGCCGTCTCGAACAGGCCTTTGAAGTAATCGTCGGCCGCGATCTCGCGCGTGTTCGTCACGATCGTGGCACCGAGCGCCAGGGCGGCTGCCGGATAGTCGGCCGCGGGATCGTTGTTGGCCAGCGATCCGCCCATGGTGCCGCGAGAGCGTACGGCGGGGTCGCCCACGACCCCGGCCATGCCGGCGAGCGCCGGGATGGTGCTCCGCAGCAGGTCGGACGTCGCGATCTCGCCATGGCGCGTCATGGCGCCGATCACGATCCTCTCGCCTTCCTGCCGGATGCCCGACAGGCTGCCGCGTAATCCACCGAGATCGACGACGTCGGACGGGCTCGCGAAGCGCAGCTTCATGGCGGGCAGCAGCGTCTGGCCCCCTGACATGAGCTTGGCATCGGAATTGGCCGACAGCAGAGCCACGGCGTCCTCGACGCTGGAGGGGCGATGATAGGTGAAGGCGTACATGGAGCATTTCTCCGGAAACGGCGGGTCGGACGTTATTCGGCTGCCAGTTTGACCGGCGTGCGCTGGGCCGCGCGCCAGACGACCTGAGGCGTGGCCGGCATGACGACGGCTTCATGCCCGAGGGCATCCGTGATGGCATTGATCACGGCCGGCGGCGACGCGATGGCCCCGGCCTCGCCGCAGCCCTTGATGCCGAGCGGGTTCGACGGGCACCGGGTCTCGGTCGTCTCGACGACGAAGTTCGGAAAATCGTAGGCCCGCGGCATCTGGTAGTCCATGTAGCTCGCCGTGACGAGCTGGCCTTCCTTGTCGTAGACGGTGCCTTCGAACAACGCCTGGCCGACCCCTTGGGCGATGCCGCCGTGGACCTGGCCCTCGACGATCATCGGGTTGATCAGCACGCCGAAGTCGTCGACCGCGACCCATCGCTCGATCCGCGTGACGCCGGTGTCCGGGTCGATCTCGACCTCGCAGATGTGGACGCCCGACGGGAACGTGAAGTTGGTCGGGTCGTAGAAAGCGCCTTCCTTCAAGCCGGGCTCCAACTCCTGCCCGTTGAACTTATGCGCCACATAGGCCTGCAGGGCGACGGAGGCGAAATCGATGGTCTTGTCGGTGCCCTTGACCGTAAACTTGCCGTCCTTGAACTCGATGTCCTGTTCGCTGGCTTCGAGCACGTGGCCCGCGACCTTCTTGGCCTTGGCCTCGATCTTGTCGAGCGCCTTCACGATGGCCGACATGCCGACAGCGCCCGAGCGCGACCCGTAGGTGCCCATGCCCATCTGCACCTTGTCAGTGTCGCCGTGCACGATCGCGACATTGCCGATCGGGATCCCCAGCCGGTCCGACACGAGTTGGGCGAAGGTGGTTTCGTGACCCTGTCCGTGGCTGTGAGACCCGGTCAGGACCTCGACGGTGCCGACCGGGTTGACCCGGACCTCGGCCGATTCCCACAAGCCGACCCCGGCCCCGAGCGAACCCACCGCGGCCGAAGGCGCGATGCCGCAGGCCTCGATATAGGCCGAAAAGCCTAGACCGCGTAGCCGTCCGCGCCGCTCGCTATCGGCACGCCGGGCCGGAAACCCCTGGTAATCCACGGCAGCCAAGGCCTTGTCGAGCGAGGCCGCGTAGTCGCCCGTGTCGTAGCACATGATGACGGGCGTCTGATGCGGGAAGCTCGTGATGAAGTTCTGCCGCCGGAATTCGGCCGGATCCTTCTTCAGCTCGCGCGCCGCCACTTCGACGATACGCTCGACCACGAAGGTGGCCTCGGGCCGGCCGGCCCCGCGATAGGCATCCACCGGCGCCGTGTTGGTGTAGACCGCGTCGACCTCGACGTAGATGGCCGGGATGTCGTACTGCCCCGACAAGAGCGGCGCATAGAGATAGGTCGGCACCGAGGACGAGAAGGTCGAAAGATAGGCCCCGAGGTTGGCCACCGTGTGGACCCTGAGCGCCGTCATCTTGCCGGAAGCATCGGTCGCGAGCTCTGCATGAGTGACGTGATCACGGCCGTGCGCGTCCGACAGGAAGGCTTCCGTCCGCTCCGCCGTCCACTTGACCGGACGACCCACCTTCTTGGCCGCCCAGACGCAGACCGTCTCCTCGGCATAGATGAAGATCTTGGACCCGAAACCGCCACCGACGTCGGGCGCGATGACCCTCAGTTTATGCTCGGGCGCGATGCCGATGAAGGCCGACAGCACGAGCCGGGCCACATGCGGGTTTTGGCTCGTCGTGTAGAGCGTGAAACTGTCGGTGCCCGAATCCCAATCGCCGACCGCGGCCCGTGGCTCCATGGCGTTCGGGATCAGGCGGTTGTTGATGATATCGAGCTTGGTCACATGGGCCGCGCGGGCGAAGGCGGCCTCGGTCTCGTCCTTGTTGCCGAGATGAAACTCGAACACGGTATTGTCAGGCGCGACCTCGTGGACGGCTTCGCCTCCCGCCGTGCGCGCCTTGGCGGTCTCGGCCACGGCGGGCAGGACCTCGTAGTCGACCTCGATCTTTTCGGCCGCGTCCTTGGCCTCGGCATAGGTTTCGGCGATCACGACCGCGACATGGTCGCCGACATAGCGCACCTTGCCCTGGGCCAGGGCCGGGTGCGGGCCAGCCTTCATGGGCGAGCCATCCTTGGAGTGGATCATCCAGCCGCAGATCAGGCCGCCGACCTTGTCGTCAGCGAGGTCCTGGCCGGTGAAGATCGCGATCACGCCGGGCGCCGCCGCCGCCGCAGCAGTGCCGATCGACGCGATCCGCGCATGCGCATGAGGCGAGCGAAGGAAATAGGCATGGGCCTGTCCCTGCCGGTTCACGTCGTCGACGTAATGGCCCTTGCCGGTGATGTAGCGTTGATCTTCGAGACGACGCACGGAGGCGCCGATACCGGTTGCACTCATGGTTTCCTCCGAAACTGGGATGCCTGACGGTTTTGTTGTGCGGACTGGGGGCCCATATGGCCGCAATCCCCGCTCCGGCATCGATCAACTAAAGGTCGCTCCACGGCCCTGCCTCATCGCCGGGAACCGGGATCACCGCATCCGAAGCTACAGCCTCGTGTCGCCGTTTTACTCGGCCGCGATCAGCGGTGCTTCGACGGGCGCGCCCATGGCCTTGGCACCAGCCGCTACGGCTTTCACAATGTTATGGTAGCCGGTGCAACGGCAGAGATTGCCTTCGAGCTCCTCGCGGATCACATGCTCGTCGAGGTCGTGCCCCTTTCGGGCGACGAGGTCGACCGCCGTCATGATCATGCCGGGGGTGCAGAAGCCGCATTGCAGCCCATGGTGCTCGCGGAAGGCTTCCTGCATCGGGTGGAGGTGGCCGCCTTGCGCAAGCCCCTCGATGGTCGTGACCATGGCACCGTCGCAGGAAAGCGCGAGCGTGGTGCAGGACTTCACCGCCATGCCGTCGATGTTGACGACGCACGCGCCGCATTGACTGGTGTCACAGCCCACATGCGTCCCGGTGAGGCGCAGGTTTTCGCGGAGGAACTGGACCAATAGAGTGCGGGCGTCGATCTCCCGCGTCACGGCTTTGCCGTTCACCGTCATCATCACGGTCTGCATGAACCCTCCCGGTCGCAGTCGAGCCGGCCGCGGGCATGTCCCTATGCGGATCGGCTCTGATTACCGTGAGTTTGGATCGGCACCACCAGCCGGTCAAGCAGATGTTCGAAAAGTCGCGATCCGGGTGACAGTCGGAAGGCAACAGGGCCGCGGCTCAGAGGGCCGATGCTCCTACCGAGATCAAAGCCGACACTTCGTTGCGGGTCGGCCCGCTCACTCTTCGGCAGTTGCCGGAGAATGCACATCGGCCACTTCGTCGATCAAAAGACTGATCCGCTTGCGGATCAAGGGATTGCGGATCCGGAGGATCGCAGCCGCCATTCTCATGCTTTCGCGCATTTCGGCGACATCGCCGGAAGGAAGCGGGCCATCGTCGAAGAACGCCGCCACCGGCGCCTTCAGCACGTCTGCGATACGCAACAGGGTTGCAGCAGAAATGCGATCCCGTCCCGACTCATACTTCTGGATTTGTTGAAAGCTGACCTGAATGGCCGCACCGAGGGCAGTCTGGTTCATTCCGAGCCGAATACGAGCCGCCCGGACCCTGGCACCCAGTTCTTGATCGAAGGCACGCGAACGCGAGTTACGGCCGTGAGATGGAGCAGACTTCGCGGAGGCATCCTCGATCGGCACCGTGGGTGACGACGGCCGCTCGTCGCTCTGATCACCTTGTTGAGCTACAGTTGAACTTCGCATCAAGGATCCTCTCAGGTCGGCGCCGGCTCTAGCGGTCCGACGAAAATGGTATCTTTACCGCAGGATCTCTGCAGGCACGGCGGATAGAAAACCTTCGACCAAAGCCTTTTAAGCTTTTCTCGACCGGCCCGCCGTACACGACTACTGGTCGGCCGCGCTCGCGCTCTCCAGTTCCATCGCCAACGCGGCAGATCACAATCGGATCCCCGTTGCAATTTGTCGCGCAAACTTTTACGCGAGTTAGGTTACGCGATCGTTATTGACTAATCAATAGCACAATGTTTGCCGATACAGAGTTGTATCCGTCAGTGAGTTCGCCGCCGATCTCTCGGTTTTCAGGCCCGGTGAACATGAACTCGGCTGATCAATTGCGGTATGCGATTGCTACTACAATAAACGGGAGGTTGCAAATTCAATAATTCTTTAATTGTATGTAATCAATTGTAGTTTGGATTAATTCGTTTAGCTCTTTAAAGATCTGACGTGAAAGCAATGCTCGGACGTCTTAATTCAACCAATGAGAGAATTGTGATTTACTCTTCGGTGTGCGAGGAAATTTAAACGAGTTGTGGTCAGCAGACGTTCGGCTCTTGCGCAACGGCGCCGTCGCGATGCAAGTTCTCGAGCGCCTTCGGATGAAACTCGTCTCGAGCGGATGCAGGCCGATTGCTTGCCGTCGCGCCGATCCACCGCTAAGAAGGATCTGTGCGGGCGTAGTTCAATGGCAGAACGGCAGCTTCCCAAGCTGCATACGAGGGTTCGATTCCCTTCGCCCGCTCCAAGCTGATCCTTCGAACGGTACGGATTTCCTTTTGAATTTCGGCCGTCAGCAGATTGGCGTCGAGCCAAGCGTCTCACAATCCCGTTCCAACGCCATGCCTAAGGGGTTTGCCCCGATAAGCAACCCTCAGCGTCGCGATCCATCAAACCAGCGCGACAGTATTTCCGCGCGGATGCCGAGTTGTCGCGCTAGCGCCGACATGCCTCGTCATGGGACGCGTGTCGAAAATTGACCCGCGGGCATCGTTCGCCGAGCTATGCCGCAGCTTCGGCTGCCATGCAGCGCTTCCGTGAACCTGCCCGCGAGAACGACAGCACTCCGGCGCCGCCGGTTGTTTGAAGTGCTCACCAGCCCCATCGCCAGAAAACATGATGAGCGATTTGCCGTGCCCATACTGCGCCGATCACGGCGCCAACCATGCTGGCGAGCCAACCCATGATCCCGTTTGAGCGCCCGCTCTCCCATCTACGGGCGACTTCAACGATGATCGCACTTGCCGCCCAGCATGACAGCTGTATCCGGGTCTCGTGGTTTGTGACCGTCGCTCGGGTGATGAACGACGCACCGAGAAAGATGAAGAACCGCTCGAAGTTGCCCGGAGTTCCGTAATGCGGCCAGCGCTCTGACGCTGAAAAGCCCATTGCCAGAACCAACGTCCAAGAGATCAGAGTGGCGAAAGTCGACGTGACGTGGATCCACCAAGACCACCCCGTTAGCGTTATGCCGATCACTTCAAGTTCCAGGTTGGCTGGCCGAGGTCGGATCTAGGGAGCTCATTCGCGGTTCGAGCTTTGATACCTATGGTCCTGCCCGCTCAAGAGAAATGAGGATAGACGAAGAATGAGTTGCGCCGCCGCTACGCTGTCCCACCCGGATGTCCTGTGGCGCCAATGCTGCCGCGACTCAAGAACCGGCGTTACCCAGCCGGCCTCGAGCCGGGCCAAGCAGTTGCAGCTTCGGCCCGTAAGCTCAAGGCGGTAAGACTGCTTCCCAAGCTGCACACGAGGGTTCGAATGGCTTCGCCCGCTCCGATGCTATCGGCGGGTCGTGTCTTCCGCCGGAGGCGCCGATCTCCGCCGCGTGAGACGGCCGATCGAGCCGCGCGCTATACCGAAGCCGGAACGGATCAATCGACGACGCGATCCCCACGCCGTCCTATTGACGAAGCGCCAACCCGCGTCGCGATCGGATGAGCCTTGGCACCGACGAGCCGTCATGTTGAGTGCCTCGCGTGACCGGCCGGTGACAAGGACTCATCGGGTCGTCATGAGCCGGGAGGGATCGTTGACATGGATATCGGCGCGGAATCAGGTGGCAGTGTCGTCATCGTCGGAGCTGGCCAGGCCGGGTTTCAAGTCGCGGCCTCCTTGCGGGACGAAGGCTACGGCGGTCGGATCCGCCTTCTCGGCGACGAACCCGGCCTGCCCTACCAGCGCCCTCCGCTGTCCAAGGCCTATCTCGTGGGCAAGTCGGACCGCGTTGGCCTCCAGCTTCGTCCCGAGGCCTTCTTCTCCCAGCGCAGCATCGAGATGACGAGCGACCATCGGGCGGAACGGATCGATCGCGAGCGACGGCAATTGCATCTCGCCGGCGGCGAAATCCTCGGCTACGACCATCTCGTCGTGGCGACGGGCGCCCGCAACCGCCAGCTGCCGGTGCCGGGGACGGGCCTCGAAGGCGTCCTGCAGCTGAGGACGCATGCCGACGCCGATGCCCTCCGGGGTAAGATGACCGGCCTCAAGCGAGCCGTGGTGGTCGGGGCCGGCTTCATCGGCCTCGAGTTCGCGGCCGCGGCCGCGGCCGCTGGCGCCGAGGTCACGGTGATCGAGGCCACGTCGAGGCCGATGTCGCGTGCGCTCACCACCCCGATGTCGCAGTTTTTCAAGAACGCTCACGAGAAAGCCGGCGTTCGTCTCGTGTTCGAGGCCGTGGTGACCGAGGTGCACGGAAAAAGCGGGCACGTCAGCGAAGTCGAGACGGCCGACGGGCGGATTTTCCCGGCCGATCTCGTCCTGGTCGGCATCGGGGTCATTCCGAACGCCGAACTCGCAGCCGAGTCCGGCCTTGCGGTGGAGAACGGGATCGTCGTCGATGAGACGCTCTGCACCGCAGACCCGGCCATCTCGGCCGTCGGGGATTGTGCTGCCTACCCGCTGGCATTGGGCGGGGGTGCGCGGGTACGGCTCGAATCCGTGCAAAACGCGATCGATCATGGACGGTGCGTCGCGTCGCGCCTGATGGGCCGGCCGCGTCCCTACAACATCGTGCCCTGGTTCTGGAGCGACCAGGGGCCCTACAAGCTCCAGATCGCCGGTTTCTCGATGCCGAGTGAGCATGTCGCGCTGCGGGGCGATCCCACGTCTGGAGCTTTCTCGACCTTCTGCTTCATCGGGGAACGCCTCGTCGGCGTCGAATCGGTCAACAAGCCGGCCGATCACATGGTGGCGCGCAGGCTGTTGGCCAATGCTACGGCTCTCTCGTTCACGGAGGCCAGCGATCCTGGCTTCGATCTCAAGGCTTTGGCGAGCGCCTGACCGGCACAGCCGACAGGACAGGGTAAGACCGATCGAGGACCAGACCACCCTGATTCGGACTGAGCCCTGAGCACGTCTCGGAGGCGAGCCGTTCGACTTCGACTCGCGTCCTCGGAAGATTGCATCGGGTTGATTGTGACACAAAGATGACTTCAGCTGACCTCATCGCAACACAGGTAGGGTCAGAGTCGCCATGACGTTCCACCATCCAGACGCCAGAGACGCCAAGGTTTGGCGGACAGGTGGGATCAAAGGAAAAGCGAAGAGCCTGCTGGTCGTCATTACCGGGCTTGAACTCGACAAGGATCGCAAGAAGTACGATCCGAAAAGAATCAAAGTCTTGGCCGAAGCCGCGAAGGCTTGGATCGAATCGCATCCCGCACAGGCAACGGATTACTTGCTCATGACTCGGCCCAAGATGTGGGACGACGACGAAGAGTCTTGATCAGCGCGGCCGAACCGCCGCTCACGGAAAACTTGCGTTCGAATTTGCTGACCCCTTAAAGGTGAGAGGCTTTTCAGCAGAGGCTGAGTTTTTACGAACGTTTCCGAAGCGATGAGAGATCAAAGCTCTCCTGGTTCCGCGCGACTGACCGTGATCGAGGTTACAAATCACTCATGCTAGGCCCAACCGGGGGACAGCACTTGGAATCGATCATCGCGGCTGTCGGAGCTCGGGTTTGAAACGCAAACCGGCAGCTCTGGTCTGCGTGGCGGTGATCCTGATGGCCGTGGCGGCGCATGTGAGCGGCGTGACCCGGCTCATCTCGCTCGACAAGATCCTCGACGAGCGGGAAGCCTTGGAGACCTGGGTCGCGGCGCAACCCGTCCTGGCGGCCTTGGGTTTCGTGGCCGTCTACGTTCTGGTCGCAGCTCTGGCGATCCCCGGCGCCCTCATCCTCAGCCTGTTCGGCGGCTTCCTGTTCGGGCGCTGGCTCGGCACGGCCCTTGTCCTCGTCGGCGCGACCCTGGGCGCCCTGGTCGTATTCCTGGTGGCCCGGACTGCCGTCGGCGAGTCGCTGCGACGGCGTGCCGGACCCCTGGGTGACAGCCTTGGGGCGGGCATGCGGGAGAACGCCGTCGAAGTCATGCTCTTCCTTCGGCTCGTGCCGGTGTTCCCGTTCTTTCTCGTCAATCTCGTCGCGGCCCTGTTCGCGGTGCCGATCCGGGTGTTCCTTCTCACCACGCCGATCGGGATCGCGCCCGCTGCCTTTATCTACAACAGCGTCGGGCGGCAGCTCGGCACGATGACGAGCCTCGACGGTCTGCTGTCGCCCGGCGCGGTCGCGTCCCTGCTGGCCTTGGCCGCGCTGTCGCTTCTGCCGATCGCGGTGAGACGCTGGACGACGGCTCGCACCATGCCGCCGCGATCGGAGCGCAAGCTTTGACGCCACGACGCTGCGAGGTCTGCGTCATAGGAGCGGCAACCGGGTCGCGGTGTCTTGCGGTAAGCCTCAAGCCGACACTGAAGGCCGGGGCCGACGTGATCCTGCCCTGCCCCACTTTCGGCGCAGCGACACGGCGAACCGTCGGTCCCCTGCAGCGGCTGCCCGCGCGGTGACCGCGACGGGGCCAGCATCGAGGCGCCGCCTCCTGCTGGTCGGAGCCGGCCACGCCCAGGTCGAGGTGCTGCGCACCTTCGCCACGTCCCCCATGCGCGATGTTTCGCTGGCACTCGCGACCCCGAGCCGCTTCACGCCCTATTCCGGTATGCTGCCCGGCTTGGTGGCCGGGCTCTATCGCTTCGAGGACGCCCACATCGACGTTCAACGGCTGGCGCAAGCCGCGGGCGCGACGTTCGTGGAACAGGCGGTGGTCGGGCTCGACCTCGAGGCCCGCCGGGCACGCTTCGCCGACGGGACGTCGGTCGGCTACGACGTCCTCTCGATCGACGTCGGCGTAACGCCGGCGAGCCGCGGAATACCCGGTGCGGCCGACCATGCGGTCCCGGTCAAACCAATCGCCGGCTTCCTGGCACGGTTCGACACCGTGGTGGCTGGTGTCCGCGAGGGCCGCATCGGGCGCATCGCGCTCGTCGGCGCGGGTGCCGGAGGCGTCGAACTGGCCCTCGCGGTCGAACGTCGGCTGCGGCGCGAGGCGCAGGCCGCGGGACGACGCCCGGCCTCGCTCGCGGTCACTCTCGTGTCCGAAACTTCGACGATCCTCCCGGGCTTTCCGGCCGCGGTCGTGAGACGCCTCGGTCGGATCCTGCAGGCCCACGCCATCGAAGTGCTGACGGACGCGCGGGTCAGCGCGGTCGAGACGAACCGCCTGCTCTTCGATGCACGGCCGCCGCTCGACGCCGACGCCGTCTTCTGGGTGACGAAGGCCGCGGCGCCGCCCTGGCTCGGCGCAACGGACCTGCCGCTCGATGCGGCCGGTTTCATCGCGGTCGAGGCGGGGCTCGATGTCACGGGCTGGCCGGGCGTTTTCGCGGCCGGCGACGTGGCGTCGTTCGGCCCGCGGGATCTCCCCAAGGCGGGCGTCACCGCGGTGCGCCAGGGTCCGCTGCTGGCCGGCAATCTCCGTCGCGCGCTCGCCGGCCTCGCGCCCCGGCCCTACCGGCCGCAGCGCGATGCCCTGGTGCTCATGTCGACGGGCGAACGCCACGCGGTGGGCACGCGCAATGGCGTCACGGTCGAGGGCGACTGGGTCTGGTGGATCAAGGATCGACTCGACCGGCGCTGGATCAGGCGCTACGCCGGTTTTTAGCGTCATCGGGCTCCGAACGCCTGCCATCCCCACCACCATCGGGTTACGGTCGTGACGAGGCAGAGCGCCGCGAAGCCCCAGGCCAGCACCGCGAATCCGCCGGGCCACAGGCACATCGCCACGAGGACCACGATCGTCTCGAAGCCCTCGGTGAGGCCGCCGAGGTAGTGCAATCCCTTGTTCGGGAAGGTCACGGGGAGAGTTCCGCGCCGGGCCTCGACCGCGGCGAAAGCGAGGAAACTGCTCCCCGTCCCGATGAAGCCGAACAGCAGAACCGCCGCGGGTAGAGCAGCGGCGGCCGGGTCGGCGAGAGCGAAGCCCAAGGGAACGGAAGCGTAGAAGAAAAAGTCGAGCGCGATATCAAGGAAGGCGCCACGATCCGTCGGGCCGACCTGCCGGGCCACGGCGCCATCGAGTCCATCGGCGGTTCGGTTCGCCAGAACCAGAACGAGACCCAATCCGAACAGGTGCAGGGCGATCGCGGCCGAGCCTGCGAGGCCGATCGCAAAGCCCGACACCGTCAGGGCATCGGCCGAGATGCCGCGTCG
This sequence comes from uncultured Lichenihabitans sp., assembly GCA_964245215.1. Taxonomy (GTDB): domain Bacteria; phylum Pseudomonadota; class Alphaproteobacteria; order Rhizobiales; family Beijerinckiaceae; genus Lichenihabitans. The sequence continues at coordinate 82,981 of CAXTME010000004.1, forward strand.
GACGAGGAACCGGGCCGGTGCCTGATACGCGGATTTGAGCAGCGGCTGCAGATGACGGTCAATCATGGCGCGTCGGCCTCCGCGGAAACGACTCGCGCTCGACCGCTTTCGAGCCGTACCACGCGCCCTGCCGCCGCCGCCGCATCGGCCGGATCATGCGTCACGAGAAGGACCGGCAGGCGGCGCGCGCGGGCCTCGGCCAGGACGTACGCGCGGATCTCGCCCCGGAGTGCCGCGTCGAGCTTGCCGAAGGGCTCGTCGAGCAGCAGCGCGCGGGGAGCGGCCAGCAGGGTCCGCAGCAGCGCCACGCGCGCCATCTGGCCACCCGACAGGGTCGCAGGATCGCGGTCCGCGAAACCGGCCAGCCCGGCATCCGACAGGGCCTGTCCCATCGCCTCGCGCCTGTCGTAGCGCTTCCCATCACGGTGCCGCGGCAGACCGAACAGAAGGTTGCCGCCAACCGAGAGGTGCGGAAACAAGACCGGGTCCTGGAAAAGGACGCCGAGGCGGCGGTGCTCCGCCGGCCTGTCGTCGAGACGGTCGCGGCCGAGCGTCAGCGTCCCGGTCGAGCGGAAAGCCGCGCCATCGAGGAAGCCGCCCGCGAAGGCGAGCAGCGTCGACTTGCCCGATCCGCTGGGACCCATCACGGTCACGACCTCTCCGGGATCGATCGACAGGGTCAGATCCTCGATCAGGACCGCCGCGGTCGCACGGAACGCCAGCGTGACCCGGTCGAACCTCAGGCTGGCCGAGCGCTCCGGCATCAGGCCATCCCGCGGCGACGCCGAAACAGCACCGCTGGCCCGAGAAACGCCAGCCCGTAGGCCGCCAGGGGCAGCGCCGCCTGGAGCACCGCAAAGACGCCGGTCACCCGGCGATCGCCACCGCTCGACAGCGTCACGGCCTCGGTGGTGACGGTCATGACGCGGCCGGCCCCGGCGAAGAGGGTCGGAAGGTATTGCGCGACACTGACCCCGAAGCCAACGGCGGCCGCCACCAGGATGGGCCGCAGGAGCAGCGGCAGCTTGATCGCCAAGAAGATGCGGGCGGGGCCGGCCCCAAGGGCCGCGGCACTCGCCGCGAAACGCGGGTCGAGCGCCGCGAAGGGGTCGTCGAGCGACAGCATGACATAAGGCAGCACGAAGACGAAATGCGACCAGGCGACGGCAAACAGCGTTCCGTCGAGGCCGGAGCGGACCAGCACGAGTTGCACGCCGAAGAGGAACGCCACCTGCGGCACGAGCAGGGGCGCGGCCATCACGGCTTTCGCCATCCGGCCCGCGATGCGCCCGCGCCGGAGCGCCCGGTTGCGCTGCCCGAATTCCAGGCTGAGCATGGTCAGCGCGACCGCGATCGCGGCCGTCGCCGATCCCAAAAAGACCGTCGTTCCGGCCGTCTCCGTGGCGTGGCGTGCCTGTGCCGCCCACGTGAGGAGGCCGAAGCCGGACGGCATCGCATCGGGGAACCGCCAAGCGGTCGCCATCGACCAGAGCACGAGTCCGGCCATCGCGGCGGCGGCGGCTCCGCCGAGACCGACCGCAAGCCGTGCCCCGATCCAGACCCAGAGATGAACGAGCCGAGACGGCCCGCCCCGCTCGGCCCAGGCCCGTGCCAGCCGGGCAACTGGATGTTCGGCCGCCCACCAGGCGAGCGCCGCAGCGAGGACGATGCCCGTGACCAGCATCGCGGCGGCAGCCGCCGGAACGTAGAGATCGAGGTCGTCGTTCGTGAGCCAGCGCACCGCCAGGACCGCGAGAGGCGGCGGGTTGCCGGGCGCCAAAACCAGCGCCACATCGACGACCGAGAGAGAAAACGCCAGGACCGCGAAGACCGGCAGCCGGATCTGACGATAGAGCAGCGGGAAGACGACTTTCAGCCAAGCGACCGCGGGCCTCTGCCCGAGTACGCCCGCCGTAGCGAGTAGCGCGCGCGTCGGGACCTGGGCCGAAGCCGCGACGATCATAAGGACCAGGTAGGGCGTCTCCTTCAGGACCAGCCCGATCACCAGCGTCAGTCCCAGCGGGTCGCGCAACGTCACGAGCCCGGCAGGAGGGTCCTGCCAGCCCGTCGCCCAGGGCGACAGGAGACGGACGATCCAGCCGCTCGGCGCCACCAGGAAGGCGAGCCCCAGCGCGACGGCGCTGTGCGGGCTCGCGAGCACGAAGGCCAGCATGGCCCGCATCCAGCGCCAGCCGGGCCGGGTCAGGGCCTCCGCCGCAAAGGCCACCGCCAGGCCGAAGGACAACAGCGTCGCCGCGGCCCCCGTCGTCAGGGTCAGGCGCACCGCGGTGGTGAAGCCCGGGGTGGCGGCCAGGGCCGTCCATCCCGAGAGCGACGGCGTCGTCCGGCCGATCGACGGCATGACGCCGAAAGCGGGCAAGAACGTAAAGACCAAGCCTGCCGCGACCGGGCCCGCCACGAGCAGAACCGTGGTGATAGGGGCAAGCCGCAGCATGAAATCGCTACGGACTCGTTCGTCTTTCCCACTCGGCCGTGATCCGCGTCATCCAGGACGCATGCGGCTCGAGCAAGGGCGCGCCGAGCGCCGCATTCGTCGGCATGCCGACGGCGTGGTCGGCAGGCTCGAAGAGCTTGCGTTGCGCAGCATCGAGCTTGCCGAGGTCGAGCACCGTGAAGCTGCCCATCACGGCGGGGTCTTGCGCGTGGGCCTGAACCTCGGGCGCGAGCAGCAGATTGGCGATCACCATGGCGCCCTCCGGATGGGCGGCATCGAAGGGAATGGCGACGAAACTGGTGTTGCCGATCGTGCCGCCGTCGAGCGTGTAGACGCGGGTGGAACCGGTCAACGTCCCGTTCGCGATGCCGTTGGCGGCCTCGGCGGGGTTGAACGAAATGGTGCTGTCGATCTCGCGATCGGCGAAGAGCTGGAGGGCGGCGGCTCCGGTCTCCGGAAAGTCGCGGCCCGCATGCCAGAGGTGCGGACGGATCGCGTCGTACCAGGTCCAGAGGGGCGCTGTCGCGGCCACGAAATCGGCATCCGTGGCGGCGTGCTGGAGCACGGTCCTGTCGGGAACGAGGCCGACGAGCGCCTGCTTCAGGAAGGTGGCGCCGAGGAAGTTGCGGACATTGGGATGGGTCAGACGCCCGGGGTGGGCCTTGGCCCAATCCAGCATGGCGACCGCCGACTTCGGCAGACCCTCCAGTGGAGTCCGAGCCTCGTCGTAGACGAAGACGACCTGGGCCAGTCGCCACGGCGATTCCAGCCCATCGACCGGGACCGTGAAGTCGACGAGGTTCGAGGGTGTGTCGGTCGTGCCGACGTAGCGCCAGTTCGGCAAGCCGGTCGCAAAGGGGGCCGACAGGAGCCCCTTGTCTTTCATGGCGAGAAAATTCGGTCCGTTGAGCCAGATGAGATCGACGGATCCGCCCTCGGTCCGGCCGGCCGCCTTCTCGGCCAGGACCCGCGTCACGGCCTCGGCCGTATCGGCCAACTTGACATGCTGGAGCGTGACGCCGTGGCGGCGCGAGGCTTCTCGGCCGAGCCATTCCAGAAAGCCGTTGGTTTGAGGGTCGCCGCCCCAGGCGTTGAGGTAGACCGTCTGGCCACGAGCCTTGGCCTCGATGGCGGACCAGGTCTCGGGTTCGGCTTTCGCTGGCAACGTGATACCGGCGGCGGCTCCGCTCAGCATGGCCAGGAGGACGTCGCGTCTGCGCATCATGGTGATGTCCGGGTCGGGCTTCGGCGGGCGCCGGCGTTGCCGGCATGGGTTCGTCCGCCGAGATGTAGCGCGGGCGCCGCGAATGACGAAGCCGGCCGCTGCTGCGGCTAACGTAGATCGTCCAGCAGGGCGCGCGCGATGATGACGCGCATGATCTCGTTGGTGCCTTCCAGGATTTGATGCACGCGGAGGTCGCGCACGATCTTCTCGATGCCGTAGTCGCTGAGATAGCCGTAGCCACCATGCAGCTGGAGGGCTTGGTTGGCGACGTCGAACGAGATGTCGGTCACGAAGCGCTTGGCCATGGCACAGAGCTTGGTGGCGTCCTTGGCCTTCCTGTCGAGAGCGCTCGCGGCCCGCCATAGAAAGGTCCTCGCCACCTCGAGCTCCGTCGCCATGTCGGCCAACCGGAACTGCAAGGCCTGAAAATCGATGATCTTGCGCCCGAAGGCCTGGCGGTCGCCCATGTAGGCCATGGTCCGGTCGAGGGCCGCCTGCGCGCCACCGAGCGAGCAGGCCGCGATGTTGAGCCGGCCGCCGTCGAGCGACGCCATGGCGACGACGAACCCCTGCCCTTCCTGCCCCAGACGGTTCCCGACCGGAACGCGGACGCCGTCGAAGACGACCGCGCGGGTCGGCTGGGCGTTCCAGCCCATTTTCTTCTCCTCCGCGCCGAACGAGAGGCCGGGCGTGCCCTTCGGCACAACGATGGTTGATATACCCCTTGGGCCGGCCTCGCCGGTCCGCGCCATGACGATATACAGGTCGCTCGCGCCGGCGCCCGAGATGAACTGCTTCTGCCCCTCGAGCACGTAGTGATCGCCGTCGCGGGTCGCCCGGGTCTTGAGGGCCGCGGCGTCCGAGCCGGAGCCCGGCTCCGTCAGGCAATAGCTCGCGATCGTTGCCATGCTGGTGAGGTCCGGCAGCCAGGCCCGGCGCTGCTCGGACGACCCATGGACGTCGACGATCGAGGTGCACATGTTGTGGATCGACAGAAAGGCCGCGACCGTAGGGCAGCCTTTCGCGAGGGCCTCGAAGATCAGCACGGCGTCGAGCCGGGCGAGGCCCGATCCTCCCAGGTCCTCGCGCGTCGTGATGCCGGCGAGCCCCAAGGCCGCTGCGGCTCGCAGCGTCTCGACCGGGAAGTGCTTGCTCTGATCCCAGTCGAGCGCATGGGGTGCGATGGCCTCGGCCGCGAAGCTCGTCGCCATGTCGCGGATCGTCGATTGGTCGTCGCTGAGCTCGAAGTCCATGTCACCAGCCCACAAGAGATCGCGTCACCCGGCCGGAATGACCTCGACCGCGGCCTCGTCCCGCGCTCCCGCGACGTCCACGAGGTCGGCCGCATCGTAGGCGACGCCCCGGAACGGACCGGTCGTGTCGCGGTCGCGTTCGAGGCGCCGAAGCTGAACCCGGCGGATCTTGCCCGAGATCGTTTTCGGCAATTCGGTCACGAACTCGATCCTCCGGATGCGCTTGAAAGGAGCGAGCTTTTCATTGGTATAGCGGAAGATCGACGCGGCGGTCTCCGGGGTCGGTTGCGCGGCTGCGGTCAGCGAGACATAGGCCTTGGGAACCGAGAGGCGAAGGGCGTCGGGCGCCGGGATCACCGCGGCTTCGGCGACGGCCTCGTGTTCGATCAGCACGCTTTCGAGTTCGAAGGGGCTGATACGGTAGTCGGACGATTTGAAGACGTCGTCGGCCCGCCCCACGAAGGTCAGCGTGCCGTCGGGATCCACGAACGCGATGTCGCCGGTTCTGTAGACGTCGCCATCGGCGCCCTTCAGCGTGCCGTCGGTCTCCTGATAACCCCGCATCAGGCCTGCGGGCCGCGATGCGCCGAGGACGAGGCAGACTTCGCCTTCGGTTGCGGCCTCGCCATCGGCATCGAGCACCCGCACCTCGTAGCCCGGCAGCGGTTTTCCCATGGCGCCGATCTTGACCGTCTCGCCCGGGGAATTGGCCACCTGCGCGGTCGTCTCGGTCTGGCCGTAGCCGTCCCGGATCGTCAACCCCCAGGCGGCACGGACCCGCTCGATGACTTCGGGATTGAGCGGCTCGCCGGCGCCGCAGACCTCGCGCAGGACCAAGCCCGGCGCCGTCAGGTTCTCCTGAATGAGCAACCGCCAGACGGTCGGCGGTGCGCAGAGCGTCGTGACGGCGCAGCGCACCAGTTCGGCCAGCAGGACTTTGGCGTTGAACCGGGGCTGGTTGACGATCAGCACGGTGGCGCCCGCGTTCCACGGCGCGAACAGCGAACTCCAGGCATGCTTGGCCCAGCCAGGGGACGAGACGTTGAGATGGACGTCGCCGGGCTGCAGGCCGAGCCAGAACATGGTCGACAACGAGCCGACCGGGTAGCTCCGATGCGTGTGGGAGACGAGCTTCGGCTTCGCGGTCGTGCCCGACGTGAAATAGAGCAGCATCGGATCGTCGGCCCGGGTCGGCCCATCCGGCACGAAGCGGGTCGAAGCCTCGAAGGCCCTGGCATAGGAATGCCAGCCGGGCGCTTCGCCGGCACCCACCACGATCCGGAGGACCTCAGAACCCGCGAGGCCTTCGCATTTCAGGAGTTGGTCGCGCTCGGCCAGAATGGCGCGGGCACGGCCACGCTCGACCCGGTCCGAGAGCTCGTCGGGCGTGAGCAGCGTCGTGGCCGGGATCACCACGAGGCCGAGCTTCATCGCGGCCAACGTGGCTTCCCAGAGCGCCGGTGCGTTGCCGAGCAGCAGGAGAAGGTGATCGCCGCGTCTGAGGCCGAGGCTGGCGAGGTGGCTGGCGAGTTGGTTCGAGCGACGGCTCAAGTCGGCGAAGCTGAGCCCCGTATCCGTACCGGCCCCGACGTCGACGATGCGGAGCGCGATGCGGTCCCGGCTTTCGGGCGAGGCGGCGAGTTCGGCGTCGAACCAGTCGATCGCCCAGTTGAACATCGCGAGGTCGGGCCAGACGAAGCCGGCCCGGGCCGCCGTAGGATCGGACCGGTGCTCCAGTAGAAAATCACGCGCCTGTCGAAAGCTGGACATGAGCGCCTCTCCCCGCCTTCTGGCGCTCCAGCCGACACTCCCGGACGTGAACCGGTCGTCGCTGCATCGCTGCCTCCCGCGACATGGCCCCGGCCGCCGCTCCTGGTCGTCTTCGACAGGTCCACGTCAGGACGGGAAAGCGGCTGAACGAGCAACGTGTCTGTTTCCGCAAGATTGCGCTTGCGGGATGATGGTCGTCAATCAAGAAGGTCGTCTCTGCACGGCAGAACACTGTTCCCGGTCTAGCCAACGCAGGCCACCGGCGCAGACCTGCAAAGCGGAGCGATCAGGTCCGCGACAAGACACCACCGCGGCTGGACCGATCGCCGTGCGTCAGGCCGATAACCTCCAGGTGCGGCGACCTTTGTGCTTCGCATCGTACAGGGCAGCGTCGGCGCGACCGACCAATCCTTGCAGCGTGAGGTCTCCGGCGCGGAACCGGGCCGCGCCGATACTGCAGCCGACCTCGAACGTGTGCCCGTTGACCTCCATCGGCTCGCCGACGACCCGCACGAGACGCTCGGCCAAGCGGCAAAGGTTGAGGTCGTCGGCATCGTCTACGAGGATCGCGAATTCATCGCCGCCGAGCCGGGCCACGTGGTCGATCGGGCGGACGGTTCCACTCAATCGATGGGCAAAGATTTGCAGGATGCCGTCGCCCGTGGGGTGTCCGTGGCGATCGTTGATGGGCTTGAACCCGTCGAGATCCAGCATGAGAAGGCCGAAGCCGTAAGCGGCCCGCGATGTCCTGGCTCGATCCAGACAGATCTCGGCCCGTTCCTCGAAACCCCTTCGATTGCCGAGGTTCGTGAGCGGGTCGGTCTTCGCTTGTCGCTCCACCCAAGACTGAAGGCTTTTCTGTTCCGTGACGTCGATCGCCATCCCGATGATCCGGGTCGGCTTGGCATCGTCGTCCCGCACCAGTCGACGGCGGCAACGCATCCATCTCACGGATCCGGCATGCGTCATCACCCGGTACTCGGCCACCGAGCGATCCTCCTCACCGTTGATGAGGCGCGACAGGTCCGCCTGATGCCGGTCTTCGGGCAGCACCTGCGCGATGAACCCTAATAGATCGAGGGGCTTCGCATCGGATCCGGCCACGAAACGGGTGAGCTGTGGCGAAGTCTCGAAAGTGGCGCAACCGACGTCGTAATGCCAGTAACCGCCTTCGATCACCTCCATCGCGAGACCCAGGCGGACGTCCGCCTCCCGACGCTTGATTCGACGCTCTTTGGGATCGCCCACGATCTGGTTCCCGAACGAAGGGGATCCGATCTTCTCCGTGGTGCCGTCGGCGTCGGCTGCGCAAACACTGCTGGAGTCGATGTCTGCCATATCGCAACCGCCTTGGGATCGAACGCCCGAACACTTCGGTTGCGCGAGCCCCGAAGGAGCTTGATGTGACAATCCTTTCTCAGGTCGTGGTACGCCCGTTCAAATTGTCGCCAATACCCGAATATCGGGGGACTTGCTCGAAGGTGATCAAGCTGCAATCCGCGTCCCTGTCGCGCCCTTGAAGCAGCCCCGTCGATCGAGGGCGGCGATGCGTCCTGGCCATCGCGTAGTGCACCGACTTCAAGCTGGTGGGCCGACTGGTCCAACCAGATGGATGATCTGTTTGGGTCGGACCACTAGGAATTATTCCGTTTCAGGGTTTTGACTGGTTCTAATCAGTTCACCCAGTGCCTCGATGAGCGTCGGCATGTGGGCTGGCTTAGGATGACGCGGGATTTGCGGGTAACGCTCGCTTACGAACCGGTCGTTCCCGGTCACGAACAGAAACGGTACGCTCCGCTTGTTCAAGGCGTCGGCAACAGGGAAGGACAGTTCTCCTCGTAGATTGACGTTCATCAAGGCGGCATCGATCCGGGCTTCGTTGTGCACGATCTCCAGTGCGCTGACGACGGTCATCGCGGGTCCGATCGGTAGCGCGCCTATGGCTTCAAGCTCTTCGGCCAGTTCCATGGCGAGAAGCGCATCGTCTTCCACGACGAGCACCTTTCGGCCCGACAACACATTCTCTGGTCCGCTCACCGTCAGGTTCTCCCGATCCAGCCATTGCCCCCTGCTCCGGATTGCGAAGAGCAATCTTGGGCGCTGCCGAACGAATATAAGTTTGTGGTTGGCGGTGGTCGAGGCTGTGCACCAGCCTCGTTGATCGACATGCCTTTAGCTTCGGCGAGCCAAGCGCAAAGGCGCCACTCCGGCGAGATGATGCGCAGCGTGGTCGGCGCGCGCGACGAGCCGTGACCCGCCAATCCTCGATGGTCAACAAACCGACGTGCGACTTCGCATCTCTGTCGCGCTGGATCGAAGAACCGGGGCCTTGATGATCACGTCGGATAGGCGTCGACCCGGACCTCCTGGACGGAGATCTCTTCGGCGTCGCGACTGATCCCGACCAGGAAGATCTGGTCGCGGTGCTGAACCGCGACGACCCGCTCTGTCCTGTGGTGGGGTTCGGTCTTGGGCGACTCGACGTGGGGCTTGTAGCCGGCGGCCAGGATGCGCTCGACGATCTCGCGCGGTGAAATGCCGAAGGGGTCAGGACAGGCAAGGGCGTCAATGAGCACGCGACGGCCCGTGGAATGGAAATAGTTGTAGAACACCATCAACGGGGCTCCGGCAACGGTTCGGTTCCGCACGCTCAGTGGCCTTGATGGAGCTTCTGTCAATGGCACATGATGACGCTGTCGCCGAAGCCGCGGGGAGCGGTTCAGGCGGTCGACCGCGCCCGGGCAGCCGGACGGCCCTGTTGACCGCTACGGCAACCACGCGGTGATCAGCAATCCACCGCTGAGCATCAATGCATACCCCAGAGCCGCGATGAGCCACTCCAGACGCCTTCGGCGTGCACCGAAACGATCGGATCCGAAGACCAGTAAGCCGCCGGCCAGGATGGCAAGGCAAGAAGCAGGGAGTACGTAAAGGATGAACTGGCTCACACCTTGTTCCTGACCTCGCCGCATCGGGTCGGGCTGAGATCCTTGCCGTTTCCTGCGCGCTCCGTGCTAGTAACATGCTGGAGGTCGGGATCTTCTCGCATGTCACGGCGACACGCGCGAGCCGTCTGACCGGCTTCTTACGCCAGGGCGAGCGCTTCCGTCGCGTTTGGCGTTGTTCGTCCATCATGCCCCGGCATCGCCGAGCACCCGGATCCTGCCGCGGACTTGCCAGGGCGTTCGACAGCCTCGCGGCCGGTGCCAGCGTCGATCGTTCATGCGCGACGCCGGTCTTCGCAGCCCGGTGCCGCGAACGACCCCGGGCCGGTGTCCACCTGCACGGCTACCGGGGATAGCCCGCCTGACGGATGGCGCGCTCCGTCGTGTCCTGCGCCTCCTTCAATCCTTGATCGATTGTCTTCTGGCCCGCGATGACGGCCGAGAAGATCTGCCCGACGTTGGTGCCGATACCTTGGAATTCCGAGATGCCGACGAAGGAGATGCCGCGATACGGCACCTTCTCCTGGGTGGCGTCCAGCATGTTGGCGCTCTGGATCTCCTGAAGGGTCAGCTTGGCGAAGGGTGCTGCAGCCTGGTACTCCGGGTTATCATAGGTCGAAACGCGCGTACCGGGTGGCACCGTGACCCAGCCGGACGTCTTCGCCACGAGCTCCAGATACTCCTGCGACGTCGCCCAGTAGACAAAGCTCTTGGCGGCATCGGGCGCCTTGGAGGAGGTCGGAACCGCCAGGGCCCAGGCCCAGAGGTAATGGTTGCCCTTTTCGTATCTCCCCACCGGCGGGGGCGCATAGCCGACCTTGCCGACGACGCTACTCTGCGCCGGGTTGGCCAACGACCCGGCCGCTACCGTCGCATCGACCCACATCCCGCATTTGCCGCTCGAAAAGAGAGAAAGAATCTCGTTGTACCCGTCCGCCGTCACTCCAGGAGGGCCATAATCCTTGAGCAGGTTGACGTAGGTCGTCAAAGCCTCCTTCCAGGCCGGCGTGTCGAGTTGCGCCTTCCAGTTCGTGTCGAACCAGCGACCACCGTAGCTGTTCACCACAGGGCCGATTTGCCCCATGTTCTCGCCCCAGCCGGGCTTGCCGCGCAGGCATATCCCATAAACGCCGTGGGCGGGGTCGTTGATCTTCTTGGCATAGTCCCCGATCTGCTCCCACGTCGGCTGATCAGCCATCGTGAGACCGGCCTTGTCGAAGAGGTCCTTGCGATAGAAGGTCATCTGGCTTTCGGCATAGAACGGAAGGGCATAGAGGTTGCCGTCCGTGGAAAGCCCGTCACGGACCGATTTCAGAACGTCGTCGAGCTTATAGGAAGCGGGAACGTTCTCGAACGGGGAGAGCCAGCCCTGGTGACCCCAAATCGGTGCTTCGAAGAGACCGATAGTCAGCACGTCGTACTGGCCGCCATGCGTGCCGATGTCGGTGGTCAGCTTTTGGCGCAGAACGTTCTCTTCCAGAATGACCCAATTGAGTTTGATGTCGGGATGCTGTGCCTCGAAGTTGCTCGAGAGCTTCTGCATCACGACCATGTCGTTGTTGTTGACCGTCGCGATGGTCAAGGTCGTTTGCGCCATGGCGGGCGTCAGCGAAGCCGCCGCAGCGGCTGTTAACAGGACAGTCTTGAAAAGCTTCATCATCGTTCCTCCGTGGTTGGATCAGGAACGAGCGCCTACGCCGTCTGGCGATAGGCCGCGGGCGCAGATGCTCGCCGCAATTCTCCATTGTTCGCGAAGGGTGTCGGCCGATGCCGGTCGAAACCGCCGCAGGCAATTCGGTTGCGTTTATGAGCATGATCTACCAATATCTTCCAAAGTCGTCAAATCGCCCGGCTCTCGAAATTCTGGCCCCGGAGCATCGCCGGGCGACCGTTACAGTGTCGTCCAGCACCGCATGGCGTTGGAACCGACGGCATCTGCGCAGCCGCTTGCCCTGGTGCGGTCGCAGCGGCATAGCCGATATGCTAGACTTCGAATGCGCCGGTGGACGGCCGATCGGAGCAGCGCCAAGACTGGAGGCCGCCGCAAGATCATGAATGCGATGAGTAAGAGGATCGAGATCCTACCGGCCAAGCGCCGGGCTATGATCCTCGAACACCTCCGTGTTAACGGCGCGACACCGATCGGGGAACTCGCGGCCACGCTCGGGGGATCGCAATCGACGATCCGCCGTGACCTCGAGCATCTGATGGAGGGCGGATATCTCGAGCGGACGCATGGCGGTGCGTTGCTCCTGCCGCCCTTGCGAGCCACCTTCGAACGCGAGCCCTCGATCAACGCGCAGATGCGGCACGCGCAGAAGGCCGCCATCGGCAAGGCAGCGGCCGCGATGCTGAACCCGCGGGAGAGCGTCGTCTTCGACGGCAGTTCGACCGTGCTGGAAGCCGTCCGGGCCGCAACGGCACGCGACATCTCTTTGACAACCATCACGAACTCTCTCGACATCGCGCTGCTTTGCGCCGAAGTCCCCAAATGGCGGGTGATCATGCCTGGAGGCACGATCAGGGCCGGCACCCGTTTCCTGGTCGGGGATCTCGGCGACAGCTTTTTCAAGACCGTGCATGCCGACGTCTGCTTCACGGGGGCGGTTGCGGTGACGCGCACGATGCTGACCGACGCGTCGCTGGAAGTCTCCGCGCTGAAGCGGGCGATGATCCAGTCGGCGAGAAGGACCGTTCTGCTGGTCGACAGCTCCAAGTTCACCACGCCCGCGTTTTGCGCGTTCGGCGATCTTTCCGGGGTCGACGAGATCGTGACAGACGACGGAGTGGATGCGGACGTCCTCGCCGAATTGCGCTCGCTGCGCACCAAAGTCACCGTCGTCAACGTTGCCTGAAATGATCTGATCCATTCTGGAATGACGTGGTCGATTTGGTACTAGTGGTCCGACCCAACACATGATTCATCTGTTTGAACCAGTCGGCCTACCAGCTTAGAGGCGGTGCACTAGAGACCTTGGGTTGCGGGACCGCCCGTCAGGCTTGCAAGATTAGTGAGAGCACATGGCGGGTGAATTCCATAAAGCTGAACAGCACCGATCCGCCGTCGCGGGCGTCGAAGCCTTCGCGCTCGCCTCCAATCGTTGGTTTCCAAGGCACGCGCACGATCAGTTCGGCATCGGCATCCTCCATTCCGGCGCTCACCGCTCCTGGAGCGGTCTCGGGGCGGTCGAGGCCGTGGCGGGCGACGTCATCACGGTCAATCCCGGCGAGATGCACGATGGGGCCCCGGTGCAGGGGCGCGTGCGAGCCTGGCGCATGCTCTATATCGATCCCGGCCTCGTCGGCCGGGCGCTACACGAGGATCTGCAGGGCACGGTGGAGATCGCGCGTCCCGCTCTGCGCGACCCGCTGCTCACCGCTTGCTTCGCCCAGCTCTTCGCCGGCATCACCGCGCCAGTGCCGGAGAGTCTCGCGGTGGAAGAGAGCCTGCTGCGGACGCTATCGCTCCTTGTAGCGCGCCACGGCAGCCGACCCCTGCGGATGCACGGCCAGCCGCCCTGCGTGGCGCGGGCGCTGCGACAGATGGATGACGCCCCGGAACGGTCGGTGACGCTGGCCGAACTGGCCGCGCTCTCGGGGGTGAGTCGCTTCCAGCTTCTTCGCGGCTTCGCACGCTTCGTGGGGACGACACCGCACGCCTACCTGCTCCAGCAGCGCGTGCGCCTGGCGCGTCGGCTTCTCTCGGCAGGCCGGCACCCTGCCGAAGCCGCAGCCGAAGCCGGCTTCGCGGACCAAAGCCACCTGACCCGCGCCTTCCGCCGCCAGCTCGGCATCACGCCCGCGCGCTACCGTGCCGCCACGGCATGAGCGCTGTGCGCAACTGTGTTCAAGACCGCGCCGCGGGCTAGGCGCAAATTGGCGTCTCTCGATCGGGAGGAGCGTCGATGCGGTCAGACTATGTGCATGGCTACGACGAGACCGAGACACTTCGCCTGAACGATCAGGCAAAGACGTTGGAAGCGTTGCTGCACCACGACACTGCCTATCCCGACGGCAGCAGGGTGCTCGAGGCGGGAAGCGGTGTCGGAGCCCAGACCGTGCCGCTGATCCGCGGCAGCCCCGGTGCGCGGATCACGTGTCTCGACATCTCGGCCGCGTCGCTTGCGGAGGCCGAGGCACGCTTGCGGGCGGCAGGCCTACCGTTGCCTCTGTTTCGGCAGGGCGATCTGCGGGCTCTCCCTTTCCCCAACGCGTCGTTCGACCACGTCTTCGTCTGCTTCGTACTGGAGCACCTGTCCGACGTCGACGCTGTCCTGTCCGAATTGCAGCGGGTGCTGCGGCCTGGGGGAAGCCTTACCGTCGTCGAGGGCGACCACGGCTCCGCCGCGTTCCATCCCGACGAGCCCGCAGCCCGTGAGGTCATTCGGTGTCAGGTGGCCCTGCAGCGGGCGAACGGAGGAGACGCCGACATCGGCCGCCGCCTCTACCCGCTCCTGTCGGCGGCCGGGTTCCACACGATCCGCGTCTCTCCGCGCCAAGTCTACGTGGACGCCAGCCGGCCGGAGCTGGTCGAGGGCTTCATCCGGCGGACCTTCACGGCGATGGTGGCGGGTGTGCGTGACGAAGCGATCCGGGCCGGGTTGACGGACGCAGCTTCCTTCGACGCCGGAATCCAGGCTCTGCTCCGTACGGCGGAGCCGGATGGCGTGTTCTGCTACAACTTCTTCAAGGCCGAGTGCCGGAAGCCATGACCGGCGGCTCGACGCCGGCATGGCGTAGCTGTTTCGGACTCCGAGCATGACCGGTGCAGAACCCCACTCGACTCGATCATGCGTCGAAAACATACGCTATGACACGTTTTTAGCTCGTCGTGCGCGCACCGCTGAAGTAGGAGCTGATGGCGCGGTGAAACTCGACGCGACGGGTCAGCGGATGGATGACGAAGAGATCGAAGCGCGCTTGAACGGCCTTCGCATTGCCTTGGCGTTCGCCATCAAGGCTGCGAGTCCGACGCCGTCCGACGTCACCAATGCCGTGGCAGCCCTGAAGGAGATCGTGTCCTTGATCCCTTCAGCGGCTCATCCGGCGGTCAAGGACGAGTTGCACGGCGTCTTGGTGGCGCTCACCCGATTGCCGGTGCGTGATCCAGCCGGCGAACAGCACTCGCCCGGCGTGAGGGGACGGCAACGCTTGGAAGACGCGACGAGCGACCCGCCGTCGGACCTGCTGGTGTGAACCCTCTCGTCTGACCCACCAGGAGGACCCGCATGCTGCGTGGCTCGTTCGGACCGGTTCATCCTTTTCAGGTGAAAGGGTGGGCCTATGATTCCGATGATATCTCCGCGTCGCTCGACATCGAAGTCGAGCTCGATGGGCAGACGATCGGCGGCACCACGGCCGACCTCGCCACCGAGGACCCGCGTCTGACAGGGCTTGCCGGGAATCACGGCTTCATCCTCACGACCCTTGAGGCGCTCCCGGTTATGGAACTCCACCGGTTGACGGTGACGGCCAGAGGATCGGGCGGCCAAGCCTCTCGCCTCGATCACGCGGTGCCGCCGAGGCCGGTGCTGCGCTACCCGCTTCCGGCCTCGGATCCGTCACAGCATCCGGTCTTCATCCTGGGCTCGGTCCGCTCCGGGACGACCGCCATCATGGGGGCGTTGTCGTCCGGCACGCGCTACGTCGGACCGGGAGAGGGACACCTCCTCGATCTCCTGATGCACATGTCCGGGCTCGTCGAGGCCGTCTACGCGGAACGGCGCCCGATCTGGGAGATGGGGTTCGACACCCTGATCACGGCCGTTCCGCAAAGCTTTCTCATGGACGCCGTTCGCCACGGCTTCGTCGAGCTGGCGAAAGCCCGATTTCCGAACCGCCATTGGTTCGACAAGACCCCGACGCCGACGATGATTCGCGCGGCCCCCCTGCTCAAGGCCGTCTGGCCCGCAGCGCGGTTCGTCTTCATGAAGCGGCGGGGGATCGAGACCATGCTGTCGCGGCTACGCCGTTGCCCGGAGATCGCCTTCGACGATCATTGCCGGGGTTGGGCCGACAGCATGGCAAGCTGGGTGGCGGTGCGCGAGGCCCTCGGTGCCAGCGCCGTCGAGATCGAGCATCTCGACGTGGCGCGGCAGCCGGCGGCGGTGGCGAAGACCATCGGCCGGCTGCTGGCCTTGACCGACGAGGAGGAGACCGGCGTGCGGCGCGAGCTCACGGTCGGCCGGCCCGAGCGCTCGACGGAGAGCTTCGCCGCGGTGCACGACCTCGAGACGCTTCCCTGGACGGGCGAGCAGATGGCCTCGTTCCGGCAGATCTGCGGCCCGGCCATGCAGCGGTTCGGGTATGGCGAGACGCGGGCGTATTATCGTGAGAACGGGCCGATCTAGTCCAGGGGGCGCGGCTTCATGGATTATAGAAACTCCGATACCAGGAGACGAAATGCGCGACGCCGTCCTCGATCGACGTGCTTGGTCGAAAGCCTGAGACCTCTGTCAGCCGATCGATATCGGCAAAGGTGGAAGGAACATCGCCAGGCTGCAGGGGCAGGAACTCTTTCAGCGCCGCCCGGCCCAAGCTCGCTTCCAGCGTTTCGATGAGGTGAATGAGCTTAACTGGGCGATTGTTGCCGATGTTGTAGACTCGCCATGGTGCGCTGCTGGACCCGGGAGCGGGCGACTCGCTGTCCCAGTCGGGGTCCGCCGTAGCCGGCGTATCGCCGAGCCGGACTACGCCTTCCACCACATCGTCGACATAGGTGAAATCCCGCTCCATTTCGCCGCGATTGAAGACCTTGATCGGTTCCCCGGCGACGATGGCTTTGGTGAACAAGAACAGGGCCATGTCGGGCCGCCCCCAAGGCCCATACACGGTGAAGAAACGCAATCCCGTGGTCGGCATCCGGAACAGGTGGCTATAGGAATGGGCTAGAAGTTCGTTGGCCTTCTTGGTCGCGCCATAAAGGCTGACCGGATGATCCACGTTCTGGTCGACGGAGAACGGCATGCGGGTATTGGCGCCGTAGACCGAACTCGACGAAGCATAGACCAGGTGCCCGGTACCGCAATGTCGGCAAGCCTCGAGGATATTGGTGAACCCTTCCAGATTGCTCCTGATATAACTCTGCGGGTTCTGCAGCGAGTAACGCACCCCGGCCTGGGCAGCGAGGTTGATCACGAGGTCGAAGCCGTGTCTCCCGAAAAGCGCTTCCATGGCTTTTTGATCGGTGAGGTCTGCGTGGACGAAAGTGAAACCCGGCAGCGCCAGCAGGCGTTCGAGGCGCGCTCGTTTCAGCGCTACGTCATAATAATCATTGAGGTTGTCGAGTCCGACAACCGGTCTGCCCTCGCGCAAGTACCTGGCCGCGAGATGGTAGCCGATGAAGCCGGCGGCTCCGGTCACCAGGATGGGCGTCATGCTTCGTCCTTTCCGTCGCCGCGGGAGGCCTGGTTCGAAAGGCCCGCATCGAACCTAGGCGGACTCTCACACGTCTGCTTACACTTAAGGGTTCGAAGCACGATTGGTTTTGCTTTAAAAAAGCCAAATCAATCGTGGCTTTCGCCACGCAAGGCTGCTTAGGCGGACTGACCCACGCTGACATAAGTGTAGCCCCGGGCCTCCATTTCGCCTGGACGGTAGATGTTGCGGAGGTCGATCAACGTATGGCCTTTGAGGCGGGCTTTGATCCGGTCCCAATCCAAGGCTCTGAAGAGGTCCCACTCGGTCACGATGGTGACGGCGTCCGCGCCGTCCGCGCAGTCGTAGGCGTCCTGGCAATAAGTCACATCGGTGAGGAAGGCTTTGGCGTTCTCCATGCCCTCGGGATCGTAGGCCCGGATGCGGGCCCCGGCGTCCTGCAGGGCCGTCACGATCGCCAGGGAAGGCGCGTCCCGCATGTCGTCCGTGTTGGGCTTGAAGGCGAGGCCCAGCAGCGCGATCGTCTTTCCGCGAACGTCGCCGCCGCAGGCCTGGATGATCTTGCGCCCCATGGCGCGCTTGCGCTGGTCGTTGACCGCCACCACGGTCTCCACGATGCGCAATGGAGCCCCTTGGTCTTGTGCCGTCTTGATGAGCGCCAGGGTGTCCTTCGGGAAGCAGGAACCGCCATAGCCTGGCCCGGCATGCAGGAACTTGGCGCCTATTCTGTTGTCGAGCCCGATGCCCCGCGCCACGTCGCGAACATCCGCGCCAACCTTGTCGCAAAGGTCGGCGATCTCGTTGATGAAGGAGATCTTCATCGCGAGAAAAGAATTGCTGGCATATTTGATCAGTTCGGCGGTGCGCCGACCCGTCACGACGAAAGGGGCCTGGTTGAGGTAAAGCGGGCGATAGAGTTCCTCGATCACCGCCATGGCGCGCGGGTCCTCGGTGCCGATCACGATGCGGTCCGGTCGCTTGAAGTCCGAGATCGCGGCCCCCTCCCGCAGGAACTCGGGGTTCGACACGACCGCGATGTCGGCTTTCGGATTCATCTCGCGGATGATGCGCTCGACCTCGTCGCCGGTGCCGACCGGCACCGTGGACTTCGTCACGACGACGGTGAAACCGTCGAGAGCGCCGGCGATCTCGCGAGCGACGCCGTAGACGTAGGAGAGGTCGGCATGGCCATCCCCCCGCCGCGACGGGGTTCCGACCGCGATCAGCACGACCGCCGCGTCTTTCACGCTCGCCGCCAGATCCTCCGCGAAGCTCAGCCGGCCGTCCCGCATGTTCTTGGTGACGATCTCCTTCAGCCCAGGTTCGTAGATCGGCATCTCACCGCGATCGAGGGCTTCGATCTTGCGCGGGTCCTTGTCGATGCAGCAGACGTTGTGGCCGAAGTCCGCGAAGCAGGCCCCCGACACCAACCCCACATAGCCCGCCCCGATGACAGCGACACGCATCGTTTCATCACCTCCACCTTGGTCCGGCCCGGTTTACGGCCCGCGCATCTGTTCGCCCGTACCGCGAAAAAAACCGCCCATGATGTAGCGGAAGACGGAGCGGCTGCCCACCCTGATGTCGGCTTTCAGCGTCATGCCGGGCACGAGCCGGAGCGTCGGGGGCAGGTCGGTGAAATGCAGCGCGTCGATCGTCACGCGGGCCTTGTAGAAGGGCGGCAAGGGCTGGGCATTGTCATCCTCCGTGAAGGCGTTCTCGCTGATCCAGCCGAGATGACCCAGCGCCGACCCATGTTCGTAGGAATTATAGGCGTCGACCTTGATCGTCACGGGGTCGCCGGGCCGCACGAAGCCGATGTCGCGCGCCAGGATGTCGATCTCGGCTTCGACGGGCCCGAGGAGCGGCGCGAGGCGCAGGATCTCGTCGCCCTGCCCCAGCACCGAGCCGGTCGAGAGCTTCGACACGCTGAGCACGACCGACGGTTCGGGGGCCGTGAAGCGGACGAGGTCCTCGTGCCGCCGCGCCTTTTCGAGCGAGGCCGCGGCGCTGTCGAGCCCGTTCAGCGCGGTCACGAGTTCCTGGCCGAGGGCGACGTTCCAGCCCTGGACGAAGGCCTCGCGATCGGCCTTCTGGGCCGCCAGCTGGTGCCGCGCCCCGATGAGGCCGTTGTGGCCATCGTCGAGCGACTGCAGGAGCTGCAGCCGCGCGTCGGTCGACTGCAGCAGGCTGACGAGGCTCGACGCGCCGCTCTTGTAGAGCGTGTTGCGCATGTCCTCGACCTGCTGGGTGATCGCCTCGCGCTGGGTGTAGCGCGTCTCGTCGCCCTGCAGCTTCACGACCGTCGCCTCGGTGGTGCGGATCTTCTCGTCGAAGCTCTGCGCCTGCGACGCGAAGGACGACGCCCGCTGGTCGAACAGCGCCTTCTGCTGCGACCAGGCGGGCAGCGCGCCGGGCGGCAGGGCGGGCGGGATGGCGAAGGCGGTGCCGGCCATCTCGGCGCGGGCGCGGGCGATCTGGGCCTCGAGCGCCGTCACGGTCTGCTGCATCTGCACCACGTCGGAGGTCGCGACCGTGGGATCGAGGGTCGCCAGGACCTGGCCCGTCGCGACCTCCTGGCCGGGCTTGACGTCGATGCTGCGGATGATCGACGGGTCGAGCGCCTGGACGGTGGTCAGCGGGTGGATCGAGACGATGTCGCCGCTGCTGCTCGTGACGACGCGCTCGATCGGGATGAAGGGCGTCGCGGCGAGCGAGCCCACGAGGACGAGCGCCAGCGTCCAGACCGCGATCCGCACGCCCATGGGGTCCGGCGCGTGGCGGATCTCCTCGGTGGGCGATTGCCACTGGCGGATGACCCGCAGCGCCGCCGCATTGGAGCGGCGCGAGAGCTCAAGCGACACCCTGCGGCCCCCGATAGGCGAGCTGCGGACGCGCGCCGGCCGCGGCCGGCGGCCCGCCCCCGACGTGCTGGTTCTGCGTCCACCAGAGGTTGGCGTAGATCTCGTTGCGGGCGAGCAGCTCGTGGTGCTTGCCGATATCGTTCACCTCGCCCTGCTCCATCACCAGGATGGCATCGGCCTTCACCAGCGACGCCAGCCGGTGCGAGATGGTGATCACGGTGCGGCCTTGCGCGATGCGGTCGATATTGGCGTTGACGATGGCCTCGCTCTCGGCATCGAGCGCGCTCGTGGCCTCGTCGAGGATGAGGATGCGCGGGTCGGTGATGAGCGCCCGGGCGATGGCGAGCCGCTGCCGCTGGCCGCCCGAGAGGTTCGGCGAGCCCTCGTAGACATAGGTCTCGTAGCCGGCCGGCAGCTTCTCGATGAACTCCTCGGCCCCGGCGAGCCGGGCCGCCTGCACCATGTCGTCGAAGGTGGCGTCGGGCTTGGCGATGGTGATGTTCGACCGGATGGTGCCCGAGAAGAGGAAGTTCTCCTGCAGAACGATGCCGAGCGAGGAGCGCAGGTGGCTGAGGTCGTATTGGCGGACGTCGACGCCGTCGATCTTGATGAGGCCGTTGTAATCGGAATGGAGCCTCTGGATCAGCCGGGTGACGGTGGTCTTGCCCGACCCTGAGCGGCCCATGACGCCAAGCGTCGTGCCCATCGGGACCTCGAACGACACCTCCTTCAGGGCGGGGCGGAGCGCGCCCTTGTACTGGAACAGCACCTTGGAGAACTCGACGTGGCCCTGGATCTGGTTGCGCACGCCCTCGCCGGAGCGGCCCTCTTCGGGCGGCTGGTTGACGAGGCCTCCGACGACGGCGATGGCGATCCGCGCCTCGTCGTACTGATTGATGAGCTGCGACGCTTGGATGAGCGGCGCGGCAAGGCGCTGGCTCAGCATCAGAAAGGCGAAGAGTGTACCGA